>CAYGQE010000058.1:0-33306 GCA_964351995.1 uncultured Acidimicrobiaceae bacterium | reverse complement strand
ACAATGGTCTTCGTCGACCAGAAGATGATGGCGCTGTTCTCACTGCTGTTCGGCGTCGGCGTCGTCATCTTCGCCGAGCGGGCAGCGGCCAAGAATCGGCGGGTGGTGTGGCTCAGCCTGTGGCGCTTCGCCCTGCTCTTTGCCGTCGGGATAGCACACACAGCGCTGTGGTTCGGCGACATCTTGGCGCTCTACGCGATGTGCGCTCCCATCGTGCTCCTCGTGCGCAAGCTGCCAGCCCGGATCCTCGCCGCCGCCGGAGTCGTGCTTGCCCTCACCGGCGCTGTCCTTGCGCCGTTCGTACAGGCGACGGTCGGCGCCGACGGCGCCGAGCTCGGCGACTACTGGCTGGTGGGCGCTGGCGCGAAGTCGACCGAAGTGGAGACCTGGTTCCTGCTCAACGCCGGCGGTCGAGCCCTCGGTCTCATGCTCATCGGTGTCGCCCTCTACCGGCTGGGGATCGTCCAAGGCGGGCGCGACAACGAGTACTACCGGCGCCTTGCGCTGTGGGGTATCGGAGTTGGCGGTGCCGTCACCGCTGCCGGTTCCGCGCTCTACATCGCCACCGACTGGTCTGCCGACTACGCCGTCGTCGGCACCGTTCCCACCGGGCTCGGTACCATCCCCATGGCGCTCGGCTACATGGCTGCCATCATCTTGTGGAACCGAGGCGGCGGCCGCCGGCTCGAACGCTTCCGCAACGCTGGACGGATGGCGCTGACGAACTACCTCACCCAGACCGTCATCGGGCTCGCGACGCTCGGCTGGCTGCTCGACGACGTCGACCTCACCCGCACCATGATCGCCGTCTGGATCGTCGGTGTCTGGGCCCTGCAGCTCTGGTGGTCGACCTGGTGGCTTACACGCTTCCGCTACGGCCCATTCGAATGGGCCTGGCGATGCGGCACCTACCGGACCTGGCAACCACTCCGCAGACCACCCACCATCGCACCGAAAGGGACCTGACCATGGCCGAGCGATTGATGACCAGAAACACCCGTCGTTGGTTCGCGCTTGCCGTCGTCGTCGGCTATCTCTTCGCCTCGACCGGACCTGCGAACGCCCAACAGATTCAAGAAGCGAACGGTGACCCAAGTGTCGCCGGCTACCAGTTCGTCTGCGACAACGACGGGACCGGCCTGAGTATCGTCAGCGTGCTGCAAGCCACTGGCGAGCACGACACCTTTCTCGATCTGTTTCGTCAGTTCGACCCTGAAGGCTTTGAGATTCTGTCCGATCCCGAACTTGCCGACAAGACCGTGTGGGCTCCGACCGACGCCGCATTCCTCGGAGTCACCGACACGCTTTCCTCGCTGCCCGATGAAGAGGTCAAGGCCATTCTTGGGTATCACATCACACCGCCAAGACGAACGCCGGAAGGCCCGTACCCGATCATCACCCCGAGATTCCTCTCCGAGGGTGGTGAGGTCGTCCATCAGACTCGAACCGGGATTCTCACCGGGTCAGATCAGCGAGTTCGAACCAGAACCGACAATGCGGTTCTCACCATCCAGGACGTGGCCATCTTGCCAACGTCATGGTGTGCGCAGACGGGTTCGGTCTTCTCAATCAGCGAAGTCATCACCGACGCCCCAACGGTTTCAGTGGTCGAACGCGTCCTCTACAACGTGTTTTTCAAATACCCCTACCTCTCGCTACCGGCTTTGGTTCTTGCACTGGGGGCCACGATCTTCTTCCTGAGGAGGAGGCGGAGCAGACCCAGCGACGACACCTAATCGGGTCAGAACCGCGGCGGGTCGCTACGTTCAGTCGGTCTCGGTTGCTGGCGCGATCGGCTGGGACAGCAGCGCCTTCGGGTAGTACTGGATGAGGCTGGGTTCTTGCCAACTCGGGTAGGCGTCGATCATGGCCGCCGTGTACTCCTCACCGCTCAACGCGCTGGCCAGATTGGCTTGAGCAGTACGGATGTAGGTGATCGTTTCGCCATAGACGGCGGGGCCGGCCGGCGGCCCGTGGCCGGGGTACACCCTGCTCGGTGAGTCGACCCGGAGTTCTTCGAGGATCGAGATCCAGCGGTCGAGGTGAGGGGTCAGGAACAAGTGAGTCTCATTGAAGACCAGATCGCCGGTGAAGATCGCGTCGTGGTCGGGAAGGGTGATGACCATCTGGGCCCGGGCCTCGACGTCGAGGTATTCCTCGGCGACGTAGTCGATCCCGTCGATCGTGAACGCACCGTCGAGGATCTTGATGTCTCGGTTCCCGGCGTCAATGAATTCGGCAACGGCCGCTGTGGTGGCGACAGGAACGTCGGCGAAGGCGGTGTTGAGCCCGCCGACATGGTCGGGGTGATCGTGGGTGATCAACACGGTCGAGATCGGCTTGCCGAGGGAATCGACCGCGGAACGGAATTCCTCCGGGTCGCCACCTCGATAGCCGGTGTCGACAACAACAAGCGATGTCGACGATTCGACGACGTAGTTCCCGGTGTTCAGGCTCGGGCCGAGGTAGGAGTGAATGGTGATCTCACCAATTGGCTCGGCTGTCATGTCCGCAGCTGGAAGGCCGGATTCGATCTCGGAGGCGGGGAGCGTCGCGGCGTCGCCACCGCTGCCGCATGCGGCGCCGATGAGCACCATGCAGGCGGTGACGAGACCGAGCCAACGGCGGCATTTGTTTGGGTGTGGCCCGGTCATGACGGTGGGAGCGAGGCCGAGAAGGCCAACACGTTGAGCACGGCTGCCACCGCCCAGAACGGGGCGAACACGATCCCGAGGTTGCGTCCGTGCTGCGACACTCGAGGGTGGTCGCCGAGGAATCCGATGCCGGCGTGATTGGCGTTGACGAGCATGAACAGCGCCGCCATCACGCCGAGAACAAGGTGCAGCGGGTTGCGTTCGGTGAGACTCAACGTCATCCCGTAGATCACGCCCGCGACGACCGAGAGGAACGCCAGTGAGCCTTGGCGCTGCTCGAACAGCATCAAGAAGATGTAGTCCGATGCCGCCACCTTCTTCTCCTCGGGAACTGCGTCGACGCCGGCATCGAGCATCGCGAGCTGCTGGTCGTTCGTCAGTGCCCCAGCCTTGGTCGGTCGTCCCGGCCCGAAGAACGGGAGCACGTAGTTCGCGATCCAGCGAGACAGCATGGGAAAGGCCACCTCGACCGAGTGGAGCACTCCTGGCGCCAGACACAGCAGGAGAGCAATCGTGGAAACGGTCTTGTCATCCATGGGGTACCTCGGCAATCACGTAGGTGAAATCGGGAACGCCGTGCTCGATCCCGAGGTGGCCGTCGGTGTCGATCACCTCCGAGATGGCGGCGTCGGCTGATGCGTCGTCAGCCACATCCATGTCGAGCACCCTGATGTCGCCTGCTGTGGCTTCGAGCAGTTCCTTGCGTTCCCGGTTCGAGCCGGCGGCGTTGCGCATCGTTGCCCAGACTCGGTAGCCCTGCTCGGCGAGGGCGATGGCCGACGGGTAGCCGGACCCATTGCTGCTACCGGTGATGATGACATTGTTCATGACTGCGTCAGAACTTTCCGTTGTCGTGGGCCATCTCGGCGGGGATCTCTGAGATCACGTCCCAGTGTTCGACCACGAGACCGTCTTCGAGCCGGAGCAGGTCGTAGTAGGCGGTCGGGGTGTCGCCGAGGGTCCCTTCGGAGATGAACAGTACGAAGTTGCCTTCACCGATGATGTGATGAACCTTGGTGTAGCTGAGCGCATTGCCCTGCTCGGCCTGGGCGGCGAAGCCGGCGCCGAGGGCCTCGAGACCGTCTCCCCACCACGGATTGTGCTGGATGAGGTCGGGAGCGAAGAACTCCGAGATGCGGCCGAAGTCACCGCCGATCAATACGGTCTCGGTGAACTCGGCGACCAGCGCCTTGTTCGCTTCGGTCTGATCGAGATCGGTGACCTCGGTGGGCCCGTCGGTCAGCGTCCGACCCGAAGCGTTGGGTTCGGCCGGGGGCTGCAGGTTGTCCCAGTGCTCGGCGACCTTGCCGTCCTCGATGCGGAACACGTCGAACGCCACCAGCGTCGGCGCCCCGAACAGATCGGCGTTCTCGTAGGTGTTGTGCATCGCCACGAGGTCGCCGTCGGTGATGATCCGGTGCGTGGTGACCGAGATCCCGCTCTCTTCGAGCGCCGGGATGAACTCGAGCACGGCTGCTGCACCGGTCGGCACACCTGGGTTGTGCTGGATGTAGTCCGGGGCCAACAGTTCGGCGGCTGCCTCGGGATCGAAGTCGGTGAAGAGTGCGTCGAGGGTGGCGGTCGCCAGTTCGGTTGTTGTCATGGTGGCTTCTTCCTGTTCTTGGATGGTTGTCTCGGTTGGCTGGGTGCTGGCGGCCGGTTCGGCAGCCGGTGTCGAACTGCCGCAGGCGGCGCCCGCGAGCGAAAGTGCGACGAGGACCGGAGTGAAGATCTTCATGTGGTGCTCCCTGATCGTGTGCAACAGGCGATTCGTTTCGTACCACCTGGTACGCAATGAAGATAAGGGTCTGGCGTGCCGCTGGCAACCCGAACGTACCGAAAGGTACGAAAATATTTTCCGGCCACGACTTCCGCCGCGTTCGAATTGCGTACCGATAGGTACACTCAAGCCCACTCTCAAGAGGCAAGCGCCGCAGAAAGGTCGAACATGGAGGTCGAATCGAGCGACAACCGCCCGAGAGGTCGGCCAAAGACGATCGACCGCGACCGCGTGATCGAGGTCGCGATGGACGGCTACTGGCGTGAAGGGACCGACGCCGTATCGCTCAATGAACTGTGTCGCCGTGCCGGCGTGTCAAAGCCCGCCCTCTATCGGGAGTTCGGCGGCGAGGACGGCGTGATGGACGCCACCCTCGAGCACTACGCCGAGACGGTGCTCGCACCCATGCTGGACCTCACGACCCACGACGATCCGTTTGCAGATGTCCTGGCATCGATGATCGACATCATGATCGACCTCGACCGGGGCATGCCGCCTGGCTGCCTCCTGGCGAAGATGCGCGTGCTGTCATCGCGGCTCGGCGCAGCCACCCAAACCCGGACCGACGACCTCCGAGTCGAGGCCCGAGCCCGTTACGCAGCCTGGGTCGAACGGGCAAAAGCACAAGGAGAGATCACCGCTGGCATCCCAACCACCGTCGCTGCCGCCTTCATCGACAACCAGTTCACGGCCCTCCTCACCCAGATCGCTCTGGGCGAGGACCCAGACATGCTGCGAGCGCAGTCGCGCCTGACCTTCGCCGGACTCACCGGCACGACTGGTGCCACCGACACCTCGGCCTGATCTGACGACGAACAGTGACGGGCGCGCCGGTCCTTTTTGGTTGGAACTCAGGCCGGTCCGAACGATGTACGTGCTCGTTCAAGCCACCAGGTCGACGTTGACATGGTCACGTCATGACCGGCAACCTGCGAGGTGATTGCCCGGATCGGTCGGTGGCGCAGCGCCACGCCCACTCGAATGGCCCGGCGTCGCTGCCTTCGTGAGCTCTTTGATGATGCGCTCGACGGGGTGTTCGCCAGCCAGGCCTCGGGTGGGAATCCCCAAAGCCAAGAGTTCACCATAGGAACCGTCAAACCTCGTGTGGCCGTTCGCGACGATCTTGATCGTTTCGCCGTCGGCTCGCATGGCCTTCAACAGCTGAGCGTCGGGCTCGAACGACCCACTTTGGGAGGAGATGAGGATCACGAGACATCCCTCCGGTGGAAGGCGCCGGCGGCAGTTGCATTCGCCAGCACCGCTGCTGCGATCAGGAGCGCTCCAGCGATGACCCAGCTGTGGCCTGGCACAGTCCAGACTTCGTAGTACCCGCCGGTTTGGAGTTCACCGGTCACGTCTCTCGTCACGTCGCCAAGACCGATCCACGAGGCCAGATTCTGGGGCAGGGCGATCATCGAAGCGAACGAGCCCCCAATGCCCCCGATGATCCCGGTGGCGATGTAGCCAGCGAGAACTGCGACAACACCAGCAACGGTGCTGCGAGCCAGCATCGCAGCGGCCGCCGCCAACATCGCCAGCAAAGCTGCTGAGAGGCTGATGCGGCCGACCATCAGAGCGACATCGGTCCAGAACGCTGGACCTGTGCCTCGGAACCCGCCACGCCAGATCGCACTTGGCACCATCACCGCAACGAACGCTGTACTGAAGAGCACAGCCATCGCCGACACCACGATCCCCGACGATGCGATCTTGGCAGCCATCAGTCGTGGCCTGTTGGGTTGGCGAACGAGTTGGCTCTCGATCACCCCGGACTTCCAATCAGCTCCGACGTAGGACGCTCCGAGCATTGCTCCGGTCAACGCCACCACGGAACCGAACGCAGCGAGTGATCCGGAGAACCCCCACGCCGGGCCTTCCAACCCGGTGTTGCCTTCTTCGATGACCGTTCGAGTGGTGACTTCTGCACGAACATCGGTCCAGGGCGCATCGCCAAGGCCGTGGACAACTCCGGCGAGATAGAAGTTGTTGTCCTCAACGAACCACATCGGATCCATGAAACAGTTGTCTTCGATCTCGGTGGTTGTCATGCCCGACCCGGACAGGTCGGCCAGGCAGCTCTGGTGGTTGTCATCAGCCAGCTGCGTGGCCAGCGCCATGTCAGGGACTGAAGCGGAGTGCTGCACGAAGGTCACAGCTCCCGCTGCGGCGAGGGCCAGCCCGCCGACGACAAGGGTGGCTCGGGTCAGTCGCCGAGAAGACACTCGACGAAGTTCGGACGAGAGAAGCGTCATGACAATTCCTTGCTGAAATGGATGTTGGTGTTGTTCATCGCCGGAGGCGGCGGGGCGGGCACGCCGGTCAACGAGAGGAAGGCCGCTTCGAGCGAGATGGCGTCAGCGGCGATGGTGTCGGCGAAGAGGCCGTTCTCAGCCAGCAACCGGTTGAGCATCCCGGGGGTCGCCGGTTCGGCCAGTTGCACGCTGATCTGATGGTCGGCTGGCCCGGGCATCGGGTCGTGACCGGCAGCAGTCAGCACCGAGAGAGCCTGCGCCCGTTCTTGGATGGAGATCACAATTCGTTGGCCTGTCGCGCCGACGATGTCGGCGACGGTGCCATTTGCGATGACCTTGCCGGCTTGGAAGATCACCACTCGGTCGCAGACTTGCTGGATCTCATGCAGCTGATGGCTGGAGATCAGCACGGTCCGACCCTCGTCAGCCAAACGGCGCACCAGGCGACGAATGTCAGCCATTCCCGCCGGATCAAGACCGTTGCCCGGCTCGTCCAAGATGACCAGCTCCGGATCGTTCAACATCGCCGCAGCGATGCCGAGCCGCTGACTCATCCCGAGTGAGTAGGTGCCGACGAGGTCACCCGCCCGGTCGGACATCTCGACGAGCTCGAGCACGGCATCAACCCGTTCGGCACCAAGGCTGCTCATTGACCCAAACAGCTCGAGGTTGGCCCGCCCGCTCATGTTCGGCGTGAACTTCGGGCCTTCGACAAGGGCACCGACCCTGCCGATCACCGAACCGATGTCGGCGATGCCTGCGCCGAGCACGCGGACCGTGCCAGCGGTCGGCCGGACGAGCCCGAGGAGACAACGGATCGTCGTGGTCTTGCCCGAACCGTTCGGACCCAGCAGGCCGTAGACACCGGGACCGGGAATCGTGAAGTCGATGCCGTCGAGGGCGACGGTTCGTTGACGGCGAAGGTTCTGGTACTCCTTGCGGAGACCAACAACCTCGATGACAGAAGACATGACTGTTCGGCTTTCTCGAACTCCGTGCGCAACACGGCTGCTGAGCCAGCGACCAATCTGGCCGCTCGTTCAACGACAATGCGCCGAGCTCAACCCAATGTCGAGGTCATCGACAGGCCACTCCGCTGGCCACAAGCGGACACTGGGGTCACCACGTCAATCGAGCAAGCCCATACGAGCCGCTGACGCAATGGCCTCAGCGCGATTCTGCACACCCAATTTCAGATACAGGCTCTGCAGATGACGGCGCACCGTTCGCTCGCTGAAGAACTGCGCATGGGCGAGTTGAGCAATCGTCTTGCCCTGGGCGACCGCCCGCAACAGTTCCTTCTCGTGATCTGACACCTCGAACGTGGCTTCCAGCCGACGAGCCGAGGTCGCCATTGCTCGCACCGCCTGCAACGGCAACAACGCCTCTCCGTGCTGAGCCGCCTTGATCACATCAACGGTGATCGAACTCGACGTGTCGAGGTAAACAGCGCCGGATGCCCCGCTGACGAAGGCCCGAACGTAGTCCTCGACCTCGAGATTCGGAAGCACGGCAACCACCACTTGCTCCTCATCACAACGCTGGGAGAGCTCGCCCCACTGGTCATCGGAACCACAAAGGACCAACCAAACCGTCGACTCGTCACCGGCCGAAACATCGACCAGACGGGACTCGATCGCTTCTCGGTACGGGGCTGAACATCCGACGAACTCCACCTTCATCTGGGCGAGGCTAGAGCGTTTGACGGGCTTGCTCGATGATCGCCGTCCACGCCGGTTGACCGGGTCCGGTCATACACCTGACCAGAGTTGTCCTCGACACACCCCGACACCGGGCCAACCATGACACCCATCGACCCACATGCGGGTGCTCGTCGAAAGAGCAAGTCACCTGCGTCCTGACATCGCCACTTTGGTGCTGACCTTGCAGAGGTCGGCCTGGCCAATGAGGGCTTCGACTACTTCGCCCCCGCCCCGAAAGACCAGATCATCCACGATGCCGAAGCGCTTGGCGAGCCCGAATGGGGTATCCAGAAATGGGTCGAGCGGTCCGGCTTTGGTGTCTCGACACAGATGTTCGCCCAAGCCGATCTCGGCCCTGACCTCGTTGGCACCAACGACGATTCCTCGCAAAGGCTGAACGCTCAGACCGATCCGAACCAGGCCTACCTCAAACGGGCATTGCCATCGACGATCGCTGCCGGCCCGCGGTCGAGGCGCCGGCGTTCCGCGTTCACCCGTTGCGGAGGGCGGAGATGGGTTCAGTGGCGGATGCCTTCCACGCCGGGTAGGTGCCGGCGATGAGGCCGATGAACGCTCCGAGGAACGGGGCCACCAACGGCAACCACGCATCGAGAATCGGGGTCCACGATCGGTTGATCGACACCGCCACAACGGTGAGGATGCCGAGACTCGTCCCGAGCAGTCCGGCGAACGCTCCGAGCACAGCCGATTCGAAGATGAACTGCGTGGCGATGTGACGCCGGGTTGCTCCGAGGGCTCGTCGCAACCCGATTTCGCCTGTTCGTTCGAGCACCGACACCAGCGTGACGTTGGCAATGCCGATCGCTCCCACCAGCAACGACACACCACCGAGCACCAAGAACAGCGCGTCCACGTCGTCCTCGACAGCGCTGCGGACTTGGCGGGGCGATGGAGGCAAGCTGACCTGCACGAGGTCGGGGTCGTTCGGTGACAATGCGATCGCAGCTTGGGAGCCGATCAGTTCTGCCGCACCGATGTCGACCTCGATGTGGACCTCACCCGGATCGGCGAGTGCGAACCGCTCCCTTGCGTAACCGTCGGGAACGATGATCGCGTTGAGCAGTTCCGGCTCTCTCGATACATCGGCGAGAATGCCGATGACCGCAATCGTGTTGTCACCGAGGAAGATCGCCGGCGAGTTGTCGACCCGGCTCACGTTGAGCCTGGTCGCAGCGCCAGGGCCGAGTACTGCGACGTTGTCGCCTCGCTCGTTGTGGCCATCGTCGAAAACCCGACCCGTCGACAGTTGCGCCCGCACGGCATCGAACAATCCGGGCGACACTGCGATCACGGGAATCTGGAACTCGCTCTGGCCCTGCGGGTCGATGATGGGTACCGAGCGCGCCAACGCCTCACCAACCGCAACATCGCTTTTCGTGCCGGCCGCCACCACACCGTTGAGCCGCTCGAGGCGATCGCCGGCATCCCACGGGATGCCGTTGACCTCTTGGGCGTTGGGGTTGCTCGATTGATCTCGGGGAGGCCGAACGACGACCTGAGTAGCTTCGAGATCGTCGAAGCGGGCAACGATTTGGCTGCCAGCGGTCTTGGCCAAACCGAGAGTGACGACCAAGGCGGCGACGCCGAGCACGGTGCCGAGGGCGGTGAGGATCGTGCGCGCCGGCCTTGCTGTCAGGGCGATGACCGCTTCGCTGACGAGGTCGCGCCACGAAAGGTGGCTGGTCGGGATCGCCAAGGCGTCGGGACTCGAATCCTCGGTGTTCACAGCTGCTTCAGCCGACAGCAGTTCAGGCATTGGTCAAGGCACCGTCTTTGATCTGGACTCGCCGTTGCGCTCGCTCAGACACATCGTCATCGTGAGTGATGATCGCCAGCGTGAGGCCTTGCCGATGAAGGTCGTCGAAGAGGTCGAGGATCTGGGCGCTCGTCTTCGAGTCGAGGTTGCCCGTTGGTTCGTCGGCCAGGAGCAGGCTGGGCTTGCCGACCAGCGCTCTCGCCACCGCCACCCGCTGGCGCTCGCCACCAGACAGCGTGGTCGGGAACGAATCGAGCCGATGACCCAGCCCGACCATCTCGAGGGCTGCAATCGCCCGTTCGCGTCGTTGTTTGCGTGAGTTCGGCCGGTAGCTCTCGGCCAGCATGACGTTTTCGACGTTGCTGCGGTGCGCCAGCAGGTGGAACGACTGGAACACAAAGCCGATACGGGCCGACCGAACACCGGCCCGTTCGCCGTCGGTCAGGGACGCGATATCGATGCCGTCGAGCCGGTAGACGCCCGAACTGGGTGTGTCCAGGAGCCCCAGCAGGTGGAGCAATGTCGACTTGCCGGAACCAGACGGCCCAACGATGCCGATGTAGTCACCTCGGTGAATCACCAAGTTCGTCGGCTTCAGCGCTTCGACCGGTGGCGTTCCCGGAAAGACCCGAGCCGCCCCGTCCAACTCGACGACAGGGGCGGTCATTCGTCGGTCTCGGCATCGTCGGTCTCGGCACCAGTGGCACCTCCCCCGTCTCGGCCGACGACCACACGATCACCTGCCGCCAACTGGCCGTCGATGGGCGAGATCTCGACCAGCCCCAGCGCACGAGCCAACAACCCGGTCCGCACCACGATGACCTCGACCGACCCATCAGCCCGCTCCACCTGCACCCGCGACGACCCATCAGCACCAGCCGACAACGCAGCCACGGGCACCGCGAGCACCGCTCCCTCGGTCGACTGGAACGGCACCGTGATGCGGAGGTTCTGATTGATCGCATCTTCAGGCAGATCTCCAATTGGTTCGAGACGAACACCGAAGCGGCCTTCGCCAACGTCAGGGCCTCCGGGGGAATCGGCCACGAACGCCACCCGCACCGCAAGGTTGACCCCGAGGGTGGCGTCGTCCATGACTCCCTCGACCCCTTCGGCGATCAGTGAACGGTCAGCAGCAGAGACCGACGATCTGATGACCACTCCAGATCCCGTCACCGACATCGCCGAACCCTGCGGGATGTCGCCGGTCTCGACAAAGACCTACTGCACCACCCGCGGCAACTGAGGCAAGAAGATCAATTCGTTCGTCGGAATCGATGTACCGATCTGGGCATCGAGATCAGCCAACGCCGCACTTGCGTCAGCCACCTCCAACCGAGCATCTGCGATACCGGTGCCACCTGCAGGGGGGGGCCAACGCCTCGGTCCTTGACGCAACCGCAATCGCCAGGTTGGTTTCGGCGTCCTGTACTGACCGATCCTGTTCGAGCTTGATGGGCGCCTCGGCGGCTCGAGCGACCGAGGCCGCCTGGATCGCTGCGACAACACGATCCGAGGCTTCGGTGTTGATCAGCTCGAACTCGGCCAGTTCGGCATCGGTGACCGGCACCCCTGTTTGTGGGTGCGTCCCCTCCCTGGCAGCGAGAACGTTCGTCGCCGCAGTCGCAGCCGAAGCCGCAGCGGCCCGTTCTTCAACCTCAGCTGTCTCTCGCTCCGACGTCGCCGGACCCAGCAACGCTGAGCGTTCTGCCTTCGCATCGACCAAGAAGTTCTCCGCCTGACGAACCTGCTGATCAAGCGACAGGCGGGTCGACTCCGACACGCCACCGCTGGCCGAGTCCGTCTGGATCTGAGTCAGCTGAGTGTTCGCCGAGCGGACCCGATCCCGCGCCGCCTGTAGTTGGGCCAGCTCATCGCTGGTTGGTTCGTTCGGGCTGTAACCGGCGGCCCGATAGAACGCGGCGATGGCCTCTTCGGTGTTGTTGTCGAACACCTCGTCGACCTGGCCAGCGTTGTAGCCGAGACGGGTCAGGGCTTCTTCGAGCTGGCGGACATCGGGGCCCTCCACCCCGGGAGCCAGCGGACGAAAGACCGGAAGCTCACCCTCCAACACCAGCAACGGCCGCCCCGCCACCTCGACCGCGACCGCTCCCTCGATCAGGTCCTCCCCAACAGCAAGCGGAACGTTGGTGATGATCGTCGAACCCTCCGCCGAAGGATTCACCGGGATCTCAGCCACATCGTCGAACTCGACCTGCCCACGAATGACCACGCTGGTCGACAGCTCTCGCTCTTCGACCGGCACAGTGATCAGCGACGCCTCAGGCGCCTCGGTCGCGGCCGCGATCTCCGCCGGCGACTTGATCCGCTGACCAGCGAACCAACCCACCCCGGCAGCGATCAACGCAACCGCCGCAATGACGGCCAATGCTCTCCGGCGATTCATCCAACCACTCGCATGTTCTTCCAACGTCTTTCATCGACTCCCGCCGTCCCGGCGAAAGAATCAGCTTCCGAACACGCCTTCGAACTCAGCGAGCTTGTCAGCGTTGACGGCCAGGAACTCTTCTTCGATCTCGATCCGAACCGACTGCAGAGCAGCCTGTTCGTTTTGCCAACCACCGCCGCACTCCATCAGTGCCACGGCGGTTGCGATTTCGTTCTCCTGGACCTCCGCGAGTGCCGCAAGCTTGTCCGCTGGCAGTGGCTTGCTCTGGGCTTCCTCCCAGATGCGGTTGAAGTCCTCATCGGTGAAGTCAGTGGTGTCGATGCCCTCGAGGGGATCGACTTCGTCGTCCCAACCAAGGCCAGCATCGGTGAGCGCCAGTTCGAAGTACTCATACGATTCCTGATCGGTCAAGAACTCGAGACCACGCTCTTCGACACAGGTGCGAACACCGGACCGAAAAGCGATCACGTCGGGATGGCTTTCCATGCGCTCTTCCATCTCCTGCAACGCCTCACCGAACTCGGTGTCGAACGCTTGCCATCGGTCCTGTCCACCTTCGTTGTAGATCTCCTCTTGAGCAACGGGTTCACAGCCGGTGGGGATATAGCTCTGGAAGTAATCATCCATTGCCGCTTCGTTCTCGTCCTCGGACAGCGCCTCGTCCCACTCGTAGCCTTGGCCATCGCCCCACAGTGCCTCGTAGTACGAGGTCTGTTCATCCGGGCCGAGACTCTCCACGTATTCCTGGTTCGGGTCCACAGGTCCTTCATCTTCTGACACGGACGAATAGATGTTGCCGACGAGGTCGGGGCCAACCTGCTCCTGGGAGAATCGCTGCGTGGACACGCCGAAGCCATACCTCTCGGTCCACTCCTTCGAGCCCCACTCGAGATCCTCTTCGTACTGTTGCTCCCAGAATGCGTTCTGGGCAGCGGTGTCGACCGGGATGTACTCGAAGCCCTCCGCCGACATGCAGATCGCAACAGCCTCCTGGATCTCTCGCTCGTTCTGGGCCCACTCGGCTTGAGCTGCTTCTTCATCGAAGTCAGCGCCTTGGGTCCAACCCAAAAAGTCGCCGAGCGGTGACTCGTACACGACCTCGGCATCGCCCTCGTCACCCACCGCTGCATCCGTGGCGTTGCCACTTCCGCACGCGCTGAGCGTCACGGCGCTCGCTGCCAAAATCAACCAGACAGATCTCGCTCGGGCAAGACTGTTCTTTTTCTGCACCAGCAGTTCGCTTTGTCCTTTGGCCACGACTTCGTCCTCTCCTCGTGCGCCACGACTCGGAGGCGCTTGAGGGACAATCGCACTGAGCAGCGCAGATTCATAGGGCGCATCCGGCCGATGCGTGGCCGGATCCGGCCACATGCGGCGGCGGTGTCGCTGCAAACCCCTTCCCCCAACTGAAGCTCACCCGAGGCGACAACGCCGGTCGTTGCTCCCGGCCGAGATCCACTGCCACCTGGCGGTCGAGCCGCTCGCCACGGCGCCTGGTCAACCCCGTCAAACGCCCGTTGCGGAAACCAGCGGGGTGTCACCGCTTTGTGCCGTCTGAAGCACACGCTGGAAGACGTCGCAATGCAAACACGAATGACCGATGCCCTCGTCCTGAGACTCGGCGCGAAACGGGTGAACGAAGGGTCCGACCGAGCTGATCGAGGTGCTTCACTCGGTCCTCAAAACGGCTTCTGCGTCACGCTTCGAGGGCGAGGGCCGACGAACGTGACGCAAAAGCGAAGTGCTGTGGAGCGGATACAGAGAATCGAACTCTGGTCGTAAGGTTGGAAACCTTCTGCTCTACCATTGAGCTACATCCGCCGGTAGGGGTTACACGATAGCGCGCCGGCTGGAGGATCGACCACCTTCCCGCCAGTTGCCGGCAGGAGTTAGTCGGGGCGAGCGAAAGGCTGGTGATCAGCTGGCGAGCTGAGATCCGAGCTGGCTGTAGGGCTCGGTGGTTGCAGAACCGAGTACTGAAACAGCGCCCACAACGACCAGGGAAATCAGCGCGACGAGCAATGCGTATTCGACCAAGCTGGCGCCGCGCTCCTGGCCGCACGCATCCTGGCCGCATACCTGCTGGCTCTCAGAAACAGACTGCACAGAGGCCGTCCAGAGACGAAGCATCGTTCGATTGATCATGTGGTGGTTCTCTCCAGGTGGACGGTGGCGGTGATCTGCATGGACTGCGGTCACTCATGTCGGCAACTTCTCTACGGCGGGGACCTGGCCGAGGTTGAGGGGGGACGCACCTTTTGGAATGAATGATCCGAATGGCCCCCTACGCTTTCGCCCGTGGACACCTTCGAACGACCCATCATTGAAATTCCCGCTGGCGATCCGCCCTCCGAGCTCCTCATCGAGGACCTCGTTGTCGGTGACGGCTCAGAAGCAAACCCAGGCGTGCAGGTCAACGTCGACTACGTCGGGGCCTCGTGGTCAACCGGCAAAGAGTTCGATGCTTCTTGGAACCGAGGCGACACGCTCTCGTTCGGTCTCGGAGCCTCCCAGGTCATCCAGGGCTGGGACGAAGGCGTGCAAGGCATGCGCATCGGCGGACGTCGCAAGCTGACGATCCCCCCACACCTTGGCTACGGGGCTGCCGGTGCTGGTGGCGTGATCGGACCAAACGAGACGCTGGTCTTCGTGGTCGATCTTCGCTCCATCGGCTAGCGAAGCAGCCGCCGAGTCAAGCGTCACGTTCGCCTGACTGAGCACACCACTGGCAATTCGGGCACGCTTGGCCGATGCCTCACGTCGATCTTGCCGTCATCGGAGCTGGTCCAGCCGGAGCTGCTGCCGCCATCCAGGCTGCGCGCCAAGGCGCATCAGTTGTTGTTTTCGACAAGGCCGAGTACGGCCGCGACAAGGTCTGCGGCGACGGGCTCACTCCTCGGGCGGTCGGAGCCCTCAACGAACTGAAGATCGACATGGAGGACGCCCACCACATCGATGGGCTTCGCATGATCGCCAACAAGACCGAGCGTGAGCTGATGTGGCCAGGGACCAGCAGGTTCCCGGCTCACGGGGCAGTCTGGCCTCGACGCCGGCTCGATGCGGCGTTGATCGACGCTGCGGCGGAGGCAGGCGCCGATATCCGCTGGAAGTCCGAGGCGCTCCCGACACTCGACGGCTCCCGAGTCGTTGGTGTCGAAGCAAACGGCGAGAAGTTCACCGCTGACATGACCGTGGTGGCCACCGGCGCCCCCGGCGCAGTTGCTCGAATGCTCGGCGCCGAGCGAGATCCGGACGAACCGTTCGGACTCGCCATTCGCACCTACGCCACGACCCCCCGCCACGCAGATCGACATCTCGAAGCCTGCCTCACCATCAAGGACGAGTTCGGCACATCGATTCCCGGCTACGGCTGGATGTTCCCTTGTGGCGATGGCACGGTGAACATCGGGGTCGGAGCGCTTTCCACGATGAAGGGCTTCAAGAGCCTGAACCTCAACAAGCTGCTGGCCAGCTACCGATCGTTGGTCCAAGACTCTTGGGAGATCGGCCCGAACATCGACCGTCCGCGGGCGTGGCGTCTCCCGATGAGTGCGCAGAAGCGTCACGGGGACGGCTGGGTCGCGATCGGCGACGCCGCTGGTCTGGTCAACCCCATGAACGGTGAGGGCATCGACTACGGGCTCGAGTCTGGCATGTTGGCCTCGGACCTCTTCATCCAGAACCCAGGCACTGCACCCGAACGCTACGACATCGAGGTCGGCGAACGCTTCGACAGCTTCCTGCGGACGGGGCGCCGATTCTCGTTCCTCATTGGCCACCCGTGGATCCTCAACACTGGCCTTCGCATGGCCGTGGGCACTGACGCCATTGCCAAGATCACGTTGCAGGTGATGGGCAACCTGGTCGACTCCGACACACCAGGGGCGGCTGGCACGGTACTCAGCCTCACCGACAAGGCGCTCGGGCTCGCCGACCCCGTCTTGCGCAAGACTCGGGCTGCTGCCTGAAGAGCGTCGTGCTAGCTCAGCGAAGCGACAAGTGCGGCGAGTGAGTCGCCGGCGTTTTCGACAGGGTTGCCGTGGCCGACAAGCGCGGTGGTCACCAATCGACCTTCGAGAATCTTGGCGACCGAGACCTCGGCATTTGCCATGTCTGGCGTGAAATCAGGGTTTGGTCCCGTGATCGCTCCGTCACTGGTGTTGATGGCGTCGCCAGCCACGAGCAGGCCGCTCGCCCGATCGAACACGGCGATGTGGCCCGGCGTGTGGCCCGGGGTGCTGATGACCTCGAGCCCGAAAATCTCATCGCCATCGGCAACACCACTGAGCCGATCGGAGTCGAAGCCGCCGACGGAGATCGCATCGAGGTCGCCCACCCCGGCGAACGCCTTGACACCCGGAGCGTTGGCGATCACTGCGCCGAGCCCACCGACGTGATCGCCGTGGGAGTGCGTCAGAATGACATTCGACACGTTGCTCCACGACGCACCGAGGCTGGAAAGCCCTGACTCGAATTCGGCGGTCGTGCCGGTCCCGGTGTCGACGATGGTGACCTCGCTCCCCCGCTGCAGAAGATAGGCCGAGACGAAACCGAACGAGACCTGCTGCCAAACAAGGGCCGATGGGTTGTCTGTTCGTTGCTCGGTCTGCTCGTTGTCGGCAACAGCTGCCGGGACTGTGGTCGTCGCTCCTCCGGCTTCTGCCCCTGTCGTCCCGGTCGGCGAATCGCCGGTACCGGCTGCTTCACCGTTCGAGGAACACGCCGCCACCAACACCACAGAGGCCACGCCTCCTGCGAACTCGACCAGGAAACGCCGACGGCTCTCGAAGCTTCGACTCACACCACTGCCCCCAGCCAGCTCCCGATGATCCATGTGACCGAGCACGCCAGCGTCGCCCAGCCGATCTGCCTTGCCGCTGTGCGGACGGCGCTCCGCTCAGTGAAATAGGCAAGCGCAACGCCGACCGCTCCTGCAGCAAACACACCGATCAGCGCCGACATCACGATGGCTGCATTCCCATCGATGAAGAACCACGGCACCAACGGCAGGATCGCTCCGAGGCCAAACGCAACGAACGAACTGATCGCTGCACCGACCGGGTCACCGGTCTCGTCAGGGTCGATGCCAAGCTCTTCCCTGGCGTGCACTTCCAACGCCACCTCGGGGTCGGCCATGACCGCTTCCGCCATCGCACTCGCGTGGTCGGCATCGATACCACGCTCGCGGTAGATCGCCGCTAATTCGTTGGTTTCGGCCTGGGGCTGCTGGGCGATGGATCGCCGTTCGATGTCCACCTCGCGCTCGATCAATTCCGCTTGAGCCTTCATCGAGACGTATTCCCCCGCTGCCATCGAGAAGGCACCAGCAAGCAAGCCCGCCGTTCCCGCCACGACAACACTGTTTGCTTCCGTTGCTGCAGCAGCGACGCCGAGAATCAGCGCCACGTTCGACACCAGACCGTCGCTCACGCCGAAGACCGCTGCCCTCGCTGACCCGCCAGCCACATCTCGATGGCGATGCACCATGTGGGTGTGACTGTGCTGGTGGTCATCGACACTGCTCATTCTGCTGACCCTAATGTCTGGCTCGACCTGACATGACTCCGAGCTTCTTCCCTGATCGAGACAACCCCTTGATGCAGGGTTCTTTCCGGCCAATGTGACCAACGGCTCGTTGGTGAGGCAGACTTACCGACGTTCTGCGAAACCCCTCCACGCTGCCATCAGGAGCACGAAATGACTGACGTCAAAGGTTCGATCCTCGGAAACGCTGTTCTCCGAAAGGAAGACCCGGGCCTGTTGGCTGGCGATCGGCAATACTACGACGATCTCGAATCCACCGGAGTGGGCTTCATCCACTTCGTCCGCTCGCCGTACGCGCACGCAAATCTCGGCGCTATCGACACCAGCGAGGCCGTCGGCATGCCTGGCGTGCTCGGTGTGTACACCGCCGACAACCTCGAGATGACCCCGTATCTCGGCTTCCCGATGTTCCCGACCTATGTTGCTCGCCCGCCGTTGGCCAAGGGCAAGGTTCGCCTGGTCGGAGACATCGTCGCCGTCGTCGTCGCCTCATCTCGAGCCGAAGCCGAAGACGCCGCCGAGGCCGTGTTCGTCGACTACGAGCCACTCGGTGTGGTCACCAACGCCGAAGCTGCGCTTGCCCCCGATGCACCGATCATCTTCGAAGAGCACGGCAGCAACATGATCTTCGAAACCGGCGTCGGCCTCGAAGACGGCGACCCGCTCGAAGGTGCCACCCAGATCGTCGAAGGCAGCGTCTACAGCCAGCGCCTTGCCGGCGTGCCCATGGAGCCCAACGGCTGCCTCGCCATTCCCGGCGACGACGGCTTCATGACCGTGTGGATCCCCAGCCAGAACCCGATCGCCGTGCGTGACGTCATCGTCGGCCAGAACGGTCTCGATCCAGAGAAGCTCCGTGTGGTCGCTCCAGCCGTCGGCGGCGGCTTCGGCCCGAAGGCCGGCGCCTACGTCGAGCACTTCCTCACCGTCGCCATCGCCCAGCAACTTGGCCACGCCGTCAAGTGGACCGAGGTACGCAGCGAGAACATGGTGTCGCTGGCCCACGGTCGGGACATGATGATGCACACCAAGATGGGCTTCGACGACAACGGCGTGCTGGTGGGTATGGATTGCGAAACCGTTGCCGACGGTGGCGCCTACCCCGCCATCGGCGCCTTTCTCACGGTCTTCACCCAGACCATGATCCAGGGCGTCTACAACATCCCGAAGCTACGTTTCCATGCGCTGTCGGCGATCACGAACACCACCCAGACCGCGGCGTATCGCGGAGCTGGCCGGCCCGAAGCCACCCAGATGCTCGAGCGCATGATGGACATGGCTGCTGACCAGATGGGTATCGATCCGGCCGAATTGCGCCGAAAGAACTTCATCCAGCCAGAGCAGTTCCCCATCACCACCCACGGTGGCGCCAACTACGACAATGGCGAATACGAAAAGGCTCTCGACGCTGCCATCGAGGCCGCTGACTATCAGGGCATGCTCGCCGATCAAGCGGCCCGTCGGGCTTCCGGCGACCCCAAGCAGCTCGGCATCGGTATCGGCACCTACGTCGAGGTGACTGCGCCCGCTGGCCTGCACGTCGAGTACGGCGCCGTCGAGATCAACGAGGACGGATCCGTCACGGCTCGTGTCGGCACCAGCTCACACGGTCAAGGTCACGACACCGCGTTCTCGATGATCGTTTCCGACATGCTCGGTGTGTCGATGGACGACGTCACACTGATGCAGTCCGACACTGCCGAAGTCCCCCGCGGCGCCGGCACGATGGGCTCACGTTCGCTCCAGACCGCCGGCTCGGCTGTTCACCTGGCCAGCGAGGCGGTGCTCGAAAAGGCTCGCAAGCTCGCCGCCCATCTCCTCGAAGCGAGCGAGACCGACATCGAAAAGGCCGACGGTGGCCTTCAAGTCGCCGGTGTGCCGTCGTCCAACATTTCCTGGGCCGATTTGGCCAAGAAGGCCAACGATGCATCGAACCTGCCCGAAGGCATGGATCCGGGCCTGGCTCACGAACTCGACTTCGATGGACAAGATTCCACGTTCCCGTTCGGAGCTCACATTTCGCTCGTCGAAGTCGACACCGAGACCGGTGATGTCACGATGCTTCGCCACATCGCCGTCGACGACTGCGGCCGGATCCTGAACCCCATGCTGGTCACTGGCCAACAGCACGGCGGCATCGCTCAGGGTGCCGCCCAGGCGCTCTACGAGCAGGTCATGTACGACGAAGGCGGCAACCCCATCACGTCGAACCTCATGGACTACGCCATGCCGGCGGCCACCGAGCTCATCAGCTACGAAACCCACAACACCGAGACTCCGTCGCCCCGCAATCCCATGGGCGCCAAGGGCATTGGCGAGAGCGGCACGATCGGCTCCACGCCGGCCATCCACAACGCCGTGATCGACGCGGTAAGCCACCTCGGCGTCAAGCACATCGACATGCCGCTCACTGCAGAACGAGTGTGGTCAGCAATCCAATCAGCCAAGTAGTTCTGTATCGAACCCGAGGTTTGCGAACCCTCTGAGAGGGGGCGCGATCCTCGGGTTCGTTCGTTTTCCGCCATCACACGAACCTGCCAGCCAAGGAGTCCCTCATGAGCGACAGCATCGCGATCCACGGCCATTGCGAGCCACAATTCGAACCCGTTCGGGCCGCGTTCGCTGCCAACTTCGCGCAGGGTGGCGAGGTCGGCGCCTCGGTGGCAGTGACCCTCGACGGGAAGTCAGTCGTCGATCTCTGGGCTGGGGATGCCGCTGACGGCACCGGCGACCAGCCGGCCACGCCGTGGCTGGAAGACACGATCGTCAACGTCTACTCGACCACCAAGACCATGGCTGGGCTGTGCATGTTGATGCTGGCCGACCGCGGCCAGCTGGACTTCGACGCCCCCGTCGCCGCCTACTGGCCAGATTTCGCAGCAAACGGTAAAGAGAACGTGCTCGTCCGTCACATCATGGGCCACACCTCCGGCCTGTCGGGCTGGGAGCAAGCCATCACCGCTGCCGATCTGTACGACGGCACCAAGCCGGCAGACCTTCTCGCAGCCCAGGCGCCGTGGTGGACACCGGGCGATGGATCCGGCTACCACGCCATCACGCTCGGCTTCCTGCAAGGCGAGATCCTGCGCCGCATCACCGGTCAGACGATGGGCGAGTTCTTCGCCACCGAGGTCGCTGGTCCACTCGGTGCGGACTTCCACATCGGCTTCGGCCCCGAGAACGACGCCCGTTGTGGGGAGCTCGTTCCGCCGGAAGGTGCGCTCGGAGATCTCAGTCTCCCGCCGGAAGCCCTCCCGATTCGCACCCTCGGCAACCCGAGGCTCACCGCCACCGAGCCCCGCACTCGTGGATGGCGAGCGGCCGAGATCCCGGCAGCAGGAGGCTTCGGGAATGCTCGATCGGTGGCACGAGTCCACAGTGCCATGGCGTGTGGCGGCTCGGTCGACGGCGTCGAATTGATGTCGACCGCTGGCGTCGAGCGGGTGTTCGACGAGCAGGCACACGGCATCGACCGCGTCCTCGGCACCGAGATCAAGTTCGGCATGGGCTTCGGCCTCGCCACTGATGTCATGCCGCTGCCCAACCCTCGGGCCTTCTACTGGGGTGGCTGGGGCGGCTCGATCGCCGTCACCGACATGGATGCCCGAATGTCGGTGTCCTACGTCATGAACAAGATGTTCCCCACCCTGGAAGGAGACCTTCGGGGCGCCATGTTGCTGCTCGCCGCATACGGAGCTCTGGGTTAGTCAGCCGGAGAGCGCTTGGTCGAGATCGTGGTACAGATCCTCGACGTCTTCAAGACCAACCGAGACTCGAACCATTCCGTCGCCAATCCCGACCGCTTCCCGTGCCTCGGGCGGCAGGCGCCGGTGCGTTGTCGTCGCCGGGTGGGTGACCAAGCTCTTGGAATCACCCAGGTTGTTGGAGATGTCGAGGAGCTGGAGACGATTGAGCGCCTCGAATGCTGAGCCTTTGCCGCCAGCGACGTCCATGGTCAGCACGGTGCCACCCATCGCCATCTGCTTGCGAGCGAGTTCGACTTGCGGGTGGGAATCCAGCGTCGGGTAGCGGACTCGTTCGAGCGCCGGGTGTTCGCTGAGACGCTTGGCGAGATCTTCCGCACTCCGGCTCATGGCCTCGACGCGCAACCGCATCGTCTCGAGACCTTTGACAAAGACCCAGGCGTTGAACGGGCTGAGGCTCGGGCCGGTGTGGCGAAGGAACTGTTGGAGCGGCCCGTCGACGAACTCGCTGCTGCCGAGCACCGCTCCCCCGAGGGTGCGCCCCTGACCGTCGATGTGCTTCGTGGCCGAGTACACCACGACGTCGGCACCGAAATCCATGGGCTTCTGCAAGATCGGCGAGGCAAAGATGTTGTCGACAATCACGAGTGCACCGGCCGCATGAGCCATCTCAGAAACGGCTGCGAGGTCGATGATCTCGAGGCCGGGATTGGACGGCGTTTCGAAGAAGACGGCCTTCGCTCCTGGGGCGAGTGCTCGCTCCCATTCGTCGAGATCGGTGCCGTCGATCAGTTCGGTCTCGACACCCATGCGGGGCAGGATCTCGTCGAGGATGACGTGGCAGGAGCCGAAGAGGGCTCGAGATGCAACGACCCGATCGCCTGCTGACACGTAGCAAGCAAGAGCGGCGTAGACCGCAGCCATACCGCTGGCGACGCCACGACAGGCTTCGGCCCCTTCGAGTAGGCGCAAGCGCTCCTCGAAGACCGAGACGGTTGGGTTGCCGTAGCGACCGTAGATGTAACGATCGTGCTCGCCGGCGAAGGCTGATTCCGCTTCTTCCGCGGAGCCGTAGACGAAGCCGCTGGTGAGGTAGAGCGCTTCGGCGGTCTCGTCGAAACGGGACCGGCTGAGCCCACCTCTGACCAGCTGCGTGGCCTCGCTCCATTCAGGACGAGCGGAACTCATCAACCCTGCGTCCATGGAAACCCGGCATGTTTCCAGCCACCGACGCGGTGACCATCGGGGCCCTTGTCACCCTCGAAGCCTTCGATGATGTTGTGCGTCGATTGGAAGCCAGCAGCCTCGAAGGCTTCCGCTGCGGCCTGCGAGCGAGCCCCCGAACGACACAGGAAGAGCACCGGTTGATTCGGGTCGAGCCCCCCGGCTGCAGCCGTGACGAAGTCATCGTTCCGAGCGCCACCAGGGAACGAGGTCCATTCAACGAACCGGGGGTGGCGGTCGGCGCTGTCGAGAACGGGCACGCCAACGAAGTTCCACTCGGCTTCGGTGCGGACATCGATCAAGACGGCGGTGGGATCATCCGACATGAGTTTCCATGCTTGGTCGAGTGTGAGCTGGGCAACCATCGTGTTGTCCTTCCGGCGCCGGAAACGATTCCCGACCAGATCAGTCGGCAATGGTAGCCACGCCGTTTGGCCGATGCGTTCGGAATGTGTCAGCGGTGTGAGTCTGTAGGGTGCCCCGCCATGGCTGACACGCAGAAGAAGCCCGTCATCGGCTTGCCGGGGCGGCGCAAGCTGAGCTCGCAGGTCGAGGGCTTTCCCGAGATGCTCGATCACCTCGACATCGACGCCTACATGGCCGACTACGCACGGTCAGTTTTGCGAGCGGGCGGGCTACCGATCCACCTGCCGCTCGATGCTGACCCGCTCGACTACATCGACGTCTGCGATGGCCTGTTGTTCACCGGCGGCGCCGATCTGAATCCCGAGGCGTACAGCGAGACCAACACCGCAAGCGACTTCGAACAGATCCGCGACGACTATGAATTGGCCCTGCTGGGCGCTGCGCTGGAAGCCGAAAAGCCACTACTGGGCATCTGCCGGGGCCTGCAGTTGCTCAACGTGCAGGCCGGGGGCTCGCTCCACCAAGACATCCCGGAGCATGCCCGCTACGACGTTCGCCCCGATACTCGGACCCATTCCATCACCATCGAGCCAGCCAGTCGCCTGAACTTGATGTTCGGCTCGACGCTCGAGGTGAACTCGCTCCACCACCAGACCGTCGACACCGTGGGTGCTGATTTGTCGGTCGTTGCCCGAGCCGATGATGGCACTGTCGAGGCACTCGAGATGGTTGGCCGCGATGTGATCGCGGTGCAGTGGCATCCCGAGATGCTCGACCCCGCCCACGCCAGCGCCGATCCCCTGGTGACCTGGTTGGTGCAGCGCGCCAGCCGCTGACTTGCCTTGCGGGCGCCGGGCTGAGACCTTTGCCCGATGGATGTCTCCACTGCTGTCGACCGTCGCTCCTCGATCCGAGCCTTTCTCGACACTCCGGTTGCCGATGAGGCGATCGCCGAACTGTTGACCAAGGCGTCACGTGCCCCCTCGGGTGGCAACGTGCAGCCGTGGCGGATCTACGTGGTCAACGGTGATGCCATGGTGCGCTTTCGCGAAATGGTCGCTGGCCGCGACATCGAGGAGGCGGCGTACGAGATCTACCCACCTGGGCTGAAGGAGCCGTACAAGACCGCCCGCTTCGAGCTCGGTATGCAGATGTACGACTTGCTCGGCATCGCCCGAGACGACAAGGCCGGACGGTTTGGTCAGATGCTGAAGAACTATGAGTTCTTCGGTGCTCCCGCCGCCATCTTCTGCTTCGCCGATCGCCAGATGGGGCCACCGCAGTGGTCGGACCTCGGCATGTTCCTCCAGACGTTCATGTTGCTCGCCCAGGAGGCAGGTATCGACACGTGCCCGCAAGAAGCATGGGCGATGTGGGAGGGGGCGATCAGCGAGTTCGTCGGTGCCCCCGAGACCGAGCGGCTCTTCTGCGGTGTCGCGGTTGGCCATGCCGATCCCGACGCCACCGTCAACACCCTGCGCAGCGAACGTTTCCCCCTCGAGGAGTTCGCCACCTTCGTGTAGCCACCGGTGCCGGGGGTTATCACGTTGTCAACCGCCGAAGGCGGCAGAGCGAAGTTGATAACGTGATAACCCCCGGCACCAGTGGACGTTATTTCCAGGCGACGAGGTCTCGGTTGATGTCGGCGATGGTCTTGGCGCCGGTGAGCGCCATCGTGCGGCGCAGGCCATCCTCGAAGAACTCGATCAGGTGGTCGACGCCACGCTCGCCTGCGGCACCGAGCGCATACAGATACGGGCGCCCGATGGCGACGGCATCAGCGCCGAGCGCAATCGCCTTCACGATGTCGCTGCCGCGCCGAGCCCCACCTTCACAGATGATGGCGATCTGGCCGCCAACTTCTTGGGCGACCGGCTCGACCATCTCGATGCTGTTCGGCGCATCGTCGAGCTGACGACCTCCGTGGTTCGACAACTTGATGCCTGCGACCCCGGAGGCCACCGCCTGCTTCGCATCGGCAACCGACTGCACACCCTTGAGCACGATTGGCTTGTCCCAGATCGAGGCCAACCACTCAACATCGTCCCAGGACAGCGCCGCATCGAACTGGGAGTTGACGTGTTCGGCGAGCGACACCGCCGTGGTTCCGTCGTCGTCGTTGCGACCAACCACGTTGGCAAAGGTGATCGGGTCGTTTCGGAGGAAGTCGATGGTCCAACCGGGGTGGATCGCCCCGTCGACGATGGTGCCGAGACCGATCTTGGGCGGCAACGTGTATCCCCGACGCACGTCGCGCTCGCGACGACCCAGCACGGCGGTGTCCACCGTGAGCTCGAGCGCTTCATAGCCTGCGGCGTCAGCTCGATCGACCAACTCCTTCACCAAGCCTCGGTCTTTCCATGTGTAGACCTGGAACCACTTGGGCCCCTGGGAGACCTCGGCGACCTCTTCGATCGAACGTGTGGACATGGTGGACAGCCCGTAGGGAAGACCAGCTCGAGCTGCTGATCGGGCAACGGCGAGCTCGCCCTGGGAGTGCGCGATTCGGGTGAAGCCGGTCGGTGCGAGGATCAGCGGCATCGGGATCGTCTTGCCGAGAAGCGTGGTGGAGGTGTCGATGTTCGACACATCACGCAAGATGCGAGGGCGGAACTGCAGCCGGCGATAGGCCGACACTGAGTCGCGCAGAGCGAACTCGTCCTCGGCACCACCATCGATGTAGTCGAACACCCCGAACGGCAGGCGGCGCTTGGCAATGCGGCGAAGGTCCTCGACGTTCGCGGCCTTGCCGAGGCGGCGAGCGACCGGATCAGTTTCGATCGGCTTGAACTGCACCACTGAGCGGAAGGTCTCGATCATCCCCATCGAACGATCGTACGCCCAACGCCCGTCGAGCGACAGACCTGCAGCGGCGACGTCGCCTTTCTGTGTGACGGCTTTGACAGGCCGGACCTCACAGCGGATCATTTCGGCCAGCCGATCGACCGGGACACGAGGACCGAATGACTGACACGCTCATTTCTGCAGAATCCGAAGCCAAGCTCGTCGCTGATGCGCTGGCTGATCTCCTTCGTGATCACGACCCAACCAAGGAATCTCACGAGGAGTTCCGGGGGCATCAGTTCGACCACGGCCTGGCCTTCGTCCACTTCTCGGTAGGAAATGGAGGCCTCGGCGTCAGCCCAACCCACCAGAAGGATGTCGAGAAGGCACTCCGGGATGCAGGGGCCAAGGGAGCAGATCCGGCGACCTTCTTCATGTATCTCGCTGGCCCGACCATCGACACTCACGGCAACGACGAGCAGAAGAAGCGCTTTCTTCGTCCGATGTTCACCGGCGAAGAGCGTTGGTGCCAGCTGTTCAGCGAGCCAGGGGCTGGCAGCGATTTCGCCGGGCTCGCTTGCAAAGCCGTCGAAGACGGCGACGAGTGGGTGGTCAACGGACAGAAGGTCTGGAACACCATGGCCCACCTGGCCGACTGGGGCATGCTCGTCACCCGCAGCGATCCCAACGCCCCCAAGCACAAGGGAATGACCTACTTCGCCATCGACATGAAGTCGCCAGGAGTCGAGGTCCGTCCGCTCCGCCAGATCACCGGCGAGGCCGAGTTCAACGAGGTCTACCTCACCGACGCTCACGTCCCTGATGCCAATCGCATCGGCGATCGAGGCGAGGGCTGGCGTGTCTCACTGACCACCCTGATGAACGAGCGCAACGCCATCGGCGCTGGCTCGAGCGGTCCGCCCAAGCGCGGCTCGGGCACGATCAGCGCTGCGGTCGACGTCTGGCAAGGACTCGACGACGATGCCAAGACGGGCGCCACTCGTGACAAGCTGATGAGCGTGTGGGTCCGGGCCGAAGTGAGCCGCCTGACCAACATCCGGGCAGGACAGAATCGCAAGATGGGCAACCCCGGCCCGGAGATGTCGGTCGCCAAGCTGGCCTACGCCGGTCTGAACCAGGACATCATGGAACTCTGCGTCGCCATGAAGGGCCCCGCTGGCCTCATCGACTACGACTACACGTTCCGCCGCCCGGAGGACCTGTCGGTTTCTGGTATCGAGAACGGCATCGGGCACAGCTTCCTGCGGGTGCAGGCCAACTCCATCGAGGGCGGCACGTCTGACATCATGCGCAACATCATCGGCGAGCAGGTGCTGGGTCTTCCCGGCGAACCTCGAGTCGACAAGAACGTTGCCTGGACCGACGTGCCTCGCAACTGATGACGGACCGCCCAAACATCGCTGGCTACGACGTCGCCGCAGTCGAAGCCTGGATCGAGGCCAACGTCGACGGCCTCGCTCCCCCGTTCGAGTGGACCCGCCTCGAGGGCGGCCACTCGAACCTCACCTATGCACTGGTCGACACCGAAGGGCGTCGGGCTGTCGTGCGTCGTCCGCCCGAGGGTGAACTGTTGCCCAAGGCCCACGACATGGGTCGCGAGTTCAAGGTGATCAGCGGGCTCGGGTCAACACCGGTGCCCGTGCCGATTGCTCACGGCTACTGCGAAGACCCGTCGATCACTGGCGCTCACTTCTACGTGATGAGCCAGGTCGATGGCATGGCGTTGTACAACAACACCGAGTCACAGGAATACCTCACCGAGGGGGCCAGGGCGAACGTGGGCCCCTCGTTCGTTGACACGCTTGCGGCATTGCACAGCGTCGACCCGGCCGATGTCGGTCTTGGTGACCTCGGCCGACACGACGGCTACGTGGCCAGACAACTCAAGACCTGGTACGGCTCGTGGACGGCGTCGATCGAATACGCCGACTACGACAATCCAAAGGTGCACGCGCTCCACGAGCACTTCACGGCGAACCTCCCCGAGCAGGGACCAGCTCGCGTCGTCCACGGCGACTTCGGCCTGCACAACTGCATGTTCGCTTCTGATGGCTCGGTGACGGCAGTGCTCGATTGGGAAATCGCGACGCTTGGCGACCCGCTTGCTGACTTCGCCTATGCGCTCAACGCCTGGGGCGAACCTGGTGGAGGCGAACCACTGGCTGCCGAGGGAGCCACCCAGGCTCCCGGCTTCGTTGCGCCCCAGGTCCTGGTCGACCGTTACGCCGAGGCGACGGGCGCCGATCTCTCCCAGCTCGACTACTACGTCGCATTCAACCACTTCAAGACCGCATGCATCCTGCATGGCGTTTACGCCCGCTATCGCATGGGGCAGAAGAGTTCTGAAGGCGTCGACCTCGACGGCATGAAGGAACGCATGATCGCGACGCTCGATCGAGCCGCGCTCCTGCTTGACAGCTGACGCCATGCAGGTCGAGTGGAAGGGCGACTTCGACGACACCGAAGTCAACGTGTTGCACGCCGAGGCGTTCGAGACGCGGGTGTTCACCAACGAAGAGTCACCGTGGAACCACCTTGCCGAGCATCACAGCTGCGGCTGGGTCGTCGCCCGCGACGAAGACGGCACGATCTGGGGCTTCATCAACGTGCTCAGCGATGGCCACACTCATGCGTGGGTTCAAGACGTCATGGTCGCCGCCGCCGGGCAACGACAGGGGCTCGGCGTCCGCATGATCCACGAGGTCCGGGATCAGGCGAAGGCCGCTGGCATGGAGTGGCTACACGTCGACTTCGACGACGAGCACACCAACTTCTACATCGACGCCTGCGGCTTCACCCCCGCCAAGGCCGGCTTGATGGAGCTGAACTGACCCAGCCGAGTTGGGAGGGTCCGACCCCGCCCAACTCGGGGCGGGTCAGAAGTCACGCTGCTGCCGCGTGGCGTCAGAGTGCGGCGAGGAAGCGATCGTTCTCTTCCACGCTGCCGATCGTGACTCGGATGCCTTCACCGGGGAAAGGTCGGGTGACCACGCCGGCCTTCTCGAGTTCGAGGTGGACGTCGCCGGTCATTTGACCGAGTGGAAGCCAGACAAAGTTGGCCTCAGAACGGGGCAAGCGATAGCCCCGGTCCGCAAGAGCGGCGGCAACGCGATCTCGTTCGGCGACAAGTTCGCTGACGCGCTCCATGACCTCGTCGTGAGCTTCGATCGATGCCAACGCTGCCGCCTGAGCCACACCGTTCACTGCGAAGGGAAACAGGGTCTTGTCAACGGTCGATATCAGATCGGGGTGCCCCATCGCGTAGCCGATACGCAAGGCGGCAAGGCCTTGCGCCTTGGAGAAGGTACGGAGGACGATCAGGTTCGGGAAGTCCGGCAGGAGCGTGGGGACGGTGTCTCCCAGGGCCGGGTCCATGAACTCGTGATAGGCCTCGTCCATGGCGATGATCACATCGGAGGGGATCGTCTCGGCAAAGGCTCGCAGTTCGTCGACGGCCATCGCCGTGCCGGTCGGGTTGTTGGGGTTGGCGAGCATGACGAGCTTGGTCCGCTCGGTGACCGCAGCAGCAACGGCATCGAGATCGAATGCTTCGTTCACCAGCGGCACCTGAATCGAGTTGCCACCTGCAAGTTGCGTGAAAACCGGGTACACCTCGAACGAGCGCCACGGGTAGACCACGTCGTCCCCTGGGTCGACATAACTCAGCACCAACTGCTGCAAGATGCCAACCGAACCGCACCCGATCGCCACCTGATCGCTGTTGACGCCGGCCCATCCAGCGACCGCCTCGCGAACAGCGGCGGCTCGATGATCCGCGTAGCGGTTGATGCCGGCGAGCGCTTCGGTCATGGCATCCACCACCGAGGGCAGCGGGCCCCACGGGGTCTCGTTCGACGCCAGTTTGATGGCGTTCTCGATGCCGTGCTCGGCCTCAGCCTGCGAAGCGGCCTTTCCAGGCACGTAAGCGGGAAGGGAAGCAACAACAGGGCGTGGGTGTCCGGTCACCCCGATGACAATACTCGGTCCAGTGTCAACGCCAGACCGAGACGCCGCTCAACCGATGATGTCGAGCCAGAACTGGGTGCAGAGCTCGAGTGACTCGACGTCGATGCGTTCGTCGTTGCCGTGGAAACGACTGCCGAACTCGCCGGCGGTGACCAAGGGACTGAGCAAGCCTGCGCCGTACGCAACGGCACCCATCTCGCGGTAGATCCGAGCATCGGTGAAGCCGACCGACATGCCTGGTGTGAGGCGCGAATTGGGAAACGGCCGCTTCGCGGCCCGGGCGAGCTGATCCCACAGCGGCGTGTTGACCTGGCTGATGGATGCCGGATCGTTCATGATCGCTTCGACTTCGACTCGACCGGCGAGGTCCCCGAGAGCGGCATCGAGATGGGCTTGGACCTCGGGACCCGTCTCGCCTGGCAGCGTGCGAATGTCGATCTCGAGCACCACATCGTCGGGGATCACGTTGGTCTTCATCAGCCCGCCGTCAACGACGTTGGCCGAGAAGGTGGTGTGCGTACAGGCGTGCATGTACGACGCGTTTGGGACGCTCGGCATCGTCTCGAGCATGGCATCGAGCCGGGCGGGGTCGAGCAACGTGGCTGCCATCTCGGCGTCGACGCCCATCGAAGCCACGCGCTCTCGCCAGAGTTCGGTCATCTTGGCTGGCGGCCGGTAGTCGGTCAGACGTTGGATGACTGCAGCCGCCGTGACCAGGGCGTTGTCCCGACGAAATGGCATCGATCCGTGACCGGGCACGCCTTTGATCTTCAGGCGGCGCCAGGCCACACCTTTCTCGGCCACGGTGACCGAGATCGATGTTGCTTCCGGGTCGCCAGAGTGCAGGCCACCGTTCTCGGTGAGTACGTGGTCGGCCATGATGGCGTCGGCGGCGTTGTCAGCCATCCAGCGCATGCCATGAGCACTGCCGGACTCTTCGTCTGCGACGGCGAAGTAGATCAGATCGCCTTCCGGCTGGCGACCACTGCGGGCAAGCTCTTTGAAGGCAACCGCCATCGACGCGGTGAGGTTGAGCATGTCGACTGCGCCTCTCCCCCAGACCTCTTCAACGCCATTGGTCACGATGCGTTCGCCACCGAAGGGGTCCTGGCTCCAACCTGATTCGTTGACCGGGACAACATCGGTGTGGCCCATGAGGCAGAGTGAGGGGGCGTCTGGGTTGGAGCCCGGAATCCGTGACACCAGCGAGACTCGACCCGGCGTTGGCTCGTAACGCTCGAAGGTCAGCCCGTCGCCTTCGAGGTAACTCTGCAGCGTGTCGGCGTTGCGGACCTCTTGTCCAGACTCGGCCCGGCCGTCGTTGACACACGCATTGGTGATCATCGTCTGGAGGAGGTCGACGGTCTCGTTCGTGAGGGCTTCGGTGCTGGTGCGCATCATCAAAGACTCTCACTGAGATCGTCGCTGCACCAGCCCGTCGAATCAATAGGGAGACCGAATCAGTAGGCCTGGGCCGTTTGACGCAAAAAGTGGGGACGATGGCCTACAGGTCTGGGCCATACGCGCCGTAGTACCTCAAGCACACGAATCACAACAACGAGAAACGGACTTCACATGACCCGCACCGCTACTGCCGACCGAGACCTCAATGCCATGGTGTGGGCCCTCGCCGTGATCATCGCCTTCGTGGTGCTCCTGACCCTCGTCAGCATGTACTCGTTCTCCGACACCGCCATTGCTGGCTGGATGGCCGGTCTCAGTACGGGCACTCGAGTTGTCTTGGCCGCATTCCTCGACAGCTAATCGAGTGTCAGCGCCACCCCGGATGCTCTGACGGGAACGTCAGGTCAGCCCCAGCAGTGACGACTGGCGTTCCACGGTCGGGTCCCATCCGCCTGCCACGTGATGAGCGCCGCTTCGTCCTGCTGGGCCGGGGTGGCAAGGTGTGCCTGGGGAACGCCGTAGCGATCCGCATGGCCGTACCAGTCCCAGGAACCAGTGAGGAACTGATAGGCGCCACGAGCTGAGGAGCGACGATTCGCCGCTGCGTAATTGTCCGACGACTCGCACCAACGAATGGCGACCAGGACAGGGGGAAGGAACACGCCATGACCGGCGTCGACCCAACCCTCGGCGACGTCAGCACGGTCGCTTGGGTTGCTCAACGCCTGGACATGTGATGTGGCTGGGGTCGAAGCGGCCGAGGGAGCCGGCACCGCCGGAGGGGGCAAGGTGCCGGTGCGTTGCTGGTGTTCCGGTGATTCCGAGATGCCGACAACGGCAACCCACGGATCCTGCGCTGACCAGAAGTCGTAACCGCCTGCATCGGGTTCACGGCCGAGTGCGTTGCGATAGATGTCAACGATGAGGTCGCCCGACGAGCGCTCCTCGACTTCGGGGGTGTTGAGCATGACCCGAACCAGTTGGAGCAGACTTTCCCCGCTGGCGAGGCGCTCGGACCAGTAGGCGTGACCTCCGGCATCTGGGTTTCGGCCCAGCACACTCAGATACAGACGGGTGATTTGATCGTCGCGAGCCTCAGAGGCTGGGGCGACCGTGGGTGTAGAAACGAGCAGGGTTGCGGTCATGAGTACCGCAAGGAACAAGAGTTTGGTTTTGGCGAGCAAGAGCGAGCCTCCGTGATCAACTTCCTCGACGTAGCGGGACACACCAGGCGTGGCGAAGCAGATCGAGGCACACTCAGTCGGCTGGATCCTGCTCAGGTGGAGCTGGGATCGCTGCGCACGGGACAACTTGCGGGCTGTCTTGAACCGTGCCGACGAGATCTCTTTCTGTGGCCGGGGAACACCCAGGGTCACATCGAGCCCGGGTTTTTGGCCCCCGAGTGAGCTTTCGTTTCAGGATCATTACGGAAACGTCGCGGATTGGCAACCAAAAGTGGCAGGTTTCATACGCTGAGTCACATTCGCTCATCGAGACGATGCATGACGTGGCGGCATCATCCTTGAGGTCGAGGCTCTCCAAACGAGAAAGATCTCAACCACGAGTGAAGTTGTGCCGTCTTGTCTTCCATGGCGCCCCCAGGAGAACCTCACGACGCCGAGCAGCCGGCCAGCATGTGGCAGGAGCTGAATCGGCCGAGAAGTGAACCCCATCGCGGATCGCGGCCAGCGGCCACCCCACCTTCCCCCGTCGTAAC
>CAYGQE010000057.1:0-34513 GCA_964351995.1 uncultured Acidimicrobiaceae bacterium | reverse complement strand
ACGGCGCCGGCGCCCTCGGCGATCTCCTGTCGCGCGCGGGGCGGCTGCGGCTGTGGTGTTTCGGCGTTCGGGGGCGGTGCGGGGGTTGCTGCAGGCGGTGAGTGCGAGAGCGATGGTTGCGGTGGTGAGTGCAGTGCGGAGGGTGCGGGACATGATGTGTTCTTTCCGTGTGGCGGCGGGTCGTTCCCGCTGATGAACACATCCTCGGCGCACTGGCCGGTTTCGCCGTCGGGGTGATCCCGGGTCTTCCCCGACCGCCCTAGGGCTTCCTGTCCGGGTTGGAGGCACCCACTGGCGCCGGCCATGTGGGCACGCGCTCGATGAGCCAAGCCGTGCCACCAATCGCTGGGTGGCTGCACTGACGACACATCCACCCCTCACTGCTCGGCAGAGCTACGCCCCGCAGCCAGTTCGAGCACCTCGTCAAAGTCGAAACGACCGACCCAACTCTCGATCGGTTCGCCGGTCGCGCCAACCAAGATCGCCGTCGGTTGGCCTCGCACTCCGTAGTACTGCCACGTGGTGAAACTCTCATCCCAGATCATCAAGAAGGACTCAGCACCGGTGGTGCTCCGGAACTCCTCGGCAAACTCGAAGTTGTCCTGTGCTCCCATTCCGACGACTCGGATGGCTTCGGTGTTGTCTCGAGCAAACTGCTCGACTGCCGGGCCCTCAGCCCGACAGGCGGGTCAATGCGGAGCGAAGAACCAAAGAAGCGTGGCCTTGTCGCCGCCTCCCAGTTCCGTCGCCAGGTTGACCGTGCCACCGTCGGCGATGTTCAGGACGTCGATGTCAGGGAAAAGGTTGGCCACCGGCGCCGCAGTCTCTTCATCTTCGATCGCCTCGACAGCGGTTTCGTCGGCGCTTGGAACCGTCGTTTCGGTCGTGTCAGCCGAGTTCGCTGGGCCGGCGGCGTCAACCTCGGCGCTCTCGACTTCGACACTCGGCGCCTGGGTTGCCAGGGTGGGCGTGGTGCTGGACTCAGTCGAACCGCATGCTGCGGCACCGAGGGAGAACGCTAGGAGCGCTGCCATCCCACGCCAGCGCATGGCGGCGCGAGGTTTCACTACGGAAAGAGCCATGTCGTCCTCGAACCCGTTGCATCCACGCAGCATTCCCATAACGAAACAAGCATGGACGGAGGTCTCCCGCGATCCACCTCGACAAGACTGAACAACTCATGAACGACGGAAGTGGTCCGAACGCAGAGGTGTTGACTCAGAACATGGTTTCCCCCACCCCTCACTCATCGGCCGACCTCTCGGCTGGCCGCGGCGCCGCGGCCGGCCTGCTTGCCGGCGCCGTCGCGCTTGCGACGGGCGAACTCGTTGCCGGCCTCCTTGCCCCCACGCCATCGCTGGTCACCGGCGTCGCCAATCGGGTCATCGAAGGTTCTCCGCGGTGGTTGACCGAACTGGGCAAGAACCTCTTCGGCACCAATCAGAAGACGGCGCTGATCATCGGCACGGTCGTCCTGGCTGGCATGTTCGCCGCCATTCTCGGCGTGGTGGCGAGACGTCTTCCCGCTGTTGGCGTCGTTGGCATCACAGCATTCGGATTCGTCGGCATGCTTGCGATCGGCAGCGACTCACAAGGAAGCGTGGGCGCCGGTGCCATCATCGCCACCGCCGGCGTTGTTGCTGGCGTCACGGTCCTCAGCATCCTTCTGAATGCTGATCGAGGTCTGACCGTCGCCGACGGTCAGACCATCAGCGAAGCAAGCGCTCCGACCCGAGTTCGACGCACATTCCTGAGGCTGGCTGGCGGCGCGGGCCTCGCCGCCTTTCTCGGAACCATCGGCGGCCGGGGGCTTCGCAACAACTCATCGGCCGAAGCAGCGAGAGCCGATGTCGACCTGACCGCCGCCGACGATGCTGCCGTTGTCAGCAACGTCCAGAGCGTCGCAGCCGGCGAGGTCGCCAGTACCCCGGGCATCACGCCGATCGTGGTTCCCAACAGTGACTTCTACCGGATCGACACTGCGCTCGTCGTGCCCCAGGTCGATCCAGCCAATTGGCAGCTGACCATCGATGGCATGGTCGACACACCGCTCACGTTCACCTTCGAAGAACTCGTCGCCCAAGCCGACCTGATCGCCCCCGTCACCCTGTCGTGTGTCTCGAATCAGGTTGGAGGCGACCTCGTCGGAAACGCTGTCTGGCAAGGGGTTCCCCTCACCTCTCTCCTCGATCAAGCAGGTGTGCAACCGGGAGCGACACAGATCTCCAGCACCTCAGTCGACGGCTGGGACTGCGGCTTCCCCACCGATCTTGCCTACGACGGCCGCACCGCCATGGTGGCCATCGCCATGAACGACGAGGCCCTCCCGCTCGAGCATGGCTTTCCCGCCCGCCTCGTCGTCAGCGGTCTGTACGGCTACGTGTCGGCCACCAAGTGGCTCGACCGCATCACGCTCACCACGCTCGAGGACTTCAACGGCTACTGGATCCCGAGGGGCTGGGCGAAGGACGGTCCGATCAAAACCCAAACCCGTATCGACACACCCCGCCAGGGCGAGCAGGTCCAACTCGGCGTCGAGCGTTCGATCGCCGGCGTGGCGTGGGCACCGAACATCGGCATCCGAAGGGTCGAGGTGCAAGTCGATGACGGCCCCTGGATGGAAGCTGAGCTCGGAGAGTCACTCGGCATCAACGCATGGCGTCAGTGGCGTTTGCGTTGGACACCCGAGGGTGGCAATCACGTCATTCGGGTTCGGTCGACCGATGAAACGGGTGCAACACAAACCGAGGAACGCACGCCCGTGGCTCCTGATGGCGCCAGCGGCTGGCACACCGTCAACGTCAGCGCTTGATCGGGTTCAGCGCTTAATCAAGGAAGGTACGGACGGGGATCAACGGCCGAGCCGTTGATCCGCACTTCGAAATGCAGGTGCGGTCCAGTTGACGCTCCGGTGGAGCCAACCCAACCAATGATGTCGCCCCGGCTGACTTGGGAACCGGAGGACACGTTCATGCTCGACTGGTGGGCGTACAGCGTGGTCACGCCGTCACCGTGGCTGACGACCACGGCGTTGCCGTAGCCCCCGCGCCAACCGGCCGAAAGCACGGTGCCGCTCTTGGCTGCCGCAATCGGTGTTCCCGAGCCGCCAGAGAGGTCGAGCCCCTGGTGGAGGCGGCGAGTGCCGTAGATCGGGTGGACGCGATAACCGAAGCCGCTGGTGACGCTGCCATTGACCGGCCACTGGAAGCCGCTGACCGACGATGAACCGGGTGCCGGGGCCGACGAACCCCCACCGCTGTTGTTGGCCGCTGCCGCCGCAGCTGCTTCGAGTCGCCGGATGTCTTCGGTCAGCTCGGCGTCGGCTGCTGCGAGGTCTGCGACCTTGGATTCCCAGTCAGCAACTCGTGACTCGAGCTCGAGCTTCAGTGCTGCTTGTACGGCCTGCTCTCCTTCGAGAACGACGAGCACCTCAGCCAATTCAGCTTCGAGTATTTCCGCATCACTCAGCGCCGCCGCAGCATCGATGGCCGCAAGATCTCGATCTTCTTGGACGACCCTGAGCTGCTCCAAAAGGTCGGTGGTGTCACCATTGGCCTGTTCCAAAAGTGAATCCTGGCGAATCGCCTGGCTGATGTTCTCGGACTCGAACAACGCTGAGGGCTGGTCTCCTCCACTGACATACCCAGCCACGGCGAGCGCAGCGAGTTCATCGAGCAGCGCTGTTTCGGCGACCTCAGCTTCAACGATGGCAAGCTCAGCGTCGGCAACCTGGTTCGTTGCGTCGGCCAGTTGCCGCTCGGCCTCATCGATCTCGGCTTGATAGGCATTGACTGAGGAGTTGATGGCGGTGAGGGCGGCATAGACGGCTTCGTCGTCGGCAAGTGCAGCATCGAGTTCGCGAGCCGCTGCGGCTTTTTCTTCCCGAACCTGCTCACGCTCGGCTCGGGCGTCGGAGGCACTTTGTTGGGTCCCGGCCGCGAGGTGCATGGAGCCAACAGCGACGGCAAGGACAAGCATCGAGAGGAGGGTGCGGCGCATGGTGAGAGTGAGAGCCGAGACACGCAGCGGGTGCTGCTGGTCTCGGCGACATGCGATCGTAACCTCTGGCTGTGGCGAATGCATCACAGGCAACCGCGTTGGGTGGCCTTGCCGATGAGCTAGTTTGACGTTCGTGCAGGAGTTCATCGAGGCCGTGGAGCCGCTGGCACTCGCCCTCGGAGGCGAGATCGTTCCCGCTTCCGCGCTGGAGAGCGGGGATCTTCATCTGCGTTGGGAGGGTGTGGTCGTCGCTGGCTTCCGGGCCACCGGCCTCCAGGGTGCCCTTGATCGCCTGATCGATCAGGTCGAGAGAGAGCTCGGCACCTCGATCACCAGTCTCGATCGCGCCGGCAAACAGGACGTGGTTCGCCGCCTGGACGCACTCGGGGCCTTCACGCTGCGCAAGGCCGTCGAGGACATCGCCGACCGCCTCGAGGTCAGCCGTTTCACCGTGTACAACTACCTCAACGCTCAGCACTGATCGGGATCACCATTGCATCGAAACCAGACAGCCAATCTCGTTGCCGAATTCACGATCGAACCATTCGAAGCCGCTAATCCAGGCCCTCACGTTCAGGCGGCCATTGCCATTGCCGAGGCCCGCGCCGCCGCTGATCCATCGATACGAGTCGAGGTCGGCCCGTTCGGCACCTCGCTCGAAGGTCCAGCAACCGTTGTGCTCGACATCGTTGCGGCGGTGAATGAAGCTGCCGTCTTCGGAGGCGCCACCAGGGTCAGCTTGCAGCTGACCGTCGCCTGACCGTCGCCGACACCCCGTAACCTCCTTCCATCCACACGACCGAGCATCCATCCGACTGAACGGTGAGACGTGCCTCCATCTGAAGAAGAACGCGAAATCCTCGATTGGCCGACCTATGGCACAGCGATTCGTTCGCTGGGCCAGATGATCGCTGACGACGACTACAAGCCAGACATGATCCTTGCGATCGCTCGAGGCGGACTGTTCGCCGCTGGCTCGCTCGGGTACGCGCTGTCGGTCAAGAACCTCTACGTCATGAATCTCGAGTTCTACTCCGGGGTCGACGAGCATCTCGATGTTCCGATCATGCTTCCTCCGTACATGGACAAGGTGGATCTCACCGGCGCCAAGATCCTCGTCGCCGACGACGTCGCCGACACTGGCCACACGCTGAAGGCCGTTCACGAGTTCTGCCAGGACGTCGTCGCCGAGTCCCGCACGGCGGTGCTCTACCAAAAGTCGCATTCGTTGGTCACATGCGACTACGTATGGAAGCACACCGACCAGTGGATCAACTTCCCGTGGTCAACCGAACCCCCACTCGCCGAGAGCACCAGCGGAAACGTCGTGCTCGACGCCTGATCTCCAGGAGAACCCGAATGCGTGATTTCGCCCATTGTGCCCCGGCCCTCCATCGCGCAGAATCCGTGTCGCCTTTTGCCCACCGCCGCCTGGTCTCACATCACACAGGACGTCGCATGATCCGCTGCGTATCGATCCGATGAGAAACTCGTTCTTCCTCCTGCCCGCGCTCGGGCTTGTTGTGTTCGGCACCCTTCTGGCCCTGAACATCGTCAACTTCGAGGAGGGTCTCGCCAGCGAGACCAGTCAGACCGATCGCTGGGTCATGATCTTCTCCTTTGCCGGTGCCGCAGCGTTCATCGGTCTGACGATCGCCGACTCGGGCCACGACGACGACGCTGCGGTCACGGGACGAGCTGCGGCTGCCCAGAAGCTGGGCGCGGGCCGCCCCGATCCATCGGAGCTTCCTGCGAAGCCGGGTTCGCTGCTGAAGAAGACCGTTGAGCCTCAGCCGGCCGATGATGACCGTGAGCTTGCTGTTCCGCTGATCCCGAGCATCGACGACGCCATTGAAGCGATCGTCCCTGACACTGCCGAGCCCTTCGCCGACGAACCGGAGCCAGTCGAACTCGAGACTGCGGCGTTCGAGTCTGTTGCCGCGTTTGCGGCCGAGAGCGTCGACCCCGTTGATGCCGAGTTGCAGAGCCTCATCGACGACGACCAGATGCAGGAGATCAACGAACTCGTCGCCGCCGCCGCCGACACCAATGCCGAAACGAATGCCGAACTCGACACCGACACCGACGACGCCGTCGAGATGGTCCCAGCAGGCGTCGAGCCGTTGGCTCGTCTCGAGCTCCGGTTGGCCGACTACGACGACGACGACCTCAAGCGTGTGGTCAAGGAGAGCGAGTCTGTCGTCATCGCCGAGATGGTGCGAAGCGGGCAGCTGACCTCCGCAGGCGATCTGACCCAGAAGGACATCGCCTCGATGGTGTTTCTGGCGTACACGAGCGACGAGATGCTGACCGAGCTCCGCCTTCGCAAGTCGATTGATGCAGAATCAACCGGTCACCCCGGGTTGGATGCCTCCACCGGAAGCGACTTGGCCCCACTCAAGAACATCGAGTGAAGCCGCTGCGGTTCCCCGCTCATCTCGATGTCGGGCAGTCGGGTGAGGAGTTCTCGAAGCATGGTCTGAATCGACAGCCGACCAATCCGGGCGCCGAGGCAGAAGTGGGTGCCGACGCCGAAGGCAAGGTGTTGATTGGGTTGACGGGTCAAGTCGAACACCTCAGGGCGGTCGAACACCGCCTCGTCACGATTGGCAGACGGGTACCAGAGCAACACCTTCTCTCCTGCCTTGATCCGAGCGCCACCCAACTCGATGTCTTGGGTGGCGGTGCGCCGGAAGTGCAGCACCGGGTTCGTGATGCGAAGCATCTCCTCGATGAAAAGCGGAAGGTTCATGTCGAGATCACTCATCAAGAGCCTTCGTTGATCCGGGTGGACCGAGAGCATCTCCATGGCTCCGGTGAGAGAGCTTCTGGTGGTCTCGTTGCCGGCGATCAGCAGTAGGAACCACAGCACGACGATCGTCTGATCCTCGAGCGGTTCGCCATCGATCTCAGCAGCGATCACGTGGGAGATGAGATCGTTCGACGGACTCCGGCGCTTGGCATCGGTGATGTCCTGTGCGTAGGCGAAGATCTCGTCCTTCGCTCTCAGGAAGTCGGCGATCGTCCCGCCGAAATCAGGATCGTGGTTGCCGATGATCTGATTGCTCCAATCGAAGAACAAGCCTCGATCGGACTCCGGCACACCAAGCAGATGGGACAGCACGAGGAGAGGAAGCTCCGCCGCAACCTCGGTCACGAAGTCGAAGGACAGCCGCTCCCCTGGTACCGCATTCGCGATGACTTGGTCGATCACGCGGCTGGCGAACGACTCGATGGCTGGACCAAGCGACGACACCATCCGAGGACTGAACGGCTCGCGAATCGCTCGCCGTAGCGCCGTGTGGTCCGGCGGGTCCATGCCCATCAGGTTGAGCCTGGTCTCGTCGAGCACCGCTCCGCTGATGTCAGCCGATGTGAAGCCACCCAGATACGACGAGAACAGCTCGGGATGCACCGAGGCGTAGTGCACGTCGGCATGTCTCGTCAGACACCAGAACCCAGGCCCGGGGCGACCGCCTTCGCGCTTTGGCTTCTCTTCGTGAAAGGCAACGGGGGCATGAGCCCGAAGTGCGGCGAAGGCGTCGTAGGGGATGCCATTGCCGAACGTTCTGGGATCGAACAGGTCGACGTCGATGACATCTTTGGTGAGCGGGCGCGTCATGTCCCTGACGCTACTCGTTGCTGGCAGGAGCCTTCAGCGAACCTGTCTTCAACAGCGCTTCTTTGATGGTGAGTCCTTCGAGGTTGGCGAAGTGCCACGCAAGCGCGCCGCTGGTCAAGATCAAGATGAGGTTGAACGAGACCAGTTCGGGCGATCCGGTGACGATGTTGGTGATGGCCGCTCCAGCCATGATGAATGCGATCAGCCCACACGCTGCAACCCGGATCTGGCGCACCAAGAGTCCAATGGCGGCAAGAACCTCGGCCACGCCGGTCAGGAAATAGATCGGGTCGGGCCAACCGAACTCGATGAACACTTCTTTCAGGGCTTCGTCGCCGCCGAGCTTTGGACCACCGGCAGCAAGCATGAGAATGGCGAGTGCGGTGGTGGCCAGCCAGACCACGATGCGAACGATCTTCGGAGACATCGCCGATTGATAGCAGGTACTGGGGCCGAACCCGCCCTCTAGCCGTCGACTCAGGGAAGGAAGGCAACCGTTATCGCGCCAGACAGCCGATCACCGGCGGTTTCGAAGGCCTCCGCTGCACCGTCGAGTGGGAACCGATGGGTGATGATCGTGTCCGCCAGATCCGGTCGATCAGCGAGGATGCGAGCTGCATCGACGAACTCACGCGACTTGGCAGAACCCGGCCTGGCAGGATCTGACGATCCTCGATAGGTCATGGCCGCAATGATTGTCACTTCCTTCATGAGCAACTCATTGGACAGTGACACCGGCTCCCCGAAGACGCCCAGCATGGAAAGGCGCCCTCGAGGAGCGAGTTGGTCGACCGCTCGAAGGTGCATCCCCGGTCCCGCAAGACGGCGGCCGCTGCCAGCCCGACGCCGCCGATGACCAACACGCCGTCGGTGTCGACGATCGAGGCACGGTTGGCCCCGTGGACCGCCACTGCAAGCGGCTCAACCATCGACGCAAGTGTCACATCGAGCCCGCTCGGAAGGGGGAACGAGGGTTTTGGCAGGGACAATGACCTGATTCGCCATGCCTCCGTCGCCGTTGATACCGATGGACTGCGCGTTCGATTCGCATTTCACCATCGAGGCTCTGCACACACGAGCCGCATGTCAGGAACGGCTCGATGGCCACCGACGTGGCGTCAAGTGTGGGTTGTCCATCGGCGATCCGCACGACGGTTGCATTGTTCATGCTGGCGAACGTGGCCCGCGTCTCGCCGTCGGGCGTCCAAGCCCACACGCTGCAGTCAAGCCGCGCTCGAGACCAAAACAGAAAAACCCCGGCCCGAGCTGTGAGGCCCTGACCGGGGATGGTGGAGCTGAGGGGAGTCGAACCCCTGGCCTCCTCGATGCGACCGAGGCGCTCTAGCCAGCTGAGCTACAGCCCCATTTCTGCAGTGCGGAATCGTACCGTCAGATCAGCGATCAGCGATCAGCGATCAGCGATTAGCGTTCAGCGATCGCCGACGGCTCGAAGGTACGACGGTTGCCCCTCATTGCTACCGACCACACGAAGGTTGGTGACCTTCGACGCGCGTTCACGCTCGATCGCGCCCATGCGAGCAGCAAGAACGACGTAGCCAACGAGCAGCGCATCGATCAGCAGATGCTGCCAGATGAACACGCCCCCGACCATGACGGCGAGGATCAGCGAAACAACAGCTGCCATGACCAGGGCCATGAACCACTGCAGCCGGCGACGCTTCATCGACGAGCGACGATTGAAGCCGATGGGCTGGCCGAGAGCGCTGGTCTGACCGATGGCCGTCGATTGGCGTGGGGCATTCCCCAGAACAGAGAGCTGACGGTTGAAGTGACCAACCGGGTCGCGATGCGACTGACTCAGCAAGCTCTGAAGCAACGGCCGCCCGAGGACCCAGCCCCAAGCAGCCACGAGCAGCACGAGCACAATCGTAGAGATCAAGGACATTCGGGGCGACTCATTTCAGAACTGTGCTGGCCTACCGGGCGGCAGCCGGCTCGCATGTTGCAAAACTACTACGAAATCAGCGATCGCGAAACCGCAACGGGCAGTCGAGCGTCACCAAGGGCGGTCGTGATCAATCGCGGCGATCTGCTCCACCGGCACGTCGATACGGGCCAGACTTCCCGCCCGTCTTCTCCCAGAGCGCAATGTCACCGATGACCATGCCCTTGTCGGCAGACTTACACATGTCGTAGATGGTGAGCGCAGCGACCGCACATGCGGTGAGCGATTCCATCTCAACGCCGGTCCGGTCGACAGTGTCGACCTGGGTCTCGATCTCGATGTAGTCGTCGGCGATCTCGAAGTTGATCAGTACCGCCCCGATCAGCAACGGGTGGCACAGCGGCAACAGATCGCTGGTGCGCTTGGCCGCCATGATGCCAGCGACGCGAGCGACCGCAAGCACATCACCTTTGGCCACGGCCTTTTGCGCAACGAGTGCCGTGGTCTCGGGCTGCATGTAGACCCGGCCGCGGACAACGGCGCGTCTCGCCGACGATTCCTTCTGCGTGACGTCGACCATGCGTGCATGGCCGGCCGGGTCGAGATGTGTCAGTGAGCGATCATCCACCCGGAGGATGCTAGCCCTAGCCGCCGAGCTGAGACATCGACTTCGAAGGCCGGATGAAGTGCACCTGGCCGATGGCGTGGCCTGCCCACTTCCGGTCGATCTCACCGGCAACCGTCGCCACGATGTCTTCGTCGGTGCCACCGCTGCGAAGTACCGCTCGCAGATCAACATGATCGAGCGCAAAGAGGCAGTTGCGGATTTGGCCGTCTGCGGTCAGGCGCATGCGATCGCAGTCGCCACAGAACGGCTCGGTGACGCTGGCGATCACGCCGAACTCGCCGCCAGGGCCATCGATGGCGTCGTCGCCGCTGTAGCGGAAGCGCTCGGCGGGCGATGAGCCCCGTGCGATTGGTTCGAAGGTGAAGCGCTCGCTGGCAGCCGCCAGGATCTCGTCGTACGGCACCACGCGGGCTTCGGTCCACTCGCCTTGCGCATCGAGGGGCATGAACTCAATGAATCGGATGGTGACGCCCTTCTCCCGACCCATCTCGAGGAAATCGACGACCTCATCGTGGTTGATTCCTCGCATCAAGACAGCGTTGACCTTCACGGGGTCGAACCCAGCAGCGACGGCGGCATCGATGCCTTCGAGAACTCGCATGAGCTCGTCGCGCTTGGTGAGCTCGATGAATCGCTTCTGATCGAGTGTGTCGAGGCTGACGTTGAGCCGCTGGAGGCCAGCGGTGCGCAGATCGTGGGCAACGAGTGGCAACGTTGCGCCGTTGGTGGTCATCGACAGGTCCACCGGAAGGGCGGCAAGCTTTTCGACCAGGAGCGGGAGACGAGCTCGGACGGTCGGCTCACCACCGGTGAGGCGGATCGACGTCACACCAGCGGTCTCGACCAGCACCCGAGCAACTCGCTCGATCTCCTCGAAGCTCAAGACATCAGAACGGTCGAGCCACTTCATGCCCTCTTCCGGCATGCAATAGGAACAGCGGAAGTTGCAGCGGTCAGTGACCGAGATCCGCAGATCCTTGTGCACACGTCCGAAACGATCGATCAGCTCCGTTGCCATCGCAGAAGCCTACTCGTCATGGCGGATGCCACCATATGGAACGCGGATGCCACCATATGGAACGCGGATGCCACCATATGGAACGCGGATGCCACCATATGGAGCGCGGATGCCACCATATGGAGCGCGGATGCCACTCGTCAGACCGATGAGAGCAGCATGACCCGAACCCGATCGCCGACGCCGGCACCGTCCCCATCGGGCAGAACGGCCAGACCGTTGGCCGCAGCAAGTGCTGCGAGTTGGTGTGAACCCTGACCGCCTGCAGACCGAACATGCCACCCGTCGGATTCCTGGGACAACACCACACGCTGGAAGTGCGTCTTGCCGTCGCGAGAACGACCGAGGGCCTCGTCAGCAACAGCCCACTCATGGGTGCGTTGGGTGTCTGGCCTGCCCATCATCATCCGAATCGCCGGCCGGGCGAACAATTCGAAACTGACCGCAGAACTGACCGGGTTTCCGGGAAGCCCGAAAATGGGTGTCTCGAGCAGCACGCCAAAGGCCAAGGGCTTTGCTGGCTTGATGGCCACTTGCATCCATGTGAGGTCGCCGAGTTCAGACAGCACGGCTTTCACGAAGTCGAAGTCGCCCATGCTCACCCCGCCCGAGGTGATGAGGGCATCGCAGCCATCGACCGCAGCGCGCAGAGCGGCATCGATCTCGTCGTAGTCATCACGCAGCACACCGAGATCGATGGGGACGGCGCCTGCTTCGGCGACGAGGGCCAGGAGCTGCGGCCGGTTCGAATCACGGATCTGACCCGGTTCGAGCGTGACAGGGCCCACGACGAGTTCGTCGCCGGTGGAGAACACGCCGATGCGAGGCCGGCGATGCACCAACACGTGGGTGCGACCAACGCTGCACAACACGCCGACATGCGCCGGCGAGATCGTGGTGCCTGGCTCGAACACCACTGTTCCCGCTTCGAGATCGTCGCCGGCGGGACGAATGTGATTGCCCTCCGGAACCGAAGCCTGGCACCGAACCGTCGTCTCGTCAGCCTCGGTCAGCTCCACCATGATCACCGCATCAGCGCCATCGGGGATGGGCGCACCGGTCATGATCCGCATGGCCTCACCGGCGGCGACAGGCCGCTCGGCTACCGCGCCGGCAGCGACGGTGCCCACGATCGGCAATGCGACGGGGTTGTCGGTCGAGGCCGATGCAAGATCGGCATGACGAATGGCGAATCCATCCATCGCGGTGTTGGCAAAGGGAGGAATGGCCTCGGGTGCCACGATCTGTTCAGCAATCACAAGGCCGACGGCATCAGCGACCGACACCTCCACCACTGGCAGAGCCGAAACAACAGCGTGGACGCGTGCTTGTGCATCAGCGAGCGAGATCATTCGCTCAAAGATAGTGACCCATCGGGTCGATGACCCCGCCCCGAGCGGCGTTCAGGCGCCGAGGCCCTCGCGCTTGGCGATCTCGGAGAGGATCGTGCGGAACTCGGGCCCGAGATCTTCACGTTCGAGCGCGAACTCGACGACGGCCCGCAGGTAGTCGATCTTCTTGCCGGTGTCGTAGCGACCTTCGGTGAACGTGTACCCCTTCAGCGGTTCCTTGGTCATGAGACTGACCATGGCATCAGTGATCTGGATCTCGCCGCCGACGCCGGGCTTGGTCTGGTCGATCTCGTCGAAGATGGCCGGGGTGAACAAGTAGCGACCCATCACGGCGAGGTTCGATGGTGCCTCGTCGACCGGGGGCTTTTCGACAAGACCGGTGATGTTGACGACCTGCTCACCAAGACCGTCAGCCGCAGCGCAGCCGTAGTTCGAGATGTTCTCCGGCTCCACTTCCATGACAGCAACCGCGGAGGTCCCGTGCTCGACATAGGTCGCCACCAGGCCTTTCAGCACATCAGAGCGCATGATGTCGTCCCCGAGGAGCACAGCGAACGGCTCATTGCCCACGTGATGCCGAGCCATGCCAATGGCGTGCCCCAGACCGCGGGCCTCACCCTGGCGGACAAAATGGATGTTTGCCATCTCGCCGAGCGCTCGAACCTGCTCGGCCTCTTCGGTCTTGCCTTTTCCAGCGAGTGCATCTTCGAGTTCGGTGTGGCGGTCGAAGTGGTCCTCCATCACCTTCTTGTGACGCGAAGTGATGATCAGGATGTCATCCATCCCTGCCTCGATCGCTTCTTCAACGATGTACTGAATCACGGGCCGGTCGATGACCGGCAGCATCTCTTTCGGTACTGCCTTGGTGAAGGGCAGGAATCGAGTGCCGAGACCGGCAGCCGGAATGACAGCTTTGCGAACCGAACGAGCCATGAAGACATCCTTACATCTGGAGCGACCGGCGTCGGGGAGGCGCAGTCGGCGGGAGGGCAGTTGGGTCCTATCGGAGCGGCAGCCTCTCGATGGAGTGGTTCGGCCGGTAAGATCTGCGGCCGGAGTAGGAGACTGCAATGCCGACTTATGAGTACAAGTGCACAACATGCGACGAACGCTTTGAAATCGAGCAATCGATCAAGGACGACACGCTCAAGACGCTGCCCGGCGATGACCACAAGCATCAACTGAAGAAGATCTTCAGTCCTGTGGGCATTGCGTTCAAGGGCGAGGGTTTCTACCGCAACGACGCCAGAGGCAAGAAGGCCTCGACATCGACGGCGACCGAGAAGGCACCGACCAAGGTCAACAGCGACGGCACCAAGGCCGATGCCCCCAAGTCCGAGCCGGCCAAGACCACCGAGAGCACCAGCAAGAAGAAGAAGAGCACCTCCTCCTCATCGGACTGATCTTGCTTCGGTCAGCACAACCCTGATCGAGCGAACAGGAACGTCTTCCCCCAGACCAGCAACCCTGACCTGGAGGAAGTTTCATGTCCCGATGGCAACGCCCATCCCTCACCCCTGTTCCGTGGCGGCAGGCGGCCGCCGATCGCCTTCGGCGAACTGACCCGCGCCGCATTGCTCGCCATGTGCTCGTCACCATGGTTGCTCTGCTCCTCGCCCAGCTCGGATGGCAATGGCGGTCGACAACCGTGGAACTCGGCCAGCGGCAATCTCTGGTGGTGATGGAGCGGGCCATCAGCGCCGGTGAGATCGTGACCCCCAACGATGTACGCCTCGTGCCATGGCCCATCGGTCTGGCTCCCGATGGCGCGGCAACAGCGCTGCCGCCTGGGGCCATCGCCGCAGCCGATCTCGCCGCCGGCGAAGTCCTCATCACCCAGCGACTCTTCCCGACCTCCGAGGGCATCAACGAAGGCGAACTCTTGGTGACGATCCCGCAACCGTTGGCCCCTCCCCCGGTGTCACGAGGTTCGAGAATCGACCTGTTCGGCATCTTGCCGATCGGTGAAGGGCTCACCAGTCCAGCCCATCGACTTGCGACCGGCACGGTGATCGTGGTGACCGAGTCAGCCATCTCGGTAGCAGTGGACAACTCGGCGGTTCCTTCGATCGTCGAACACCTGACGCTCGGAACGATCGAGGTTGTCATCCGCCCATGACCCGTGATGGTGATCCGAACTTTCGATCATGTCTTGCGTGCCGATGATTCATTCGTGCGCTCAGTACAACGATTCCGAGGACGTGTGGGCTCGATGCTTGCCCTTCTCGCAATCGCGCCCCTCCTCGGCCTCGCTTTCCTGTCCTACGGCAGGATCGCCGAGGCAAACCGGAGCACCGAGAATCTGAGCCAGGTACAGGCAGCTGCTGACGATCTCGTCGAGGTGGTCGAACTCCAGGCCGCCATCCAGGACGAGAATTTCTGGTTGGCCACCATGGTCGGTGTCGAGGCCCTCGGCTTTCCTCGGGCAATGGTGGCATCGACATTGGGAATCGATCCCACGGAGCAGTTCACCCTCGCAGCTCAACGTACCGACCGCCTCGTCGCCAGCACCAACATCGAAGGTCTGAGCGAAGCCATCACCGAGATTCGGCAGAGTCCGACCGGTCGGGTCGGGGTGGCCGGACCGCTCGACGCCATCGAAACCAACATCGTGAAGGGAGCGGTTCTCGACAAAGTCGAACGCGTGATCGCTCTTGCCGCTGAACAGCCGGATGGCTCGCAATTGGTTGTGCTCGCTCGAAAACTGCAGGGAGCAAACGAAGCTCGCTCGAGCTTTTCTGATCTACGCGCTGCCTTCTTTGCCAATCTCGACGATCTGGACGCTGACGCCCAACGGGCAACTCTGCTCGAATTGTCGAAGCGGCTCGTGCTGTATGACCGAGCGCTCGAAGAACTCGACCTGCTCATCTCCCCGAGCGGTGAGCTCTCAGCGCCATTCAACGACATGCTCGCTGGGCAAGACCGAATCCAAATGATCTCGGCAATCGAGACGAGGTTGACCGAATTCGGCTTCACCTCGAACAGCGTTGGCGTGCCAGATCCTGCGAACTCCTCGGGTGTGGTGCCGGCAGCACTGAACTTCGTCCGAGCTGATTTTGCAACTGAGGACCACTTCGAGTTTGTCGAACAAGCCGCAAAGGTGCTCACCGCAGCTGTCGAGGCACAACGCCAGGCCGCCCAACGATCCGCCATGGTCGTGCTTGCTGCTTCGTTGACGGTTGCGCTGTTGACCATCGGCGCCATCATCGCTGCGACCAGGTGGATTGTTCGACCCCTGTCAGACCTGGGCCGCACGGCCCTAGCGCTGACCCTCGGCGGGTCAGGGCCACTACGAGCGGCGAGCGGTCCTCAAGAGATCCGAATGATTCACGAGGCCCTTGCCGAAGCAATCACCAACCTCGAACGTACCGAGCAACAGGCCATTGCGCTTGCCGACGGAGCACTCGATGATGCCTCCCTCGATCAAGTCGTCCCCGGTCGTTTCGGTGCAACGCTGAATGCTGCCATCGAGCAGCTCCGCCGATCCATCAGCAACCAAGAGCAGTCCAGCGACCAACTGGCCTACGAGGCCGGCCACGATGGGCTGACTGGCCTGGCGAACCGCCGAGCAACGATCGAGTTCCTCGCCAGCATCCTCGACCTCGGCAATGCATGCGACGGTGATGCAGGCAGCGAAACCCCATTGGATGCAAGGACCACGGTCTTCTTCATCGACCTCGATCATTTCAAACAGGTGAATGACACCCGCGGCCACGCCGCTGGTGATGATGTGCTTTGCTCGGTTGCGGATGCCCTGCGTCGGAACGCTCGAAAGTCGGATCTGGTCGGGCGCATCGGCGGCGACGAGTTCCTGATCGTTTCTCGCGAGCCAGTGAGCCTCACCGACGCTCAGGCGACCGGTCAGCGCTACCTCGACGCCATCAAGCAATCACTCGATCACGAACAGGGCGAGATCGGTGCCTCGATCGGCGTCGCGATGGGCAAACCGGGGGCCGTCGCTGACACCTTGCTCGCCGAAGCAGACGTTGCCATGCTCGAAGCCAAAAAACAGGGTCGAGACTCCGTCAGGTTCTTCGACGGAGAACTGAGGGCTCGCACCCAGGACGAGTTGACCCTGTCGACCAACATCCTGGCTGGTCTCGAAGAGGGGGAGTTCCAGCTGCACTACCAGCCCATCGTGGATGCCGTCAGCGGCGACGTTCTCGACTACGAAGCGCTGATCCGGTGGGACCGGCCCGGCGTCGGACGGGTGTCCCCCGATGAGTACATTCCGTTCGCCGAACGTACCGATCTGGTGATCGACATCGATCGGTGGGTGCTCAACGAAGCTGCCCAGACGCTGGCATCGAACGCATTGGATGGCATTGGGGTCGCCGTCAACATCTCTGGCCGACACCTCGCCAACGGCGATCTCTTCGGCGACCTCACCGACGTCCTCGCCCGCACCGGCATCAATCCTCGCTACCTGACCGTCGAGATCACCGAAAGCGCCCTGCTCGGCGACGTTGACGGGGCAATCGAGACGCTGCGAAAGATCCGTGAGACCGGTGTCAAGATCGCCATCGACGACTTCGGCACCGGCTTCACGTCGTTGACGCACCTACGCAGCCTCCCCGCTGACGTGCTCAAGATCGACCAGTCGTTCACCAGCAACCTCGACAATTCAGACGATGCAAACTTGGTGAGGCTCGTCATCCAGACCGCTCACATCCTGCGGCTCGACGTGGTGGTCGAAGGAGTCGAGACGCTACAGCAGGCACAACGGGTCACGATGCTCGGCGCCGACCAGATGCAGGGCTATCACTTCGCCACACCAATGGCCCTCGATGACATCGTTGCCGCCCGTCAGGATGACGACGCCAAGCTCAGGACGAGCCCGACATCATCACATCGCTGATCACGACACCGGGCGTCGACACCCCGCTGGGCAGATGCTCGATCTCAGAACCCACGGCGGTGACCCCGAGAAGGAGCCGCTGCAGGGTCGACCCGAGCGTGCACTCAGCGATGGGTTCCGCCAGCGCACCATTGCGAATCATCCGACCCTCGACGCCCACAGAGAAATCACCCGAGACCGGGTTCACACCGGAATGGAGCCCGGCGAGGCTGAACACGAGCACACCAAAGTCAACGGAACCGATCAGATCGTCGATGCCGCCCGATGTTCCCGGCACGACGTGGAGCGCCTGCACTCCGGGGCTGGGAAGGCCGCGAGTCCCCCGCACCGCTGACCCGGTCGAGCCGGTGCCGGCCTTGCGGCCGTTGTACGCGTCGTAGAGGAAGCCGTCGAGCACGCCAGCGGTGATGAGCTGGTTCCGACGGCAAGCAAGGCCCTCACCGTCGTGAGAATCAGCCCCCAGAGAGGCGGCATCGGTTGGATCATCGACGAGCGTGACGAGATCAGAGCCGATGGTCTCGCCGATACGACCAACGAAGGGTGAGCGCTTCTTCATGATCCGATCGCCGGTGAGCGTCCCCGAGATCATGCCGAAGATGGTGGCGGCGAGGCGCGGCGTGAGCACCAACTGGACGGCACCGCTGGCTGGCTTCGTGGCCCCGATGAGATCGACCGCTTCGCTGACGGCGCGCCGAGCGACATCGTGGACATCGAGGGTCAGCGGGCTACGAGCGGCGTCATAGGCCGAGCCCGTCTGGGTTCGGCCATCGGAGTCATCGGCGAGTGCTTGGACCCCGACACTGGCCGAGGTGGCGCGGCTGGCCGCTCGGACTCCCGTGGTGCTGGCCAGCACGAACGACGCAGCAGAATCGCTGAAGCTCGCCGTGCGAACCCCGGAGATCCGTGGGTCAGAAGACGTGACCGCTCGCTCGAGTTCCATCGCCATCGCAATCTTCTGCTCGGTCGGCATCGAAAGCACATCGTCGTTCCAGAGTTCGATGTCGACGGCTTCCACACCGTCGGCATCGGCCACGCCAGCGAACTCGTCGGGCTCACTGAATGTGGCGTTGTCGCGAGCTTCGGCGAGTGCCGACGCCACGATGTCGCGGTCGAGTGACCCTGCGCTGGCGAAGCCTTCGCGACCGTCGACGATGACTCGCACACCAACGCCTTGGCTCTGGGCTGAGGTGAAGGATTCGACTTCGCCGCCGTAGACCCGCACCGACGTCGACACGCCCTCTGAGCAGGCCACCTCGAGCTGTTCTCCGGGGAGCGCTTGACCGACGAGCCCTTCAGCAATCGCCAACAGTTCGCCATGATCGGTCATGGCGGGACGGTCGTTCATGCTGCGGTTCCACCAATGGTGAGTTCGGTGACGCGCAACGTCGGGACTCCGTCGCCGACTGGAACGCCTTGGCCGTCCTTGCCACACGTTCCGGGAGGCCCCATCTCGAAATCGTTGCCGACGGCGTCGATCATCTGGAGGACCTTCGGGCCATTGCCGATCAGCTGGCCCTCACGTAGCGGGGCACCCAGCTTGCCGTCCTCGATCAGGTAGGCCTCGGTCATGCCGAAGACGAAGTCGCCGGAGGCGGTGTTGACCTGGCCACCGCCGAGCCTGGCGACGTAGACCCCGTGGTCGACGCCGGCGATGATGTCGGTCGGATCGGAGGTGCCACCCCGAAGGTAGGTGTTCGTCATTCGCACCATGGGCAAGTGGCGGTAGCTCTGCCGGCGACCGTTGCCGGTGCTGGAGCGGCCAGCTTGACGGGCCCGGTTCTGATCCCAGAGGTAGTCGATCAGAATCCCGTTCTCGATCAAGACGTTGGCCGAGGCCGGATTGCCTTCGTCGTCGATGGCGAAGTGACCCCATTCCTCCGACATGGTCCCGTCATCCACGAGCGTCACCAATTCGGAGGCGACTTGCTGGCCGATCCGATCTCGGAATGCCGATGCCCCCTTCTTGACGAGGTCGGCTTCGAGTCCGTGGCCGCAGGCCTCGTGGAAAAGCACGCCTCCGGATCCGGGGCCGATCACGACCGGAAGCGTGCCCGACGGAGCAGGGCGAGCGTTGAGCTTGGTGATGGCGCGATCAGCGGCTGCCCTGGCCATTTCTTCGATGTCATGGCGGTCGAACAACTCGAACCCGACCGTGAGGCCCGCCGATTCGAAGCCGGTTTGCTGACCTGCGTCGCCGGTGGCCACGCAGCTCACGGCAGCGTTGGTGCGAGTCTGATCGTCCTCGGCCAACACACCATCGGAGTTGGCCACCAGGATGCGGCGGCGGTTGTCTCCGTACCGGGCACTAACCTGAGTGATGTTGTCGTCAAATGATCGGGCGACCGCATCAGCTCGTCGCAGGTTGGCGACCTTGGTCTCTTTTCCTACCGTCTCGGGCCGAAGCTCGACACCAGCGGGATTCGTGGCTCGGGTTTCGAGCGACACCGTTCGCTCGCCGCCTCCGCCGGAACTGGCTGCCGCTGCGGCAGCCTTGGCCGCTGCCATCAGCCCAGTTTCGGAGAGATCGGACGTGTGAGCAAAACCTGTGGTCTCGCCGACGATCACGCGCACCCCGGCCCCTCGATCACGACTGGAGGAGAGGTTCTCGATCCGGCCGTCGTCGAAGTTGACGCCTGTGCGCTGCACGTCTTCAGCAAAGACCTCGGAGAAATCGGCACCGCCAGCGAGGCCGGCGCTCAGGACACGTTCGAGAACTCGTGTTTCGATCACCCGGAAAATCTAGCTGCTCAGAACCCACACATCCCGACCGGGCACACGGGCCTCCACACGCGATAGTTTTCGAACCTCATGTATCTCGACGCGATTCGCTCTCCAGAAGATCTCCGGACGCTCGACACCGACCAGTTGGCGGTGTTGTGTGACGAGATCCGGTCGTTCACGATCGCGACGTTGAACAACAGCGCCGTTGGTGGGCACCTCGGATCCAATCTGGGTGCGGTCGAATTGACGATCGCGCTACACCGTGTGCTCAACAGCCCGAACGACATCTTGCTGTGGGACACCGGGCACCAGACCTACGTCCACAAGATGCTCACCGGGCGCTGCGAAGACTTCGAACGACTCCGCCAGGCCGACGGCCTGTCCGGCTACCCGAGCCGTCAAGAGTCAGAGCACGACTGGATCGAGAACAGCCACGCCTCGACCGTTCTGAGCTACGCCCACGGACTCGCTGCAGCCCACAAGACGCTCGGAGTCGAAAACCGCCGCATCGTCGCAGTGATCGGCGACGGATCGATGACCGGTGGCATGGCGTTCGAGGGGCTGAACAATCTCGGCCACTCCGGCAGCAACGTCACCATTGTCTTGAACGACAACGGCCGCTCCTATGCGCCCACCATCTCGCTGTTGTCCGAGAGCCTGGTCAAGATCCGCTCGAACCCGGTGTACATGGCACGGCAACGACGGTTCGAGGCCTGGACTGCGAAGCTCCCGTTCATCGGCGATCTCTCGCTCCTGGGTGTGCGGGCTTCGAAGGCTGCGATCCGGACTGCGCTCGAGCCCACCGAGTTCTTCGAGCCACTGGGTGTTCGTTACATGGGGCCGTTCGACGGTCACGACATCGGCGAAGTGGAAGCCGCCCTCCGCAACGCCGCCGCCTTCGATGGACCGGTCGTGGTTCACGTCATGACCGACAAGGGTCGCGGCTTCGACATGGCCGAGGACGACCCGGTCAAGAAGATGCACGACACCGGGGGTAACTTCCTCGCCCCCAGCGCTGCGAGCAGCGCCAGCGCTCCTTCGCCTCGCACCGAGAAGTACACCAACGGGTTCTCCGAAGCGTTGGTGAAGTTGGGTGAGTCGCACCCTGAGGTCGTTGCGATCACCGCCGCCATGCCCGACAGCACGGGACTGCTCCCCTTCCGTGACCGGTTCCCCGACCGCTTCTTCGATGTCGGCATCGCCGAACAACACGCCGTCACCGCTGCGGCTGGCATGGCAATGGGTGGGCTCCGTCCGGTCATTGCGCTCTATGCCACGTTCCTCACCCGAGCATTCGATCAGGCAAACCTCGACGTCGGCCTCCACGGTCAGCCCGTCATCTTCTGCCTCGATCGGGCCGGCATCACGGGCCCCGACGGTGCGTCACACCACGGCATTCTCGACATGGTCCTCATGTCGAAGATTCCCAACATGACCATGTTCGCCCCGTCGTCGTACCAGGAACTTCAGCAGATGCTCGAAGACGCCTACACCATCACCGACGGACCAACCACCATTCGTTGGCCGAGAACAGCGGCACCGATGGTGTCCGACGACGAGGTCGGGCGCGGCTTGCACGGTCGAAAGGTGCGCCAAGGGTCGGCGGGCGATCGAAGCGTTTGTCTCATCGGTGTCGGCAAGATGCTTGCCGCAGCCAGCGAAGCGGCCGAACTGCTCGAAGCCGACGGGATCGACGCCACGGTGTGGGACCCTCGGTGCATCCGACCGCTTGACCCAGAGATGCTGACAGATGCTGGCGAGCACTCGGTGGTCGTCACCATCGAGGACGGTTTGTCGCACGGCGGCATTGGCTCGTCCATTGCTCGCGGTTTACGCACCGCTCACAGCGCGGCCGAAATCGAAGTGCTTGGTGTTCCAACCGAGTACATCGCACACGGCGACCCAGGCGACATCTTGCACACGCTCGGACTCGACGGCGAAGGCGTCGCCGCAACTGTTCGCCGCATGCTCCAGGTCTAGAGTTCGGAGACAGCCTTGGCCGTGCGGCGGATCTCGTCGAGATTCTTGGTGACGTCGGTGTCCGGCACCGGCTTACCGATGATGAAGCCCTGAAGCAGGTCGCACTTTGCGGCTCGGAGCAGCCGAACCTGTTCTGCGGTCTCCACCCCTTCGGCCACCACGTAGTAGCCGAGGCTGTGCGCCAGGTTCACGATGCCGTTGACGATCAGTCGATCCTCATCAGCGAGACCCAGGCCGCCCACGAGTGAGCGAGGAAGACGAATCACGTCGAAGCGACACCGACGCAGGAGGTCAGCAGAGCCGAGGCCGATGCCGTAGTCCTCGAGAGCAATGCCGACGCCATGGGCCTTGAGCGATGCCAACTGCGGCCACAGCATGTTGATCTGGCCACCAGCGACGTTCGCGTTGATGTCGAGGAGCACCTGTTGGGGCCGTACGCCTGTGTCGCTGAGAACGCTCATCACCACGTCGACGAAACGATCATCGAGGATGAAGGTCGGGTCCATGTTCGCCGCAGCGAACAGCGACGGCATCTGCAGTTGATGACTCCAACCGCTCACCTGAGTGAGGCATTCGCGCAGGACCCAGGCATGCAGTGGCACCGATATGGGTGATTCCCGCAGCGCAGCCAGGAACTCGGACGGGCCGACGATCTCAGCGCCCATGGGTCCCGCATCCGGACTCAGCCAACGCAGCATCGACTCGAAGCCGACAACGGCGCCAGAGGCGAGCGAGATGATGGGCTGATAGTGCAGCTGGAACTCGTTGTTGTCGAACGCTCGCTGGAGGCGGACCGCCAGGACTTCCGGCTTTCGACGCGCCGTCTGATGTTCGCCTCTGATCACGATCGGTCGGGCTGGGTCGCTCTTGGCTTCCGCCAGCGCTTGTTCGGAATCGACGACGAGCAGCCAGTCACTGAGATCTGGGTTGCTGATGATGCCAGCAACCGCAATGCGAACGGGAACAACGAAGGATTCGAAGCTGACCTGTCGTGGGAGGGTGTCCATCGTGGATCGAGCGATCCGGCTCATCTCCTCGACAGCGAAGAGGCCGGGTCGGATGATTGCGAACTCAGACCCGAGGTAGCGGGCCACCATGCCCGTGCTCCCCACACTATTGGTCAACGCCTCGGCCACGGCCTGAAGAACTTCGTCACCAACGGCACTTCCGTAGCCCGCGTTGATCTCGGTGAGGTTGGCAACCGAAACGAGGAAGAAGCCGAACCGGTCACCCGAACGTTGGCTGCGAGACAAGTGCTCGCTGATCCAGACCTCGACCTGCCAACGATCAGGCAGGCCAGTGAGCCCGTCCACATGGGACGGAGCTTCTGGCTCGACTTCTTGGTTGATCGCTGTCGACCGCTTGAAAACCATGGGCACCTTTGGATGGCTGATTCACCTCTCCATCGGCACGAACTACTGCGGGCATGAGAGGAGTTCCGCAGACGGTTCAAACGACCTTGCCAGCCAATCCGTCCGCACCACCACCCTCGCTGCGGCGCTCTCGCAGGAGCGCTTCCTGCACGATCGTGGCAACGTGAACGCCAGACTGGTCAAAGACGTTCCCGACCGTCAGTCCACGAGCAGCGACGATGCTGTGGCAGACGACGTCGGCCAGCAGCCATTGGCTGGGGTCCACTGTTCGGTGGAAATAGATGGAGTGGTCAAGGGATGCACCGCTGAACACGCGGTGGGACTCTTCCCGAGTGGCAACCTGATGGGGGTGGGTGGCGCGCACCGCACCGGTCGGGACCGAGTCCGAGATGAATGCCAGACCGCAATCGTTGACGGCTTGATCAGATGGGTCGAGAGAATCGACCAGCCGGATCCACATCGTGAGCCGGCCGTGGGTGGCACTGACGGCTCGGCGGTCGAGCATGTTGCCCCAACCGGTGTTCACCAGATCGACGGGATCCGGAACGTTGGGCGGGGCATCCACAGCCTGGACATCCGGTGACTCTTCGCCGACGTGGAACGAACACGACATGTTGAAGATGGCGCCATTCGACTGACGGGCAACGACGCGACGCGTGGCAAACGACCGGCCATTGCGGATGCGATCGACCTCGAATCGGACCGGCTCGGCATGCGTTCCGCCGCGGATGAAGTACGAATGCAGCGAATGACAGCGGAAACCTTCCGGAACGGTGAGTTGGGCCGCCCGCAATGCCTGAGCCACGACTTGGCCACCGAAGAGCCGACCCCACGGGTAGCGAGGGGCCACGGCGACGAAGGTGTCGGGACCGTGCGGCTCCATGTGCAGCAGATCGGCGAACGAGACACTGTCGATGCTGGGGACCGTTTCAGGTTCGTTCTCAGGCATCGACGGCGAATTCCTTGAGTTCGTCGAGCGTCATCCACTCGAGCATGGCGGCGTGAGTAGCTTCGAGAACGATCTTCGGCGCGGCGCCAGCATCGTGAGCCTCGGTCCAACGGGACGCACACAGACACCATTGGTCGCCAGGTTCGAGCCCTTTGAAGCCGTACTGAGGCATTGGTGTGGAGAGATCGTTGCCCTGAGCTTTGCTGAACTCGAGAAACTCAGCCGTCACCCGCGAACACACGATGTGCACCCCCGCGTCACCTGCCCCGGTGTTGCAGCAGCCATCGCGGAAAAAACCGGTCAGGGGATCGAGCGAGCAATCGACCAATTCAGTACCGAGGACGTTCTGAGCCATCTGGCCAGTATGCCCAACCCAGTCACCTGGGCAAGAGTGCCTTCGCCGAAGTTCTCAGGTTCGTCTCGGTCCGTGCCGATGCGATGAGGGTGAATGTCACCTTCGCAGCACTGAACATTCTTGTCATAGCCACCCTCTTCGGCCTCTTCGTCGTACCTCGATTGAGGCAACACCGCGAGTCACAGGTCCCGGTACCTCGTGCCATTCGCCCGAAGCGCCCAGGGCAGGAACTTGCCGACGTCGTGACCGACTGGGCCAAGACCACCGGTGTGTTGCGAGCTGACGGGGCCGCTGACCCAAACCACGTGCCGGTCGAAGAACCGAACCTCACCGACGAACACTCGTAGGGGTTCTACGCTGGTCCGGTGGCCAGCATCGAGATCACTTCCCGTGCCGCCGCCGTGCTGTTCGGCGCTGCGCTGCTCGTTGCGTCGTGCGCTGGTCAGCCGAACGTTGAACTCAGCAGCGACATCATGACCGTTTCTGAGGCCGTCGCCTTCCCGAGCGACGTCACGACGTCGACCTCGGGGTCAGGTGTCGCAGAGGCCACGGCCCCGTCCGCTGTGCCACCATCCACCGCTGTGCCACCATCCACCGCTGTGCCACCATCCACCGCGGCTGTCCCAACAACAGCACCGCCCGATGATCTGCTGGCCGGAGGGGTCGATCCGGCGACACTGATGACCACACCTCGCGGGGAAGTCGTGGTGCAGCCCACGCCCGTGGCATTGCAGAACCGCCAATTGCAGGCGGTCTCGCTTCTCACCCCGCCAACGAGTGATGACTTCGAGTCCACCGTGCGAGCCTTCGAAGGCGACCCGCTCGAGCGATCGACCTGGAACGAGTTGTGTCCCGTTCCGACCGACGACCTCCGCTACGTGACGGTGTCGTTCTGGGGTTTCGATGGCAAACACCACACCGGCGAGTTGATCCTGGCCGCCGGCGAAGCTGAGAACATCGTCGGTGTCTTCAGCCAGTTACACGCCATTCGCTTCCCCATCGAGGGAATGCGCATCGTCACACCAACCGATGTGTTCGGACCTCGCACTGGCGACGGCAACAACACTGCGTCCTACGTGTGCCGTCAGGTGACGGGTGGGACGAGGTTCTCCGAACACGCGCTCGGGCTCGCCATCGACGTCAACCCGTTCCAGAACCCCTACCAGCGCGGCGAGGAAGTCATCCCCGCATTGGCCTCGTCGTACCTGGACCGGGGCAACATCCGCCCGGGAATGATCGTGGCTGGCGACCCTTCGGGCGACATCGTAATTGCGGCGTTCGCCGATGCCGGTTGGGCATGGGGAGGCAACTGGAGTTCGCTGAAGGACTACCAACACTTCGCCCTGAACAACCGCTGAAAGAGCATGGCCCCTTCAGCCCACGTTCACTGTTCGATCGATCGCCACGTTCTCGAGGAACGCGCGATCGTGGGTGACGACGATCAAGGTTCCCTGAAAGCGTTGGAGAGCCGATTCGAGCTGCTCGATCGCTTCGATGTCGAGGTGATTGGTGGGCTCATCGAGCACGACCGTGTTGACCCCACGCAGCTGAAATGCGGCCAGAAGCGTCCGGGTTCGCTCCCCCGGCGACAGTTCGCTGGGTAATCGGTGGACGTGATCTGCGGTGAGGCCGAACTTGGCGAGTGTGCTTCGACACTCCTGAAGCGTGGCGCCGGTCTCGGCCTCGACGTGCTCGATCGGCGGAAGCGCGAAGTCTCGACGCTGGTCGATCAGGCCGAAGGTGACCGATGGTCCAACGCGGCGCTCGCCTACCACGGGGGACAACTCGCCCAAGATGGCTCGCAGCAACGTGGTCTTGCCGGCACCGTTTGGCCCAGCGAGGTGGCAGCGATCGCCCGAATTCACGATGAGGTCGATCGGGCCCAGGGTGAAAGAACCTCGCTCGACGACCACGTTGGCCATCTCGACCACCACGTCACCAGGCCGGGAGGCCTCGCCGAAGTCGAACTGCAGTCGCCATGGTTCCCATGGTTTGTCGACCACGTCGAGGCGCTCGATCGCCTTCTCGGTCCGCCGCGCTCGGGCTGCAAGATTCTCGCTGGCTTCCATGTGGAAGCTCCGACTGTTCTTGTCGTTGTCCGGCGCGTTCTTGCTGGCTCGGTTCACGCCCTTGGTCGCCCATGAACGCTCGGTCCTGGCCCGACCCTCGAGCCGTTCCTTCTTCGAGACATAGTTGTCGAAGTCGCGCTCCTCGTGCGCTCGGGCGATCGTCCGCTCGTCCAAGTAGGCAGCCCAACCACCAGCGAACCGGTGACACCGCAGGGTGTGAGGATCGATTTCGACAACCGCGTTGACCGTGCGTTCGAGCAAGCGACGGTCATGGGAGACGAGAACGAAGGGCGACGCCGTGTCGTTGAGAAAGCGTTCGAGCCGCGCGATCCCGGCAAGATCGAGATCGTTCGTCGGCTCGTCGAGCAAGAGGATGTCGAACTCGGCGAGTGTCAGGGCGGCGAGGCCGACTCTGGCCCGCTCACCACCCGACATCACGTCGGCTCGGTCGTCGATCCGGGCTGGATCGAACCCGAGATCGACGAGGGCCGGGGGCAGACGCTCATCAAGCGTGGCCGCACCGAGCCCCAGCCACGCCTGCAATGCCGCGTCGTAAGCATCGGCGGAACGGTCACAGACGGCGTTGCCAGAAACGTCAGCGAGCGCAGCGGTGGCCCGCTCCAGCTGTGCTGTCGCCTCGGCAACACCGATGCGACGCTCGATCCACTGCCGGACGGTTTCACCCGGGAAAGGATCCAGTTCTTGACCGAGCAACCCCACGGTTGCTGTCGGCGGGACGGTCGAGACTGACCCGCCGGTCGGGCTCAACACCGATGCTGCCAGTGCCAACAGCGTCGATTTGCCCGCACCGTTCGGACCGGTCAGACCAATCCGGTCGCCGAAGCCGACGGTCAGGTCGAGGTCCTCGATGATGGTGCGTTCGGGCCTGGCAAACCCGACAGCGGCGAGATGTAGTTGCGCAGCGGCTCGCATGAGGGTCCCTCCGACAGCAGTCGAACACGAACGCTGAACCGTACTCGGCACTCGCCACGTGCCCAGGCAATATTCCACGGACCAAGCGGTCGATGGTGAGAGCAAGGGTTGCCCGACTCAGGGCCTCGGGATGGCAGACTGGTCAGATGCCGATCTTCTCGAAGATGTCGCCTTGGTATTGAAGCGACTGCTTGCCTTCGTGTTCGCCGTCGCAGCGATCGCCGGTGCCTTTGCGTTCCGCGACTGGCGCGACGCCGGCGGCAGCCTCGGCAACACGGCCCTCCCAGTCGTCTGCGACGACTCGATCGCTGATGCCTGTCGAGATGCGTTCGCAGATGTTCGCCTTGCGGCGCCGGGGTTGACGTTCGATCAGGTGACCGGTGACGTCGACATCGATCCCTTCGTGTGGATCACTGCCGAATTCTGGTTCGACATGATCGAAGACAATCGGGCCCGCGGCGTTCCTGTGCCGTCCCTCGGCGAACGTTCCACCGACCTCGCCCATTCGCCGCTCGTCTTCGCCGGCCCTGGCGTCGATGCCTGCGCGACACCATCGTTCACTTGTCTGGCCGGCAGCGGTGTCGATGCCGACGTCGGCATCGAAGACCGCAAGGACTCCTCCGTTGGCCTCCTGGCCTTCGGTCAGTTGGCGTTCGCCAGAAACCAACAGAGCAACGCCAACCTGCGCTGGAGTGAAACCGACGGTTCAGAGCTCGCCGAGGCCGATGCCCGCACGTTGCTCAACTACCAGAACGCTGCCGGCCGTTTCGACCTCGTGATCGTCAGCGAAGCGGCGTTCGAGATCCTCGGGCCCGACGATCTCACAGAGGCTCCTGCCGATGTCGCAGTTGCCGTCACGATCGGCGCCCTTGTCATCGGCGGTGACGGCGGCCTGCCGGATCTCGATGGCGTGATCGGTGCCCTGACCGAGGCCGGATGGAGGTCAGGGGCAGCGCCATCATTTGATGGACCCTCCGCTGGCGGCCTCATCGGTCTGCGCAACTCATGACCGAGGGAACCCTGGCGGAGCCGACGTCGTTGCGAGCAGTACGCCCGAGACCAAACCGCAAGGGAAGCACATGAAACAGCATGGAAATCGCAGTCGACCGATGGGGGTTGCAGTCCTCGCCCTGTCTCTCTTCGCTGCGGCCTGTTCGATCGGCGGTGACAGCGACAGCGCAGGTCCTGGCGACTGCGTGCCGGTGTATGTCTCGGTTTCATCAGAGAAGATCCGACTCATGACCGATCTCGCCACCGAGTTCAACGACAGTGATGCCGAGATCGAAGACGGCACCTGCGTCTACGTGGAGGTCCAATCGAAGGCTTCAGGACTCGGCGCACAGCTACTGGTCGACGGCTGGGACGAACTCGCTGATGGGCCGCGTCCCGTCATCTGGTCGCCGGCATCAAGTGCGTGGGGAGCACTGGTCAATCAGCAGCGGGCCGACAACGGTCAGCCAGCGGTGGTGGGCGACGGTGCCCCGTTCATGGTGACTCCGCTGGTCATCGCCATGCCAGAACCCATGGCGGCTGCGCTCGGCTGGCCAGAGACGCCGCTGGGGTGGTCTGACATTCTCGAACTCGCCACCGACGAACGAGGCTGGGATGCCTTCGGCCACCCCGAGTGGGGCGACTTCCGCCTTGGCAAAACCAACCCCAACTTCTCCACCAGCGGACTCTCGGCACTCATCGCCCAGACCTACGCCGCCGCCGGAAAGACCGAAGACCTCAGTATCGAAGACCTTGCTCGACCTGCCGTTGTCGAGTTCGGAACCGGCGTCGAGTCGGCCGTGGTGCACTACGGCGACACCACGCTCACCTTCATGAACAACTGGTACAGCGCCGACCAGCGGGGTGCTTCACTCGGCTACGTGGCGGCCGCTGCGGTCGAAGAAAAGTCGGTCATCGACTACAACTCCGGCAATCCAGATGGCCGTCTCGACCCCGGCGAGGAACCTCGCCCGCCAAGGATCCCGCTGGTCGCCATCTATCCCGATGAGGGCACGCTCTATTCAGACAACCCGCTGTTCATCGTCGAAGACGAATGGGTCAGTCCGGAACAAGCTGAGGCCGCTGACTTCTTCATCGAGTTCCTTCAACTCGAAGAGAACCAGCAGAAAGTGCTCGAGTTCGGCTTCCGTCCTGGCAACCCACGGGTGAATCTCGCCAGCCCAATCTCGGAGGAGTTCGGTGTGGACCCAACACAGCCGAGCGAGCTGCTCGACGTACCAGCACCCACCGTGATGACCGAGCTCCTCGATCTGTGGCGAACCCAGCGCAAGGGGGCACGAGTGACGCTCCTGCTCGATGTTTCTGGTTCGATGGGCGAGAGCGGAGGCGACGGATCCACCAAGCTCGAACTGGCGACCTCGGCAATCGAGTCTGCACTCGACGAGTTCTCGCCGAACGACCAGATCTCGCTCGTCACGTTCACCACCGACGACACCGGTGCGGAATCGCTGATCACTGACATCGTGCCGTTTGGACCGTTCTCGGCCACGAGAAACGACATTCGGAGCCGACTGACGAACCTGTTCCCGCAAGCAGGCACCCCGTTGTACGAGGCCATCGATCAGACCTACGCATCGGCGTTGCAGGACTACGACCCTGACCTGATCAATGCCATCGTGGTGCTCAGCGACGGCGCCAACGACGACTCGAACCCTGGCAACGACCAGCGCCAGCTCGATGAACTCCTACAGTCGCTGTCGATCGGCAGCGAGGGCCAAGGAAGCAAGCCCGTCAGGGTCTTCCCGATCGCCTACGGCGAGGGGGCGAACTTCGATGTACTCGAAGCGCTTGCTGATGCTGCCTCCTCGGCGGTATACGACGCCTCAGACCCTCGATCCATCAACAAGGTGTTTGCCGAAGTGATCTCGAACTTCTGATGGCGTTCCGAGACCGCTTCTTCACCCCTCAGGTCGCCCAGGCGATCATGAGCCCTTCGGGCATTGCGATCGCTGGCGTTGGCGCAGCGGTCGGCGTGGCCACGGGATTGCCGATCATCGGCGCAGCACTGATCGGTGCTGGCGCGTGGGCGGCAAGGGTGGGCGTGTCGATTCCCCGCGGCCCGGTCAGGGAACGCATTGATCGTCGAACGGTGTCTGGCCCCTGGCAACAGTTCGTCGACGAAGCACAAGATGCAAAGCGTCGATTCGAAACCGCCACCGACCGGACGAGCGACGGACCAGTCAAGGACCGTTTGGTCAGCGTTGGAGCCCAGATCGATCGCTTCGTCGATCGGTCCTACCGAGTGGCGCAGAGTGGGCAGCAATTGACCGAGGCCCGATCGTTCATTGACGTGCAAGGCATCGTCCGCGAACTCGCAGAGGTGCAAAAGGCCGGTCATCCCGCACCCGGTTCGACCCAAGAGAAGGCAGCCATGTCGCTCAAAGCGCAGCTCGAGTCAGCTGAGCGAATGGATGCCACGATTGCCGAGACTCGAGCACAGTTGATGTTGCTCGATGCGAGGCTCGATGAGTTGGTCACCCGAACCATTGAGCTTTCGGTCACCGGCGGCGACGTGCAATCGATCGGCAGTGTCGACCGGGAGCTCCAGGGTGTTGTCGATGAGCTCGAAGCCGTTCGTCTCGCCGTTGGCGAGGTGGGTTGACGCCACCTGTTGCGCGTTGATCTGCTCCACCATTGGCGAAATCCTCCGCCAGGCACCACCATCATGCGATGCGCACATGGCACGTAGAAGAACTCGGTGAACCAAGAGACGTGATGCAGTTGGTCGAGACCGCTGCACCCACCCCCGGACCGGGCCAGGTCCTGGTCGACGTCAAGGCAGTCGGCGTCAGCTTTCCTGAGCTGCTGACCATTCGAGGCGGCTATCAACAACAGCCTCCACTGCCCTTCACCCCCGGAAACGAACCAGCTGGTGTCGTCGCTGCCCTGGGTGACGGCGTCGACTCGCTCAAGGTCGGCGATCGGGTCACCTGGATGGGCAACGGCGGCTTGGCTGAGCAGGTTGTCGCCCCGGCGGCCGCGTGTTTCGTCTTGCCGGACGACATGCCCATGGCGAAGGGCTGCTGCCTGATCCTGAACTACGGCACCACGGTGTTCGCTCTCGACAACCGAGCCAAGCTGCAGGAGGGCGAGACGATGCTGGTCACCGCTGCTGCTGGTGGCGTTGGGTCAGCGGCGATCCAAGTCGGCAAGGCCATGGGAGCCAACGTCATCGGTCTGGCGGGCGGGCCCGAAAAGGTCAAGACGGTCTACGAACTCGGTGCCGACGCGGCGTTCGATTACAAAGAAATCGACATCGTCCCGACGATTCGTGAAGCCACCGGCGGCCGTGGCGTCGACGTGGTCTACGAAGCCGTCGGCGGAGACATCTTCCAGCAGGTTCGACGAACGGTTGCGTGGGACGGACGAATTCTCATCATCGGTTTCACCAGCGGCACGATCGCTGACGCTCCGACGAATCACGCCCTGCTCAAGAACTACTCGATCGTCGGTGTGCACTGGGGTGCCTGGCTCGGCCGCGATGCCGGCAACCTGCGCAGCAACTGGGATCGCATCGTCGAGTTGGCCAGCACGGGCCACATCGATCCTTTGATCTCATCGGTTCGCCCCTTTGAAGAGGCGGCCAATGCACTCAGTGACCTCGGTGACCGTAAGACCGTGGGCAAAGTCGTCATCGAGCCCACGCCTGGATCGTCTGCGGAATGATGTACGGCCCGACACATCGGGAGTTGCAGGAGCGCTTCGAGACAACGCAGCTGGCCGACACGATGGAAGCCGTCATCGTCACACCGACGATCAACGACGACCAACGCAAGTTCATCGAACAGCGGGACTACTTCTATCTGTCGACGGTCGACGGCGACGGCTGGCCGACGGTGTCGTACAAGGGCGGTCCGAAAGGGATGCTGCGCGTCGAGGACGAGCAGACGATCGTGTTCCCGAACTACGACGGCAACGGCATGTACCTGTCGCTCGGCAACCTGATGGCCGACGATCGAGTCGGCTTGCTGTTGATGGACTTCGAGACACCGCAGCGGTTGCGGGTGCAAGCTCGTGCGTCGCTCGACGACGCTCCCCAGAGGCTGGCGATGTTCCCCGGGGCTCAGACGGTGGTGGTGCTTGCGGTCGAGAAGGTCTTCCCGAACTGTGCTCGCTACATCCATCCCCACACCCGGGTCGAGACGTCGGCCTACGTTCCGGCCGAGGATGGATCGCAACCGGTGCCGAGCTGGAAACGCATCGACCTGTTGCAGCCGGTCTTGCCGGATGCCGATCGCGATGCGGTCGGCGGGGAGACCATCACCGGCGAGGAGTACGCCGAGCGACTGGCCAACGGCACGTCGTGAGATCGAGGGCGACTGCTTTGTCGCTCGGTCCCGTGTCGCTCGGTCTCCTGGTGCTCGGGCTTGCTGCTTGCACCTCGGCAGAAGCGCCTGACGTCGAGGCTTCGGTGTTCGGGGTGTCCTTGACGAGCTGTCAGCAGAACATCTCGAATCGGGCGACGGCCACGGCGATCGGTGACGAGCTGGCGCTGACGGTTGCTCATTCGTTCGACGACGCCAGCGAGGTCAGCCTGACGGCGTCCGATGGATCCGAGTTGGCCGCGGAACTGGTCTACATCGATCGCGAGCGCGACATCGCTCTACTCTCGTTCGATGGCGATGCAGCAACGATCGAACAGCTCGAAATCCGCAGCGATGACGACGAGCCTGCCGATGACGGCCGCGTGGTCATCCAACGAGACGGAGCAATCGTGGTCGAGCAGGTAGAGCTGCTGCGTCGAACCGCCATCACGCTCGACGGCGACGGCCGCAGGCAGGGCATCGAGCTGGGCGGTCTCATCGAACCCGGTGACTCCGGCGCACCGGTGATCGACGACGAGGGTCAGATGATCGGCATGGTGTTCGCCAGCAGCCGGTCGAGCGACACCGGCTGGGCTGTCGCTGGCTCCGAACTGATCGATGTCGCCACACTCGCTAGCTCCCCCATTCCCCTCATCTGCCCAACCGAAGCGTGACCACCAGCGCCCCACTGGTGCCGGATCTCAACTTGTCACTTGCTCCGGCTCCCACCCAAGCCGTTGCGCCAGCCAGCGTCGACTGACCAAACCCTGAGCGGCCTGAAACTCCCGCAGGCCCGTGACACCGCGAATCGGCGGCTGGATCGATTGACGAGTGAAGTAGCCGGCGAGCGATGCCAGGTAGCAGTTCACCTCGTCATCAGCCGCAACCGCTCCCACCGGATGCTCCGCAAAGGCAGTGTGCGGATCAGGTCCTCCACCGAGGTGAAGGTCTGGCAGCAGCCCGAGCAGGTCGACCCACGGCGCCCCGACACTCGCCGCTGCCCAATCGACGGTCACTCCACCGCTGGTTCCCAGCCCACCACCTGTCAGCAGCATGTTGTCGGCCCGCAGGTCGCGGTGCACCAAGGCAGCCCCTGCTGCAGCATCGATCCAATCAGCCTCCAGAGCAACGAGGTCATCGAGGTGGTCGGCCACCCATTGCCCGGCCACCGCCCGCTGTCCAGCCTCGCGAAGCTGGCGCCAGGCCCAGCGAGTCTCCCGTTCAACGTCGTGTGCACCGATCGGGTCAGCGACATCGATCGGACAAATGGCGCTGGCGGCGGCGAGTTCGGTGACGGTCTGCAGGACTCCAGCGACATCGCCAATCGAGAACGGCGGTGCCGGCATGTCGCCGTCGATGTGTTCGGTCACCAGTGCAAACCACCCATCACTATCGGCAACTGCGAGCAGTGCCGGTGCAGGGAACAACACCGGCA
>CAYGQE010000056.1:0-35355 GCA_964351995.1 uncultured Acidimicrobiaceae bacterium | reverse complement strand
GCCGTTAGCCCCACATCGCCCTCGTACCTGAGGCGCTACTCGCCTCAGGTACGAGGGCGATGTGGGGCTAACGGCATCCCGGGATCAGCCGCGAAGATCGATCGTGGCGATATGGCGGGTCTCATCGGCCGCCAACGAAAGCGTGATCGAACCGTTCATCCGTTCGATGAGGCGCCGAGCGATGTACAGACTGCGAGCACCGAAGTCGTGGTCGTCGAAGGTGACGTCGCCGCTGATCGTGATGGTGGCGCCGCTGTTGGTTGGATCGACTTCGACCTTGACGACGGATCCCCGTCTGGTCGTTTCGATCGCGTTCCACAGAACGTCTTCGAGGCAGCGGCGAAGGAGGGCGCCATCCACGAGGAGGTCGACATCGCGGATGGATCCGTCGATGGTGACGCCCCGTTCTGCCGACCGGGCGCTGACTTGAGCGACAGCGCGTCGGGCCGCCGCACTGGCGGGTGTGGGGTCCTCACCTCCGCCCGGCGCAGCAGAGACGACCAGCTTGTCGATGGTCTCGCGCATCTCGATGGTCGCGACCTTGATGAACTCCAGCCGTTCCAACGAGTCAGCGTCGACGCTGTCCTGTAGATCGAGCAGGAGCGAATCGCCGAGCAGGAGGGTTGCAGCGAGTGGGTTGCGGAGGTCGTGGACGATGACGTGGAGGATCTCTTCGTTCTGGCGGATCAGGTCGGAGAGGAGCTGGTTCTTGTTGACGAGCTCGACCGTACGCAGGTGATGGATCTCCTCGGTCTTCGCCACCAACTCGCGAGCGAGGCGGCGCTCGAGCCCGATGAGTCTGGCTTGGGCCTCGGCACCTCGCGTCTTGCCGTCAAGTTCGACTTGGCGTTCGAGCATGTCGAGCGCCTTGGGAGCGTCACCCCTGGCCTTATAGAGCTTGGCAGCCGTGGCGTAGTATTCGATCAGGTGCGCCGCAGTCTGCTCGGTTGGAGAACGCGGCGCTGCCCGCCGAAGCATGTCTCCTGCCTCGTCGAGCTTGCCGACGCTGAGGTAGATCCCGGCAATGTCGATGGCCACGCGCGCTGCATCGACTGACGACATGAGGGCGCCAGCCCCTTCTTGTTGCTTGGCCAGCACTGCTGCTTCGTCGAGACGTCCGGCGAATCGCAAGAGCAGCATTCGATTGAGCGAGATGTAGGTCTGGATGAGTGGCTGATCCGGGCTTGAAGGCAGGGCATCAGCGCGATCGATCCAATCAAAACCCTCGTCTGCACGACCGAGCCGGGAGTATGCGATCCCGACCGAGCAGTACACCCGTCTCAGCAGACTCCTATCGCCGGCCCGCTTGGCGATGTGGCAGGTTCGCAGCGCTGACTCGAGCATGTGCGCGTAGGTGCCCTGTGTGTGGTGCAACATGGTGATCGTGTGCATCACGCGGGCAAGCGCGAGGTCTTCTCCAAGTTCCTTGGCCCGGTCGAGCGCCTCGAAGATGGAGCGCGTGGAATCTGCCGGGTTCCCCGCTTGTTCGAAGCAAACCGCCAGTGCTCGGAGTCCGAGAATCTCACGACGGGGATAGCCAGCTCGCTTGCTGCAAGCGATCGATCGCTTGAGTAGATCGGTGGCGTCGGCATCTCCTTCCATTTGGCACTGCACGCCACGCATGAACCACAGGTCGGCCCACCGGCGATCGTCGAGCGATCCCGCTGCGCCTTCGGCTACTCGTGTGCTCAGCCACGACTCGAGCGAATTGCAGAAGTCGACCGCGGCAACAGGATCAGCAGGGCCGGTGCCGTCGAATTGCGCCACGAGTGCGGCGACTGCATCATCACTGAACTGACGTTCCACGGTTGAATGTTGCCATGCCCGGTGCTCCTCGGATAGGCGGGCGGCAATCGGAGCGACGTACGAGCGAGAAACGGAGTTCGATCGTGGGATCACTGACTCTCCAACACGGGAAACACAATCAAGCCTGGTCGGCAAACCCGAGCGCTTGTCCTGCCGGCACGGCATCGCCGATTCGGATCTGAGTCAGCCTTCGAAGATCACGTCGTCGACGATCGAGTCCGAGAGGGACTCCGACGATCCGTCGATCGGTTGCAGAAGGCTGGTGTCGAAACCGGACACGGTCGTACCGGCAAGCTCGGGGAACCACACCTCGCTGGGGTCGTTTTCGTCGGCGAACTCGTCGGTGGCGACGTTTTCGTCAACAACCTCTTCAACTCCTCCGTCGTTGAAACGGTCGTCGAACTCAATGTGTGGGTATCGGCAGTGTCGACGCTCTGAAAGCTGTTGTCTTCGTTGTAGGAGTCGTTGGCGTCGTCTACTGGAGTGTCTGACGTGGACTCCTCGCCGGATCCGAATTCGAAGTCCGCCTCGTCGCTGGTTCCGTCGTCGCTCACCGGGTCCTCGTCGGCGAGATCGATGGTCGTAGGTGTCTCGTTGTCCTGGCCGGAGGTGAAGCCGTAGTCAGGGACTTCGCCGTCGGCATAGTCCCCGCCCAACTCGCCTTCGGTCTGCTCGGTTTTGTCTGTCTTGTCGGGCTCGGGATCCTTTGCCTAATCGCTCTTCTTGGACTCAGCCACGGCTGGGTCGGTCTTGTCGCTCTTCGTTGGCTCGCTTTTGGAGAACTTGTCTGACTTGGCCATGTCGCACCTTCGATGGTCTCGATGTCGGGAGGAGCTCTCGACAGAGATGACCGTACGCACCCCGGGATCGGCGACCATCGGGGGATGCCCCTACCGCCGTCAGCGCCATCGGGGTTTATGAGGCGTGGTACTTGAGCGCTGCCATCTGGCTGAAGATGTTGATGACGTTCGCACTCTCGTGTGCCTCATCGAGCTCGCCGTAGACGGTGTCGACGTTGATGGCGATGCGCTCCCAGTCGATCCAGTCCTTGAACCCGCCGAGGTCGATGTCCTTCGCTGCTTCGGCGGCCGGCATGCCGGCCTTCCAGCGAGCAGTGGCCTCGTCGACCACGAAATTCAGGTAGTCGCGCACTCCCCTGACCCCGGCGGCATCGGTCAGAGGTCCATGGCCGGGCACGATCACATCACAACCGAGATCGATGATGCGGTCGCACGCTGCCACCCAGTTTGACACCGGACCGTCCCACACAATGGGTGTCCCATCGATGAACAAGATGTCGCCGGTGAAGATGACGTTCTCCTCGGGCAAGTGCACCAGCACGTCGCCTGCGGTGTGGGCAGGGCCGACTTCGATCAAGCTGACCCGACGGCCCCCGACCTCGACGGTCAGTTCCTTCTCGAACGTCCGGTCGATGCGGGGCGGATCAATATTGGTGAAGTCGAAGGATCCGAACGATTCGTTGAGGTAACGATTGAGCTCTGGCCCGAAGTCACCCTGCATCATGGCATTCATGGCCGCTGGTGGAAGCCCCTCCATCTCGGCTGCCGATGCTGCCGAGGCAATGACCTCTGCACCGGTCACGAGTTGGTTGCCGTAGCAGTGGTCACCGTTGGCGTGGGTGTTGACGAGCGTCTCGATGGGCTTGGTGTCGGTGACCGCAGCCATTGCATCCAGCATGTCTTGCGTCAGCTTCAGATCGAACAAGGTGTCGACGAGCAACGAGCCGTCCTTGCTTGCGACCAGGCCCGCGTTACTCCAACCCCAACCACCGTCTGGTTGGAGGTAGGCGAACACGCCATCAGCGACTTCGGACAGGCCCTTTTCGTACATGTCGCAGGTCTAGCAGACGTCCCTGCAGCCCACGAAGACGGCGAGCTTGTCGACGAGAACTACAGCGAGAAGAGTTCGGTTCGGTTGCCGCCACCCGCTGCGGCCTTGGCGGTGACGGTCTCGAGCCGATTCAAGATGCGCTCGAGTGATGGCCGCTTGTTGGACAGTGAGCCCACCATGACGCTGCTGGTGAAGGACACGAGGGTGCCGCTGCAGTCGACGGGGAACGAGACTTCGGCCCGAAGACGGTCGGCGATTTCCTTGAGCTGGTCGATCTCGGAATCGGTGGTGAGCAGCACGAGGAAACCCGATTCGTCAAGGCGGCCGAGCATGTCCGGGCCGCGGAGACGAGCTTGGATTCGTTCGCCGACCTGGCGCATGATGCGCTGGGTTACTCGATCGCCCTGTTCTTGTTCGAGAGCATCGAGCTCGTCGATCCAAACGGCAACAAGGGCGAGCGGCTGCACCTGCGGGAGGCTCAACCGATGCTGGAGCTGTTCGAGAATGTGGTGACGGTCGGGTAGGCCGGTGATCTCGTCATGGGTGAGCGAGCCGCCCGAGGCTGCGGAGAGCGCGTGTTCTGCGGCGACCGAGCGGATGCCCACGAGCGTGAGTGTCCGGTTGAGTCGGCGGAGGCTGAGCTCCAGCGGCATCAGTCCGCTCGACAAACGCATGCGCACCAGCGTGATGGCATCAGATGATGCATCGATGGCGGTGCCAACGTGTTCTTGGTGCTCATCAACGGCGAGTTCGGTCAACTCGGTGCCGATGAGATTCTTCCGAGGAATGCCGGTGATGGCAGTTGCCTCAGCGTTCACTCCCTTGATTTCTCGCCCATCGATCAAGAGGCAGCCACCGGGCGCGTATCGAAGGATGTCGGCAAGTCGTTCTGCGTCGCTCACATGGATCTCCTGGTCAAGTGCACAACTGTACGTTGCGCGGTCTTCCCGCGACTTGAGCCAGACGGCCTAGAGCGACCGAGGCGAACCACTTGGGCACAGCGATCCCAAGACTGCAGACCAGCGTCAGGATCCGGCATCGAGCAAGGCATTCTCGATGACCTCGGAAAGGGCGGGGTGGATGTAGAAGGGCATCTCGGCGACGTCGGTGGCGGTCTGACCGAACTGCATGGCCTGGATGAGTGGCTGCAGCAGAATCGCTGACTGTGGACCGATGATGTGTGCGCCGAGGATCAAATCGGTGGCGTCGTCGACGATGACTTTGGCGAATGAGGTCTCGTCCTCGAGGGCCCAGCCGTAGGCGGTACCGCCAAAGTCTCGCTTGCCGACTCGGTAGGCCACGCCCTTCGCCTTGGCCTGTTCTTCGGTCAAGCCGACACTGGCAACCTGCGGATTGCTGAACACGGCACTCGGTACGGCCGAGTAGTCGACGGCGGTGCGGTTGGTGGGATCGGCAAAATTCGAAAACACCACTTTCGCTTCCGCATTGGCCACGTGCTTGAGTTGCCAATCGTTGGCGATGTCGCCGAGAGCGAAGACGCCTTCGACGTTGGTCTGCATGTACTCGTCAACGACCAGGCGGCCGTTGTGGTGGGTCTCGAGTCCGCCGGCAGCAGCGTCGACCAGGTCGGTGTTGGGCTCTCGCCCGCTGGCCACGAGCAGTTCGTCGAACTCGTACCGCTCGCCCTTCGAGGTGACCACGATGGTGTCGCCGACTTGCTCGACTTTCTCCGGAATGTGGCCGAGGCAGAGTGTGGCTCGAGCGCCGAAGATCTCGGTGAACCGGGTAGCGACCTCCCCGTCCTGGGCTCGCAAGAGCTTGTCGGAACGATTGAACATGGTGACGTCTGAGCCGAGCCCGGCGAACACGTGGCCCATCTCTGCAGCAATGAAGCCGCCGCCGATGATGCCGAGACGGGCAGGAAAGGTCTCCAGTCGCATGATCGAATCAGAGGTGTGGAACCGGACCGTGGACAGTCCGGTGATGGGCGGCATCGTCGGGCGTGAACCGGCAGCGACGATGACCTTGGGGGCGGTGATCGATCGTCCATCGACGTCGAAGGTCTTGTCGCCGGTGAATCGAGCCGTGCCCTGGATGAGGGTGACGTTCGGGGTGCCCGTCGCCCGATACTCGCGGCCCCCTTCGGCGATGGGATCGATACGGCCGAAGACGCGGTCTCGAATGGCCGGCCAGTCAACGCCGCCGAATGATGTGTTCACACCGAGGCGCGGCCCGTGCTTGGCCTCCTCAGCGATGTCTGCCGGCAGCACGAACATCTTCGATGGGATACAGCCCACGTTGAGGCACGTACCGCCGAACGTTCCCCGCTCGACCAAGGCGATGTTCCAGTCGCTGAGGCTTTCCGGGATCGAGTTGCCCGATCCGCTTCCAATGATGATCAGGTCGAACGATTCAGTCATACGAGGGTGAAACCTAGCTGGCGCTCAGACATTCCTCGACGGTCAGGGATCAATCTGCTCCAGGGCGCAGCGACAGGTCGACGTTGGTCCAGTCGACCTCGTGGGCCTCGAGCGGCCGCATGCCGACATCGATGGCAGTCCACAGCGTTTTGCTCATTGGGTAGAAGAGCGTCGGTCCAATCAGACCAGCGGCTGCAGCGATCAGAATCAACCGAAGCGTCGATCCGTCCGGATACGTGAGAATCACACCAACGATCACCACGATGCCAAGCACTGCGAAGCTGACGATGGTGTTGATACCAATGGCGCCGATCCAATGACCTTCGATGCGCTCGAAGTGCAGCCCACACTTCGGGCATTCGTCGGCCATCGTGAACCAGCGTCGAAACAGTCCTCTCTGGCCACAGGCCGGGCAGCCCATGGTGAGGCCCCGAGCGAGCATTTTCGGGATCGACGGGCCAGGACGGCGAGATGGGGTGCTCAACGGGCCTCAGGTTCAGAAGCCGAAGCCCTCGAGGTCGAGCTGGTCAGCGCTGATGATCTCGTCAGCCGGCGGGACGTCGACGCTGATGTCCGCGCCGTAGTCGAAGAATTCGAACACAACCGACGCTTCTGAGAGACCACCATCGTCGCTACCCGCTTGGTCGAGGTCCATCGAGTAACGGCGAATGAGGCCGTCGTCGCCGATCCAGAAGTCAATCGGAAATTCTGCAGAGTTGAGCTGGCCGAGGTCACGTTCGAGAGTCTCTCGCTCTTCGTCACTGATCGCTGCATCGAGTTCGGCGAGGTCGACGATGGCGCGGATGTGGGTGGTGCTGACACCCCGGACATCCTCAGTACCGATCTCGGTGATGTCGGCGTTGGCTTCTTCGAGCGCATCCAGGAAGTCGGCAGGTGAGCCAGTTGGCCCGGCTCCGAACGCAGAAGTGATCTGGTCAGCATCGCCCGCCTCGCTCTCGATCCACGTGCCCTGGCCTCCGCTGAGCAACGACAGCAAGCTCCAGGAGACGAAGGAACGGGTCCCGATCGTCCGAACGATCATGGGCTCTTCGAACATGGCAGCGAAGGGGCCCATGTCCGCGCCTTCGGCCTCGACTGCAGCGGCGGCGAGTGCGCCGATGTCGAGGGAGATCTCTGACGATTGGTTGGCGGTGTCGTAGGCGCCGGTGAAGACGAGCTCGACCGCTTCAGGCAGCTCGTCATCTGACACGCTGATCCGACCCTCGAAGCGACCGCTCTCGATGCCTTGATTCGCCACGAGCAGCTGATCGCCGAGGCGGGCACGCGTGGTTTCACCGCTCGCTGTGGTGGCTGTGGTGGCTGTGGTGGCAGCGGCTTGGTCTGACTCGGTCGGGTCTTCGGTTTCAGCCTCGATCTCGCCGCCTTGGATTCCGCCATCAGCGCCGTTGGTGGTGGCCTCGGTGCTGGCCTCGGTGTTGACAGCTGTCGTATCGGTGGTTGCGTCTTGGTCTGCGGAGGACCCACACGCCGAGGCGGCGAGGCCGAAGGCGAGGATCAATGCAGAGAGACGACATGGTTTGCTGGAAGAAGTCACGGAACGAGCGTAGATCGACATCCACTCCCATCGGCTTCAGGCTCGACCTTCTGAGTGTGTCGACGTTCCACGGGAGCCCCAGAATTCCAGTCGGTGAGCTCGTGCGGCCTAGTGTCTCTCCTCATGAAACTGAGCATGACCCTGAACTACGGCGGCGACCCCGCAGCGACCGCCCAAACGGCCAAGGACTACGAGTCGGCTGGCGTCGACATGGTCTGGGTTGCCGAGCTCTACAGCTTCGATGCGGTCAGTCTCATGGGCTACCTCGCCGCAGTCACCGAGCGCATGGAGATCTGTGCTGGCATCTTGCCGATCTACTCGCGGACACCCACCTTGATCGGTATGACTGCGGCAGGGATCGATGCGCTCTCTGGCGGTCGATGCGTTGTGGGCCTCGGCGCATCCGGTCCGCAGGTGATCGAGGGCTGGCACGGCGTGAAGTACGACGCGCCGATTGGCCGTACCAAAGAGATCATCGACATCTGCCGCCAGGTCTGGCGCCGCGAGAAGGTCGAGTACGACGGCCGGTACTACCAGTTGCCCCTTCCGGCAGATCAGGGCACAGGGCTGGGCAAGAGTCTCAAGCTGATCAACCGTCCGGTGCGCGACAGCATCCCGATCTACGTTGCATCACTCGGCCCGAAGAACATCCAGATGACGGCGGAGATGGCCGAGGGTTGGCTGCCCATCTTCTTCCACCCAGAGAAGGCGAACGAGGTCTGGGCCGAGGACCTTGCGATTGGTAAGGCGGCGCGTGACGAATCGCTCGGTGAGCTCGAGGTCGTCGCTGGCGGCGTTGTGTCCATTTGCAACGAGGCCGAGGCCAAAGGGCTGCGAGATGCTGCTCGCGGCATGACCGCTCTGTACGTGGGTGGCATGGGTGCAAAAGGCAAGAACTTCTACAACACGCTGTTCCAGAAGTACGGCTACGGCGACGCTGCCGAGAAGATCCAAGACCTTTACCTCAGCGGACACCGCGGGGAGGCCGAGGCTCTCATTCCTGAGGACTACCTCGAGGCCACCACCATGGCTGGCGATGAGGGCTTCATCAAGGAACGGATCGAGGCCTACCGCGATGCTGGTGTGACCCGCTTGTCGATCACGCCCGTGGGCGAGAACCCACTGGAGATCATCGAAAAGGTCAAGGCCTGGGCCGAGTGATCAGTCGTCGACCGTGATGGTCACGGTCGCCGTACTGCATTGGCCAGCCTCGTCGCAGATCTCGTAGACGAGGGTGTCGACACCCTCGTAGTCCTCACTTGCTTGGTAGCGAACATGGTCGTCATGGACGCGGGCAGTGCCATGTCTTGGCCCCTGCACGATCCGGAGCGTGTCGTCATCGATTGCTGACCCGCTGGGACCGGGGCTGTCGTTCTTGAGCACCTTGATCTTCTCGTCGTCGTCTTCTTCGACCTCAGCGGTGTCGTTCACTGCAGACGGGCCAGGGCTGTTGGACGTGGTGGGGGCTGCGGTTGTGGTGGGGGCTGTCGTCGTCAAGGGTGTCGTCGTCGAGGGTGTTGTCGTCGACGTGGTGATCAGGGCGGCTTCAGGTGGCTCGGGTGCGCTCGTCGCGATGATTGGCTGGGGGTCGGTAGTGGGAACCGTGATGGTTGTTGGCGAGATCGTTGACACGGGTGCGTCCAGAGCGAGTTCACTCGACGCTGGTTGCACGATTGCTCCGGTGGTCAGGGTTGCCACGGTGATCGCGGCCACGGCGGGAGCGGCGGTGATGCCGGCGCCGATGTTGGCGAGTGCAGGCAGTTCCATGAGTCCACCGAGGAACCCAACCGAGCGCTTGTCCTCGATCCCGACCGCCAGGAAGGCACGCACGACCGCCGGGTCGAACTGCGTACCTGAGCAGGCAACGAGCTCCTTGCGGGCATCCTCAGCGCTGATGGGGTTCTTGTACGAGCGCTTCGAGGTGATGACGTCATAGGCATCGGCCACCGCCGTGATCCGGCCCGCCAGCGTGATGCGCTCGCCAGCGATGCCCTTCGGATAGCCCTTGCCATCCCAACGTTCGTGGTGTTGCGACGTGGCAAATCGCCAGGAACCGAGCCAATCCGCCAGCGGCGCGACAAATGCTTCACCGGCTGCGGGATGGTTGCGGAGCAGTTCCCACTCGGCATCAGAGGGGCGTCCGTTCTTGTTGAGGATCTCAGCGGGCACCGTGAGCTTGCCGATGTCGTGGAGCAACACCGCCCACGCCAGTTTCTGGCGATCCTCTTCGCTGACGCCCAGTTCGACTGCGATCAGGTCGGCGTAGGCCCGCACTCGTTCGGTGTGGCCCCGGGTCAGGCGCTCGTGCTTGCCGAGCATGGTGATCAACTCAATGGCTTCAGTTGCGGCGACGACTTCGTTGGAGTTCAGGCCGTGTTCGGCGTACTCGGCGATTCGTGCCTCGAGCTTGCGGACGGTTCCGGCCCGGAGCGCAACGCTGAATCGTGAGGGTGCCTGGTCAGGGAACGTCAACGACATGCCGAGCAGCGTTGCGAGAGGCAGGAATCGTCGAGTGCCTCGATCTGTGATGGTGGCTACTGCACCGCCGACCAACGTTGCTTGGATGAGCCAAGCGAAGAGTCCAGCAAGCCCGGTTGGGCTCCAGAACCAGGGATTGGCGGTTCGGACGACGAACCAACCAGCAGCGATGGGAATGAGAAAGAGCGCAACACGCACGGCTCTCGCCAACGCGGGCGAGGCGCTCCAGCTAGTTGCCGCGTCGTCTGTCGCTCCTTTGGTCGGTCCGCTCACCCAGGTGTCTTCGGCACGCTTGAAGGGCACCTTGATGAGTCGTCTTACCTGCGCCGGCTCAGCGACTGAAGACGAGTGACAGTTCGAGGGTGGCGATTTCTTCAACGCTGGCGACGATCGGAGCACTCGGCGCAGTGATGTCGTAGTCGCTCAGTTCCACCAACAGTTGTCCGGCGGCCACGATCGAACCGCTTTGGACCTGAGCATCCAGCGGGAACTCAACCCGCTGCGTCACGCCGTGGATGGTGAGATCGCCGATCGCCGTGGCGCTCACAGCAATGCCTTCAGCAGGAATCGAACCGAGGTCGATCGGCTCGACGAGCGTGAAGGTCGCTGTCGGGAAGTCAGCGGTCTCGAGGGCCTGGGAACGCATGGCGTTGTCGCGGGCTCCGTTGTCGGTCGTGAGTGTGGTCATGTCAGCGACGACATCGACAGCGGTGATGGTCGTGCCAGAGCCAACGAGTGTGCCCGTGACATCGGTGGTTCGCCCAACGACCTCGAAATCGCCGATCGTGTTGAGGACTTCGTTGATGCGGTAGCCGATGAATGTCTGGCCGTCGACGGGGGTGACCGACCAAGTGCCATCGAGTGACTCGACAACGGCCCCAGCGGTGCCGTCTGCTTCTGCCTGCTGTTGCACGGCTTCGGCAGCGACGCCGACGTTCGCTTCTTCCGGGGCGTCTTCGAAGAAGCCCAGGTAAAGCGCCAAACCGCCAACGACCAGGATGAGAGCACCAACGAGACCACCGACGATGACGAGCTTGTTTTTCATCCGGGCAGTCAACCAGCTGGCGGCGAAAGCTGGTGTCAACGCGAGGGCGGAGGGCAAAAAGAGTTGTGGGGCGGCTCAGAAGAGCCGCCCCACAGAGGAATCTGTCGATGTTCACCGCCTCCGCCCGCCGGAGCTGGTGGTCGGCAGATCCTCGTGTACCCGCAGCTCTCAGTGAACAGCAACCGCGCTCGGTGAGCAATGGTGCATTCGGCCCGATGGTCGAGGTCGAATGGCCCGGCGCGTCAGCCACGTGTGCCAGAATGGCCGCTGTGTTGGAAACAGGTCTGCGCCCCCGTGTCTTGTCCATTGTGCTTGCTGGCGGAGAGGGCAAGCGATTGATGCCGCTGACAGCTGACCGAGCAAAGCCCGGCGTGCCATTCGGCGGTCCCTATCGGCTGATCGACTTTGCGCTGTCGAACCTGGCCAACGGCGGGTATCGCAAGATCGTCGTGCTGACGCAGTACAAGAGTCACTCGCTCGATGTGCACATCTCGAGGACGTGGCGCCTGTCGAGCATGCTCGGAAACTACGTCACCTCTGTGCCCGCACAGATGCGTCGTGGTCCGCAATGGTTCTCGGGCTCTGCCGACGCGCTGTTCCAGAACTTGAACCTGATCCACGACGAGCAGCCTCAGTACATCTTTGTCTTTGGCGCCGATCACATCTATCGCATGGACCCACGCCAGATGCTCGATCAACACATCAGGAGCGGAGCGGGCGTCACCGTCGCCGCATTGCGTTCGCCCCGATCTGAGGCTCATCAGTTTGGTGTCATCGACGCCCCCGACGGAACCAGGATCGAGAGTTTCCTGGAGAAGCCGTCTGATCCTCCAGGGCTCAGCGATTCTCCAGACGAGTCGTTCGTTTCGATGGGCAACTACGTCTTCGACGCCGACGTGCTTCTCGATGCATTGCACCGTGACGCCGACATCGAAGGATCGACACACGACCTCGGAGGTGATTTGATCCCCGCTCTGGTGAAAGACGGCGCCGCCCACGTCTACGACTATTCGACCAACAGCGTTCCCGGCGACGGCGAGCACCAGGCTGGCTATTGGCGCGACGTTGGAACGCTCGATGCGTACTTCGACGCTCACATGGATCTCGTGCAACCGCTCCCGGCCTTCAGCCTCTACAACAACGACTGGCCGATCTTCACCCTCGGTCGAAGCTTGCCGCCTGCCAAGCTGGTCACCGACGGGAACACCCGTCCACAGGTCGACAACACGGTGGTCAGCAACGGAGCGATTCTCAGCGGTTGCAGCGTCAGTGAATCGGTGATCTCGCCCGGGGTTCGGGTGCTGCGTGACGCAACGCTCGAAGGTGCAGTTGTCTTCGAAGACTGCGTGATCGGTGAAGGTGCCGTGGTGCGTCGGGCGGTCCTTGACAAGAACGTCATCGTGCCGCCCGGTACGCGGATCGGTGTCGATCGAGCCGAGGACGAAGCAAGGTTCACAGTGTCCGATGGCGGTGTCGTCGCTGTGCCGAAGAACTACCGGTTCGACGTCTGAATCGCTTGCTGGTAGAGATCAAGGTGCTGCTGGGCGGGCGCGCTCCACGACCAATCGGTGGTCATGCCCCGCTTTTGCATCGCTCGACGTCGCTGCGCTGAGTTGATCGAACGGGCGGCACGGTGTGTTGCATCAACGAGTCCTGCGAGGTCGTTGGTGACGGTCAGGAAACCAGTCCCCCGTTGTCGATCGGCGTCGATGTCGATGATCGTGTCGACCAGACCCCCGACAGCAGTGGCAATGGTCGGGGTTCCGTACGCCATGGCCTGCATCTGAGCCAGGCCGCACGGCTCGAACCTGCTCGGCATGGCAAAGGCATCGGCGCCGGCGAAGAGGAGATGTGCGAGGGGCTCGTCATAGCTATCGGTCTCAGCGGTCAGTACGTCAGGGTGAGCGTCTGCTGCGGCACGGACATCGGCGGTGATCTGCGGAGTTCCGGAGCCGAGTAAGAACAAGCGGGCTCCGATGCCGCGCAGGTACGGGGCGAGCTCGACGATGAGGTCCATTCCTTTTTGGTCAACAAGGCGGGACACCACCGAGATCAGCAGGGAACGGTCGTCTTCCCAGCCGGCCCGTTCGAGCAGTGCCTGCCGAGCGGCCGACTTGCCTTCCTTGACATTGGAGTAGTCATACGTCGTTGGTATGGAGCTGTCGATGGCCGGATTCCACACTGATACGTCAATGCCGTTTCGAATACCGACCAGTGCGTCGCCGCGTCGGGCGAGTTCATCGTGCATGCCCATGCCGGTCTCGGGCTGCAAGATCTCGGCTGCATAGTTGGGACTGACGGCAACGATCGCATCGGCGGAACGAATCGCGCCCACCAGCGGGTTGGCCACGTCGTACCACGCGAACTTCCACGAGTCGATCGGCCACCGGCTGAGCCATGAGGCGTCGGTGACACCCTGGTAGCCGAGAGTGTGAATAGTCAGCACCGTCGGTGGCGGGTTCGATAGGAAACCGAGCGTGCTGGCGGTGTGCCAGTCGTTGAGATGGAGCACGTCAGGTTGGAGCTGTTGCGTCAGCTCGGCGACGGCCGCCGAGAACGTGATGAACCGGTTGTCGTTGTCAGGCCATGGCTCACTCGTGACGGGGTCGACATAGGGATGAGGCCGAGCGATGCCGGGAAAGTCGACGAGGATGATGTCGCCCGCTTCCGGATGGTCGCCACGCCTGGCACGGGCAGGGCCTGCCCAGGAGGGCATCGGGATCTCCCACGACTCTTCGTTGTTGAGCGCGATCCCTTCGTAGTCAGGCAGCACAGGGACGATCTCGGTTCCGATTTGGCGAATCGCCCTGACCAGTCCGGAGGCTGCTTCGGCCAGACCACCCACTCGAGCGAGGGGTGAGAGCTCAGCTGAGGCGAACAGGATGTTCACGAATCGCCACCTTCTCGCAGGACCACGACCGACCACGATGGAACGGACAGGCTGCCCATGACCGGCATTCCTGCCGCCTTGTCATCAGATGAGTCGAGTTCGAGATGCCAGAGACGGTCAGCGAGTTCAGGCGGAATCGAGAATCGACGATCAACATCGTTGGCGTTGAACAATACGATGAAGCACGTGTCGGTGATGGGCTCGCCGCGTTCGCTCTTGGCGCGGAGGCTGTCGCCGTTCAGGAACACCGCAATCGAACGCTGGAGGGGTCGCTGCCAGTTGGCCTGGGTCATGGCGGCGCCCTCGGGAGTGAACCACCCGATGTCGGCGAGATCGCCGACCAGCGCTGTTTCACCGTCGAAGAAGTCCCGTCGACGGAAGACGGGGTGGGCAGCGCGGAGTCCGATCACTCGTTTCGTGAAGTCGAAGAGTTCGTTGTCTGCTTCGTCCCACTGCAGCCATGACAGATCGTTGTCCTGGCAGTACGCATTGTTGTTGCCCTGCTGGGTCCGACCGAATTCGTCGCCAGCGAGCAGCATCGGCACGCCCTGGGACAAGAAGACCGTGGCCAGGATGGCCCGTTGTCGGCGACGCCGGCGCTCGATGATCTCGGGATCGGTGGTCGGGCCTTCGACCCCAGAGTTCCACGAGCGATTGTGCGACTCACCATCGCGGTTGTTCTCGCCGTTCGCCTCGTTGTGGCGCTGGTTGTACGAGACGAGATCGGCCAACGTGTAGCCGTCGTGTGCGGTGACGAAATTGATGCTGGCGGACGGTCGGCGTCCGTTGCGCTCATAGAGATCCGAGCTACCGGTGAAGCGAGAGGCGAAGTCGCCGAGCGTGCCGGGCTCGCCTCGCCAGAAGTCCCGAATGGTGTCGCGGTAGCGACCATTCCACTCCGACCACAGCGGTGGGAACCGCCCGACCTGATACCCGCCTTCGCCAACATCCCATGGCTCAGCGATCAGCTTGACCTGTCGCAAAACCGGGTCCTGGTGGATGATGTCGAAGAAGGCAGCGAACTGATCGACGTGATGGGCGTCGCGGGCCAACGATGATGCAAGATCGAAGCGGAAGCCATCGATGTGCATTTCCTCGACCCAATACCGCAGTGAATCCATGATGAGCTGCAACACGTTGGGATGCGAGACGTTGAGCGTGTTGCCGGTGCCGGTGTAGTCGACGTAGTAGCGGCCGTCCTCCGGGCTGAGTCGGTAGTAGCTCGAATTGTCGAGCCCCTTGTGGCAGAAGGTCGGGCCGAGGCCGTTGCCTTCACAGGTGTGGTTGTAGACCACGTCGAGGATGACTTCGATTCCCCCAGCGTGCAGGGAACGCACCAAGTGCTTGAACTCCTGCACCTGCTCGCCTCGGGTGCCCCAAGCCGAGTAGGCGTTGTGAGGAGCGAAGTAGCCGATGCTGGCGTACCCCCAGTAGTTGGTGAGACCGAGGTCGCTGAGGAACTGCTCTTCGAGGAACTGGTGCACCGGCATGAGTTCGATCGCGGTGACGCCGAGATCCTTCAGGTGCTCGATGATCGACGGGTGCGCCATGCCGGCGTAGGTTCCGCGCAACTCCTCCGGAACAGCAGGATGCCGTTGCGTGAGACCGCGAACGTGGGTTTCGTAGAGCACCATGTCCTGCCGGGCGCGATTCGGTCGGCGGTCGACCCCCCAGTCGAAGTACGGGCTGACGACGATCGAACGAGGAACGAAAGGAGCACTGTCGGTCGGGTCGGGATGGTTGTGATCGTCGGCCAGGTGGTCGTACACCGCACGATCGAAGGTGACCTCACCCTCGATCGCCTTGGCGTAGGGATCGAGCATGAGCTTGGCCGGATTGAACCGCTGACCGCCTGCTGGATTCCACGGTCCGTGGGCCCGGAAGCCGTAGCGTTGCCGAGGGCTGATTCCGGGGAGATAGCCATGGTGGACGAAGGCCGTGACCAACGGGAGCGCAATGCGAGTCTCTGTGCCGTCTTCGTCGAAGAGGCACAGGTCGATGCGGGTGGCGTTCTCGGAGAACACGGCAAAGTTCGTTCCCGAACCATCCCAGGTGGCCCCGAGGGGATATGCATTTCCAGGCCAGATCTCAGGCACGATCACTCCTCAGGCAGACCGGACGAGGCTACTGCCGTTCCGATGTCCATCGGCCGCCATCGTCTGCAACTGAGCCGCTGCATCATTGGTCAGGCCGCCGGGGGGTCAGCGGGCCGTGTAGCCGCCGTCGACGGGAATGATGGCGCCAGTCATGTAGCTTGCTCGATCCGATGCGAGAAAAACGACCATCTCGGCGATCTCGATCGGCTCCGCTAGCCGTTTCACGGGAATCGTGGCCTGTGCCATCGCCTCGAGGTCGGCGTGGCTCGGCACTGTTGCTCGTTGTGAAGCCAGCATCGGCGTGTTGACCTCACCGGGAGCAACTGCGTTGATCCGAATGCCGTCATCGGCGTGGTCGAGCGCCATCGCTCGGGTCATTTGATGCACCGCTCCCTTCGAGACGCAGTACGCCGTGACACCAGCGGCGCCGACCCCACCCCAGATCGAACCGAAGTTGACGATCGCGCCGCACCGGGCCGGCACCATGTGGCTGATTGCTGCCCTTGACATGAAGAACGTTCCGTTGACGTTCACGCTCATCACGCGGTCCCAATCGGTGTCGGACGTGCCGCTGGCATCGGCCCGATGGATGGTCCCCGCCGCATTGACGAGCACGTCGATACGGCCATGCTGTTCAACGATTTTCTCGATGGCAGCGCTGCAGAACGATGAGTCTGAGACGTCGCCCAGGACGGTGTCGGTCCGCAACCCTTGTTGGATGTCGATGACGGTCACGAGGTCACCCTGTTCACGGAACAGTGTCGCCGAGGCAGCACCCATCCCCGACGCTCCCCCGGTGATGACGACCACCCGCTCGTGGTTCCCGCGGGTGGAGCTCACAAGCGTCTCAAGTCGACTCGGCTGATGCTGTGATCAGCGCCTTTCCGCAGGATGAGATCGGCTCGTTCTCTGGTCGGAAGGATGTTGTTGACGAGGTTGCGCTCGTTGATGCTCGACCAGATGCTCAGCGCGGTCTCTGTCGCCTCCTCATCTGTCAACACGGCGAATCGGTGGAAGAACGAGGTGGGATCTTTGAACGCCGTTTCTCGCAATGTGAAGAACCGTTCGACGTACCAACGACGAATGTCTTCGACCTCGGCATCGACATAGATCGAGAAGTCGAAGAAGTCGGAAACGAACAGCGGGTTCTCGCCATCGGCGACGCCGGTCTGCAGAACGTTCAGCCCCTCGACGATCACGATGTCTGGTCGCGCCACGGTGATGGTCGTGTCGATGATGTCGTACGTGAGGTGGTCGTACACCGGCGCTTCGACAGCGGGCGCTCCTGACTTGATGTCAGACATGAACTGCAGGAGGCGCCGACGGTCATAGCTCTCGGGGAAGCCCTTTCGTTGCATGATCCCGCGTTCATTCAGTACGGCGTTCGGGTGGAGAAACCCGTCGGTGGTGATCAGATCGACCTTGGGGTGGTTGGGCCAGCGGGCCAGAAGTGCCTGCAACACACGCGCGGTTGTCGACTTCCCAACAGCCACGGAACCAGCGATGCCGATGACGTAGGGAACCTTCGCCGGCAGTTGGCCAAGGAAGGTGTCACTTGCGCGGTACAGCTCCTGTGACGCTCCGACGTACAGGTTGAGCAGCCGGGACAGCGGCAGGTAGATCTGAGCGACCTCGTCGAGGCTGAGCTCGATGTTGATGCCGCTGAGCCGTTCGAGATCATTCTCGCCGAGGCTCAGCGGCGTCGAGGCTCGTAGCTTGCCCCATTGGGCGGCGGTGAACTCGAGGTACGGAGAGAGATCGGTCATGGTTGTTCCTCGGCGAGAAGCACCCCGGCATCGAGGAGTTGCGCGGCGGCGCTGGGGGTCATGTCGAGCCACTCGGCCAGCACCGACGCATTGTGCTCGCCTCGAAATGGTGGGCCACCCCGCACCTCTGAACGTGCATTGCTGAAGTGATACGGAGACTGGACGACGCGTCGAGTCCCGCCGACACGGTCATCGACCTCGACCGAGAGGTGGCGTTCTGCTGCGATGTCGGTCTCGAAGACCTCTTCGGGTTGCCGGACGTCGGCCCAGGCAATGTTGGCCTTGTCCAGGGCAGCGATGAGGTCGGCTCGTACGTCGAAATCTGCGTAGAAGCTCTCGAGTAGCTGGTGCCGGGTGGTGGTCTTGACCTCGATCGGTGCGTCCTTCGGCAATCCGTCAGCGATGAGAGCAGCTCGGCTGAGTTGATACCACTGCGCCTTTTCGTTGCCGCTGGCGAGGAGGTCCCCGTGCTGCGTCGACCAGACCATGCCGCCCAACCGTTCGATCGGGTAGTCGTCCAGGACGTTGTGGGCGTAGTCGTCGGTCACCGTCATCGAGTTGATCATGGCCATGTCGATGTGTTGACCTTCGCCAGTACTGGAACGAAGATGCAACGCAGCCAGCAAGCCGACGAGGCCATGCAGCGATGCGTTGGTGTCGGCGATCGAGAGCATGGGGTCGCTGGGCTTTGCGTCGTCGAAGCGTCCCTGGCGTCCGAGCAGGCCAGACTCTGCATGCAGGATCGGGGCAAACGCCGCACGAGACGAGGCAACGCCTTCCTGTCCGAAGCCAGAAATCGACAACATGATCACGGCTGGGTTGACAGCGCGGAAGTCGTCGTAGGACAAGCCGAGCCGCTTCATCACACCCGGCCGATAGTTCTCCACGATGATGTCTGCCTTGGTGGCCATTTCGAGCAGGAGTTGGCGAGCACCGTCTGCCTTCATGTCGACACAGATGTTTCGCTTGCCCGCGTTCTGTTGGGTGTAGAAGCCCGAGAGGCCAGCAGTCTTGCGCCCCCAGAACCTGGTCAGGTCGCCTTCGGGCGGCTCGACCTTGACGACATCGGCGCCCAGGTCGGCCAGCATGCGGGTGGCGAATGGGCCAGCGACGACTCGAGAGAAATCGAGAACGCGAACGCCAGCAAGTGGATCGGGAACAGACATGGGCGAATGGTGCCAGCTCACTGGCTCGGTTGCGAGTCTGGCGCCTACGGTGCCCGGATGGCTTGGACTCTTCGCCGACAGGCGGCCCGTGTGATCCTTCTCGACCGAGCGGGCCGAATCTTCCTGATCAACGCCGTCGACCCCAACGATGCGTCGAAGCCAGCCTGGTGGGAGATTCCCGGCGGAGGTATCGATCCGGGTGAACCGTCTGATCTCGCCGTTGCCCGGGAGCTGCACGAAGAGGCCGGTATCGATGAGGCTGAGATCGGACCCATCGTCTTCACCCAGTACGTCGAGTTCTCCTTCGGCGGCTACGACTTCGAGCAGAACGAGGTCCTCCACGTGGCCTGGACCGATCAGACCGACATTCGCCCACCCCAGGGGCTCGAGTATCTCGAAGCCTTGGCGTTTCGAGGTGCCCGCTGGTGGACGCTCGACGAAGTGTTGGCAACGGACGAACCGTTCTTGCCCGCACGACTTCCCGAGCTGCTCCCCCGCCTGGTGGCCGGCGACTTGCCTGATACTCCGATCGACATCAGCCCGCCGCTGGGTTGATCTCCTGATCGGCTGGCGACGACAGGTCGATTTCTGCCATGCGGAAAACGCCGTACATCATGAAGATCGCCGAGGCTCGGGACACGAGTGAAGGGTCATCGCCAGCCAGGACGCTTTCCAAACCAGCGAGAAACACGCCGACAGCGAGGTGTGCTGCGGTGGCCGCTTCTCGTTCGCTCAGGAGCTTGGTGCGAGAGCCTTCATCCAAGATGGTCGCCGCCAGTCTGCTGCGGAGGGCAACGAGCGCGTCCTCGACCGCCGCAGCAATGTCAGCACCCTGGTGGCGCTGGACGAGAAGCTTGTACGGCGACGGATTGGCCGCCGCCCGCTCGAAGATGCCGGCCACGATTCGCTCGACGTCTCGGGGTGTCCGATCACCCGGACGGAGGAGATCATCCATGATGAGATCAGCGGTTGCGATCACGAGGTGCCGGACCTCGTCGAGCGCGACCTTCACGCATTCATCGACCGAAGAGAAATGGTTGTAGAAACCTGACTGGACCACGCCTGCCTCACGAGCCAGCCGTCCCGTCGTGATCCCGGATCGCCCCTCGTTGATCAGCAGCTCGACGGCAGTGTCGAGGAGGAGTTGTCGTGTCGCCCGTGCCATCGGTCGAGCCTAGGTTGATCCTCGGTACACCGCAGACCAATCTTTTCCTGTGCCGGACTCAGTGTCACCGACTCAGTGATACCGCTATCATCGACAACCATGTCCGAGCCGCCGTCCCGCAGAGCGATCCACGCCTTCGTGTCCCCGGAGGCTCACGAACGATGGCACGACTTCGCTGCAGAAGAGGGTGTGAGCGTGAGCGCTTTGATCGAGGCGTTCTCGTCGGAGTTGGCGGATCCCGAACGCGGGAAACAGGCCGTGCATGTGCGATTGAATTTCGTGGTCGTGGCTGCTCGCAAGATCGATGCCGCCCGCCGTCGGCGCCGAACCAGCTGACAGGGCGGCGATACCCGCCTAGACCGTGGTGTCGGACCCGAGGATGACGACGACCGTTGCGGTGTCGACCGCCACGCCAGGGTTCTCGGGCATTGGCGCAATGTTGGTGATCGGGACGTTGAGCAGCGTCGCCACCACCTCGGCGTCGGCTCCGTAGCCCTCGACGTAGTAGACCGCCGTGGAGGCGAGTTTGACGTCTGAGTTCTTTGCGCTCAGTAGCGTGTAGCCAGCGTTCTGGAGCACCGTGCTGCCTCGGCCAGCCACACCGCTCTTGCCAGAGCCGTTGCCGACCCGAATGCTGACCTCGTTCGGCGAACGCGCTGGCTCTGTGGATGAGGTCTCTTCAGCGACATCTTCACCCACGGTGACCGACGGTGTGGTGGTGACGGTGGTCGTGACCTCGGGGACTGTCTCGATCGTGAGGACTGGTTCGTCGTCGAGTGCGCCGAACAGACTCCGTGTTGCCACAACGAGCGCAAGCGCCATGCCGAGAAGGACAATCGCCAACAGTGCAGCGTTCACGAAGTCGTGTCGCTCGATTCGATCCATTCGCCCGACGATAGAGGCACGAGGGCCAAGAGACTGGTCAAGTACCAGACTCGTTCGGCGACTGAACTCGTTGGTTGAGCTGTCGACCCTGCACGACGGGAATCGTTGCGGGGCTCGCTCTCGTGACTCAGCCCATGATCTGGTCGACGAATGATCTGACGTCGGCGAACAGGACGTCGGGCACCTCGAGGGCGGCGAAGTGTCCGCCCTTGTCGAACTCGTTCCAGTGGACGACGTTGAAGACCTCTTCAGCGAATCGACGGCTGCTGCGGTAGATCTCGGCCGGGAAGATCACGCCGGCCATGGGCACGGTGACGTTGAAGGCCATCTTGTGGTCGTTGTGCTGGTGTTCGTAGTAGATCCGGGCTGCCGAGCCAGCGGTGTTGGTGAGCCAATACAGCATGAGGTTCGAGCAAAAGGCGTCGCGGTCGTGAGCATCGAAGACGGTGCCACCGTCGCCTCGATCACTCCACGTGTGGAACTTCTCATAGATCCACGCGGCAAGACCCGCTGGGCTGTCGGCGTGGGAGTACGCAAGCGTTTGCGGCTTGGTTCCCTGGATCTTCGAATAGCCGGTTTCCTCGGCCTGAAAGTGCATCAGGGCGGCCACCGCCTCTTGTTCGGCTGGCGTGGCGTTGGCCATGAGTTCTGGGGTTGGGCGGGATGTCACCATGTTCAGGTGGATGCCGGCACAGTGCTCGGGGTCCACTTCGCCGAGCAGACCCGTGATGATCGCACCCCAATCGCCGCCCTGGGCGACGTAGCGGTCGTAGCCGAGCGCAGCCATGAGCTCGGCCCACATCTCGGCGATGCGTCGAGGGCTGACCCCGGGTGTGACGGTCGGGCCGCTGAACCCAAAGCCGGGCAGCGATGGAATCACGAGATGAAAGGGCCGCTCCCCCTCGACGGGGTTGGTGAGCGGCTCGATCACATCGAGAAACTCGACGATCGATCCGGGCCAGCCATGGGTGAGCAGCAGCGGGGTTGCGTCGTCGTGGCTGGAGCGGACGTGCAGGAAGTGGACGTTCTCTCCCTGCAGTTGGATCGTGAACTGCGGGTGACCGTTGACAGCCGCCTCTGCTGGCCGCCAGTCGTACTCGTTCGCCCAGTAGGCCACGATCGACTGGACTTCGGTGAGCTCTGCGCCGTACACCCACTCTTGGCCCAGCATCTGGTCAGGCCAGCGGGTCGCCAGGAGTCGGCGACGAAGGTCGTCGAGGTCGTCTTGGGCGATGTCGATCGTGAACGGCGTGATGGTCGAGGCAGCGTTGTCAGTCACCGAGGGATCTTGGCAGTTCAGCAGGCGTTGTGCACCTCAGCCCGTGTTGCGCATGCCAGCGGCGACACCGTTGACCGTGAGCAGAAGCGCGCGGTGAAGTCGTGTGTCGGGTTCAGTCGACGCTCGAGACCGTGCGAGTAGATCGATCTGCAGGACATGCAGCGGGTCGAGGTACACATCGCGCACTTGAAGCGTCCGCTTGAGGACCGGCAGGTTGTCGAGCAGCCCGCGTCCCGTCACGCCGGTGACCCGCTCGACCGTGCGGCGGTGTTCGTCTTTGACCGTACCGAACAAGGTGCGCTTGTCCGGGTCGACCAGCCGCTCGACGTAGCGTTCAGAGATTCCGAGGTCGGTCTTGGACAGGGTCATCTCCACATTGGCGATGAACGCTTGGAAGAAGTTCCACTTCTCGAACATCGTGGCGATCGTTGCCTGGTGTCCGGCCTCAACCGCGGCATCGATGCCTGAACCGACACCGAACCAACCGGGAATGATCTGGCGGCTCTGGGTCCAGCCGAAGACCCATGGAATCGCCCGCAGATCGTCGATGCTGTTGCCCGCACCACTGCGTCGGGCCGGACGAGAGCCGATGTTGAGGGCGCCCAGTTCTTCCACCGGTGTCGAGGTCTGGAAATAGACCGGAAGCTCGGGATGCTCGACGAATCGGCGATAGGCCGCGAATGCCTCGGTCGAGATGAGCTCCATGACCTCTGACCACTCGGCCATGGCCTCTGACGTGTGACGGGGCGACCGTTGGATGACGGTGGCCTCCAACGCTGCAGACAATGCGAGGTCGAGGTTGCGCTGCGCAATGTCTGGCTGGCCGTACTTGTCAGCGATGACTTCGCCTTGTTCGGTGATCTTCAGTTCGCCGTCGATGACACCGGAGGGCTGAGCCAGGATCGACTCATTGGTGGGTCCGCCACCACGGCCGACGGTGCCGCCCCGGCCGTGAAACACCCGAATTCGGATGTCGTGACGGGCCGCCACCTCACGGATGACGCGGAGTGCTTTGTGGATCTCCCACTGGCTGGTGGCGATGCCACCGTCCTTGTTCGAGTCGGAGTAGCCGACCATGACTTCTTGCATGCCACCACGAAGCTCGACGATGCGGCGGTAAGCGGGAATGGTCAGTAACCGATCGAGCGTCGCCTCCATCGACCGGAGGTCTTCGATGGTTTCGAACAGCGGCACGAAGCCGAGGCGACACACACCAGCGGAGAGATCGACGAGGCCAACCTCCCTGGCCAGCAACACGGGAGCGAGAATGTCATCGACCCCTACGGTCATCGACACGATGTAGCTCTGGATCAGATCGTCGCCGTGCTCGTCGAGCAGGCTGCGCAGCATGCGGAACAGCGCCAGCGAGTCACTGTCGTCCACGGGTGTGCCGGGAGGAGCCAGGGGGCGGCGCGAGGCGAGTTCAGAGGTGAGCAGGCCGATGCGGCCGGTGCGGTCCTCTGGATAGGTGGTGCCGGATTGAGCGAACAGTCGACCAAGCGACTCGTGGTGCAGCTTGGCGTGCTGTCGGATGTCGAGCTTGGCGAGGTGGAAGCCGAGGGCTGCGACGAGTCGGCGAACTCGGGCGAGACGTCCGGCAGCCAGCAACGCTCCCCCATTGGCGCGGAGTGAGCGGTCGATCACGGCCAGATCTTCGGCGACTTCTTCAGGGCGCAGATATCGCTGCGGGCCGTGCGGTGTGCGCTGGGCCTGAGCGATGCGTTCGATCATCACGCCGAGCCGGAGCCGATAGGCCTCGCCGTTGTTGATTCGACCGATCCGTTCGAAGACCTGGGGATACATCGCTCGATCGGCTTCGACGATCTCGGTCAGCTCGACGCTGACCGGACGGATCAATTCCGAGCTACTCAGTTCGGCCCGCAGACCTTCGAGCTCTTCGCCCAGGATTCGCAGCGCTCGGGCCCGGTGGAGGCCAACGACTTCCTGGGTGGTCGATGGCGTGACATTCGGGTTGCCGTCGCGGTCGCCGCCAACCCAACTGCCGAAGGTGATCGGTGCCAATTCAGGGTTGTCCTCGATGCCGATGGACTCGAGAGTGAGCGCAATGTCGTCCCACAGCTCGGGCAGCCCTTCACGTGCCATCTGGTCGACGTAGTACAGCGTTGTCCTTGCTTCGTCGACGGGGCGCGGCTTCTCACGGCGGATCTCGTCGGTCTGCCACATGGCGTCGATGAGCTCGTCGATGCGGCGATCGAGTCGGCGGACCTCGCTGGACGTGCACGTGTCTCGGCGGTCCATGATGTCGGAGATCTCGGTCAGCTTGTCGAGCATCGAGCGGCGGGACGCCTCGGTGGGATGAGCAGTGAAGACCGGGATCATGGCCACCTTGGCCAAGGCGGCCTCGATGTCGGCTGCGGAGAAGCCCCGCTCGATCAGCCGTTCAACGGTGTCGGCAAAGCGCCCCTCGCCGGCGCGCTTCACATTCAGGTGGTCGATGCGGTGGATCTGCTCGGTGACGTTTGCCAGGTGGAAGTAGGTCGTGAAGGATCGGACGAGGCGAATGGCATCGAGGACGTCGACCGCAGCGAGCACACTCGCGAGCTCCGCTCCGGCGGCATCGTCATCTTCTTGTCGGAGGCGGCGAGCAAGCACGCGGACGTGCTCGACCAGTTCAAGGAACGGCGCCCCTTCCTGGCGTTCGATTGATCGTCCGAGCTGGTGACCGAGGCGACGAATGTCGGCCCGTAGCGCTGCGGTTCGTTCGTCGTTGATGGAAACGATGTCAGGGCTATCGGTCATCCCGGCACGCTAACGGCGTCGTGTTACCGCACTGCGAAGATTTCGCCAAATCGAGGTGTCATTGGTGAACGGGAGCGCCCGGTTCCGACGAGTCGGAACCGGGCCTCATCGCTTCTGCCCCAGCAGCATCTCCACAGCGCCCTTTTGCGCTCGGTGTTGAACCTCGGTCTAGGTTTCTTCGATGGACTTCACGATGCCAGCGGACCTCAACGAGTTGCTCGGTCAGCTCGACCAGTTCATCGAAGACGAGATCAAGCCCTTGGAGCGCCAAGACGACAACAAGCGCTTCTTCGATCACCGCCGTGAGTACGCCCGGACCGATTTTGATCGCGACGGCTGGCCCAATGCCGAATGGGAAGACCTCCTGAGAGAGATGCGACGTCGGGCCGATGCTGCTGGCTTTTACCGATATCACCTGCCCGAGAAGTTCGGCGGCATGGACGGTTCGCACCTCGGCATGGCCGTGATCCGCGAGCATCTGGCCCACAAGGGCCTCGGGCTGCACAATGATCTGCAGAACGAGAGCTCCATCGTGGGCAATCTTGTGACGGTCCTCATGATGGACATCCATGGCAGCGAGGACCAGAAGGCCAACTGGATCCCGAAGATGCTGGCGGGCAAGGCCCGGATCGGCTTCGGTCTGACCGAGCCAATGCACGGTTCGGATGCCACCTGGATGGAGACAACCGCAGTCCGAGATGGAGAAGAGTGGGTGATCAACGGTGCCAAGCGCTGGAACACCGGCCTCCACGCCGCGACCCACGACTACGTGTTCGCCCGTACCTCTGGCGACGATGGCGACGCGCACGGCATCACCTGCTTCATCGTTCCGACCGACACCCCTGGGTTCACCACTGAGTTCATGTGGTGGACCTACAACATGCCGACCGACCACGCCGAGGTCACGCTCAACGAGGTGCGAGTGGCAGATGCCGACATCCTGGGCGCCGAGGGCCGAGGTCTTTCGGTCGCCCAGACGTTCGTGCACGAGAACCGCATTCGTCAAGCGGCCAGCTCGCTCGGTGCGGCGCAGTACTGCATCGACGAGTCGGTCAAGTACGCCCGGGAACGCAAGCCCTTCGGCAAGCCGCTGAGCCAGAACCAGGCCATTCAATGGCCGCTGGCCGAGATGCACACCGAGGCCGAGATGCTTCGCGGGCTCATCCGCAAGACGGCATGGCAGATGGATCAGGGCATCGACCCGGTTGAGATCTCTGACAAAGTCGCGATGTGCAACTACCGGGCCAATCGATTGGTGTGTGACGCGGCGGATCAGGCGATCCAGACCCACGGTGGCATGGGCTACAGCCGTCACCTGCCGTTCGAGCACATCTACCGTCACCACCGCCGCTACCGCATCACCGAGGGCTCGGAAGAGATCCAGATCCGCCGCGTCGCCCAGTTCCTGTTCGGCTTCTCCGGCCCCCGTAAGGACGACCTCTCCCCCAGCTACGCCAGCCGCTTCAACTCCGTGCAACGAGGCGCACCCGCTCCCTGGACGTAGTCGCGAGAAGCCTGCGAAGGAGCTGGTGAACGGTCGAACCATCGAATAGTGCGAGGGACCGACGACGTGATTATGGGCGGCGGCTAGCGCCTCTGAGGTCAAGCACTTCGCCGGATATGCAGTTGATGGTTGTGCGTTTGCGGTCGTGATTATGGAGTGGGTCGACCCAAGCCCGGCGCAGATTCCATGAGCATGGTGCAAGACTCCCTACTGACACGAGAGCTGACTGCATGTATATTGCATGCATGGCCAACGTTCAGATTCGAGAAGTGCCCGACGACATCCACAACGAACTCGTCCGACGAGCTGAACGCGCAGGCCAGTCACTGCAGCAATACCTGACAGCACAGCTGACCTCGATCGTGGCCACCCCAACAATCGACGACGTGCTCGACAGAATCGAGAACCGGTCAAAGGGCACCCTGTCGAAAGCTGACGCTGTTGCGGCGCTCGAGGACGAACGTGCTCGTCGTTGACGCCTCGGTGATCGCCCCAGCAATTGCCGACAGCGGTCCAGACGGCGACGCGTGCCGAGCCCGAATCAAAGGTCAACTGCTTGCGGCACCTGACCTGCTTCGCTTGGAAACAATGTCGGTGTGGAGGCGGCAACTGGCGAACGGTTCACTGAGTTCTGAGCAGGCGACGAACGCGCTGGACGATCTGTTGGACCTTCCGCTCGCTGTCTACCCCACCGCCCCCTTGCTGCGCCGTGGTTGGGAAATGCGAGACAACGTCACGGCCTACGACGCCTGTTATATGGCTCTCGCCGAGGCCTTGGATTGCACGCTCCTGACGGCGGACATCCGTCTCGCCAACGCTCCCGGCACCCGCTGCCAGATCGAGACCCTCTCACGCCAAGACGGGCGTCCACCGCAAGCCAGGAACGATCGCACCTCCACCGTTATCGCACCGGCGCGATGCGGGTCGATCCTCTAGGTCCGTCGCAGGTTGAGCCCACAGACAGTCGCATGAAAGTCGGCAGAGTCTTGATGGCACAATGAAACGCACGACCGACAGCCCCGATCGGGCCGCGACACCAGAGAGGGGCCGTTCCGGAGTGGAGTATCGATTGTTGGGTCCGGTCGAAGCGGTTCGCGACGGCACCTCGATCGATCTCACCGCCCGTCAACGAGCACTCCTGGCTCTGCTGTTGATCCATGCCAACGAGGTGGTGTCTGCCGATCAGATCATCGACGACCTCTGGCGGCCCGCAGTCGACAAGGACCGCCAAAATGCTCTCTGGGTGGTGATCTCGCGTCTCAGGGCCTTGCTCGAACCGGACCGCGAGAAGCGCACGGACGGCACGATCCTCCTCACAAAGCCACCTGGCTATTCAGTGGCGGTCGAGCCCAATGCCCTCGATGTGCACCGATTCATCTCCCTCGAACAACAAGCTCGTGCGCTCATCGATGCCGACCCTGCGGGAGCATCGGGCCTGTACCGGGAAGCGCTGTCCCTGTGGCGAGGGCGAGCGTTGGAAGAGTTCGTCTACGACGACTGGGCGATCGCCGAGATCGCCCGCCTCGAAGAGCTTCGCCTCACCGCCATCGAGGGACGGATCGACGCCGACCTTCGGTGCGGCAAGGCCCAGGAGCTCGTCAGCGAGTTGGAGAGCCAGGTGCGCCTCAACCCGCTTCGTGAGAAATTGGTTCGACTCCACATGCTGGCGTTGTACCGAGCCGGCCGACAGGGCGACGCGCTTCGATCGTTCGCCGATCTGCGAACTCGCCTCTCCGAGGCAGTGGGGCTCGATCCAGCCGCCGAGAGCCAACGAGTCGAGGAACTGATCCTCCTCGATGACCCGAGCCTGACGCTCTCCGACGTCGTCCCGCCGGGACCCACGGCAAGCGTTCGGGGCTACGAACTTCGAGAGCAAATCTCCTCAGGACCGTCGAGCACGGTGTACCTGGCCTTCCAGCCGGTGGTCGGACGCGAGGTCGCGATCACGATCGTCGAACAGGGCGTGGCGAACGAGCCCGAGTTCATCCGCCACTTCGAACACGAGGTCCGCATCGTCGCAGCTCTCGAGCACCCCCGCATCGTCCCCATCTTCGACTTCTGGCGTGAACCGAACGCTGCCTACCTGGTCACCCGCCACTTCCCCGGCGGCACACTGAGCGACCTGCTGAGCGCCGGACCGATGTCGGAAACGCAGGCACATCGCGTGATCGAACACGTTCGTGCTGCCCTCAACGCTGCGCACCAACGGGGACTGACCCACGGGGGCATCGGGCCCGAGAACGTCATGATCGACGACGATGGCAACGCGTACCTGGGCGGCTTCGGGATTCACTCCGCAGAACGGGTCGGCACGTTGTCGAAAGCGCCCGACGCCCTCGGCAGCGCACGAGCAAGCGAGGACCTTTCCGCACTCGAATCGCTCGCCACTTTCGTCGGCGAATCGGAGCGAAACCTCGATCGGGACACGCCGACCCAATCCGTTGCACCGTACGAACCCCGAAACCCATACCGAGGGCTCCGCCCGTTCGATGAAGCCGACCATGAGGTCTTCTTCGGTCGAGAGCGCCTAGCCGAGCGGCTACTCGTTCGTCTCGGTCAAGGAGGGCCGAGAGGACGTTTTGTCGTCGTGGCCGGTCCGAGCGGTTCGGGAAAGTCCAGCGTCGTGCGAGCCGGCGTGATCCCGGGCTTGCGTCAGGGAGCAATCACCGATTCTGAGCACTGGTTCTTCGTCACCATGACACCAGGTGACCATCCTATCGATGCACTCGCGGAGGCGATGCGCCGGGTCGCTGTCAACCCGCCGAGCGATCTGGTCGAGCACTTGGCGACACTCGGGATTGCGGCAACCGCAGAACGTTGCAGCCCAGATCCAACGGCACAGACCCTCATCGTCATAGATCAGTTCGAAGAGCTCTTCACACGTTCATCAGACGCGGAATCGTCAGCGTTTCTCGATGCCCTGGCACTGGTTGTTTCCGATCGCCATTCAGGTGTGAAGGTCCTCGCAACCCTGCGGGCTGACTTCTTGGATCGTCCCCTCCAACATTCGGGCATCGGGCCGTTGCTGCCACTCGCCACCGAGATGATCACGCCCATGGATCCAGCCGAGTTGGAGCTCGCCATCACCGGCCCTGCGAGAGCTGTCGACGTTGGGTTCGAACCTGGCCTCGTTGCTTTGATCGCTGCGGAGGTCTCCAATCGTCCGGCCGCCCTGCCATTGCTGCAGCACACACTCACCGAACTGTTCGATCGCCGTCTCGGACTTCTCCTCACGATCGCTGCCTACGAGGATCTGGGCGGTGTGTCTGCCGCGTTGGCTCGGCGCGCCGAGCAGATCTACGGACGCCTCTCGCCCACCGATCAGACCGTCGCACGCAACACGCTCCTCCGATTGGTGACCGTGACCGATGGTGCTGCCGACACGCGCCACCGAGTCCCGGTGCGTGAACTTGAGGGAGTCGGATCGAGCGTGGCCCATGTGCTGGGAGCGTTCGGCCATCACCGCCTCGTCACCAAGGACTCCGACCCCATCAGCCGAGAGCCGACGGTCGAGGTGACTCACGAAGCCCTGCTCACCGAATGGGAACGTCTCGCACGCTGGCTCGAGGAGGCGCGAGATGACCTCCACGCCCGCCGCAGGCTCGGGGTTGCTGTCAACGAGTGGATCACGCATTACGAGCATCCCGACTATCTGATGACCGCGGCTCCACTCGATCGCGTTCGACACTGGATCGATCGCCCTCCTCTCCAACTCGACGAGTCCGAGCGACGGTTCCTCATGGCATCGACCACCGCAGCGACTGCATCGCTCGAAGCGGAGCAGAGCCGTCTTCGGCGACTCCGACTCATGGTGCTCGCCACCTCGTGCGCTCTTGTGGTCGCTCTGATTGCCGGCGGCCTTGCTGTTTGGCAGCAACGGCGCGCAGATCGGGCAGCAGACCAGGCGAACGAGGCAGCTGCTTCCGCCGAGCTTGCTGCTCTGTTGAGCCGGTCAGCGGCCACTATCGACGAAGATCCTGAGCTGGCAGTGTTGTTGGCGCTCGAAGCACGAAGGCAGTCAGCCGGGTCCGACGCAGACCGGGCGCTCCTCCAAGCATTGGGTGCCTCACCGGTCGTCAGCCGAGTAGCTGTACGCGATCTGTTGGTCGACGACTGTTGGCCCTTCAGCGGAATCACTGACCAGACCCACGGATCGGTGGAGTTCGCCACGGTCGATGGGCGCATTCTCAGCCGCGACACTCGCACCGGCGACGTTGTCGACAACGGCCTGCCCCCAGCTCCCTGTGCACTCGGCACGCGAGACGCCACGAGTGCAGGTGCCATCTCCATCGACCTGCGGACGATTTGGCGGGGAGTGAATTGGGAGCAGGCGTTCATGTTCGATACTCCAACCTTCCCAATCGAATCCAGTGCCGACCTATTCATCACGACCAGCGACACCATCGACGGCCTTGGCCCGGGGACGCTGGACTTCCGCGACACCGAAACCGGGCGACCCTTCGCCACGCACCAGCTCGTTGGCAACCAACTCGGGTGGGACATCTCTCCCGATGGAACGCTCCTCGCCGGCAGTATCTGGACTCCCGATGCGCCCAGCGGGGAGAGCCGACTGCTGATCTTCGACACCACCACCGGACAACTACTCGAAGACATCGTCTTCGAAGGCGCCATCGGAGCACTTCGATTCGACCGCACCACCGGGCACGTACGATTGGCATTCTTCGGTGGCCGGATCGCGACGATCGACCCTGCGGCGGGGTCGATCGTCGAGGCATTCGACACCAACGCGTTCGGCGAGGTGTTCGACATCGGTGTCCGGCCTGACGGCACGATCGTGGTCGTCGAACGCACGGCGATCGTCGTGATCGACCCTACGACGGGCTCGGCGGAACCAGTCGTCGAGCTCGATCGAGTCGCCGACGCTTGGGTCCGCGAGGACGGCATCGTCGTCATCCGATCGACCCGTACCGGCCTCGAAGTGTACGACACGGCCGCCTCCGCGTTCGTCGAACACAGCTGGGCAGTCCCGAGGGATGCGCACGTTTCGGTGAACGACGGCTGGGCGGCTGCGCTCGACACATCAAACGATGTCGTCGAGATCATCGATGTGGCCAGCGGTGACCGATCGACGGTGCGACTCCGCACGACCTCAGGCGAACCCTTCGATGCCCGGGCCGCCTACGCAGACGATGCAGGGCTCTGGGCGATCTCGGCGCAGCACACGATCGCACGATTCATCGACGGCGAGATGGTCAGCGAACTGGCCATGGGAAGCACGACCAACGTCGATGGTGTCCCGCTCCTCGCCTCCCAAACCGGCACACGCTTCGGCGATCACTACGCAGTGGTCGGCTCACACCCCGACGGAGTTCGCGAGACCTCACTGCTCGAACTGGACGGCGACGATGCCCGCCTGGTCTTCACCGTTCCCACACCTGATGCCACCGCAGCGATCCCCACCGCCGACGACGGAGTGGCAGTCGTCGGTCTCGACGGAAGACTGCAGCTCTTTGGGCCCGACGGCGTTCGAGTTGTCACCGTCGAGACCGGAGCGCCCAACTCCTACGTGATTGCCCTGGACCCGAGCGGTCGACGGCTCGCGATTGCCTCCGATGACGACACTGTCGCCGTGGTCGAGTTGGCGTCAGAGTCGGTCAACATCATCGAACGCTCCGGGTCCGTCAGCAACCTCGGCTTTTCCTCCAGCGGGGATGTGCTCGCCATCACACAGCTCGACGGCACCATCCGGCTGTGGGACACCGGCATCGGTGCGTTCTCGGCGACGGTCGTGTCGGCGACGACTCGAACTCCCGACGGCGAGCCGGGCTGGTACGACGGCTCCACCTCGTCGTTGTGGACCACAACGGGCGACCAACTGATCGCCATCCCGTTGGATCCCGATATCTGGGTCGCTCGAGCGTGCGAACTGGTGGGGCGTGAGCTCACGCCACTGGAATGGGCGTCTTACGTGCCGGGCAAACGCGCCCAACAGGCGGTGTGCGGGTGACCAGGCGGCTTTCTGACGCCAGACAGTGAGCAGAAAGTGACTGACAAGGCCGTGGATCGATCGTCGTGGGCAACCCGAACCCTTCGGGAGCAAGGAGCTCACCATGAACAAGTACTGGAGAACAATCGCGGCCACATCATGCGCCGGACTTCTGGCGGTCAGCTGCGGAGGCAACGGCAACAACGATGCCACCGAGGATGCAGCCGCCGTCGACACGACTACTGAGGTTGTCGTGGCTGAGCCGGCCGAACCGCCGATCTCCCCCACTTGCGTTTCCACCGCGTCTCCGAACGCCGACGTCCCAGCAGGCGTCGTCGCCGCGTTCGATCGCGACGCCGGCCAACTCGCCGAGGGCCTCGCGATCGACGCTGGCGGCAACATCCTCATCACCTTCTCTCCCCTCGGTCAGATGCTTCGTGCCCAGCCCGGTTCGGACTCGTTCGAGGTCGTGGGGGAGATCCCGGGTTGGGCAGGCGAAGGGCTCGGTCTGCTTGGGTTGGCCATCGACGAGTCGGGAGACGTCTTTGCAGCTGCGCAATCGACCGGCTCGACAGGGGTCTGGCGCTTCGAGTGTGGGAGCGGCGAACCGACCCTGGTCGACGGGACCGAAGTGTTGGGCGTGCCGAACAGCCTCGTCTTCGATGACGAAGGCAACCTCTTCGTCACGGACTCGAACTCTGGCAGCCAGGGTGATCAGGCGCTCGGGGCGATCTGGCGCATCGGCACCGACGGTTCGGTGGTCAAGTGGTTGGAGGACCCGATCCTCGGCGGCACCGATCCATTCGGCCTCGGACCGCTCGGCGCCAACGGCATTGCGTTCGACGCCGGAGCCTTCGTCGTCGCCACCACCGACACGAACCAGATTCTCAGCGTCGAGATGCTCGATGACGGCACGCCAGGAGCCATCACCGTGGTGGCCGGGGAACCGAATGTCTTCGCTCCCGACGGTCTCGCTATCGACGCCGGAGGCAACATCTACATCGCCATGGCAGGGCCGAGTGCGATCGCTTTGCTGAGTCCCGACGGTGCGGTGCAAGAGGTTGCACAGGGGGCGAAGGACGGGCTCGACCTACCGGCGAACGTCGCTATTGCGACCCGAGCCGATGGCAGCAGCGTGATCTACGCCACCAACGTCGCTATCTTCCCCGACTTCGGCACCGGCATCGGCCCAGCGCTGGTTGCGGTCGATCCCCTTTCTGCGGATTGAGGAGCGAAGCGTCGAGATCCAGTCGCCACTGCGTTAGGCCAACGACCGGATTTCGAGGCATTCCCAGCCGAGGGCCGTGACACGATTCGTCTCGAAGGTCCCTGGCGGGATGGGATTGTTGGTCCGCTGAAATAGTTGAGTTCGCTTGGTCGTGATCAAGAATCCTCGGGAGATGCCGGGCCGGGCGGACCAACGGCACCACCCATCGATCGCGGTGCACCGGGGTCGCCGGCGCGATCCGTGACGTTGAGATACAACAGGTCAACGAACGTTGGGTTGTCGAGGGTGCTGTAGGTGTCGACGAACTCGGGTGAGTTGATGAAGTACCTGGCCATGTCACGCAAGGACAGTCCGGTGTTGGCTCGGTCAACCAGTAAGCGTGGCCGCCAGCGTCGGGTTGACGGTTGAACACCCCCAGGTGGCGTGCGGTTCTGGGACGAACAACTCGACAACGGCACGGACCGCTCACTCGTCGTGCTCCAGTTCTCCGAATCACCCGAATTCAGAACCCTCACCGGCACCAACTGACAACCCTGTCGAAGCACCCGATAGCGCCGCCCAGAATCACGAACCGCCGACTGCCCGGACCGCTCGGTATCGGCCCTTATCTCCAGTCCTGATTCGGGTGTCTTTGATGTAAACAACGCAGGTATTTCCTGCGTCGTGGACGCGTTATCTCCTGTTGTCCACGACGCAGAATCGAAGCGCTCAAACGTGGCCATGCGTGACGACCAGATCGAGGGTTGACCTTCTGCAAGGCGGGTCATCTGACCGGCTGCGAACCTCACCCATGCCACCACCAAGCGGCACCCCGATGAGCTGGACTCCGTACCCCGCTTGACCTTCCTCGTGTCGCCGCTAACCACCGGGCAAGACGACTAACCGTCAACGAGAGGACGAGTCGTCAGGTCCGCGCCGCTCGCTCCGACGTCGAAGCTGGCAGCGGGCGACCTTCCGCTTGCCGCAGACAGGCCAGGCTAAGTGCTGCGTCAAAGACATGTCCACAACGCAGACGCCCAGGCCAGAGGCCACAGAAAACGAAAGACTGGAGATAACGGCCCTACTGCGGCGCCGCAGTTTCACGAGTCAGGGTGTCGGGGTCGCTACTGAGCAAGTCGCTCTTGGATGATGCAGAACTCGTTGCCCTCGGGATCACTCATCACGACTGTTTCGTACAGCGTGGGTTCAGCTTCGCGAGCGACGACCCTCGCTCCAAGTTGCTCAAGCCGGCCGACCTCGTTCTCGACTTGCGAAACCACGACATCGAAGTGCATTCGGTTCTTGACAGCTTTCGGTTCAGGAACTCGCTGGAGCGTGAAACCCATCAGCCCTGAACGAGCGCCCTTGCCACGAAGCAACACGTAGTCACCTTCCGATTCCGGCTCGAGGTCGAGTGCTTCGGACCAGAAAATTGCGAGTCGCTGAGGGTCTACACAGTCAAGCGTCACGCCGATGTGAACAATGCTCATCTCGCGATGATGGCACCGATCAGGGGGTCAAAGCACTCGATAACGGCCGCCCGGAATCACGAGCCCCATCCGGAAGCGACCGCC
>CAYGQE010000055.1:0-35450 GCA_964351995.1 uncultured Acidimicrobiaceae bacterium | reverse complement strand
GTCTCGCCCGAGTAGGCAAAGTCCTGATCGAGATCGTCAGGAGTCACGGCGTCGAGCGTCGTGTTCGACTCATCGGGAGAGCCAACGCCGTCGTCGTCGTAGGTCGGGCCGGTCAGACCGGCCGGCAGATCAGCAACGTCGACGCTGACGTTGTAGTTGCCATAGGGAAGATCGGTCACCAGATAGTTGCCACTCGCATCGGTGGTGTCGGTGAAGCTGAAGTCGTCGGCGTTGCCGAAGACTCCATCAGCGCCGGCCCACGTCACGGTCACATCGACGTTCTCTATCGGCGCATCGCCGATGTCGAGTGCACCGTCGGTTTCGTTGCCGTCGACATCGAAGAAGACAGTGTCGCCGATCGAGCCGAGGCCTCGATAGCCGAAGTCCTGGGCGAAGTCGTTCGGGGAACCGGCCGACAGCGTTGTTGACGACGTGTGCGCCGTTCCGGTGCCGTCGTTGTCGAAGGTCTGCGCCATGTTGCCTGGCAACGTTGCGGTGTCGACAGTGATCACGAAGTCACCGTTGGCCAGATTGTCGAAGCGGTAGGTGCCATCGGCAGCGGTGGTCGTCGTCAGCGTGACATCGTCACCATTGCCAACAATGCCATCGGGGCCAGCCCAATCCAGGGTGACGGTCACGCCACCGATGCCGGGCTCGCCGGCATCGATCAGGCCATCAGCGTCGTAGTCGAACCACACCGTGTCACCGATCGAGCCAGTACCGCGGTAGGAGAAGTCGACATCAAGCTGATTCTCACCCGGGTCGAGAGTGAGCACAGCAGTGTGAAGTGTTCCAACACCGTCGAGGTCGAACGTCTGCGTGGTGAGACCAGCCGGAAGGTCTGCGTCGTCGACAACCACTCGGTAGTCGCCCGGAGGCATCGAGGCGAAGAGATAGTCGCCGTTGGCGTCAGTGGTTTCGACGAAGTCGATGTCATCGGCGGTGCCGAGGATGCCGTCAGGGCCGAACCACGTGGCGGTCACGTCGATGTTGGCCAAGCCAGGCTCGCCGACACCGTTGCTGCTGTCAGCGGAATTGTCCTGGTCTTCCCAGACTTTGTCACCAAAGCTCTGAGCACCCACGTATCCGAAGTCGTAGTCGAGATCGGCAAGCGTGCCACCGGGCAGCGCGCCGTCGGCAGCAGTGATCTGATCGACCGAGGTGTGGTCGAGGCCACCATCTCGGTCATAGGTCGGCACGAGACCGACAAGGCCGGGCGAATTCGCGACATCGACCGTGACCGTGATGTTGGTGTCGGCGGGAAGGCCCTCCGAAAGCGGAACGCCATAGGCGCCGGTCGGCCCCGTCACCGTGGTGTAGGTGCGCGGGGTACCACCAGGATCGATCCACGACAGATCGAGCTCGACACCTTCGATGCCAGGTTCGTTGGGATCCTGGACGCCATCTTGATTCAGGTCGAGCCAGACGTAGTCGCCGAGACTGGTCGGCACCACTTCGATCGTCACGGTGTCCTGATCATCCTCGGCAGGAACATCGTTGCCCGGCGTCGAGTCAGAGTCGTACTGGTCAGCAGCAGAGTTCTGCGCGACGTTGGTCACCGAGCCCATGCCGATCAGGCGAGCGCGAAGCACGAGCTGGAAGCTCTCGCCGTTGTCGACATCGCCGACGGTCCAGATGTTCGTGCCATCGTCGAACGTTCCCTGGTCGGTGCTGACCACCGAAACGAATTCGAGAGCGGCAGGGTCGAGCACGTCGGACACATCAACGCCGGTGGCGTCGTCTGGGCCATCGTTGGTCATCGTGATCGTGTAGTTCACGAACGAACCGAACCAGTAGGGGCCATTGGCGGCGTCGCCGTCGACTTCAACCGGTGTGATGGCTTTGTCGACCGAGAGGTCGGCACGGGCGATGAAGACGTCGTCATCATCGGTGTCGGTATAGGGCACGGGCGTACCCGGCCCGGCGCCGTCAGGGTCACAGCAACTGTCGGAACCGGTCGAGTCCTCGCCGGTGACCGTCACGTTGTTGGTGTGCGGGTTGCCGGGACCGGTGAACGACTCGCCGGTCGCCTGGTCGGGCGTCAACACCGTCGATGATGGGGTCGCGGTGAACACGATCGTGATGGTTTGGCCCGGAGCCAGCGGCTGCCCGGCACCTGAGATCACGTCGGTCCAGGTCAGCGTCTCGACGTTGAGCGCTGCGCTGTCCGCGCATGAGCCGGTGTCGGCCGAACAGGTCGGCTCGACGGCGAGATCGGTGACGTATGGCGTGGTCACCCGAGCCGAGTTGGCGTCATAGACCCAACCTTCGGGCAGCACGTCGGCGACGTCGACGTTGTACGCCGAGGCAACCGCATCGGTGTTGGTCACCACGACGGTCCATGAGAAGGAATCGTCGAGGCGCACGTCGTTGCGGTCCTCACCAGCGGTGGGATCTTTGGTGATCTCGAGATCAGGGAAGTGGACCTCGACGGTCACGACATCATCGGTGACCGAACCTCGGGTCGCACCGATGCCGTTGCCGTAGGTGACGATGTCGTCGTTCGCCGGGTTCGTCGTGGTGATCGACGTACGTTCAGCGCTGCTGAAGCCGTAGTAGAGATCGACTGATGCGGTGTTGGTCAGATCTTCCCCTCGACTGAGATCATCGGAATCGCCCACAACAGCGTCGTAGTCAACGGTGACGGAGGCGCCAGCACCCGAGGTGGCCAGCGGGCCGGCGATGCTCCACGTGATCGTGCCGTTGTCTTGTGACCACGTGCCCGTCGATCCGCTGTTGCCAGTGATGGTTTGGCCATTCGACGATGCTTGGGCACCACCGGGTGCGAGCAGCGGCGTGATGTTGGCCGGAACGGTGTCGATCCAGCTCACGTCGTGCGCGTCCGACGTCCCGTTGTTCGTGACCGTCACCGTGTAACGAAGCGTCTCGCCCGAGACGGTGTCACAACCGTTCGCCAGCGTGCCGTCCGCATCTGCGGTGTTGCCGGGCGTGGTGTCACACGTCGGGTTGACGAGAGCAGCACCAGCGGTGTCAGCGACGTCTTTGTCGATGGCGAGCTGTGGCTCGACGACGGTGAACGTCTCGGAGTCAGGGGTGCTGGCAATGGTCCATGATCCAGAGCCGGGGCTGTCGTAGCCGACCGGCAGGTTGGCCGGGCTGTCGCCGACCTGGTCACTGTCGTTCCAGTTCACGGTGGCAGCGTTGGTCACCGTGTCGGTGTCTGCTGCGTTGGTGTTGACGTGGGTCGTGTACTGCACGGTGACCTCACAGCCACCGTTCGAGTAGACATCGCCGATGAGCCAGGCGAGGACGGAGGCGTCGCCACCGTTCGGGTTGTACGACTCGATGTCGCCGCTGACGATCGACACACCGGTCGTGAGACCTGTCGCAGTGTTGAGGGCTTCACAACCACCCGACACCGTGATCGAACCGAAGCTGTCGAAGTCCAGGCGGGAAGGAAGGTCGTCGAAGATGGTGGCGTCGTACGCAGCCGTCCCCGCAGGGATACTCACGGTCACTTCGTACTCGACCGGTTCACCCACCGTTGCGGTGGCGATGTCGTCGGTGGGATCACCGACGTTGAACGGTTCGATGTCCTTCACGATGCTGGCGAGCGGGACCGTGATGGTGTCGGCATCGGAATCGGTGTAGGTCCGAGCATCACCCTCGTTGGGGTCGTCGGTCGGGGTGAGATCTTGGTCGAGCGAGTACGCCGTGATCGCTGCGGTGTTGGTCAAGCTGGTGGATGCAACCGCAGGATCGTCGACAACGCCCACGTAGGTGAAGGAAGCGGTTCCATCAGGATCGATGGCGTCCAGGGCGGAGAAATCCGTCGGCGTCCACGTGATGGTGCGGTTTGTCTCCGACCATGTGCCGTCGAACGATCCGGCCGGAGTCACACCCGTTGAAGGCACCGCTTCACCGTTTGCGCTCACCGGCACGCCACCGGTGCCCCTCGGCGTGATGCCGACTGGGACGGTGTCGACGATGGTGACGTCATGGGCAACGGAGACGTTGGTCGCGGCATCGGGATTGGTGACCGTGATGCGGTAGGTGACTGCTTCGCCGGGGAGTGCCGCTGCGGTGGCGGGAACCGTGTGGTCCTTCTCGACGATCGGATTGGGTTCGACCACTCGCGTGGTGATCTGACTGCTCGTAGCATCCGGTCGGTCGCTACCCGCAGCGTCGTTCCAGTCGAAACGACCTCGATTGTCGAACCTGGTGGCCGTGGGATCGGCCTGGTTGCCGACGGTGTCGAGCACCTGGGCGTAGAACATGATCGTGACCGAGTCGTCGCCTGACGAAGCGGCGTTGGTGTAGGGAGTGGGCAACGTGTAGGTGACGGTGCCCGATGAGTCAACGATCGTGCCTCCGGTCAGGGCGGCGGTGCCCGTCGAGCTGGTCACGGTCGGTTGCAGATTGGAGACGGAGCCGGCAAACAGACCGTTGCCGCTGAAGTAGGCCAGACCAGCGGGCAACACGTCACGAATCTCGGCGTCGTAGACCGTGGTGCCTTCGGGGATGACCGCAGTGATCTCGTACTGGATGATCTCGCCGATCGTGGCTTCTTCGGCACTCGTCGCCAGGCTGCCGTTCTGGATGTTGCCGGCCTCGCTGATCGCCGATCGCTGGAGTTTGTCGATCGTGACGGCCGGCGTCGACAAGAAGGCCTGGTCGTCAGCCGCGTCGGTGTTCTCGATCGAGACGTTTGCAGGGTCGATGTTGTCGGCCGGGTAGTAGTCGTACGTTCCCGCGTCGTTGGTCGGGCCCTGGTACGTCGCCACACCAGCGGTGTTGGTGTACGCCTGGCCGGGGTCGACGTCCGACGGAATCGTGATGTCGTAGGTCAACGTGATCGGAGCGGTGTCCTCGTCATCCGGCGTGGTGTCGCCAACGCCGGTGGAGGCGGTGACCGTCAAGCCAGTCCACGTGATCACACCGGCAGAGCACGTTCCCCCGTTGCTGATGCCCGAGACGTCGGCGCAGTCGAAAGCGGCGGGGATGATGTCTTGGACCTCGGTGGCGGTGGCGTCCACATTGCCTTCGTTCCACACATCGACTCGGAAGCCGACCACGTTCCCACCAACCACCTGGACAGCGGTCGAGCCGCCAGTCAACGAACCGTCGAAGTCGGCGGGATTCGCGGCGCCAGCGTCGACGTCAGCAACACCCTTGGCCAGACGCACTTCGGGCTCGGTCCACGTCGCCGTGGACTGGTCGCGGAACTGGAAGACCTCGCCACCATTGTTGTTGGTGATCAACTTCATGAGGTTGGCGTTGATGTCGTTGGCTTCGCCCGCTGTGTTGTCGTTGATGCGAGCGGCGAGCGTCCACACGAATTCATTGCCCGTGGCCTCGACATTGCCGTCGCCGGAAACGTTGAACGTGACGAGGTTCGGGCTCTCGGTCACCGTGGTGGCCGGAATCGTGTCGAGCGAGGTGACCCGAGCGGCTGAGCCGCTGACGAAGGTGTAGCCGGCCGGCATGATGTCCTGGATCTGTACGCCTTCGAAGTCGACGTTCACCGGGAAGCTGGCGCGCAGCTCGAAGCAGACGATGTCGCCGGGGCCGAAGCCAGGCTCGGGTGTTGGATCGCCTTGTGACCAGGTGATTGCACCGTGGCTGGCCTCGCACGTGGCGCCAGTGACACCACTGGCCATGGGGCCGGTCTTCTCCGAGACGCGCTTGTCGATCGTGGGTTGACCGTTCGAGAGCTCGGCAAAGGCGGTGTCGCCGTCGACACCACCGTCGGGGTCGGCGGGGTCGGCAACAAGCCCGGGGCGAGCAGCCGCCACCGTGTCAGGTCCGGAAACTTCGGCCGAGTTCGAGACTTCGTCGCCAGCCAACACGGGCTCGCCGAGCAGCTGAGCGTTGCCACCCCGGTAGAACTCGCGGACCCTGGCGGAGTACTCGATCGTGAGGGTCTCGTCGGCGTCGAGATCGGCAAGAGCACTTCGTGCACCGGCGAAGTCCCACACGATCTCCATCCGGCCGCTGCCATACGGTCCACCAGCCGGCAGTTCCCGCACGCTGGCCACGTTGACCGGCGTGCCGTTGATCGTCGATTGGATCGAGCCAGCGCCGACACAGTCGGTGCTGTTCCAGTCGGAACCACCGGGAGTGGTGTCGGCGTCGAAGCCACCGGAGAAGCAGAGCGGTGAAGGGAGAAGATCACGCACGACCAGGTCGGTGAAGTCCCGGTACTCACTGGTGGAAATCGTCAGGGTGCTCACGACCGTGCTGCCCTGCACGAGCGAACCCGCCATGCTCTTGGCGATGATCAAGTCTTCTGACTCGACGACGTGGACGTCGGTGACCGACGCCTGGGTTCCGCTCGGGACATAGGTTCCCGTTGCCGTTGCAACGTTGTCGAGGCTCTGCTCCGGGGCAGAAAGCAGCTCGGGGTCGGTGTTCGTCGTGCGATCAGACTCGCCGGTGGATGGACCGGTGTTGTTGTCGAGGTTGCGGCCCTGGTTCAGGCTGGCAGCTGACGGCGGTGCCGAGAAGGCTTCGTTCTCGAACAGGGGAATGCCAGCGCGGTAGGTGATGGTCTCGGTCTGCCCTGGTGCGAGGTTCGACAGATCCCAGGTGACAACGGTGCTGCCCGCTGCAGGGACAGAACCAGCGTAGGAGGCAACGCCGTCGGCGGTCTCGACGCTGACCGGTGTCGGCGAGCAGCCAGCGCCGGTGGCGACCGGGCCAGAGCCCGTCCACTCTTCGCCAACGGAGGTGTTGTCCGCTGCGTAGTACGTGTCACAGCCAAGGAACTCGAGGCCAGGATGCAGCACGTCGACGAGCGTCACGGCGTTGGTGCCGTAGTCGGGGTTGTTCTCGACCTCGACGGTGTAGAGCGCCCCGGAGGTACCGGCACCGTGCACTCCACGCAGCAATTCATCCGGCGCGGTCTTGGTGACGCGGAACGGGATGATGTCGATCGAGCGAGATGCCGAGCCCGTTCCTTCGTCGGCGGCGACAGCGAAGTCGCCCGTCGAGGTCGAGTAGTCGGGGATCGAGAAGGGATCGGTGCTGGCGACGGCCTGGCCGGTGTTGGTGAAGCTGGACTCGACGGGCACGGTGCCCGAACCGGTGGTGCCACCGGCGAAGTCGGGGTTGGTGTCCACGGTGATCGACACTGAGGAACGCGAGTTCGCTGGCAGGTCAGAAACGTTGCTCCAGATGACGGTGGTCTCGCCCGCCGACGGCGTATCGGCGAGGACCTCGGTCGGGGCGGGAACGGCAGAAACGAAGTTGACGCCGACGGGAAGCACGTCGCGGAACGAAAGGTTGTAGAGCGGGACGGCCGAGCTGTGGTCGCCCGTCGCTTCGAGTGTGAAGGTGATCTGTTCGCCGATGAGCGCTTCACCTTCGACATCGTCGGTCTTGGTCACCGAGAAGTTGTCCGCAGGCGCTGCACCGGCCGGTGTGTTGAGCGGCACCGCCCCCAGCACAGCACCGAGGACGGCCCAGGCTGCGACAACACGCAGCACCACCGACCATTGGATGCGGTGCCTGAGCACCTGTCTGGCCGGAACAGCCGAAAGAACTTGAGCGTCGCCCTGCGAAGTCATGGCTACTAGATCGGCCACACCCGGCAAATCGTGAGGCGAATGATGTTTTTGGATTGTTCCCGCGACTTCTTGCCATCGGGCGCAGGACGCTCGACACTGCGGCATGCATCCTGCAGCTCCACTCTCGCTCGTTGACCTTGCCGCCGCTGCCACGACCGGTGCGATCGACACCGTCATCGTTGCCTTCACCGATCACTACGGCCGGCTCATGGGCAAGCGATTCGACGTCAGCTTCTTCCTCGATGAAGCGGCCGAGCACGGCAGCCACGGCTGCAACTACCTACTCACTGTCGACATGGAGATGGAGCCAGTGGCCGGCTACGACTACGCCAACTGGGCGCTCGGTTACGGCGACTTCCACCTCGTTCCGGATACCGGCACTCTCCGCATCGCGGGTTGGGCAGATCGCTCGGCCGTGGTGGTCTGTTCTCTTGTCGATCCGGTGACGCACGAGCCGGTGGCGGTCGCTCCTCGCTCGATCCTGCAGCACCAGATCGATCGGCTCACCGCCTCTGGACGTGCCGCTCACGCTGCGTCCGAGCTCGAGTTCTACCTCTACGACCAGTCGTACCGAGCCGCTGCGGACGGTGCACCGTTGCAACCGGCCGGTTGGTACAGCGAAGACTACGACCTGCTCCAGGGCGGACGCATCGAGCCATACGTCGGCGAAGCCAGGCGCTGTCTCACCGCATCGGGCATTCCGGTCGAGACGTCGAAAGGTGAGACGGGTCTCGGTCAGCACGAGCTGAACATTCGCTACAGCGAAGCGCTCGAGATGGCTGATCGCCACACGATCATGAAGCACGCCATGAAGGGATTGGCCGATCGGCAGGGCGTCAGTGTCACCTTCATGGCCAAACCCCACACCGATCAAGCGGGCAGCAGCTGCCACATTCACCTGTCGCTCGTCGACGAGTCGGGCACGAACGTGTTCGCTGGTTCGGACGCCAACACACACAGCGACGAGTTTCGGTGGTTTCTCGGCGGGTGGATGGCTCACCTTCCCGAGTTGATGGTCATGTACGCCCCGACGGTGAACTCCTACAAGCGATACGTGGCCGATTCATGGGCGCCCACCCGTATTGCTTGGGCCAACGACAACCGCACTGCCGGGTTCCGCATCGTCGGCAGCGGCCCGAGCCTCCGCATCGAGTGCCGGATTCCTGGCGCCGACGCCAACCCGTACCTCGCCTTCGCCGCCGCCATCGCCAGCGGCCTCGACGGCATCGAGAATCAGATCGAGCCCCCGGCCCGCTTCGACGGCGACGTCTATCGGTCTGAGGATGCGCCCACGGTTGCATCGAGCCTCGAAGAAGCCACCGAGGCCTTCGCCGCTTCGACCTTTGCCCGAGAGACCTTTGGCGATGCGGTGGTCGACCACTACACCCACTTCCACCGCACCGAGGCCCAGGCAGCTCGATCTGCGGTGACCGATTGGGAACGAGCCCGATACTTCGAACGCATCTGAGCCGTCAGATTGACCCCTTGGCCGGAGCCAGCTTGGTACCGAACCGGCCGACATTGCCCGTTTTCGCACCAACCTGGTATCGAGGGACTTCCATTCATCCGCTCTTTCCAGCTGCGTGCGGCGTAGGAGGACTCGTGAAACCAAAGACTGCGGCGCTGTGGGCCAAGCAGGACCAACACGAGGGCGATCGGTGGCGCCTCTTCAGCGCCATCGCCAAAGCCATCGACGCCAAGACCGTTTTATACCCCGGCTGCTACGTCGACGTTGCACCTTCGTTCGTGTTCGACTCTGTCACCTATCTCGACATCGACAAGCGAACGCCCGGGTTCTTCGACGACATCGAAGGCCTTCACGAGCTCATCGCCGCACACGATGGTCCGGAGAACCCCGCAGTTGCATTCATCCACGGCGACTACACCGATGAACTCGACCTGCCCGGCAACCACTTCGACCTCCTCGTCTCTCTCTACGCCGGCTTCATCTCGGAACACTGCACCCAGCACCTGGCCGTCGGGGGGACCCTGCTGGTCAACTCCAGCCATGGCGATGCCGCCATGGCTTCCATCGACACCCGTTACGAGCTGACAGGAGTCGTGCTCTCCCGCGGCGGGACGTACCGCGTCAGCACCAAAGATCTCGGCCAGTACTTGATCGCGAAAACTGCGAAGGCCGTCACTGTCGAGGATCTGCGCCAGACGGGGCGGGGCATCGCCTACACAACGTCGCCGTTCGCCTACCTCTTCACCCGAACCAGCTGAGACATCGCTCACGGATCTTGACCTCACTGGGATGCCGTGCATCTGACGGGGCGCAATCATCTGGGCCAGAATGCCGCCCATGAGTGAGCACCCCCTGGAACTGTCCACGCGGCTGATCGACAACGGCATCGTCGACACCCCGCCGAACCGGATCACGCAGGAACTGAGCGAGCTCGCTGACGGCGTCTCGCTCATCGAATCCTTCAGCCACGTCGTGGTGGTGAACACCGGTGATGGGCTGGTGACCTTCGACGCAAGCGGGACTGCGTCGGGCCCAGCCGTTGTCGAGTCACTGCGATCGTGGAGCGACGAGCCGGTCCATTCGATCGTGTACACCCATGGCCACCTCGACCATGTCGGGGGCTCTCGCGCTTTTGCCGCCGACGCCGAAGCCAAGGGCCGCCCCTCGCCCAGGATCGTGGGCCACGAAGCCGTGCAACGCCGCTTCGATCGCTACACCCAAACATCGGGGTACAACAACGTGATCAACCGGCGTCAGTTCGGCGGCGGCGCCGTTGCCGACACCAACACCGATCGGCCATTCCTTCCCGTCGGCACGCTTCCCGTCGACACCGAGTACCAGACCAGCCTGAGCGAGACCATCGGCGGCGTGACCTTCGAGTACGAACACTGCAAGGGCGAAACCGACGATCACACCTGGACCTGGCTTCCCGAACACAAGATGATCAGCGCCGGCGATCAGTTCATCTGGAACTTCCCCAACTGCGGCAACCCGCAAAAGGTGCAGCGCTACCCCGTCGAATGGGCCGAATCGCTCCGGGCCATGGCCGCCAAGGACGCCGAACTGTTCGTGCCCGCTCACGGACTGCCGATCGCCGGAGCTGACCGCATCCGCACCTGCCTGGAAACGGTGGCCCGCACGCTGGAAACGCTGGTGGCCGATGTCGTCGCCGCAATGAACACCGGTGCCACCCTCGACACGATCATCAACGAGGTGAGTGTCCCGGCCGAGACCCTGTCGCTCCCCTACCTGCGGCCGCTGTATGACGAGCCCGAGTTCGTCGTTCGCAACATCTGGCGTCTCTACGGCGGCTGGTACGACGGCAACCCGGCGCGACTCAAGCCAGCAGCTGATGCCGCGATTGGGGCCGAAGTCGCTGCACTCGCGGGCGGCTCCGAGGCCCTCATCGCTCGGGCCGTCGAGCTCTCGGCGGCTGGCGATCATCGGCTGGCCTGTCAGATCATCGAGTTCGCTGCTGCAGCCGAGCCAGAGTCTCACGGCGTGCACGAGGCCCGTTCACAGATCTACAGCACCCGACGCGGTACCGAGACCTCGCTGATGGCGAAGGGCATCTACCTGTCGGCCAAGGCCGAGTCCGACATCGTGGTGACCGGCGAGGTGCCGGAAACGAAGATGCTGTTCTCGATTGGGGAGAACACCGACTGACGTCGCACGACCAGACGGGCAGGGTCAGCTGATGCTGTAGAGACGATTGTCGTTGTCGTCGTTGGCTTCGATGATGCCGAGATCACCGTCGCCATCCGTGTCGATGAGCAGGATGCCTTCGGTGTGGTACGAGCCGGTTCGTTCACCGTTGTCGGTGAACGATCCAGACCCGTTGTTGAGCCAGATCGAACCCTTGTCGCTGTGATCAGCGAACACGATGTCGAGGTCACCGTCGCCGTCGATGTCACCGATGTCGAGCGCACGACTGTGACCGAGTCCGATGACCGGGCCGGTCTGGGTGAAGACTCCAGCGCCGTTGTTGAGCCAGATCGAGTCTCGGTCATTGTCACCGGCGATGGCGATGTCGAGATCGCCATCCCCGTCGAGATCGGCCAGTTTGTTGGCGTGGCTTCGACCATTGACGATGCCGAGACTCTGGCCGGAGTTCGTGAAGACGCCGCTGCCGTTGTTGAACCAGACCGTGTCGCTCTGCCCGTCATTGGAGAATGACAGGTCAAGATACGAGTCGCCGTTGAGGTCACCCATCTCGACGCCCTTGCTGTCGGCCGATCCCAGCGTCTGGCCCGAGTCGGCGAAGTTCGCGTTGCCGTCGTTGAGCCACACGGTGTTGGCGCCATCGACATTGGCATAGACCAGATCCATGTCGCCGTCGCCGTCGACGTCACCAACAGCGACGTCCCACGTTTCACTTCCGTTGTCGTCGATCGCTGCTCCGACGCTGAAGTTGGCCGAGCCATTGTTCAGCCATGTCGTGTTGTCATCGACACCGTCGGCGAAAGCAATATCAATGTCACCGTCGCCGTCGAGATCGCCGAGGGCCACGTTTCGCGAGTCTTCGCTGCCGAGACTCTGCCCGGTGCTCGCGAACGAGAACGCACCGTTGCGGAAGACAGTGTTTGCTTCGCCGCGATTGGCGAACACGACGTCGGGGTCGCCATCACCGTCGAGGTCGGCCGCTTCGAGGCCTTGAGACTCGCTACCTCCCAGTGAGACGCTCACGCCGATGTTCGCGCTCGTCGGGGCCGTCGGTGTGCTGTCGCATGCATCGCCGACGCCATCGCGATCGGTGTCGATCTGGGTCGGGTTGTAGACCGATGGACAATTGTCGCCCGCTCCGACACCATCGAAGTCCGTTGCGCTGGCCGGGCCGGCGGCGGGCGCAGTGATCGTGACCACGACGGTGGCGGTTGCCGACAGACCGTCTGGGTCCTCGACGGTGTACGTGAACGTGTCGCTGCTCCCGGCGGTTCCGTTGTGGGTGTAGGTTGCCGTGCCGTCGTTGTTTTTCACCACGGTGCCAGCAGAGCCATCGGTGACCGACACCACGGTGAGGTTGTCACTGTCGGGATCGGTGTCGTTCAGGCGCAGATCGATGGTCGTGGCAGCCGCACCGCCGGCGACCGTGAGCGTGTCGTTCACCGCCAATGGTGGATCGTTGACGGGCGTGACCGAGATCGTGACGGTTGCTTCATCCGACTCTGCGCCGGCGGGATCGACGAGCTTGTAGGTGAAGAAGTCCGGGCCATTGACATCTGGATCGGGAAGGTATGTGAACGTCCCGTTGTCGTTGTTGGTGAGCGAACCGAAGGCAACATCGTCGACAACCTCGACCGTGAGCGTGTTCACGGTGTCGTCAACGTCTTCGTCGTTGGCCCGTACATCTGGCGTGGTCAGCGAGCCGTCCTCGACCACGGAATAGCCAGCGCCGCTGTCGTCATTGGCGATCGGGGCATCGTTGTCCCCGGAAACCGTGACCGTTGCCGTGGCGACGGCGGCGGTCGTCGTCCCATCTGAAACGAGATACGAGAAGGTGTCCGTGCCCACGAAGTCGGTGGGTGGTGTGTAGGTGACAACGCCATCGACCTCGGCTAGAAGGGCGCCTTCGGCCGATGTTGCCGGCACCGTCCACTGAAGGGTCTGCCCTTCGGGATCGCTGTCGTTGGTACCGATGTCGATCACGGTCGCAGCGTCCTCGTCAACGGTTGCGGTCTCTCCTTCCGCAACCGGCACCTCATCAACATTGGCCACGTTGATTCGCAAGCTTTCCAGTGTTGTCTCGGTGCCATCAGAGACACGCACCACGATGTTGTGGATCGTGGTGTTCTCGTGATCAAGCGGCGCAGCGAGTGTGATGCGTCCCTCGCTGTCGATGGCGAATCGTCCCGTGGCATCGCCGCTGATGCTGTAGGCGAGCGGATCACCGTCAACATCGGCAGCCATGATGGTGCCGATCGTCGTGCCAACGTCGGTGTTCTCGTCCACGTTCAGATCCGGAATGATCACCGTTGGTGGATCGTTGCTCGGCAGCACCGACACGGTGACGGTGGCGACGACACCGGGATTCGTTCCGTCCGACACGGTGTAAGTGAACTGATCGGTCCCATTGAAGTCAGCTGGCGGTTCGTAGCGGACGCCATCGCCGACGATCGATGCCGAGCCATGAAGGGGATCGCCAACGCCCGTGATCGTCAGCTTCACGCCCTCGGGATCTGAGTCGTTGGCCAAGACCAGGATCACGAGCACTTGGTCTTCGCCGATCTCGGCGGCATCGTCGCCAACGACCGGACCGAGGTTCTCTTCTGCAGCTTGGGTCGTGGCGGGTGCGGCGGTGGTCGTGGGCGCTGTTGTCGGCGGGGCGGAGGCCGGCGCGAACGACTCGGTGGTTTCGGGGATCGTGGTCGACGCTTCGGTCGTGGTCGGGGCTTCGGTCACCGCAACGGCCGCCGGCACCTCGCGAGGCTGCAGCGACATGGTGGCGGTGCCCTGGTCACAACGAGCCTCGCGATCGCAAGCCTCGAAGCTGAACGCGTCGTCGCCCACGTACGACTCGGTGGCGCTGTAGGTGGCCACGGCCTGCCACGTCTCGGTGTCCGCTCCGTCAACAGCACGAGGGAACGAGGTCAGTACGACGTCGCCGTGTGCGGCTCCACCCACGGTGAACACCAATGCCTCGCCTTCGGCGGTCAACACGACCTCGACGCTGCCGCCAGCTGTCGAACTGACCGTGACGTCTTGAGCAACAACGGCGGGCTCATCGAGTGCGAGCACCTGTGGAGGTGGCGGCGCAAATGCAGCATTGACCGCAACCGTTGCGGCGCCGGTAGCGGCGACACCGACCGACCATGCGCTACTGCTCACGGCGTTGGCCGCTGGGATCGGAAGCTGGGCAGAACCAGTGAAATTGGCGAGCCACGCGAACGGCCCCGTGATGGCGCGCAGGCGGCCGAGGCCGACCCGCAAGAAGGCTCGAACGAGCGTTGGATCGAACTGAGAACCGGCGCAGTCGGTGAGTTCCTGGCGCGCTACCTCAGGAGCCAGCGGCTTCTTGTAGCTGCGGGCGCTGGTCATCACGTCATAGGCGTCAGCGATGGCGACGATGCGGCCAGAGAGGGCAATGTTGTTGCCGGCGAGCTTGTGGGGGTAGCCGTTGCCATCCCATCGGCAGTGGTGCTGATCGGCAGCGTGGATCCAGTCGCCCAACCAATCGCGCAAGGGTTCCAGCAGCGGGATACCAGCCGCCGGGTGACCCGACAGAACCTCCCACTCTTTGTCGTTGGGCCGGCCCTTCTTGTTCAGTACCTCGGAAGGAACGGTCAACTTCCCTACGTCGTGCAGCAGGGCGGCCCAGCGCAGCTTGTTGAGGTCATCATCCTTGAGCCCGATCTCCTTGCCGAGAAGCTCGGAGTAGGCCCGCACGCGTTCGGAGTGGCCCCGGGTCAACCGATCGTGATCGTTGACTTCCTTGAGGAGTTGCACCAGGTAGTCGCCGTGCAGGGCCTCACCCGTGGTGGCACCGCGTTCCTGCGCAGCGCGCATGTCGCGCAGCATGCTCTTGGAGTTGGACGACCGGAGCGCCGTCTTGGTCCTCGACGGCGCATTGTCGGGGAACACCAGCGTCAGCTTCATCAGCGCCACGAGCGGGATCAGCCGATCAGCCAGGTTTCGCAAGGCGAACAGGAGAAGGTTGGCCAGCAGGAAGACACAGACGATCCACAGCCAACGATTCATGTTGAGCTTGTCTGCCGGCAGGAGGCGGCCGGCGCCAATGCTGAAGCCAAGACTCACCAGGAGAGGCACGAGGACGATCAGAACGCGAAGCAAGCGCGCCAGCCACGGGTGGGCGCTCCATCCTTCGAGTTTGGCCGCATGACGCTCTGCGCCTTGCGTTGGTCCGGCCTCAGTCATCACTTGGACCATCGGCATCGACACCACGAGCTGAACAGGAACAGTGTTCAGTCTTCGTAGGCCATTGGGACCTTTGACCCTTGGGCCACCAGCCAAAACCCTCGAAGCTGACCCTTTCCTTTCTTCCCTACCAGTCGGTAGGGAAAGTCAAGACCGCAAGGCCAGACATGTTGACCAACGCCGCAGACGCCGACCAGCACCCGCCGACAAACATGGTGCACAACTCGAAACCCACCGGACTTCGCCCCGTGATCGAGGTCATTCCCGATCACTGCTATCAGCGGTCCACGGCCCGAGGACTGCTCCTTCTCGGTCGGGATCTGGGCCTCTACGCAGCGGCGATGACTGGGTTGGTGTTGACCGACAGCCTTTTGCTGGCCGTCCCACTCTGGCTCCTGGCCGGGCTCGCCGTCTCCGGATTGTTCGTGTTGGGGCACGATGCCGCCCACAACGCCCTCTTCGACTCCCCCAAGCTCAACGCCGTCGTCGGGCGCCTTGCCATGCTTCCCTCACTGCACGCCACCGAGGTCTGGGTCTTCGGGCACAATCGCGTGCACCACGGCCACACGCTGCGACAGGGCATGGATTTTGTCTGGCACCCCAGCACAGCGGCTGAGTTCGAGGCCATGGGGTGGTTCGAGCAACTCCGCCATCGCTTCGAATGGGGCCCGCTTGGTGCTGGTGCCTACTACCTCCGCGCTGTCTGGTGGAACAAGATGGTTCGCTTCCCCGCTCCCGCTCGCTGGCGTCGGGCCATGCGACAAGACAAGGCCATCGTCGTCGGATTCATCGCCGTAGCGGTCGTCGCCCTCGTCGTCACCAGCGGTGCCGGTGCCGCCTGGCTGTTCGTCAAGGTCGTCGTGATTCCCTTTCTACTCTTCTGTCAGGTCATCGGCTGGGTCGTACACGTCCACCACATCGCCCCGGACATTCGTTGGTGGCCGCGACGCGAGTGGAACCGATTCCGCGGTCAGGTCGAAGGGACCACTGTGCTGTGGGGCCCTCCCGGGTGGGAGCTCTTCTTCCACTGGATCATGGTCCACCTTCCGCACCATGTGGACATGGCCATTCCGTGTTACCGCCTCCCCGAGGCAGCTCGAGCCATTGCGGTTGCCTATCCAGACGATGTTGTCGAACAACTCCTCAGCATCCGCAGGTATCTCGCCAACACCAAGGCTTGCAAGCTCCACGACTTCAACACCGGCGTCTGGAGCGGCTACCCCACCCGCTGACGCTGCTCCAACACCGGCTACTTCGACCGCCATGACACCGGCTACTTCGACCGTTCCAACACCGGCTACTTCGACCGCCATGACACCGGCTACTTCGACCGCCATGACCTTTCGAAGGGCAGACGCCACGCACTCGGCGCAATCAGCTGGTGGATCTGATTGGGGCCCCATGAGCCCTTGGCATACGGCCGCACCGGCGGAGGGCTCTCGAGCAACGAACGAGACAGTTCCCAGAGCCGCTCAACACCCTCAGAGGTGGTGAACAACGTGTGGTTCCCCCGGACAGCATCGAGAATCAGGCGTTCGTACGCTTCCAACACGTCGCCATTACGAGCGGTCTCCTCCACCGAGAACTGCATCGACAGCTTGTCAAGTCGGAACCCCGGGCCAGGCCGCTTCCCGTAGAACGACAGCGAGATTCGAGATTCGTCAGCGAGGTCGAACGTGAGATGGTCGGGCCCCGACTGACCAATGCCGGATCCAGCCGGGAACATCGACTTCGGTGGTTCTTTGAACGAAATCGAGATGATGCGCTGCCCCTCGGCCATGTTCTTACCGGTCCGCAAATAGAAGGGCACACCAGCCCACCGCCAGTTGTCGACGTAACACTTCAGCGCAATGAAGGTCTCGGTCTCGGAGTGGGGGTCCACCCCTTCCTCGTCTCGGTACCCGAGGTACTGCCCGCGTACGACGTCCTCTGGCCTGATCGGCAACATCGACCGGAAGAGCTTGTTCTTCTCCTCGGTGATGTCCTTGGCATCCAGCGAGGTGGGGGCCTCCATTGCGGTGAACGCCATGACTTGGAACAGGTGGGTCACCACCATGTCTCGGTAGGCGCCCGTCGCTTCGTAGAACTCGGCCCGCTGCTCGAGGCCGAGTGCCTCGGGCACATCGATCTGGACATGATCGATCATGTTCCGATTCCACATGGGTTCGAAGAGCCCATTTGCGAAGCGGAACGCCAAGATGTTCAGCGCCGCTTCCTTGCCCAAGAAGTGATCGATGCGAAAGACCTGCGACTCGTCGAACACTTCATGAACGGAAGCATTGAGCGTGCGGGCTGTCTCGAGGTCGGTGCCAAACGGCTTTTCCATGACAACCCGAGAGTTTCGGACGAGATCTGCTTCTTGCAGTGTGCGAATCACCGCCATCGCTCCCCGAGGCGGAACAGAGAGATAGTGCAGCCTCTGCTGCGGACCATCGAGATCGGCCTCGGCTTCGGCAATGGCCGTGCGCAGCGACTCGGCGGTACCGCCAGGGGCCCAGAACAAACGCTGTGAAAAGTTGTCCCACTGCTCGTCGGTGATGGTCGCCTCGAACTTGAAGAGGGCTTCCCTTGCGAACGCGACGAAGGACTCTCGCGTGTACTCCTCGAGCGAGGTCCCGACGATGCGCACATGGGGAAGCAAGCCGACGCTCAGCAGCCGGAAGAGCCCGGGCAGCAGCTTGCGACGAGCAAGGTCGCCAGTGGCGCCGAACAGCACCACCGTGGTCGGCGGACCCGGGTTCAGCGATTCATGAGCAGCAGCAGTCACGACAACAGCCTTTCACAGACGCTTCGACACAGTTGGAGAAGCAAGGCAAAGAACATGGCGGAAGCATCGGCCGCTGACCGCCCGCCATGGGGCCGAGGTGTGACAACCTTCAGGGGTGCATCGCCTTTCGGACCGTCCATCATCTGTTCCGGCTTCGCCGACGGAGCCCGCCAGACGAGATCTGGATCTGTTCGATCGATGGTCGGGAACCTACGACCGGCGGCGACTCCAACAGCTGACCTACCGCCCCATCCACGACGCCATGCTCGCTCGACTTCAAGCCCTCGAGCCGACGGCCATCCTCGATCTCGGTTGCGGCACGGGCCAATTCCTGCCGCGACTCAGATCGGCCTTCCCGACAGCGGGCCTGATCGGCGCCGATCTGTCCGAGGGCATGTTGGCTCGGGCGAACGAGCGCTTCCCATCGGTGCCAAACAGCGGCCAACGCAGCGGTGGACTGCTTCGAACTGACGCCATGACGCTGCCGATCCGTGATGGCTCGATCGACGTGATCACCTGCAGCGAGTCCTTTCACTGGTATCCCGATCAGGAGCGTGCGCTCGAAGAGATGGCACGGGTCCTGACCCCCGGCGGCCGCCTGATCATTGCTTCGATTGCCACGACCACGACGCTTGGGAGCACGGGGGTGCGCCTTTGGTCAGAAGCGTTCGGTCAACCCATCCGAGCCATTCCTCCCCGTGCGCTTTCCCGCCTCCTGAAACGTGCCGGTTTCGAGGTGATCGCACAACGACGACTCCCCCGCTTCGGCCTCGTCCCCTGGCCGGTGTTGACCGACGCGCGATGTCAGCCGGCCACACGCCGCTCCTGAAGTCGCTGCTCGATACGATCGCGTCGCAACGGAAAGGACAGCCGCCATGACGATCCTCGTGGTCGACGACTCCAGCATGATGCGCATGATCGTGATTCGAAGCCTGAGCGACGCCGGCTTTGGCCATCACGTTGTCAAGGAGGCCGAGGACGGTGTCGAAGGCCTTCACAAGGCGAGGACCATGTCGCCCTCGGTCATTCTGAGCGACTGGAACATGCCGAACATGAACGGCTTGGAGTTCCTCGCAGCGCTGCGAGCCGAAGCCATCAACACACCGTTCGGTTTGATCACGTCGGAGTCCACCGATGAACACAGGGCCAGAGCCATCGCTGCTGGCGCAGATTTTCTGGTCCCGAAACCGTTCACCCCCGCCGATTTCGCAACCCACCTCGGCCCCTTCCTCTGAACCACCATCCTCTGAACCACCGTCCTCTGAACCACCGTCGTCCGCCCCAAACCCCGGGTTCACGCCCCTCAGTTTCGATGGTCACAGCCCCCGGTTGACGATCAACAGCAGCGAGCGTTTTCGGCGTTGGCGCCGGCGACCACAACGTTCTCGAAGACCTCAGCGTCCCCGGTCTTGACGTACCACTCCCACGAAATGCCATCGGGTCCATCCACCCATGTCTCGGTCTTTTCTGCATAGCAACACTGCGTGTCATCGATGCCGGTGGTGTCGAGCCCGCTGACCGAGAGTCGTCTTTCGGCGGCGCTGACCTCTTCGGCGGTCTGGGTCTCAACACCAAGGTGATTGATCGAGCCGGGCTCGCTTTCCCCCGCGAACAGCACGAGCTTGAGGGGCGGTTGATCGATGGCGAAGTTGGCGTACCCGTCACGGACCTTGGCTGGTGCCGTGTCGAACATCTTCGAATAGAAGTCGATGGCTTGATCGAGATCGGCGACGTTGAGAGCGAGTTGGAGACGCATCGTGGATTCCTTGGTTCTGAGTTGAGTTTCTGAGTCGAACATTTCGACGATTGTCAATACGTTAGGCCAACGCATCGACGCGTGTCAATATGATTCTCGTGAACGACTCGTGTTGCACTCCCCTCACCGAATTCGCCCTCGACGACGCTGATGCCACCGAGCTCGCTGCGGTCTTCAAGGCAATCGCCGACCCTGTTCGGCTCCGCCTGTTGTCGGTGGTTGCCACCTCGCCGTCGGGCGAGGTCTGCGCGTGCGACCTGCCCGAGCTCTTCGATCGCAGCCAACCGACGATGAGTCACCACCTCGGCCTTCTGGTGAAGGCCGGCCTGCTCGAACGCGAACAACGTGGCAAGTGGGCGTGGTTCCGAGTCGTTCCTGATCGGCTCGACAACCTGGCCAACGTCCTGCGTTCCCCGGTCGCATCATGAGCCTTCGCCCCTTCCACCAGGTCGACGTGTTCGCCCCTGACGAAGTCAATGGCAAGCCGGTCGAGTTCAGCGGCAACCCCGTTGCCGTCGTGCATGAAGCGGAGGGCATCACCACCGAACAGATGCTCCAGTTCACCGATTGGACCAACCTCTCCGAGACCACGTTCTTGTTGCCGCCGACCGACACATCCGCCGACTATCGAGTGCGCATCTTCTGTCCCGGCCGCGAACTTCCCTTCGCTGGCCATCCGACGCTCGGAACGTGTCAGGCCTGGTTGGCCGCCGGCGGCGCACCCAAGGGCGAGCACATCATTCAGGAGTGCGGAGCGGGCCTCATCCCTATTCGGACCGAAGGCGACCGCCTGGCGTTCGCCGCCCCGCCCATGACCCGCAGCGGCCCCGCCGACCCAGCGTTCGTCGCCGAGCGGCTACAGCAACTCGGCCTCTCCACAGACGATGTAGTCGACACCGCCTGGATCGACAACGGCCCGGGATGGTTTGGGATCCTCTTGCGTTCCGCTGAAGACGTCCTCGGCATCCCGCTTCCCACCGAGCTCATTCCTGGCTTCGACGTCGGCCTCATCGGGCCCTACTCGGACGGCGATTGTGCGATCGAAGTTCGAGCGTTCTTCGCCGACGCAGCAGGAAGTGTGCGAGAAGATCCCGTGACCGGCAGCCTCAACGCATCGACCGCGCAGTGGCTACTGGCAACCGGCCGAATCGAGGCGCCCTACGTGGCCAGCCAGGGCACCCAACTCGGCCGTCGCGGCCGAGCGTTCATCGATGAAGCAGACGGAGAGATCTGGGTCGGCGGCCGATCGATCGTGCCGATCGCTGGCACGATCGACATCTGACGACGATGCGACGATGCCTTGGGGTGACCCGAAGGGTCGCAGACCTCAGGGGTTGAGGAACGTCTGCAGGCCCGCTCGAGGCACAGCGGCAATCGAGGCGAAGATCTCGTCGAGCTGTGCGTCGGTGACCGGGCGGTCGTCCCCGAGCAGCACGAGACCAGCGTCATAGCTCACTCGACAACCGTCGTCGGTCGCCTCGAACCCGATGGTGTCGTCGGCTCGGAACTGAGGGTGCGAGCCCACCATGGTGAAGCTGTTCGGCGCATCGACTGCGGTCAGTTCGTAGGACGCAGTCGTCGGCTTTCCGTCGAACCCGGTCACCGTGACGTCATAGGTGGCCCCAACGGTTGCTGGCTCTCCCTCGACGTGGCGAGCATCGCTGACACCGTGGTCCCATTCCCCGACCTTGGAGAGGTCAATCACCGCAGCAAACGCATCAGCGACGGACAAAGTGGACTCGATGACGAAGGACTCAGTGGCCATGGCGATGAGTTTCGCACAGCGCTGATCTGCAGCAAAGCGAAGCTGTCAACAACCAGAACTGCCGCCAGCACGGCCCCGACATCGCCGGCCATCGAACTTGGGAGGGGTCGGGTCCTCCCAACCTCGAAGTGGTGGGAAGACCCTCGACGTTCGGAACGGCGTTCGACGTGACGGCATCAGAACTGGTCATCGAGACGTTCTACGACGTTACAGATCCGCCATCCGCAGAGTAAACAGAGGAGATGTCTGATCCAGCGACGTCACCCCAGGACCCTTCGAGCCCGCGCACGCCACCCATGCGGGTCGAAGATCCGAAGCTGCTGCGAGGCGACACCTCCTTCGTCGCCGATCTCCCGCTGCCCAACACCACGGTCGTCACCTACGTCACCTCGGTGATGGCCCACGCCGAGATCAAGAGCATCGACATCGACGAAGCCCTTGCTTCCCCTGGCGTGCTCGCCGTGGTCACCGCGGCCGATCTCGCCGAGGCGGGTATGGGGCCCGTCCCCGGCCACTTGCCCATGTTCCCTGCGTCGACCGAACGCCCCGTGCTTGCCTCGACCGTCGCCCGCTTCGTCGGCGAGCCGATCGCTGCCGTTGTGGCCGAGACGCACGCCCAAGCAGCCGACGCCGCCGAACTCGTCTTCGTCGACTACGAACCGCTCGCCCCCGTCATCGGGTTCGACGCTGCGTTGAGCAATGAGATCGTGATCTACAACGAGCATGGTTCCAACACGATCAGCGAGGACTCCGGGGGCGCAGACACTCCGTTCGTCGCCGATGACATCGTGGTCGAGGCAACGCTGAGCAACCAACGGCTCGCCCCCTGCCCGATCGAGACTCGAGTGGCCGCAGCGTGGTGGGACGGCGATCGCCTCGTCCATCATGCGTCGTGCCAGGGCGTGCACCCCCAACGGGCGATGCTGGTCGGCTGGTACGGGATGGACAAGAAGGACGTCCGGGTCACGACCGCCGATGTCGGCGGCAGCTTCGGCGCCAAGGCCCGGATGTATCCAGAAGAGATGCTGCTTGGCTTCCTCTCGAAGAAGGTCGGGCGGCCGGTCCGTTGGACGCCCACCCGCTCTCAGGACATGACCGGCCTCGGCCACTCTCGGAACCAGCGCCACGAGGTCAAGATCACCGGCAAAGCCGACGGCACCATCACAGCGCTCGACGCTCACATCATCACCGACTCCGGCGCCTACCCGATCGCCGCCGCTCACATGGCCAAGAACACCGGTGCGATGTTGCCCGGTCCGCTCGACATCGCCCAAGTCACGTGGCGCACCACAGCGCTCGTCACCAACACCACACCGATGGTGGCGTACCGCGGTGCCGGTCGGCCCGAGTCTGGAGCGCTCCTCGATCGCGCCGTCGACCTGTTCGCGGCCGAGATCGGCATGGACCCGCTCGACGTGCGCCGCAAGAACACGGTGCCTGCGTCGAAGATGCCACACACCAACCCCAGCGGCGTCGTCTACGACTCTGGCGACTTCCCGCTGGCACTCGAGCAAGTCGCCGAATACGTCGGCTACGACGACATCCGCCGCCAACAGGCCGACCAGCGCGCAGCGGGTTCGACCAAGGTCCTGGGCATCGGTCTCTCGACCTTCATCGACCGCACCGCTGGTGTTGCCGGTACCGAGTACGGATCGCTGCAGCTCAACGCTGATGGATCGATGAAGGTGTTGACCGGTTCCTCCCCATACGGTCAGGGCCACTACACCACCTGGGCCCAGCTCGTTTCGGAACGCACCGGTGTGCCGATGGACCGCATCGAGATCTTCCACGGCGACACCGACATCGTGCCTCGCGGCGGTATCACCGGCGGTTCGCGTTCGGCTCAGAAGGCCGGATCGGCTGTGGCGATCGCCACCGATCAGCTCGTAGCCGAGGCCTCGAAGTTCGCTGCCGACATGCTCGAAGCCGCACCCGGCGATGTCGTGATCGACACCGTCCGGGGCCAGTTCCACGTCGCCGGCTCGCCAGGTGCAGCCAGCGTCAGCTGGACCGAGATCGCCGCCGCCCGGATCAAGGCTGCCGACGGCGAAGACGACCAGATCGCCTTCGCCTGCGAAACCGACTTCGACACCGAAGGCCCATCGGTTCCCTATGGCGCCTATGCCGCCGTTGTCGAAGTCGACACCGAGACCGGGGCCATCGACCTGCAGCGCATGGTGTCGGTCGACGACGCCGGAACGATGATCAACGAGACGATCGTTCGAGGCCAGGTCCACGGCGGCATCGGCCAGGCCATCGGCCAAGCGCTCTACGAAGAGTTCGTCTACGACGCTGACGGCAATCCAACCACGTCGAACTTCATGGACTACGGCATCCCGGGTCCGACCGAAATGCCAAGCTTCGAGTCGCATCTGACCGAAACCCCGTCACCCAACAACCCGCTCGGGGCCAAGGGCATCGCCGAGTCCGGCACCATCGGTGCTGTGCCTGCGATCCAGAACGCCGTGGTCGACGCACTCGCTCACCTCGGTGTGCGCCACATCGACCTACCCGTCACCCCCCTCAAGGTCTGGACCGCTCTCAACGCCTGAGGCCAGAGTTGAGCTTGGGAGGACCCGACCCCTCCCAAGTAGTTGGGAGGGGTCGGGTCCTCCCAACTGTCAATGGCCTTTGAAGACGGGGTCGCGCTTTTCGACAAACGCTTGCGATGCCTCTTTGTGGTCCTTCGTCGTACCGGTGTGGCGATGGTGCGTCGATTCGAGATCGAGGATCGTGTCGAGGTCGGCGGTGACCGATCGGTTGATGTTCTCCTTCATGTACCGGTAGGCGATGGGCGGCCCGGCGGCGAGACGCTTGGCCATGTCGGTCCACGTCGCCTCGAAGTCGTCGGCTGACGCCACACGATTCACCACACCGAGCTCGAGGGCGGTGTCCATGGTCATGCGTTCGGGCAAGAAGTAGAGCTCCTTGGCCTTGGCCGGCCCGAGCAGATGGGTGAGGAACCAGGTGCCGCCGTAGTCGCCGGCGAGGCCGACCCGGGCGAACGCCGTGGTTATGATCGCGGTGTCGACGGCGACCCGCATGTCGCAGGCAAGGGCGAGTGAGAGGCCAGCGCCGGCGGCCGCCCCGGGCAGCACGGCAAGGGTCGGCTTGGGCATGCGAAAGAGCGCACCGGAGGTGTTGCGATGGCTCAGTCGCTGTTCGTGGACCCCCACGTCCCACGACGTCGCTCCCCCGCCAGCACCGTCGCCTTCAGCAAAACCCTTGACGTCGCCGCCAGCGCAGAAGGCGCCGCCGGCCCCGGTCAGCACCACGCATCGAACGTCGTGCGCTGTTTCGACTTCGCGCAGCGACAAGGCGAGGCCGTCCATCATGTCGCCCGTCATCGCATTGCGGCGCTCGGGGCGGTCCATCGTGATGACAGCGACACCGTCGTCGTCGATCTCGCAGTGCAGGTGTTCGCTTCCGGTCTCGATGCTTCGACTCATGGCCAGCCCCCTGGTTCGTGGAAAGGCCAGTATCGGTCACCGTCGCTTACGCATCCAATGGGCGTCCGTACGCCGTCTCGAGCGCGTGAGCCATCCAGCCGAGTTCGTTGGTGATCGGGACGAAATCGACCTGCCACTTCGCGTCCATGGGGATCTCGTGCATCACGAGCACTTGGGCACTGGGTACGGCCAACGCCGGGAGGTAGTCGCTGATCCTCGATCGATTCGTGATGCGCAAGTAGCGGGCGTGGCGCGAACGACCGGTCTCGGTCGGCGGGGCCGCGCCGCGGGCGAACCGATGAAATGCCGCTCGAACGGCCACGGGCATGTCGTGCGCCGGATGGCCCGGACGAGTGAGTTCGACAGGATCGGGTTCGGGTAGAACCCCGAATTTCGTCTGGATCCGGAACGGGGTCTCCGGTACCCCCACAGCTGCCATGATCACCGAGACCACGATGACGTCGACGTTCCGCCTGCCGCCATTGACGCTCGAGTTAAGGCCAAGGATTCTCCGGTTGACGATCGTCACCGCCGTCAGTCGACCATGCAACGCGCCCTGGTACCAGGCGGGTTGAATCGGGCGAGTCGTCGTGTCCGGCTGCACAATCACCCCGAAGCCAAGTGCTCGCATCAGGTCATCGAGCTCGCCCTGCTCGCGATCTCTTGTCATGAAGTTGGCCACGGTTCCCTCTCCCGTTCCGAGGGTCGGGTTCGGCCGACATCCTCAGAACGGGGCAGACGTTAGCGAACGGTTGCCAGAAGGGGCTCGGATTCGACCTCGGGCAGGTTCGTTTCGCCGTCGATGTCGACCGTGGGAAGGAGTCGATCGAGCCACGCTGGCAGCCACCAGTTGGCGTCTCCCATCAGCTTCATCGATGCGGGCACCAACACCATGCGAACGATGGTTGCGTCGACGAAGATCGCCGTCGCCAATCCGAGCCCGAACATCTTGGTGGTCGGGTCACTTCCCAACACGAAGCCGAGGAAGACCGAGATCATGATCAGCGCGGCCGATGTGATCACTCGTGCCGTGCTGGCGATGCCGTGAATGACCGACCGATCGTTGTCGCCGGTGGCGATGAACTCTTCGCGAACCCTCGACAGCAAGAACACTTCGTAGTCCATCGACAGGCCGAAGAGGATGGCGAACATGAACATCGGAATGAAGGACACGATCGGCACGGTCGTTTCGAGCCCGATCAGTTCCTTGCCCCACCCCCACTGGAACACCATCACCAGCACGCCGTAGGCGGCCCCGATGCTCAGCAGGTTGAGGAGGGCTGCTTTCAACGGCACCAGGATCGAGCGGAACACCAGCATGAGCAGTACGAACGACATGGCGATCACCGCCGAGATGAACAGCGGCAGGCGCGACGTGACTCGATCGGCGACATCGGAGAACGTGGCCGACTGACCACCGACATGCGCTCGTGCCTCGCTCCCATCAAGAACCGATGGCAGCACGTCGGCACGAAGCCGCTCGATTGTGACGCGGGTGGCGTCATCTTGCGGTGCGGTCGTGGCGAACGCCACCACGGTGGCCACACCGGCTTCCGCGTTGAGCTCTGGCGGGGCGACAGCGGCAATGCCAGGGTCGGCGCCGATGGCTTCCACCAACGGCGCCAGCACGGTCTCGTCACCGGCGATGTCGACGGCGATGACCAACGGCCCGTTCGTTCCGGCGCCGAAACCTTCGGCGACGAGATCGTACGCACGCCGCTCGGTTCGCGACTCGGGAAGGGTGCCGTCATCGGGGAAGCCGAGTTGCAGCGCGAGCACCGGGGCTGTCAGGGCAAGCAACAGCGAGGTCACGCCGATCGTGTAGGCCCAGGCGTTGCGGGACACGTGTGCACCCCACCGAAGCCAACCCTCGCTGGTCTCGGTGTTCGCTACGTGGCCCTTGCGGTGCACACCCAATCGATTGATCCAGTGACCGGCGAGCCCAAGCAGAGCGGGCAACAAGGTGACGGAGGCAACCACCATGATGAGCACGACGATCGACGTCGCCACGCCAGCGGCAGTCATGAAGGGAACGCCGGCAAATGCCAGGCCGAGAATGGCGATGACAACGGTGCCGCCAGCGAAGATCACGGCCTGACCTGCCGTGGCCACCGCACGGCCGACGGCCTCGTCGACGGGCAACCCGCGAGCGAGAAACTCACGGTGCCGCGTGACCAAGAAGAGTGCGTAGTCGATGCCAACACCGAGGCCCACCATGCTGGCGATCTGCGGTGCCCAACTCGGGATCTCGATCAGGTACGACACCAGCGGCATCGCGCTCACTCCAAGGGCCAAACCGAAGAGGGCCATACCGATCGGAAGGCCCATGGCGATGACCGAACCGAAGGCCACGAGCAGAATCACCACGGCAACAACGATGCCGATCATCTCGCCTGCGCCCGTCTCCGGCTCCTCGAATGCGAAGAAGAGTTCACCATTCGTCTCGGCTTGCAAGGTCGAACTGTCCGCCGCCTCCACCACCGCCTTCAGCGCGTCGAGGTCGGCAGGGCTGGCCTCTTCGATCACTGGGTACTGCATGCGGATCAAGGCGATACGGCCATCGGGTGAGATCGTCCCTGTCGACGCCGCACCACTCGGTCCAAGGGCCAGCGCTCCTGCTGGGTCCGACGAACCGAGCACGTTCGCCAACCCAACAAGGTCGGCCTGGACCGAAGCCAACTCGATCTGCGCTGCCGGGTCGTCGAAGAACGAGCGGCCGCTGCGCGGTGTCAGGACAACTTGAGCCGTCAAGCCTGCGCTGTCGGACTTCGCCGCCGAGAGCAGCTCCAGTGCTTGCTGCGAATCGACCCCAGGGACGTCGAACGAGTCCTCCAACTCTCGCCCGAATGCGCTCGACGCGCCGACGACGGTCGCTGCCGCCAGCAACCAGATGGCGAGCACCCGCCAAGGATGACGGGCGGCCGAGCGGCCAAGTCGATACAAGAATGTGGACATCGATTTCCTCCGAAGTTCAACGGCCACGTCAGGTAGCAACCGATGAGCTCATCGTGAGCGGGCAATCGATTTCTGACATCGGGCATGCGGCCGAGATCACCTCGCCCGATCGGTCAGTCGGCCCCTCAGCCTTTCGGCCGATTCGCCGCCGCCGGATCTTCTCTACGCTTGTCCCATGATTCGTCGCTCGCTCCGAACGGCCTGGGAGGAACCTCGGGTCCCGAACGCACCTCGGCGCCTCTGGCGCGACTGGTTCGTTGCCGGAGCGCTCATCCCCGCTGCCATCCTCGAGATGATCTTCCGTGAAAACGCCGGCTGGAAGCCGGGTGCGATCGCCATCTCGTTCGTTCTGGCTGCCGCTGTGCTTTGGCGTCGAACCGAACCGCTGAAGACAACGATCGTCGCGTTCAGCGCCATCATCGCCTTGGACTATGTCTCCTGGTTCTTCGCCGACCACACGCTGGAGTACTACACGGCGGCGATGGTCCTGATCGTTCCCTACGCCCTGTTCCGATGGGGCTCAGGCCGTGAAGCCATGATCGGTTCTGGCGTCATGCTCGTGGCATTCGTTCACTTCAACTTCGTCGACTGGACGGGCTTCGGTGATGCCATCGGCGGCTTGTTCGTCATGCTCTTTCCCGCTGCGCTCGGCGACATCGTCAGAAACCAACACCGCTCGCGAGCACAAGCGCTCGAGAAGGTGAAGATGAGCGAACGCGAACAACTGGCTCGCGAGCTTCACGACACCGTGGCCCATCACGTCTCCGCTATCGCCATCCAGGCTCAGGCGGGTCGAGCCGTGTTCACAGCCGATCCAGATGCAGCGATGAGGGCGCTCACCACGATCGAGGAGGAGGCATCGCGAACGCTCGTCGAAGTGCGCACGATGGTCACGGCGCTGCGAACAAGCGATCACGCCGAGTTCGCCCCACAAGCCGCGTTCGACGACATCGAGCGCCTCGCTCGAGTGGCGACGGCCTCACCCTCCACCACGCTGCCGATCACTGTCGAACGGTCTGGCGACCTCGACATGATCGAGCCGTCGATTGACCGGGCGCTCTTTCGCTTGGCTCAGGAATCGATCACCAACGCCACTCGTCATGCTCGCCGGGCCACCGCAGTCAACGTTCACCTGCACGGGGACGCCGAGGAAATCCGACTCACGGTCACCGACGATGGCGACCCCCGGCCGTTCGACGCCACGACTCACAACGGATTTGGCCTCGTTGGAATGACCGAACGAGCGCACCTGCTCGGCGGCACACTCGTTGCGGGTCCAAGACCGGGCCGAGGATGGAGCGTCGACGCCGTGCTGCCGAGATCGGCAAGAGCGAGAAGCGGTGCTGGCTCATGAGCGCCGCCGGCAACGAAAACATCAGGGTCGTCATCGCGGACGATCAAGACCTCGTCCGCACGGGGCTCCGCATGATCCTCGACGCCCAACCTGGCATCGAGGTGACCGGCGAAGCAGCGAACGGACGAGATGCCGTCACGATTGCTCGACAGCAACGACCAGATGTCTGCCTCTTTGACATCCGCATGCCGGAACTCGACGGCATTGAAGCCACCCGGCAGCTCGCCGGACCCGATGTCGCCGACCCGATGGCCGTGGTCGTGATCACCACCTTCGATCTCGACGAATACGTCCACGGTGCGCTGAAGGCGGGCGCGCGCGGCTTCCTACTGAAGGACGCTGGCCCAGAACTGCTGGTCCAAGCCATCCACGCCGCAGCGAACGGCGACGCGCTCATCGCGCCCAGCGTCACGGCTCGCCTGCTGTCCGCCTTCGCCGAATCACACGCTGGCACCGAGCCCGTGCAGCCAATCGAGCCGCTCACCGCTCGAGAAGAAGAGGTGTTGCTCACCCTGGCAACTGGCCGAACAAACGCCGAGATTGCCGACGAGCTCCATATCGGCCTCAGCACCGTGAAAACTCACTTGGCCAGCCTGATGAGCAAGCTCGGCGCTCGCAACCGAGTCGAGATCGCCATGTGGGCCCACGAAACCGGCCGCATCCCTCGCTGACCCGACGCTGGAGGCACCCAACCTCCAGGTTGGTATCAAACCGGTCGCTATCGGCCGGTTTGACACCAACCTGGCCCTCGCTGCGCTCATGCTGGACCGCTCGATCGGATGTCACACCGGCTGCGTAGGGTCGCCTCATGAACTTCGACGATGCCGCGCAGCGGTTGGTCGAGCTTGCGGCCTCTCGGCACAACGCATTTCACACAACCGAGGCCGCCGACGCAGGAGTATCTCCACAACGGCTACGGCGAGCCAGGGCTCGCGGTGAACTCGTGGAACTCCGTCCCAAGATCTGGGCCCTCGCCGGCCGGCCGAGCACGGCTCAGCAAAACCTGCGGGCGGCAACCCTCGTCCGCTCAGACGCTGCGGCGATGGGTCCCTCAGCGGCATGGCTTCACGGTTGGCTCTCCGAACCACCTCCTGAGGTGACCCTGTGGGCGCCGCCAGGCGGGGTGTCATCAATCCCCGGCACCCGACTTCGGCGTCTGGCCTCGATCGACCCTCGGCGAGACGTGGTCGAGATCGACGGCATTCGGTGTATGAACAAGGCGGCCACGCTCTGTCTGTTCGGCGATCGAGCGCGACGCCCACTCGTCGAGCGCTGTCTCGATGAGTTCCTCCGAACCGAATCGACGACGTGGCTCGACCGAACCCTTGATCGACTGACGATCCCCGGAGTATCCGGCCCTCGTGTTCTGATTGATGTCATGTGCGACCCCAAGCGAGTTCGCGGGGCAACTGACTCCTGGATGGAGCGCGTCGTCGCTCAGCTGCTGGCCAATCCCGAGTCGCCTCCATTGTCACTCCAACATGCGATCGAGGTGAACGGCCGCCGGCGACGAGTTGACCTTGCCATCCCGTCGATCAAGCTGGGGATCGAGGCACACAGCCGAACCTTTCACTGGGGTCCTTCCAAGGAGAACGCCGACAACGTGCGCGATCTCGAGATCGCCACGGCGGGTTGGCAGCTGCTGTACGTCACTTGGGCACAGATCCACGACCCTGACCGCTTCGTCAAGCTCGTGATGCGCACGATCCGGGTCCGACACGGTCAACTCGCTGCGCCGAACGGGAAAGGTTGGTAGCGAATCGGTCGACATTGACCGCTTCGATACCAACCTCGGGCAGCCGGACCGCCGCTCCACGTTGCGCAGCGGCGGCGCAGGTGAGACGCTCTCCCGGTGATCACCGAAACGCTCGACATCTCTCCGGAGGCCTTCGAGGCCGAAACCGGCTGGCAGATCAAACCCGAAGGGGCCTGCAAAGGAGAGGTGTGCGTGCCGCTTCCCGATGGCTGGTCGGCCACCCACGCTGCTGAACGCCTGGGCATGGCGGTGGTGCAGGACGATTCCGGCCTCACCGCATTCGGACCCGAGTCGCTGAACGGCCGTGCACTCGTCACAGCGCAGGCGCCGAAGGTGGTTCTGCCGGATCTCGACGGCAACGAGTTCGACCTTGCGTCGCTCCGAGGCAAGAAGGTGGTCCTCGTCGCCTGGGCCCCCTATTGAGGCTGTCGCTACGACCTGCCCGGGTGGCAGGCACTGCAGCAAGAACTCTCGTCGAAGAACGTTGTGATCGTCACCGTCTCACTCGAGATGAGCGACCCCGAAGCTTCCCGTCCGTTCATCGAAGCGGCGAACCCCGAGCATCCATCACTCCTGGATCCACTCCACCAGCTCGACTCCCTCTTTGGTGTGGTCAACATCCCGAACGTCATCTGGATCGATGAGGGCGGCATGATCGTCCGTCCGCCAGAGCCAGGCTGGCCACCAGGCGATTACTACCCCGACTGGCTGCGGGGCTTCCTCAACGAGCGAGATGCGGCCGCCGAGAAACGAGCAGCCGAGATCGAAGCCACCGACCCCGAGATGGCAGCCAAGATCCGAGGCGGGCAAGATCACGAGTCCTACGCCGACGCGATCCGCGATTGGGCCGAGAAGGGTGCGGACAGCGAGTTCGCGCTCAGCCCCGATGAAGTGATTGCTCGATCGCAGGACCGTCCGGTCGGCAAGAGCGAGGCTGCTGCCCACTTCGAGTTGGCCAACCGCCTGTGGTCGACCAACCGTGATGCGGCGATCGTTCACTTCAATCATGCGCACCGCCTCGATCCCGAGAACTGGACCTACAAGCGCCAGGCATGGTCGCTGGTCGGAAACGAAAAGGCTGGCGGTGGCGAGATGGGCCGCTTCAATCAGGGCCCGCTCCCTGGCGAAGAAGACGAGTGGCCCTTCGAGGGCACTTTCACCAGCGAAGCGGGACGCACACCTGCAGGCGACTACTACCCCAAGACGCTCTGACACTGCTTCGGTCCGTACATTGACCGGATGACCAAGAAGTGGACCATCAGCGACATTCCTGACCAGACCGGAAAGGTCGCTGTCATCACCGGCGCGAACACCGGGCTCGGCCTCGAGACAGCTCGCGCCCTTGCTGGCAGAGGAGCCAAGGTCGTCCTCGCCGTGCGCAACACCACCAAGGGCGAGGCGGCGCTGCGGTCGATCCTGAAGGACCACCCGACTGCCGCCGTCTCGATCCAGGCGATCGACCTCAGCTCGCTCGAATCCGTGCGGACGGCCGCTGCCGAGCTTCGGTCGTCCCACGAGCGCATTGATCTCCTCATCAACAACGCCGGTGTGATGTACACCGAGTGGCAGACCACCGAGGATGGCTTCGAGTTCCAGATGGGTGTCAACCACCTCGGACACTTCGCCCTGACGAGCTTGCTGATCGACCGCATGACCAGCGTCGAGGGTTCCCGTGTCGTGAATGTCGCCAGCGTGGCTCACAAGATCAAATCGTCGCTTGATCCCGAGACGATGATGTCAGACGAGAAGTACGACCGGGTGGCCGCCTACGGTCGTTCGAAACTCGCCAACCTGCTGTTCACCTATGAGCTCCAGCGACGACTGGAAGCAGCCGGTGCCGCAACCGCAACCCTCGCCGCCCACCCTGGTGTTTCGGCCACCGAGCTCGGTCGCAATTCGCCGAAGATCCTGCAGATCACAAAGAAAATCACCGACCCGCTACTGCAGACACCAGCGATGGGGGCGTTGCCCCAGCTTCGAGCCGCAACTGACCTCGCGGCCGCAGCTGGCAGCTACTACGGACCGAGCGGCATCGGCGAGTTCCGCGGCCACCCCGAGGTCGTCACGTCATCTGCCCGCTCGCACGATCGAGATCTCCAGGCCAGCCTTTGGCTCCGGTCGACCGAGCTCACCGGCGAGTCCTTCACCTTCTGACGAAGCGCTGGCCGATCGAGGCCCCGAGGCCTCTGCCAGAACCGGGGCATGTTGCCCGGTTCTGACACTGGACTACCTTGCAGACGGTGACTGCTCAACAGCCGCCGGACCTCCCTGCCCTTCGCCAGATCGAGCAGCGGGTGCTCTGGCTCGCCACCCGAATCATCGACGCTGCCAATCGTCGGGGCGACACCGAGGTGAAGGTCGGCGGGCACCAGGCGTCGTCGGCCTCGATGGTGTCGATCATGACGGCGCTGTGGTTCGGGCACATCGGCGCCGAGGACAAGGTGGCAGTCAAGCCCCACGCCTCGCCGGTGTATCACGCCATCAAATACCTCACCGGCGAGCTCGATCGGTCCTACCTCACGACGCTTCGCCAGCGAGGCGGCCTGCAGGCCTACCCCTCCCGCACGAAGGATCCCGACGTTTCGGACTTCTCGACTGGCTCGGTCGGGCTCGGTGCCGTCGCTCCTCTCTTCTCTGCGCTCACCCGCCGCTACACCGATTCGCACTTCGGTGAGCAGGATCCCGCTCGCTTCATTGCGCTCGTGGGCGACGCCGAGCTCGACGAAGGCAACGTGTGGGAAGCCATCGCCGATCCGGCCACACAGGGTCTCGGCAATTTCACCATGGTGGTCGACCTCAATCGTCAGAGCCTCGATCGGGTCATCCCTGACATTGCCGCCGAGCGTTTGAAGAAGTTCTTCGCCGACGCTGGCTGGCATGTGGCCGAAGCGAAATATGGCTCGAGACTGACCGAGGCGTTCACCCAACCCGGCGGCGAGGTGCTCGAAGCCCGGATCGACGAGATGCCCAACGAGGCATACCAGGCGTTGTTCGGTCTGTCCGGCGCAGACGTTCGCTCCAAGTTCCTTGATGGGGCAGACCCTGCCCTCAACCGTTTCGTCGAACACATGGACGATGCCGAGCTCAAGCACTTGGTGACCGACCTCGGTGGTCACGATCTGGGCTTGCTGCTCGACACGTTCCGCCAGTGCGATGCCGATGCCGATCGACCATCGGTCGTGTTCGCGTACACGATCAAGGGCCGGGGCCTGGCAATGGCCGGTGACCCGATGAATCACGCGGCCCTGCTCACACCCGCTCAGATCGACGACTTCCGGGCCGAGATCGGGCTGGACCAGTCCGATGAGTGGGACCGATTCGCCCCCGATTCCCCTGCCGGGCGGATCTGCGCTGCGGTCGGCGGCGACATCAACAACCCACTGCCCATCGCTCGCCCCACTCTGCCCATTCCGGTTGCCGCACGGAACCCGGTCGTCAATGGCTCGAGCTCTTCGCAAGAAGCGTTCGGCCGGGTGCTGGCCAGCCTTGCCGATGTCGAAGGTGTTGGTGAGCGCATCATCACTACGGCGCCCGATGTGTCGATCTCGACAAACCTCGGCGGCTGGATCAACAAGAAGGGCGTGTATGCACCGACCGAGGTCGACGACCACGGCGGCGCCGATCGCTTGCTGAAGTGGGCGCCGAGTCCAACCGGGCAACACATCGAACTCGGCATCAGCGAGATGAACTTGTTCATGTTGCTTGGTCAACTCGGCCTTTCCCACGATCACCATGGTCAGCACTTGCTGCCTATCGGCACGGTCTATGACCCGTTCGTGTTGCGCGGTCTCGACGCCTTGATCTACGGCATCTACAACGACGCCAAGTTCATCGTCGCCGGCACGCCAGCGGGCGTGACCCTGGCCCCCGAGGGCGGCGCCCACCAGTCGACCATCACCGCATCCGTTGGCGCCGAGCTACCAAACCTTCACTACGCCGAACCGGCGTACGCCACTGAGGTCGACTGGCTGCTCTGCGATGCGCTCGACCAGCTGTCGGCGCCCGGCGGGACCAGCACCTACCTGCGCCTGTCGACCCGCCCGATCGACCAAGCACCGTTTGCTGCCGCCCTCGAGCGCCACGGCGAGCAACAGCTGCGATCGCACGTCTTGGCCGGCGGCTATCGCTTGATCGACGCCCCTGAGGACGGCCGGCCAGCCGTCACCATCGTCACGACCGGTGTGATGGCACCAGAAGCCATTGCCGCAGCAGAAGAACTCGATGCCGAGGGCGTGACGGCGACCGTCATCCATCTCACCAGCCCCGACCGGGCCTACAC
>CAYGQE010000054.1:28248-35637 GCA_964351995.1 uncultured Acidimicrobiaceae bacterium | reverse complement strand
GTGCCCGGGACGGGACTTGAACCCGTACGACCCTTTCGAGTCCGAGGGGTTTAAGCCCTCTGCGTCTGCCAATTCCGCCACCCGGGCCAGATTCTCAGGCGTCACCGTACTTTGACGGAACGGCCTGATCCGAAGAAATTTCGAGAAATCTTGTGACCGAACACTTGTTCCGCCAAGGACTGTCACACCCCCTTGTCATACTGGTTCTATGCATACAGATGACGCTCTGCACGCACTGAAATTGGCCAATCAAACAATCGATTCCGTTGCGCATGCGCTGGCGATCGCGCAGTCGGTCGACGAGCCGTGCATCACTGCGATCCTTGGTGCCGCTCGAGAGCTGCAGCGCATGCTCGAGGCGGTCGTCACCGAGGTCGTTCGACTGGCCACTCGCAGCGATACTCCCCAGCCCGCCGAATCAATATTGAACCCTTCCGGCACGGTTCCACGAGGCCAGGTCCAGGCGGAAACCGAACGGGCACGCGTCGCCGATGAGTTTCCGCTGCTCGCCGAAAGCCATCGCCGCGGCAAGGCCCACACCGGCAACATCGACGTGTTGGCTCGTCTGACTCGTTCGATGAACGAGAAGGATCTGGCAGCAATGGCTGAACATGACAACGCACTCACCAAAGCCGCCCAGCGACTCGGGGATGAGAGCTTCCGCAAGCGTGTCTCGCGCTTGCGGGACAAGATTCGAAACGACGCCGGCGGAACGGCCGCTCAACAGGCAATCGACGACTCCTTCGCTCGTATTGTCCCGAACAAGGAACGATCGAGCGTGCAACTCCACGGCAGCTTCGATCCGGTGCGGGGTGCGGGCATCAAGGCAGCACTCGCAAGAGAGACGAAATTCCTTGCAGACCACCCGGAACTCTGCCAGGGCATGACGCCAGCGCAAGTCGCCGCCCAGGCTTTCCACGACCTCATTCTGCGAGGCGACGGCATTGACCGGTCAACAACGCCGAGGCCTTCGGTTCACATTCATGTCCTCGCTGACCGGGACACGATGGCGAACGGCCCGCACGACAATTCAATCACCGAGACCTTCGATGGCTTGCCGATCGGGCCGGCGACCGTCGGCCGCTTGTGTTGCGACGCCACGATGCGCCGCATCGACACAGCTCCCGACGGGTACGTGCACGTTTCGAGAAGCACTCGGTCAATCTCTCAAACACAGCGGGCGGCCCTTCGCTCCCTCTACCCGTCCTGCCCCATCAGTGGCGCCGGGTGGGAATCGATCGAAATCCACCACGTCATCTTCTTCAGCAAGTCAAAGCGCACCGTCCTGAGCGAACTCGTGCCAGTCAGCCGCCGTTGGCACCATCTCATCCACGACGGCGGCTGGACGCTCGAGATGGATACGGACCGCACGCTCCGGTTGTCCCAACCCGACGGGACACTCTTCAAAGTCATCGCTCCACCAGTCCCAATCAACCAGGTGGACCATGCCCTAGCTGCCTAAACGGCACGTGGCCAGGTCCGCTGCAAGCCACAGCAACTTGACAACTTCATACAGCCGCCGGGTCCCATTAGGTTCGTGTCCCATGCACACAGGACTCTTCGGCATCAACATGGGATCAGCGGCCACGCCTGAAGGGATGGCTCGCATCGCCAGCGAAGCCCAAGCCGCCGGCTACGAATCGGTGTGGACCGGTGAGCACATCGTGCTCCCTGATCCCCAAGCCCCGCCGTCGCCGGCCGCCCCGGAAACAGCGTTCGTCGACTCGGCCGCGGCGCTTTCGTTTCTGGCCGCATCCACTGCGAAGATCAAGCTCGGCACCGGCATCATCATCCTTCCCCAACGCCAGCCCGCCGTGCTGGCCAAGAGCCTCGCATCGGTCGACCAGCTGTCCAACGGCCGCCTGATCTTCGGGCTGGGTGTCGGCTATCTCGAACCAGAAATGACCGCGTGTTCCACCCCTATGGACCGCCGAGGCGACCGGGCCGATGAGTACCTGCAGGCCATGCGCAAACTGTGGTCCGGCGATGCGGTCAGCTTCGACGGTGAGTTCGTCAACTTCACCTCCGTTTCAGCCAACCCCAAGCCGGTGCAGAAGTCGATCCACACCGTCGTTGGCGGTCACAGCCCCCGGGCACACCGGCGAGCCGTCGCTCTCGCCCACGGTTGGTATGGGTTCATGCGAGACCCCGACACCGCCGCCGACGACATCGCCGCCCTACGTGACGTCGCCAGTCACGTCGACCGTCCCGCAGAACTGGGACGACTCGAGATCTCCATCACACCCCGACGCACACCGAACAGCGAAGACCTCGAGCGCTACGAGGTCATGGGCGTCGACCGAATCATCATCCAACCCGGCAGCCACCGCAGCCTCGACGAGACCTTGGCGTTCGTCGAACAGCATGCGCCCAGTTGAGAGCAAGCGGGCTCAGACCGGGACGAAGTAGATCGCGACCGAAGCACCAGCCAGCAACACGAAAATCGCAAGATCTGCCAAGCGCCACCTCGGGTGCTGGTGGCGCACGATCATCGGACCCCGATACTCCAGAGCCTCGCCGAGTTCGGTCGCGCGCCGCACCGAGGCCGTCGTGAGCGTGGCGAACACGTCGATGCCTTCGTAGATCCGACCGTTGATTCCTTCGAGCCCAGACTGCTTGGGTCGGGTCCGCCAGAGCGTGGTGACCGTGCTGAATTCGTCAGCCACCAACGGAAGGGCTCGTACCGCCAAGGTCAGCGCTGCCACCAACTCATCGATCGGCACTCGTAGCCAGCGAAGCGGTGCCATGATCCAAGCGGCCGCCCGAGGCAGGTCGGCGGCGGGCGTGGTCCAACCAATCAGCATGGCCAGAAGTAGCAACCCGAGCGTCACCAGGAGGAACCGCAACTGCACGATTGCTCCCCCGAAGCCCACGCTGAGGTTGCCGACGTTGAGCACCGGGTCGCCGCCAGACACCACCCCGAAGAACATGGCGATGGCCATGGCATACAGCAGCAACTTGGGTGGCTTTGGAAGCACCTGCCTTGGCAAGCGGGCAAGACCAAACAGCGCTGCGGCCAACAACCAGACAATCCCGACGCCCCACCACCCCGGCGAGAACGAGAACACGAACACCAACACGGTGAGACCGAGCACCTTCGGACGTGCATCGGCCTTGTGGACCACCGTCTCGCCCTCGACGTACCGAAAAAGATTGAACTGCGAAATCATGCGATCTCTCGACTGATGTCGGAAATATCGCTGTCGCTCACGATCCGTCCAGCGGCGAGCTCGATCACCCGAGTGCCCAAAGGTGCAGAGTCGACCAAGTCATGGGTGACCGTCACGATCGTCGTGGTCAGTGGCAAACGGTCGATGGCCTTCACCAACTGCCTACGGGCGTCGGGATCGAGCCCTGCCATGGGCTCGTCGAGCACCATGAACCGCAGACCTCGTGCCAGCAACACCGCCAGTCCAACCCGGCGCTGCTGACCGACCGAGAGCGAATCGATCGGCCGCTCGAGGGTGGACAGGGGAAAGCCAATTTGCTCCACCGCCCAACGGATCCGTTCAGGCGAGCAGCCAAATGCCCCGAGTTCAGCAGCCACGGTGGGACGCAACAGTTGCAGCCGGGTGTGCTGCAACAACATGCCGATGTCATCGGCTTCGTCGACCAAGCGCTCACCATCACGCTCGGCCACCCCTTCTGATGGAGCTGAGAGGCCAGCAAGAATCCACGCCAGCGTCGACTTACCCGAGCCATTGGCCCCGGTGATCAACACGCGGTCGCCCGCCATGAATCGCAGGTTGATGTCGTGCAGCGCAGGGCGGGCCCACGGCGTGCCCGCACTGTGGGTGTGGCTGACCCCGCTGAGGCGAACCATCATCGTCATGACTCGGCCTCAGGCGCCACAGCTCCGACGACAACGACGGTGTCGGCCTGGGCGACTTCATCGTCGAGGTGCGTGATGTGCAGAACCGGCGCTCGACGGGCCACCGACTGCAACACCTCCATCACCGCTCGCCTGGCGTCGGGGTCGAGCATCGATGTGCTCTCGTCAGAAAGCAGCAGACCGGGCTCCCTGATGAGAGCAGCCGCAATGGCAAGTCGCTGCAGTTCCCCGCCGGACAGGCCAGCGGTTTCCCGCTGTTCAAAACCGGAGAGGCCAACTTGGTCCAGCACGGCGCTGACCTTGTCCGCAGGCGGCAATTCGGCGAAGCCCCAGGCGAGATCATCAGCCACCCTGGCCCCGACCACTTGGCTCTCGGGCCGCTGCCCTATGACGGCAACCCCGCCAATGCGGCCGACTCGGTTGGCCAAATCCGAGGGCACTACCGAGCCCGCTGTCGGCTCGAACCGACCCACGAGCGTGCCGAGCAACGTCGACTTTCCCGCACCGTTGGGACCGCGAACCACCGTGAGGCCAGGCCCGTCGAGTGTGATGTCGGGCAACGTCACCAGCGTCGTGCCTCGCTCGACCACAACACCGTGGGTGCTGACCGGGCCAATCGGAGCAACCCCTTCGTGACCAATCGGGGCCGGTGCCCCCATTTGCTCGGTCCACTCGAATGCGGCATCGACCCGCTTGATCGACGGCGAGCCGACCTGGACCACGAAACCAACCAGGAACAGCGACACGGCGAGTTGGAAGAGCGGCACCGAGAGGTACCAGTACTCGATGCCCCACTCGATCAGCGGGTCGCCGTTGTCGGCAATGACGTCGAGTCCGACGGCGCGCATCGAGGTCGCGATGCCATTCCATTGCACAGCTGCTGCTTCGAGCGACAACTCTCGGAACTCGGAGAACACGTAAAGAAATCCGGCCGTGAGGGAGGCCACCGTGGTCCAGCCAACGGCCACACCCATCACCATCGTCGTGGTGAGTGACCAGCCGTAGCGAATACTTCTCCCGACCACGCCGCCGAACGTGGCCATCACCAACACCTGCGTGGCCGACGAGAAGCCAGCCATCAAGAACGTCAGCACCACGCCAACGAAGAAAGCAACGGCCAGCACCCGATTGCGGTGGCGCAAGCCCAGTACAGCGAACGGAATCGAGCCGATCACCGTGGTCAGCCCAGCAAACGGAGTCAGCCTGGCCATGATGATGGTCAGGACAGCCAGATCAGCGAGCACGGCAGCTTCGGCGAGCTCACGTGGGCTCAGGGGGCCCGATCTCCGATCTGTCACTGCGCTGAGGGTACGACCCGAGGCTGATGGTCAGTCGAACTCGGCGACCAAGCCGAGATGATCGCTGCCCCACCTGACACCGCCGGGGTTGTCGACGATGCCATCTTCTGCCGGACGCACCGCGGGTTCCCCGGCGCCGAAGCGATTGATTGAACGACAATCGACACCTGCTGAGGCCCAGAGGTAATCGAGGCGCACACCGGTGCCCGCCGGAACGGCATCGCCGTTCCGTTCGTCCATCCACTTCACCCAGGAGATCTCGGGATTGTCCGGGACCATGGTCGGGCCGTGATCACCCGGGTGCAGTTCCGCCCAGAGATCCCGTAACCCCAGGTCAACGGCAACACCATGCTCGTCGCTGTGCGGCAACAGGTTGCAGTCTCCTCCGAAAACGAACGGCGTGTCCTCACCAATTGCCCCGGCGATCAGCGCAACGATCCTGCGTAGCTGAGCTGCCCGATTCTCGCCGGCGTCGGCCATGTGGCTGAGATGACTGGTGGCGAAGTAGCGGCCTTCCACCTGAGCCATCAGCAAACGTCGAGGCGCAGGGTCCCCGGGAGACGGGAACGGCTGGTCGACCACGATCTCCCCAGATCGAGCCAGAACAGCATTGCCGAACTCGGCATCGGTCGGCACCGAACTGAGTGTCTGATCGAAGTGCCCGCCGGAAAAGCCGAGGACCTGCATCTCACACGCTGCTGCGAGCTCCCTGGCCTGGGCTGGCCACGTCTCTTGCAGCAACACCACGTCAGCGTTCTGCTCGAGCAGCTGCTCTTGCAGAACGGACTGTCGGGGCTGCCAGTCGCCGAAGCGCCAGAGCGTGTTCCAAGTGACGAGTCGCATTCGCTGACCGTAGTCGTGTCAGACCCCGGCAGATGGCCGGTACGGCAAGGGATTGACCCCGGAGCCGAACAGGTCGAGTGCGTCGCAGCCATCACCCTCGGGCACCCGGTCGATCCCGCAAAAGCGGTCGGCCAGCATGTTGTAGAAGCGGTGCAACGGCTCCTCGAAGCGGGGCGAGAGTCGACCGGGCGTGAAGCCTCCGGAGGCGAGCCCGCGTTGGCCCCGCTCGACGATGTCGATGTCCTCGTTGTTCACCTCGAGCCAGAACGATCGAGTTGCTGCGAATGCGGCCGCGTCAACACCCTCGTCGCCGGGCAAGAGGAATCCCGTGTGCTCAATGGTTCTGCCCGGGCCAACCGGCTCGAGAATCATCACGAAGACGTGATTCGGCAGCACTGACAACAGCACGTTGGGAAACAGTGCGAGGAATCGGCCGGAAGCAGCGTCGGATTCGTTCAACCAGGGCGGAGCCGGTAGGGCCGTCCAGTCGTCGCGATCGTCACCTGACACCGGCGACGTGGTCTGGCCGCAGTACTGGCCCGGCCCTTGGTATCGGTAGTGATCTCGAACCCGAGACACCTTCGCAAGGTCGGGATGCACCCAACCGAGGTGGTAGTACTCCTGATAGTTCTCGCTGATCAGCTTCCAGTTGGCGTTGATCTCGATGTCGGCGGTCTCCTGCAGCCGCCAGCCGTCGAGGCGGTAGCCAGCGAGCCTCTCACCCAGATCACCCATCTTCTCCTGCAATGGCGCCGCGGACGGGTCGAGCGACACCCACAGCACACCGGCAAACGACTCGACCGCCACGGTATGAAGGCCGAAGTCGGCCCGGTCGAAGTCCTTGACCGGCACGGTGTCGAACATCGGTGTTGCCACGAGCGTGCCGTCGAGGTCATACGCCCAACGGTGGTACGGGCAGCGGATCACGCCGTCAACGACACAGTCGCTTTCGATCAGTTCGGTGCCTCGGTGCCGGCAGGCATTCAGGAATGCCCGAAGCTCGCCACCCTTGTTGCGAGTGATGATGACCGAACGGCCACCGACGTGTCGGGTGATCGTCTGACCGCCCTCGATCACCGCGTCGGCGAAGCCAACCGCAACCCAGCCACCACGAAACACCCGCTGCTGTTCGAGCTCGAAGTACGCATCATCGACGTAGCACGCCGCGGGCAGACCTGACGCTTCGTCGACGGGTCGCCGAATGGCATTCCACCCATCGCCATCCAGAAAACGCTCAGCTGAGCCCACGAACCGATCTCCTTTCGCCAGCGATCGGGGGGAGATTCTCGATCCGCCGCCGAGCCCGCGCAAGGGCCATCGGCGACCGATCAGCTGGCGAGAGGGGTCAGAGCACCCGGAACTCAGAGCACCCGGAACTCAGAGCACCCGGAACTCAGAGCACCCGGAACTCAGAGC
>CAYGQE010000054.1:4399-28148 GCA_964351995.1 uncultured Acidimicrobiaceae bacterium | reverse complement strand
TCAGAGCACCCGGAACTCAGAGCACCCGGAACTCAGAGCACCCGGAACTCAGAGCACCCGGAACTCAATGCGACGATTGGCCTGCTGGAGCGCAAGCGTGTCGTCGACCACGAATCGTTCGTGATCGTTCTGCTGCGTAGCAGCCAGATCTTGATCAGTCGTGCGCAGAACAAGCGGTTGCCTCGACCGAGAGTATGTCCGGCCAGTTCGCGCGATCTTCGGTCGAAACGGTCGACAACGAATACTCTGACCTTCGCTCGACTTTCTGACCTGAGGCTTTTGTGATCCATCTCCCCCACCACGACCCCTCTTCTCGCTACGCCTCGAACCCTCGGCCCAGCCTCGGCGAGACGGTCGAGCTCGCAGTGGAACTTCCGGCGACGGGGCCCGATCACGGTCCGATGCCGATCGCCTCAGCTTGGCTTCGTGGCATGCGAGACGGTGAGCAATTCTGGGCGGAGGGCAGGGCCGACAGCCACCGCTTGCTGTTCGACCTGACCTGCACCCAGGCGGTGATGAACTATCGGTTCCATCTGGAAACCGAGGACGGTCCGCGCTGGCTGAGCGCTGGGGGTTGGCTCGAGTTCGACCCAACCGACCGTGAAGACTTCCGGCTCCTCACCACTGGCGGAGCCCCCGAGTGGGTCCCGGATCTCGTGTGGTATCAGATCTTCCCCGATCGCTTCGCCACGACGGGCCAGTACCGCCACGACGATCACCCCACCGACACATCGTGGGCCGATTGGGTCGAGTGGGACGAGCCGATTGCCGACAGCTTCCCGGCGAATATGGCGCAGCTGTATGGCGGCGATCTCGACGGCATCACCGAACGTCTTCAGCACCTCGTGGATCTCGGAATCGGCGGCATCTATTTGACCCCCGTCTTCCCGGCTCGCTCCAATCACCGCTACGACGCAATGACATTCGACATCGTCGACCCGGTCCTGGGCGGAGACGAGGCGCTTGCCCGTCTCTCCAAGGCTGCCGAGGAACTCGGGCTTCGGGTCATGACCGACCTCACGCTCAACCACACCGGCAACGTGCACGAGTGGTTCGTTGCCGCTCAGGCCGACCCAGCAAGCGAAGAAGCAGGTTTCTACTTCTTCACCGAACACCCCGACCGCTACGAGTCATGGATGGGCATCGACAGCCTGCCAAAACTGGATCATCGAAGTGACGAACTCCGTCGCCGTTACTACGGCGACGAGAATTCTGTCCTCGGCAAGTACCTCCAGCCTCCCTTCAACATGGCCGGATGGCGCATCGATGTTGCCAACATGACGGGAAGACTCGGTCCGATCGACCTGAATCAGGATGTCGCCAAGGCGGCCAGAGCAACGATCGATGCGGTCGATGCGGGGCAACCTGCAGCTGATGACAAGTGGCTGGTTGGGGAACACTTCTTCGATGCATCGCTCGATGCGCCGGGAAGCGGCTGGCACGGTGTGATGAACTACGCCGGCCTCACCAGGCCCATTGCGTCCTGGCTCGGTCAGTTCACTGCACTGGGCGCCTTCATCGAGGGACCTGGCCAAGCTTCACGAGACGGCGTCCAGATGGCGAAGTCAATGGACGTCGTGCGGGCCGCGACACCTTGGCAGGTGACCATGGGGTCGATGAGTCTGTTGTCTTCCCACGACACCGCCCGCTGGCGCACGATGTGTGGCTCAGACGAGGCAGCATTGGCTGGCTTCGGACTGTTGCTGTGCATGCCTGGCGCTCCCACGTTCTTCTACGGCGATGAGATCGGGCTCACGGGCGAAACGTCAGAAAAGGCAAGGCGCACCATGCCGTGGGATGTCGAGCAGTGGGACGCCAGCTTCCTCGACTGGTACCGAGCGATCATCAAGGTACGCAACGAGCACCCCGCACTCCGACACGGCGGCTTCCGTTGGGTCCACACCGAGCCCGATGCCGTGATGTTCCTCCGAGAAACGAAGGATCAACGCATGCTTGTTCGCACTGCTCGAGCGAACACTGGCCCGACCGAGCTCTCGGCAAGCTTGCTTCGAGGAACCGCACTCCGCTCGGTCATCAACGGCACCGATCTCGTCGCCGTGGACGACGTGTTCATCATCGACGGGACTGGCCCAACCCACCAGGTGTGGGAACTCAGCTGAACCGACTCACGCCGCTCGTATTGCCCTGACCACGCCAGGCTGCACAGCGGTATCGCCGGCGCCGGCGACCGCAGCGGCGATGTCAGCGACCGCCGCCCACAATTCATCTCGCAACTCAGCGGCCTGGCGTCCGGTCAGTCCGTTGGCGGCGATGACACCATCGACCATGTCGGCAAGCACGGCAACCGGTGGCCGGTCCTTCACCTGCACCGCAATCACGGCTTCGCCGTTCCGACGGCGGCGAATCGAGCGATGACAGCCCGGCGCCCGAGGCGGGCTCCGGAAGCCCGGCGCTGCCTGCCCATCTCGCCGAGCGGCCTCCGACAACCGCCGAGCAGATTCTGCAAAGTCCAATGAAGTCATGCGTCCCACAACCACCAGTATGAGCAAGGGGTATGACAAAGGCCTGGAGAGCTAGTCTCCCGTCATGATTGCGATCACGCCTTGGCGACGGACGCTTCCCACATGGGTGCATCCCGACGATGATCTCTACACCATCAACCCCGACTACCTCGACGGTGTCGCTGCGGTAGGCGGGCGTCCGGCCCTGATCGGCCACGCCATCGACGTCGACGACGCCAAACAGACCCTTGCACGCTTCGACGGCCTGCTGCTCAGCGGTGGCAACGATGTTCACCCCGCGCTCTACGGCGCCGACATCGACGGATCAGTGGAGCCGGACATCGCCTCTGACCGAAGCGACCTGGCCTATCTCGACGCCGCCCGCTCGCTCGGTTTGCCCGTGTTGGGCATCTGCAAAGGCCTCCAGATCATCAACGTTGCCTTCGGGGGAACCCTCCACCAGGACATCTGGTCCGATGAGGGTGACCACCCGGCCCGACCCGACGAGACAGGAGAACCGGCCCGAACCGCAGCCGCCGATACCTTCCTCGCCAACAAACACGAGGTCGACCTCACCGAAGGCTCCATCATCGCCAAAATCATCGGCGCCCGGACCCTCAACACCAACTCACTCCACCATCAAGCAGCCGACCGCATCGGCGCCGAACTGCTCGTGACTGGGCGAGCCAACGACGGCACGGTAGAAGCGCTCGAACACCCCGATGGTCGCCTTCTGGCGGTCCAATGGCACCCGGAACGGATGGGGGAAGCCGGTTGGCCTCTCTTCCGGTGGCTGGTCGAGGCAACGCGAGCAGACGCATGAGCCTCACCGAGCCCGTACCGCTCAACCCCGCACAACAGCAAGTGCTCGACGAACTCGGCTCGACCGATCGCCCCAGCTTTCGCGACGACCTGCGTGATCATCTCCGCCACGAACTCGTGCAGTCGCTCAACCCGATCGCCGAGGTGGTCGAGGACCCACCACTGTTCGTCTCGAAGCGCAAGCTGTCCATGGTCCATGGCTGCGAGGCCCGATATCAAGCCGACCAGTTGGCTGACTTCGAGTGGTCGATACCGATTGCGCGAGGCACGGTTGCACACAAGGCCATTGAGATCCTCGTCGCCCGCCGCGGCAACCCGACCGCACTCGATCTCGCCAACGATGCCATGAGCAGGCTCGAGCTCGATGAGCGAGAGCTCGGTGCGTTCATCCGGGGGCTCGATGAAGGCGAACGAGCGGAACTCGTCGGCATGGTCAACGACTATGTCGCCACGTTCATCGACACCTTTCCTCCCTTGAAGCGGCAGTGGATTCCCGTTGCCGAGTCGAGGGCTCGGGCCGAACTGTGCAACGACCGCATCGCCCTCAGTGGCATGGTCGATCTCAGCCTCGGTCGAGCGAGGGGCAATGAAGCTGGCAAGGTGCTGATCGACTTGAAGACCGGTCGACCGAACTCGACCCACATCGACGACTTGCGATTCTACGCACTGCTCGAGACACTCAAGATCGGTACGCCGCCGAGGCTGCTCGTGAGCTACTACCTCGACGCCGGCGATCCTCGAACCGAGAAGGTCACCGAGGACCTGCTGTGGTCAACGGCCAAGCGGACCGTCGATGCCGTGGCCAAGATGGTCGAGATCGACCAGGGCCGACGAGAGCCCAAGAAATCGCCGAGCGGTGCCTGCCGCTTCTGCCCGATCCAGAGCGAGTGCGACGAAGGCACCCTGTACCTGGAGCAAGAAGATGACTGAGTTGTCCGGGCCGCTGAGTTGGGAGGGAGCGAACCCCTCCCAACTCGGCTCGTTCGACTAGAGCTTCCGGCGACGACCGACTTCGTTGGCCGTCAGCGTCAAGATGGCGCCGCTGACGATGAACATGAAGCCGTAGGCAACGATCAGCGGGGTCTCGGAACCGGTGTCAGGCAGAGCTGGTTCGATCTCGGCGGCAAGGACTTCGGCAAAGTCGTTGTCGACCGAGGCAACGCCGGTACCCAGAGTAATCTCGGAGATCACGTCGTTGGTCACGGTGCCACCGGTCGAGCCGGCGGTGTCGGCACCGTCGCCGTAGCCAGCAGGCTGTGACTCGGTGATGGTGTACGTGCCCGCCAGCAGTCCATCGAAGGAGTAGTCGCCATTGGCGTCGGTGACGGTGGTTTGGGTCACTGTCTGCCCGGCATCGTTGGTGCCCGACAGTGTGACCGTGACGCCAGCGATCCCGTTGCCATTCTGGTCAACAACGGTGCCCGCGAGGCTGGAGGTGGTTTCGGCGAAGTCGTTGTCGGTGGCGTTCTGGCCAGCGACCACGATGATGGCGCTGATCAGATCCTCACCGACGGTTCCGCCGGCAGGACCTGCGGTGTCTTCGCCGTCTCCGTAACCAACAGGCTGGGTCTCAGCAACGGTGTAGGTCCCGGGCGGTAAGCCAGCAAAGGTGTAGTTGCCATCAGCGTCGGTCGTGGTCGTGGCCTCGACGTCGCCGCTGAGGGTGATTGTCACTCCGGGAATGGGACGGCCGAGATCATCGACCACCGTGCCCGAGACCGATGCTGGGTTGGCAATGACGTTCTCGTCGAAGTCGTTGTCGACCGAATCGACGCCCGCGGGCAGGGTGATGTCAGCAATCACATCATCGTTCACCGTGCCACCGGTGGAGCCGGCGGTTTCGCCGCCGTCGGTGTAGCCGGTGGGGGTGGTCTCGGTGACGGTGTAGGAACCGGCGAGCAACTGATCGAAGCTGTAGTCACCGCTGGCATCGGTCGTGGTGTTCAGCGAGACCGATCCGTTCGGGTCAGTGCCGGTGAGGACGATCGACACGCCAGGGATGCCAGCGCCGTCCTGATCAACCACAGTGCCGGCGATGCTGGCGACAGACTCGTCGAAGTCATTGCCCGTCGATGCTTCACCAGCGCCGAGCGGAATGTCGGCGATCACATCATCGGTGACCGTGCCGCCGAGGGATCCGGCGGTCTCGCCACCGTCGGCCATGCCGGCCGGCGTCGTTTCGGTGACCGTATAGGTGCCGGGCACAAGACCGGTGAACGAGTAGGTGCCGTCAGCGCCCGTCGTCGTGGTTGCAGTGGCGTCACCGCTGAGCGCAATGGCAACACCAGCGATCGGCTCGCCGTTCTGATCAACCACCGTGCCGCTGATCGTTCCTGGAACCAGGATCACCTCGGCGAAATCGTTGTCGATCGAATCGTCACCCGACCCGAGAACAATGGCCGAGATCACATCGTTCACCGACGCATCACCGGTGGGTGTGCCATCGATCGTGCCGACGGATTCCGCGCCGTCGCCGAAGGCCGTGGGCTGGGTTTCAGTGACCGTGTAGGTGCCAGGAGCAAGGCCGGTGAAGGCATACGTGCCGTTGGCCAACGTGGTCATGCTGCCTGCGGAGGTTCCGCTCAGCGTGATCGTCACGCCCTCGATCGGATCGCCGTTGTTGTCGACAACCGAACCGCTGATCGAACCCGGCCGGATCACCTCGGCGAAGTCGTTGTCGATCGAATCGTCGCCCGCCACCAGCGTGATACCCGAGATCACATCGTTCACCGACGCATCGCCGGTGGGTGTGCCACCGATCGTGCCAGCGGTGTCGGGACCATCGTCGTACTTCGCCGGCTGCACTTCGCTCACCGTGTACGTACCGTCGCCGAGGCCGGTGAAGGTGTAGTCACCCGTCGCATTCGTCGTGGTGGTACCGGTCGATGTGCCGGTCAGGTTGATCGTGACACCGGGGATCGGGTCGCCGTTGTTGTCGACGACCGAACCGCTGATCGTCGCCAGGTCTGGAGCGATCACTTCGGCAGTGTCGGTTTGCACCTCGGGGCTGAGCACGGGGTTCGTTCCACCGGTGGAGAGCGCGATGTCGGCGCTGGCTGTTGCGGTGTTGAGGACCGGGCCTGCGGCCGTTGTCTCGAAGGAAACCACCATCGTCTGGGTCGGCGCAAGCGGCAGTGAGCCGCTCACCACCGAGAAGGTTCCGGAGTCTTCAGCAGACACGTCAGAGAGACCGAGATCGGCATCGGTGATCGTCAGCGTGTCGAAGTTGGTCTCAGCGTTGTTCGTCACCGTGAAGCAGAAGGTGATGTCATCGCCGTTGGCGACGGTCACTTGTTCCACGCTGGTCCCGCAGGAAGCGCCGCTGTCGTGGCCGGCGTACACGGTCTTGTCGAACGTCATGGCCGCAAGGAACGGATCGGGAGCAAGCCCGAAGAACTTCACGTCGGCTTCGCCGAAGTTGTCGACACGGAACCCGTAGATGGGCTGATCGGCGGTGACGATGTTGAATTGTTCAACGTCGATCACGGTGAAGAACATTGGCTGACCGACCTGGTTGGACGGAGCAAAGCCGGTGTTCCATGCATACGGACCGTCGAATTCGATCCGGTTGCTCCCGTCGATGACGTTGCCGTTCTTGTCGAGAGCAATGAGGCCGAAGAACGTGTTGCCGTCGCGTTCAGACACCAGCACGTAGTCCGAGTTGCGCAAGGGAGCGTCGAACACGATGTCGAAGTCGAAGGGAGTATCGGTACCCGTGACCGAGTCGTAGCCGAGGTAGTCACGGAGGTCGAGCGACCGGACCGCTCGATTCACTGCGTCTTCGAATCCCGCAGTACCGACCTGGGTGGTGACGCCGTTCTCGAAGGTGTACACACCACCGGTGTCGCCGGCGAAGTTGAAGTTCTGAGCGGTCACGCCGACGATGTTGAACTCATCGAGGACCACCGCACCACCATCGTTGATGGTGATGTTGGAGAAGTTGACCGGGTCGTCGTCGGTGTCGGACACACGGCCAACGCCGGACCGGGGCGCCTCGCTGCCCTGTGTCAGCGGCGTGCCATTGTCGTTCAACTGGACTTCAGTGATCGAAACGTCGCCGGAGCCGGCAGTGATGACGACGTCTGGGTTTGCTGCACCCGCCGGAAGCATCGTGAGCACGCTGGCAGACACCAACGCTGCGGCCGCGCCAAGCGCCAGCCCGATCCTTCGATTCATGTTCATGGACACACAACTCCTGTGGTTCGCCCTCGCCAAATGGCGAAGATAGGCGATGCCATTCACCCAAACGGGGATCCTTCGAGGACTCGGACCGTTCGGAGTTGCTGGTCAGCTGACCTCTAGCGAACGGCCAACTCATCACCCACAGCAACGGCGCCGGTGTCTGACACCAGCCCGCCGACCGACAACAAGTTCTTTCGTTCCTTGATCACGCGCTTGAGCACACCCAGGTCTCGATCAAGCCCCGGCTGGGGCCGGGTGACCATGATGCAGCGATCGATCTGCTTGATGATGTCGAGCTCGGCTGAGCCGAGGGTGACGCTCGAGCCGACCAGTGCGTCCTCGTCTCCACCGCTCACCACCACGTTGGTCCGGAAGCGGCGGACATCGCGGCCGTCGAGCGTGTCGGCTCCGACGATCGACACCATTGATTTGCCTGAGTCATGAAAGGACCAGGCTGGGCCCTGCCAGCTGATCCAGTCCGCCTCGTTCTCGACATCCATCGGGTTTTCGTACGTAGCACCCTCGTCCCCCGGACGCACGAGGCGAACATCACGCTCGAGCCAGGCCGACAGCGCAACGTCGACCCCGACGTCTGCACTGCTGACTTCTACGCCATCGGGAAATGCGATGACGACCTCGTCGCCATCGACCCTGGCGGAAGCGAAGAGCAGCTCGGGCGCTCGGCGAGCGGTCAACACGTTGCCGGTGGCAGCATCCTGAATTCCCCAGCCTCGATCGCCGACGATGCCAGCCTCACCGACCTCAGCTTGCTCGAGTCGCTCGCCACCGACGGACTTGACCGGATATCGCCAGAGTTCAAGAACACGCATGGCGAGACTTTAGGACGCGCTCGGCACCTTGAAGCGCCAGCGATGGGCCACCAGGGCGGGAGGCCCGCAAAGAATAGGCAGCCAGAGCGACACGAAGCGCCAAGCAGCCGTCGCCAGCAACGCATCCTGGCTCGAGATGCCAGACACAACGAGTAACCACCACAGTCCTGCCTCGACGAAACCAAGGCCGCCAGGCGTGATGGGAATCATCGCGAGCACTGCCGCCCCCGAATATGCCAGCAGCACCAGGCTGAGGCGGGGGTCTGCGCCGACCGCGTAGAGCGCAGCAACCAGTGCGAGATAGTCAAACGCCCAATTCAGGGCGGCCGCCGTCACTGCACGACCCCAGCGGGGACCGAGCACCTCGACCAGCCGATCACGTTCTTCGAGCAGCCGTTCGGGAGCAACGCTCCAGTTGCGCTTGGTACGGCGTGAAATGACCCGACTGGCCCGGTCCAGATTGCGACCCAGCCTGACCAACGGGCGATCATGGAACAGCGCCAGCCAGCCGAAGAACACCAACAGGGTGAAAAGCACACCACCCGCAACCGCTGCGGGCCACAACGCCTCGGGCACTGGCGCCCCGAGCACGGCCATCAAGAAGCCCGTGGCCGGAATGGCGAAGAGCGCTGCGGTGGAGAGAATCGACGTCGCTGCCAAGGCACCCGCCGCTTCGCCGTGGCTCACGCCGCTGACCGACAACATGCGGTAGAGCGTCGCTCCCCCGCTTGCCGCTCCGCCGAAGATGCGGCTGACGGCGTTGGACACGAGCTGGCTGGTGCTGGCGACGAACCAGCTGACCTCGGGCAGCACGATTCGAATCAACCACCACACACAGGTGAAGCTCAGAACCTCGAGGAGCACCATCACCAGGAACCAGGCGGGCCGGATCGTGCGAATGCGTTCGGCTGAGGTGACGACGTCGAGAATCTGCGGCGAGAAGAGATACAGGGCCGTCACTGCGAGCGCGAGGAACACAGCGTTCTTCACCCAGGTGGAGATCTGGGCGGAGTCGCTGTGGCGCTCATCGACGTCGAATGGACGGAGTTCGCCTTCCATCATCGGCGGCTCACATCACGTTCTCGGCTGCCATGTGGGCAACGGGCGGCCGAACTTGGCCAGCAGTGCATCCACCAACGGCATCGGCAGGCCGACGATGCCAGAGTGATTGCCAACGATCTCGGTGACAAACAGCGAGCCCGCCCCTTGGATGGCATAGGCACCGGCTTTGCCCATCGGCTCGCCGGACTTGACGTACCACGCGATATCGGCGACCGAGAGGTGACGAATCGTGACCTGTGCGATCTCGACATCAGCTTCGGTGCGCTCACCACCACGCACAGCAACACCAGTGAGCACACGATGATCGCGCCCGCTGAGCAGGTCGAGCATTCGACTGGCATCGGCGTCATCGACCGGCTTACCGAGAATCTCGTCGTCAACGACCACGACCGTGTCGGCACCGATGACCATGTCGTTCTTCGCGACGTCGATCGCCTCGGACTTCGTGATCGCCAAGCGCCGCACGAGACTTTCTGGTGTCTCTCGCGGGTTGGGGGTTTCATCGATGTCGGCTGGCTGCACGACCACATCGACGCCGACGGCGTTGAGGAGATCCTTGCGGCGAGGCGACGCCGAGGCCAGCACGAGCCGAGGACGTTGGATGAAGGCCGTTTCTGGCATGCAGAGAGGGTATGCGTCTCGCACGCCAGATTGAGGACGGGAGGCCGATCGGGCAGACTACGCCGATGCCTTTGATCACCATGACCGTCGACGGTTCCGTCGCCACTCTCACCCTCAACGACCCGGATCGCCGCAATGCCATGACCCTCGACATGTGCGGAGAGGTCGAAATCGCACTGGACGAGGTCGAGGGCAACCCAGAGGTCAAAGCCCTCGTCGTCACCGGGGCTGGTCGGGCGTTCTGCGCCGGTGCGGACCTCACGCACCTCGGCGACAGCGCCGAGGAAGGCCTGCTCGCCATCTACGAAGGGTTCCTTCGCATCGGCCGCAGCCCACTGCCCACGATCGCAGCAGTCAACGGTGCCGCTGTCGGTGCAGGCATGAACCTGGCATTGATCTGTGATGTTCGCCTGGCCGGTGAGTCGGCCCGGTTCGACGACCGATTCCTCCAGATCAGCATCCACCCCGGCGGCGGGCACACCTGGATGTTCCAGAACATCGCTGGCCCCCAGGCCGCAGCAGCGGCGATCTTGTTCAGCGAAGTGATGGACGGTAAGGAAGCCGAGCGAGTGGGCCTTGCCCACCGCTGCGTTCCTGACGATCAGCTCTTGGCCGCAGCCGCCGAGATGGCCGGCCGCACTGCCGACGTGCCTCGCGAGCTCGTCCTTCGCACCAAGCGTTCAATGCACGACGTGAGGGCGATGACGTCACAACAGGGCGCCATGCTCTACGAGCTCGGCCCCCAGGCCCACTCCACCCGCCAGCCCGCCTTCAAAGAAAAGATCGCCGCCCTCAAAGCCAAGGTTTCGTCAAAGAAATAGCGTCGTCAAAGAAACAGCTCGGTGAGATCGGCGGCTCGCTCGTCCCACTCCTCTGAGGTCATCGCGAAACGGATGTGGTCTTCCCATGTGCCGTTGATCTCGAGATAGCGCTCGGCGACACCCTCGGCCCGCACACCGATCTTTTCGACCACGCGTCGAGAGGCGGTGTTGCGAGGCACGATCGAGATCTGCACCCGATGCAGATCGAGCTCCTCGAAGGCATAGCGAATCACGGCAACGACACCTTCAGGGGTGTAGCCGTGGCCGGCCTGACGCTGGTCGATCCAATAACCCACGTAGGCATTCTGGAATGGTCCCCGCTGCACCGAATTGAGGTTGACCTCACCGGCAAAGTTCCCGCCGACAAACACACCGAAGCCATAGCCGCTGCCGAGCTGACGTTCGCGCTCTCGGCTGTGACATCGCATCGAGAACGCGCTGCGATCTTCGATGACATCTGGCGATGCCGGAAGCCGCTTTGGCTCCCATTTGGTCAGCCACTCGAGGTTCGCTCGACGGACCTCTCGCCACTGCGGGAAGTCGTCAGAGACGAGCGGACGCAGCACGACGCGATTGGCGAACAGGGTGGTCATGCTTCCTCCAACATCAGCGCCACGATGCCATCGATCATGTCGCTCTGTGAAACAACGAGCTGGTTGATGTCGAGCTGACGCATCGTCTCGACCACGACACAGCATCCGCCGACGATCAAGTCGACCCGATCTGGCTCGAGGCCCGGGTTGAACGCCCGATCTTCCGCTGACTCGGTCGCAAGCGTGCGGAAGACGTCTTCGACAGCGGGACGTTCGAGAACAAAGCCGTGAAGTGTCTCGCGGTCGTAGATGGGCAAACCGATCTCGACCGAGGCAATCGTCGACACCGCACCACCAACGCCGATGACGAGGCCGCTGCTGCTGAGCGCATCAGCCAACCCGGGAACTTCTCGACGCACATCGTCGACGTGGAGCTCGACGATCGACAGCGCTGCGGAGAGTTCATCGGCTTGGGGAGGATCGCTCAGCAGATAGGCATCGGTCAGCTTGGACGCCCCGACATCAGCGGAGAAGCCCCGTTCGTAACCGTCAGAGACCGAACCAAGGGAGAACTCGGTCGACCCGCCGCCCACGTCGATCACCAGGATCATGCCTCGATCGTCGAAGCCGCTTCCCTCCAGCCCCCGGACCGCTCCGGCAAAGCCGAACCGGGCCTCGTCATCACCGGACAACACCTCGAGATCGACACCGACTGACGCCCGAACGACGTCGGTGAGTTCCTCATGATTGAGTGCATCCCGCCCAATGGCGGTGGCAACAACCCTGACCTCGGTGGCGGTGGCTGCGTCGATCGCTGTTCGGTACTCGTCGAGGCAGCTCCGCAGGCGGCCGAAGGCGTCGCTGGAGATCCGCTTCGTGCTTCGCAGCCCCTCACCGGCATGCACGACTCGAGCATCGCGAAGCACCGCTCCGCCGGCATTCGCGATGCAGAGGCGAGCACTGATCGTGCCGATGTCGATGACAGCAATGGTTCGATTGTCTCGACTCATGGAGTTTCGTCTCCGGCCCAGATGGTCATGATGCCCGGCTCGGATGCATCGAACGCCGCACCCACCTCTGACAGGCGTTCATGAGTCCACATGCCAATGGCATCGTCATTGCCCACCAGGAAGTTGGCGTAGTGGGCATGCAAACACTTGACCCCGATGCGGGTGCCGCCGACGCCACCCGAAGGAAGCGGACCGCCGTAGCCATCGGGAACGCGAGCGTCGCGTTCCGCCTCGTAGGTCGCGTGGATCTTGGCGATGACCTCCGCGGGCAGGAGCGCCTCGATGTGGTCGACGGCCCCCTCGGACTCGATCCGGCCAATCGACTTGTTCAACGCACGATCACACAGCCAGAAGCGCGTTGGCATGGGTCGGCCATCATCGAGCAATGGCTCGTTGCCGAGCACGACGGGGCTTCCATCCTCGCGACGAAGAAGCACTTCGAAGGATCCCATCGGCGGGCGACCAAGCAGCTCGGTCACCACGTCGAGATCGGCGGGTGTGGTGCGGATCGGGGGTTCAGTCGCCACGGCCGCCGAGCAACCAGCGAAGGATCAACAATGCAATGACGCCGCCGAGAACGGGAGCGAGTCGCTTGGTGATTGGGCTGCCTGTGACGGAAAGGAGGTCGACTGCATCGGCCTCGGGTGCATCGATCTTGCGGATCTTGGGAGCCTCGGCCTCAGCGGGTGCCGCAGCAGCAGCTCCATTGGCGGCCGGGGCTTCAGCGGTGTCGCCAACCACAGGAGTGACCGGTGTGGCCTGCTCGCCCGGCGTGCCTTCGAGTTCGAGCTTCTGGCGAAGGTTTTCCACGAACTGACCGAGAATGTTCTTGGAGACGTCTTCGATGATGCCACGCCCAAAACTTGCAACCTTGCCGCTGAGCTTCAGGTCGGTGTGGATCGTGACCTTGGTGGCGTCATCGCCTGATGCTTCCATTGTTGCGAAGACCATGGCGTTGGCGTTGCCCTGACGAGGATCGCGACCCTCCGCCTTGAGCTGAGCCTTGTGGTTCACGGCGTCTTGCTCGACGAACGAGGCCTTGCCCTTGTACTGCGCAGTGATCGGGCCGACCTTGATCTTCACCGTGCCCCGATACTCCTCGCCTTCGATCTCGGTGAGCCGAGCGCCGGGCATACAAGGCGCAATGAACTCGAGATCGTTCAGGATGCGGAAGGTTTCGTCGACGGGGCGGTCGATCACGAAATCGTTGGTCAGTTCCATCTGGCAAGATCCTCTGTGGTGTCGATGTCAGCTGCAGTGCCGGAGCACGGTACCTCAGAAACAAGATCAGGTCGCGTTCGAACCAGCTCACGGGCTCCGCTGTCTCCTTCGGTCGGTAGGAGGTCCCACACCGAACGCTCGAGCTTGACCGGTGGACGGGCTGCCCCGTCAAAAGTGGCAGTCACGATGGGGCCCCGAGAAGCCCCGACCGCTCGCCATGCCGATGCAGGGACAAACGGTTGATCAGCCAGGCCGATGACAACGGCGTGATGGCCCGCAGCGTCGGCGGCAGCGATACCGGCCCGGATCGTGAGCGCTTGCCCCTCAGCCCAGCGCTCGGCGTTCACCACGGTGACGCCGGGAGGAAGATGCGCCTCGAGGTCCACTGCTCCGGTGACAACGATGACCTCGTTGAACATCGCACCGACCACAGCATCGAGGGCCCAGGAAATCACAGGCCGACCCCGAAGGTCGGCCAGCAGCTTGTGTTCGCCCTGCCCAGAGCCGGCAAATCTCGAACCAGCACCAGCGGCGAGTAGGACAGCGGCAATCGTCACCCGGGCAAGGTATAGCTAGAACGAACCGAGCAGATGGCGACGTTCGAGGATCTCGATGAAGTCGACTTCGACGACCGGCGGGGAGAACCATGTGCCCTGGCCCCAGACGCAACCAAGCTCGATCATCTGGCTGCGAGCGTCCTCGTCTTCGATCCCGGCAGCGGTGACCCGAAGCCCGGCGGTCTGGGCCAGCGTGATCAACGAACTCACGAGGGCACGGCTGGAGAGTCGATTGGTCAGATCGGCGATCTGCTCGAGATCGATCTTCACCGCATCGATGGCGTAGCGAGGCAGCAGCTCGAGGTTCGAGTAGTCCGAGCCGAACGAGTCGATCGTGATCGAGATGCCGGCGGCTCGGTACATGTCGAACACCTCCCGCAACGTGCCAGGATCGTTTCGCAGAATCGTCTCGGCGACTTCCACTCGGAAGTTGGCCGGTGACAGGCCCCGACGGTTGATCTCCTCGCTGAGAAGCTGACGAGGACGAGCGTTGATGAAACTCGACGGGGAGAGGTTGATGGAGACGTCGATGTCGGCGACCGGCAGACCGGCTTCGACCCACTCGGCGAAGAGCATGACCGTCTTCTCGATTGCCCACTCGTCGATCTGTTGGGCGGTACCGGAGTCGGCGATCATGGTCCGGAATTCCCTGGCGTCGATGAGGCCGCGGGTCTCGTGGTGCCAACGTACGGCCGTCTCGACGCCTCGCAGCGAGCCGTCGCGCAAATCGGCCATCGGAAGCATCGTGAGCTCGAGATCGTCGTTGCTGACCGCTTGACGCAGTTCGGCAAGAAGGCGAACTCGCTCATCGACCTCGCGCATCGTGTCATCGGTGACGCGAACGGCGCGGCCCCGGCCCTTCGCCTTCGCCCGATACATGCCGATGTCGGCCTCCTTGATGAGGCGTTCGGTGGTGTGCTCGTCGCTCGAAGCGGCCACGCCAATCGATGCACTGATCGACACCTCTTCACCAGAGATGACGAAGGGCAACTCGAGGGCCGCCACGATGCGACCAGCCACCTGCTCAGATGCGACCGGACCAAGACCTCGCAAGATCACCACGAATTCGTCACCGCCGAGGCGGGCCAGGAAGTCGTTGGGACGGAGGACATCGTTGAGGCGTTCACCAACGCGGATCAGTAGTTCGTCACCCGCTCCGTGGCCGAGCCGATCGTTGACGGCCTTGAAGCCGTCGAGATCGACGAACAGACAACTGACGGTTTCGTCCTTGTTGCTCAGGATCTGGTCGAGTTGCACCACGAGCTGACTTCGATTCGGAAGGCCTGTGAGCGCATCGTGTGTTGCTTGATACGCCAGTTGCGCTTCGATCTGCTCTCTCCGGGCGATGTCGACAGAGAGGGAGTGCGCCATTTCGTTGAAGGCGGTCGAGAGTCGGCCGAGTTCATCCCCACGGTCGTCGTCGATTCGAACCGTGAGGTCACCGTCAGCGATGGAAGCGGCGAGATCCGACACTCGGCCAAGGCGTCGAACGAAGCCGCGGACCGCAAACACCACGACGAGGAGAATGGACAGCCCGGCGGCGATGAACACGGTGATCAGCCGGGTCCGGATGGCCTCGAGTTCGGTGAACATCTCGGCCCTATCGACCTCGACGATCGAGATCCAGCCCGGGTCGCCTGGTACTCGCGTCGTGGCCTGCACGACTGGCGCCAGTCCGGCGATCGGATCCTCGGTCTGAAGCACGGTGCTCCCGCCGATGACCGGGTTCGAACTCAAGCTGATGATCTGTCCGAGAAGGTTGCGGTCGCTGCCGGCAACCACGGTGAGCGATCCGTCGGTGTTCTGCTGAGCGATCAGGCTTCGAGCGGAAGCGCCGAGGGTGGCGGGGTCGATGGCGTCGTGCACGAGGGCATCGATTGACCATTCGGCCACGATCGTGACGCTGCTTCCCGCATTGTCGGTGCCTCGAACACGACGAGCGACAGGAAGCCTGGCGTCTCCGTTGGTCAAGAACGCTTCGCCGACGAGAACGTCCTCGTCTCCGAACTGCGTTCGAAGGAACTCAGTCTCACTATTGAGCTCGCCGGCAGCAAGTGGAGCTCCACCACCGATCATGAAGACCCCGAGTCCAACGAGTCCATCCGCCGCCGCCAGTTCGAACTGAGCGGCCACGAAGTCATCGAAGAACTGGGCCGATTCCGTCGTGTTCGACAACGACCCCTGCTGGTCGACCGTGCGCAGAAATGATGGATCGTTCGTGATGCGCCCGAGAAACCCAGCGCTCGCCAGAACCGAAGCGTTGACCCGCTCGGCCTGAACCTCGCCGGCTCGACCCATGCTCTGCTGGACTTCTTCTTCGAGCACCGAGCTTGCAAAGTCGGCGACCCACCAACCGACCGCCACGATCGGGATCAACGAAATGATCATCGCCAACGTCACCTTCTGCGCGAGCTGAAGGTGACGACGCTTGAGGCGCGTCGCTGTCGGGTCCAGGGTCACTCTCTTCCATCGGCCGACGATCCCGATATTTCAGGGTGATCTTCAAGACGACCTTCAAGAGGTCGAACGGTGAATGTCGCCCTCGGCATCTCGCAGCGATGGAGCGATGCGCCCGGACTGCAGCGCAATGATCTCAGCGCAGACAGAAATCGCAGTTTCTTCCGGAGTTCGGCCGCCGATGTCGAGCCCGATCGGGGCCATCACACGGGCGAGATCGGCGGGATCCACCCCCTCGTCGAGAAGGCGCCGATTGCGATCCTCGGTCGTGCGTCGAGAGCCCATGGCGCCGATGTACCCCGCGTTGGTCTGCAACGCCGATTGCACTGCGGGCACATCGAATTTGGGGTCGTGGGTCAGCACACAGATCGCATCGCGACCGCCGAGATCGGCCCCGACCTTGTCGAGCAGACGGTTGGGCCAGTCGACCACGACATCATCGGCGTACGGGAAGCGTTGCTTTGTGGCGAACACGGGGCGGGCATCGCAGACTGTCACCCGGTAGCCAAGAACCTTGGCGACACGGCAAAGAGCGGCGGTGAAATCAACCGCACCGAAGATCAGCATCTGCGGCGGACGGGCAAACGACTCGATGAAGATGTCGAGATCGTCCTGCCTCGCTTGCCCGCGAGGGCCGTAGTGGCGAACACCTGACGTGCCGGCGCTGAGTTCACCGATGGAATCGCGTACGATCACTCGATTGAGATCCGGATTGCCGAGATCGCCGAGCGTGGTGCCGTCAGGACGCACGAGGAGCTTCATACCGGATTCAACGCCCTCACGGCCAAGACCATCACCGCTGACGACGGTGGCGAGAGCGACGGGCTCCTCGGCCCGGATGGCGGCGCGAAGCGTGGCGTAGATGCTGTCGGGCCCGGCCACTGCCTACCAGTCCAGCGGTTCGAGGAAGAGGTGGATCGTGCCACCGCAGGTCAGGCCAACGGCAAACGCTTCGTCATCGGAATAGCCGAAGGTGACCATCTTGCGAGAGCCGTCTTCAATGCACTGCAGCGCTTCGACGACGACGGCACCCTCGACGCATCCGCCACTGACTGAACCGGCAACGTCGCCATCTTCATTCACAGCCATCGCAGCACCGGGTAGACGGGGGCCGGAGCCTTCGACGTCTACCACCCGAGCCACGGCGACTTTCTTGCCCTGCTTGGTCCATCGATCGAGGTCGGCGAGGATTTCACGCATGCGTGGAGGCTAGTCCCGTCCAGAAGTCAACAGGGCCGACAACTCGTCGACCCCTTCGAGCAGTCGCGGTCCCGGGCGCACGATGAACGCATCAGCATCGATCGCGAAACACCTACCGTTCTGAATCGCCGGGAGCCCAGCGAGGTCTGGCCGTGCCACAACATCAGCGAGTTGTGCCTCGGCGGCTGCACGGTCGAAACCGCACGGCGCCACGATCAACACCTCCGCACCTGAGGTGGCAACAGCGTCCCAGGTGGTCGCCGACGAGCGCCCACCGGGGTGAGCAAGCAATGCAACGCCACCAGCGGCCTCGATCTGATCGGGGATCCAGTGGCCTGGTGTGTAGGGCGGGTCTGGCCACTCGAGAAGCAAGACCTTGGGTTGGTCGGCGGGCACACTGGCTCGTTGGACTGCGAGACGCGATCGAAGTGCAGCAACTCGTTCGAAGCCGATGTCGGGGGCGCCCGCAATCCGGCCGAGTGCCTCGATCTCGTCGAGCACACCATCGAGGGTCATCGGGTCGTAGCTGAACACATCGGCGGTGCAGCCGAGGCTGGCGACCGCCTCATTGACACTGCCCGCTGGCAGCGCACACACACGGCAAAGGTCCTGGCTGACGATCAGATCGGGGTCGAGGGACGCCAACAGCTCACGATCGAGGGTGTACAGCTCGGTCTTGTCCGCCATGGCCTGACCGATGATCACATCGATCTCGGCCGGCGTGGCTCCTGCCGGGATGATGGTGTCGGTGACGTGCGGGAGATCAGCTGCGTGCGGTGGTTCGTTGCATTCATAGGTGACCCCGACCACGCGATCCCCGAGACCCAAAAACCACAAGACCTCCGTGGCCGACGGCAAGAGAGAAACAATGCGGTCGGCCATGGAGGTCTCGATGGATCTGGTGTGGTGGAACGAGTTAGGCGATGCCGGCTTCGTTGAGCGCCCGCTTCACCAACACTCGTGCGAGGTGTTGACGGAACTCGACGCTGGCGTTGAGGTCGCTCGAAGGCTCCATGCCGACGTGGGCCTGTTCGGCAGCGTCAGCGGCCGAGGCACCCGAGGCGAGCGCCTCTTCCACTGCGGTGGCACGGATCGGCGTCGTGTGCATGTTGACCAGTGCGACCTGAGCGACACCGTTGATCTGCTGCGCTGAGACACCAACCGTGGCCCAGTCCTGCGCACGACGATTGAACTTCTGGAAGCTCCAGCCCTTACCGGTGTGTTTCGGAATGCGGATCTCGGTGATCATCTCGGTCTCGGCGATGCTCGACTCGAGGAAACCGGTGAACAGATCCGTGCCGGCAATCACACGCTCGCCAGCGGGCCCATTGACCACGACCGAGCCGCCAACAGCGAGCAGGGTGGCGGGATGGTCAGCAGCAGCATCAGCGTGAGCAAGCGAGCCGCCGATGGTGCCGCGGTGACGGACCTGGGGATCACCGACCTGCGAGGTCGCGTGAGCCAACAGCGGAGCGTGTTCCTTCACCAAGGGGTGGATCTCGATGGCGCGATGCTTGGTGAGCGCACCAATGGCGATGTGATCGCCAGCGTCACGCACGTAGTTGAGGTCCTCGATCCGACCGATGTCGACAAGGACCGAGGGGTAGGCGAGACGCAGCTTCATCATGGGAAGCAGCGAATGACCGCCCGCAAGCAGCTTGGCTTCGTCACCGTGCTCGGCGAGAAGGGCAAGGGCGGCGGCTGCGGAATCGACACGCTCGTATTCGAAGGCGACGGGGATCATTGACCGCCTCCGACGCTGACGGCAACTTCCTGGCCACTGGCGCTGAGGACTGCCTTGACGATGTTGTGGTAGCCGGTGCAGCGGCACAGGTTGCCTTCGAGGCCTTCACGGACCTCGGCTTCGGTGGGGTTCGGCACCTCGTCGAGCAGTGAGACCGACGCCATGACCATACCGGGGGTGCAGTAGCCGCACTGTAGTGCGTGGCACTTCATGAAGGCGGTCTGCATCGGGTGCATCTCGTCGCCGTTGGCCAAGCCTTCGATGGTGGTGACCTTGAGGCCATCAGCCTGAACGGCCAGCATCGTGCAGGACTTCACGGCTTCGCCGTCGACGTGCAGGGTGCAAGCACCGCATGACGACGTATCGCAGCCGATGTTGGTTCCGGTCAGCCCGACGACCTCGCGGACGTAGTGGACCAACAGCGTCCGGGGCTCGACGTCATGGGTTTGCATGACACCATTGACTTCAACCGATATCTCCACGTGGCACTCCCGTGTTCGAATCGTCCTTCATGACGACGGTCGTCATTGTGACAATGGTGACAGCACTTCGCCACTTGAGAACGAAGGAATTCGCCGAGAGCGATCTGGCCGGGTGTCAGCCGTCGGAAGGAGGCAGGACGCGATAGCTCTCTTCGCCTGGCTTCACGAGGTCGAAATGCTCGCGACCGAGCCGCTCGATCTCTTCATCGGTCTGTAGCAATTCGAGCTGCGCCTCGAGCTGGTCGACCTCGCCCATGATCCGCTGGTGCTCGAGTTCGGTCTGGTCGAGGATCTCTCGCTGTTCGAGCCAGGTCCGCATCGGCAACACGGCGACACCAACGACAATCGCCCCGGCCACCATCAACATCGCCGCCATCGGCAGGTGATGTCGCATGGCTTCAGCCAGCGATGGCATGGCTCGCTGTGGTTTGGCGCGTTTGGGCGTCGAGGGGGAATCAGCCATTGGTCAGCGAGTGAAAGCTGCAGCACCGGGGTACGAGGCGGCAGACCCGAGCTGTTCCTCGATACGCAGCAACTGGTTGTACTTGGCCACACGATCGCTGCGAGCGGGGGCGCCGGTCTTGATCTGACCACAGTTGGTGGCAACAGCGAGGTCGGCGATGGTGGCGTCTTCGGTCTCGCCGGAGCGGTGCGACATCACCGAGGTGTACTTGGCTGCGGTTGCCATGGCGACGGTGTCGAGTGTTTCGGTGAGGCTGCCGATCTGGTTGACCTTGACCAGGATCGAATTGGCGATGCCATCGGCGATACCACGGCTGAGACGCTCGGTGTTGGTGACGAAGAGGTCGTCGCCGACCAGCTGGCAGCGGCCAGCGAGCGACTCGGTGTGAGCGGCCCAGCCGTCCCAGTCTTCTTCCGCCATGCCATCTTCGATCGACACGATCGGGTACTTGTCGACGAGCTCAGCCAAGAGATCGACCATGCCGGCGGGCGACAGCGTGCGCCCTTCGCCAGCCAGGTGGTATTCGCCGTCGCGGTAGAACTCGGTGCTGGCGACGTCACTGGTGAGGACCATGTCGGTGCCGGGGGTGAGGCCGGCCTTCTCGATTGCTTCCATCAGAAGCTGCACGGCTTCTTCGTTCGACCCGAGGTTCGGCGCAAAGCCGCCCTCGTCACCAATCGCGGTGGCGAGGCCTCGGTCGGACAGCACCTTCTTGAGTGCGTGGTACGTCTCGACTCCCCAACGAAGTCCCTCGGAAAACGATGATGCGCCGACGGGCATGATCATGAATTCCTGGAAGTCGATGTTGTTGTCGGCATGCTCGCCGCCGTTGAGCACGTTCATCATCGGAACCGGCAGCACGTGAGCGTTCGCACCGCCGACGTAGCGGTACAACGGGAGTTCGAGATGGGCAGCAGCAGCGTGGGCGGCGGCCAGCGATGCGCCCAGAATGGCGTTCGCCCCGAGCCGTGACTTGTTGGCGGTGCCGTCGAGGGCGATCAGTGCTTGATCGATTGATCGCTGATCGGTGCCATTGGCACCGATCAGGGCCTCGGAGATCAGCGAGTTGACATTGCCAACCGCCGAAAGCACGCCCTTACCGAGGTAGCGGTCGCCGCCATCGCGGAGTTCAACGGCTTCGAACTGACCGGTCGAGGCTCCAGACGGCACCAACGCCCGACCGACAGCGCCGGAGTCGAGCGTGATTTCGACTTCAACGGTTGGGTTTCCTCGGGAGTCCAAGACTTCACGACCATTGACAGACTCGATTGTGCTCACGCTTTGTGCTCCTACAGACGCCGGGTGTGGTGAGACTAGCAGCGTGGGCGAGACGACTGGCGCAACTCCCGACGATGTCAGTCGTCGACCCGGTTGGCGTACTCCTGGCTGAAGTAGAACTCCCTGATCAACTGCGTCAGACCCGTATTGGTGGTGTTGACCCGATTGGTCCAGAAGGCGAAACCTGAGATGCAGTTCGGATTGGCCGAGGTGTTGCACGTGGTCTCCGGTGCTCGTTGGAGCAGACCGAAATACGTCACCGTGACATCGACCGCAGAACGGCTCCGCTCGATGTTCTCGGGTGACTCGCTGAACGAGGTCATCAGCGTTCCTCGATTGAGGCCGTCGCCGAGTCGGTCGAGCCAAAACTCGAAGCCTCCCTGATCTGGTCGCCGATTCAGCACGGCGCTGTAGACGTAGACGATGAACTCGCCGTCGGTCAGCGGCCGGAACTGGCCAGAACCAGCGGGGTCCTCGATACGAGTGGCATTCAAGAACTCAGGAGACAGCGCAAACGCCTGCGAGACGTCTTCAATCACGGATTGACCCGTAGCAATCCGCCGCGTCCAGAAATCGAACCCACCGGTTTCGGGCTGGCGGTTGAGATAGGCGAAGTACATACGAGCGACGGCACGCCGAGGAGCAAACTCAGGCGAACGCATAAAGGCTTCGACGATCACTTGCACGTTGGAACCGTCGTCGGCCACTCGATCGGTCCAGAACGCCAAACCAGCGGCATCGGGAGCCCGGCGAAGGAAGTCGGCGTAGAGCTGCGTGACGAAGTCCGCTTCGGAAGCAAACGGTGGGAAGGCCCGAACTTCGAAGTTCGGCGAGGTGACGGTGGCGCCGACACCCGCCGCCGTGGTCGCTTGGATCGTCACATTGTGAGTGCCGACGGGCAGACCACTGAAGGTCTGGCTCGTGACCGCAGGGCCGACGGTGACGGGAGTGCGGCCGTCGACGCTCACGAGATAGCCCGTGATGGGCGACCCACCATCTTCCTCTGGAAGCGCCCATGTCACCGTCAGGCTGCTACTGAATGGAGGCGATTGAGCAATGACGATGTTCGTCACGGTGCCCGGCGTCGACGGAACCAAGACCGGACTGGCGGCGACGCCGGGGCCGTCTCCGAGCGGGTTCTTGGCTCGGACCGTCACGGTGTAGGTCGTGCCCTGTTCGAGGCCGTTGATCACCAATGAAGTCTCGCCGGCGGCAACATCGGGAATGGCGTTCGCCAGCGCAGGACTCACCGACACGGCGTAGCCAGTGATCGCCAAACCACCGTTATCAGCTGGCGCCACCCACCCGACGTTGATCGAGGTGAGATTCGGCTCCCCCGCCCAACTCGCTGCGAGTCCCGTGACCGAGCCGGGCACATCGGGAGTGGTGACCGAGGCGGAGGTGGAGCTGGTCGCCCCGGGCGCCGCCGCGCCGTTGCTCGACTGAACCGTGGCCGTCACGGTGGCACCCGGAGCGACCGAGGTGAACGTGACCGACGTCGCTGTTGGGCCAGCGGACAGGCTCTGACCATTGGACAGCCGCACGGTGTAGTTGCCGAGACCACCGCCGGTGTTGGCCGGAGCCTGCCACGCCACCGTGACATCGGTGCTGTTGATGCCCGAGAGCGATGCCACGACACCCGTCGGAGCTCCCGCAGAACCAAACGACGTCGTCGCCGCACCCGTGTTCGAAGCGGTCGGAGCCACACCATTACTGGCAACCACCGTCACCGTGTACGCCGTATTCGGATTCAAACCAGTGAACGTCGTCGACGTCGCCGACGAATTCGTCAACGCACCCGCACCACCACCATCATTCGGACTGATCGACACCGTGTACTGATTCGTTCCACCACCATCATCGGCAGACCACGACACCGGCACCGACGTCGACGTCTCGGTCCCAACCGTCACCACCACATTCGACGGCGCAACCACCGGCGGAGCCGCCGTCGTCGCCGCACCCGTGTTCGAAGCGGTCGGAGCCACACCATTACTGGCAACC
>CAYGQE010000054.1:0-4299 GCA_964351995.1 uncultured Acidimicrobiaceae bacterium | reverse complement strand
ACCGTCACCACCACATTCGACGGCGCAACCACCGGCGGAGCCGCCGTCGTCGCCGGAGCCGTACCCGCAGGCGAGGGGCCAGACACGTTGGAGGCGATAACCGTCACCGTGTACGCCGTGCTCGGATTCAAACCCGTGAACGTCGTCGAAAGATCAGCCGAACCGGCAACGATGAAGCCGCCACCAACTCCATCGTCAGGGCTGATCGTCGCTTCGTAGGTCACCGGTGGCTCGCCACCATCGGTCGCCGTCCAAGAGGCGGTCACCGTTGTCGACGTGGTCGCGTCGATCGTGACCACGGGGGTACCTGGCGCCACCGCGCCGGCAGGAACCGGCAGAGCCAGAACCGCGGCCAGAGAGAAAGAAATGAGAGCTAGCAGAAGTCGCCGCATGAAAAGTCCGTTCGTTGAGCGCTGCCGTATCTTCGCCCGACGACGAGGGGGTGGCAACGCGCCCCGGGCAGCTTCACCCAGAGACTTCTTCGATCCTGCGACTGCCCGTGTTCACCCCACCGCAACGAGCGCGATTCGCTCGAAGCGTGGGGTTCACATCCCTCCCTGCGCACACCTCGCTGCAGCGACAACGGTCAGTAGTTCCAGCGGCGGGGACGAGGAAGGCGGACCGGGCGTGCAGCGACCGCTGCCGGCTCCTCATTAGCCGACAGTCCCCTCAGGACGATGCGATTGCGCACATGGATGGGGCGCACCCGGTGGGGCTCGCCGAGGCCTGGTCCGCAGCTGGCGGTACCAATCCCCGAATGGGCAGCGTCGATCCGCAGCACCGTGGCATTCCGCCACGTGACTTCGTGCGGATGCTTGGCCGCTTCGAGATCTTCGCTACGAGCATGCAGAGCCTGCGCATCGAACCGGCTGTCGGCAACGGCGACCAGGCCAGAGCCGTCTCCCCCACCCTCGGCGCTGGATCGCAGCGCGAACCAGCGGCACTGCGTGTGGTTGCCCGTTTCCTGCGGCAGCGCATACGGGAAGAACTGATCCTCCACCGTCGCCTCGTGATGACCAGCGAACAGTCCATGCCAACGATCGGAGTAGCTCTCTTCGGGGCCCGGCCCGAACCACCGGATCTGATCGTGGTTCCGCCCGACCTCCAGTTCGAGACCCATTCGCAGCAGCGGTGGCACATCGAGATCCGAGCTCGCCTGCATGTCGAAGGCGATCTCGCCGTCGGCGCTCATCAGCCAGGTGAGGGTCACCTGCACCCGGCCAGCAAAGCCAAACGTCCATCGAGCAGACACCGTTCCCGCTGGTTCGACAACGCCTCCTTCGAGCCCCTCGTTCCACTCCCGAACAGACACCGGCCGCATGACCTCGGCTTCGACTCTGGCCAGGCCCGCTCGTTCGAGCCGACTGGTGAGCATCTCGTCACCGAAGGTCGCGGCATCGTTGTCGGTGGGCGCTCGCCACAGCCCGACCCGCCCCCACGACGGCTCGATCACCACACCGTCGACGTCGATTCGTTGGGGTACGCCGTCGGCACCGAGCACGATCTCGTTGTCGCCGCCGCGAAGCACCACACCGCCGTCGAGGCTCTCGAAGGTTGCGGCAACGGCGCTGACGGGAACGGCGGGCAACGCGGGGCGCACCACATCGAGTTCCATCTCGTCCCAGGCCAGTTCGACGCCGGAGGGCACGAGGCCGCTCGCAGCACGCGTCCGCCATCTGACCTGGAGATGCGCCTCGCCGCCGGCTGCGACATCTGGTGTCAGGAAGCCGAGATCGACGTCGACGGTTTCCCCAGCATGGATGGCTGGCACTCGGGCGTCAGAACCAGCCGACACCACGACGCCATCGACCAGCACCTCCCAGTCGAGCGCAAGGTCGGAGAGGTCGGTGAAGGAACGACGGTTGGTCACCGAGATGATGGATCCGCCGAGATGACTGGTGGTGACCGGGCGGTAGACCCACGACACATGACGCAGCGCCGGGTGGGGGCGGCGGTCGGCGTCGACCAACCCGTTGCAGTTGAAGTTTCGATCGTTGGGCTGGTCGCCGTAGTCGCCGCCGTATGCCCACCATCGCTCACCGCTGTCGGTGAAGCGAGCAAGCCCCTGGTCGACCCAGTCCCAGATGAAGCCGCCCCACGACCGGTCAGACGCTTCGATTTGATCCCAGTAGTCCTCGATACCGCCGTTCGAGTTACCCATGGCATGGCTGTACTCGCACATGATCACCGGTCGCTCGTCGCCGAGACCGTCGAGGCGAGCCAGCTCGCCGAGGCTTGGATACATCGGACCGATGATGTCGACGATGGGATCGTCTTCGGCGGGGTGATACGCAATGGGGCGGCTCGAGTCGAGTGCCCGCATCGCTGCCGCCATGGCCCGGTGGTTCGGCCCGAAGCCGGATTCATTGCCGAGCGAGTAGGAGATGACCGACGCGTGGTTGCGATCTCGAGCAACCATGCGTGCACCGCGTTCGACAAAACTCTCGGCGAAACGGTCGTCGTTGCAGGGCTGCAGCACCTCGAACACCATTGCATGGGACTCGACATTGGTCTCGTCCATGACGTAGATGCCGTGGCGGTCGCAGAGATCGTAGAAGCGCTCGTCGTTCGGGTAGTGCGCCGTTCGCACCGCATTGACGTTGCTGGCCTTGAGCAGCGCAATGTCTTGCTCGAGCAGTTCGTCACTCTGCCAGCGACCGGTCTCGCCATCGTGCTCGTGCCGATTGACGCCAAAGACCGTGATGGGCCGTCCGTTGACCCGCAACTGGCCGTTGGCGACGTCAATGACACGAACACCAACGGTCAGCATCGCCGAGTCGAGATCGACGCCATCCGCCCCCACCAGGCGCACGGTCAGTTCGTGGAGGTTCGGAGCTTCGGCGCTCCACAGCGCCGTGTTCAGCAGTGTGGCTTCGAGCACGACCTCGTCACCACCGTCAGTCGGCCCGGTCATTGTGGTGCCGGCGATGTCGGCGACGACGCTTGCGCCCTCGGGCACGTCGCCACTCAGGCTGACATGCACCGCAACCGATGCCTCCCCGGTGTCGAGGTCAGCCGACCGAGTCTCGAAGAACACATCACGGATCCGTGTCTGGGGCGCTGCGTACAGGTGCACCGATCGGTGCAGCCCGGCCATCCACCACATGTCCTGATCCTCGACCCACGTCGAGGCACTCCAACGGAAGACCCGCACGGCGATGGTTGCCGTCGCCCCTGCTTCGACCTCGTCAGTGACATCGAACTCGGCCGGCAGACGGGAATCAGTCGAGCGGCCGACCAAGGTGCCATTGGCCCACACCTCGCAGGCCGATTCCGCTGCACCGAGGCGCAACACGATGCGCTGCCTGTCCCAATCGGCAGGAACGACGACCTCGACCACGTGGTCACCGCCCTCGTCTTCGAGCGGGATCTCCGGGTAGCTCGATGGATCGAATGGCATCTGCACGTTGGTGTAGATCGGGATTCCGAAGCGCTGCTCGTCGCCACCCTGCAGCATCCAACTGCCGGGCACCGACACCGAGTCGAAGCGGGAACGATCGGCGCCTGGACCGGCAAATGATGCGTCGGGGCAAGCTCCGGCCCAGTACCGAAACTGCCACTCGCCATCCAAGCTGATCGAAGCGTGCGGCACCGGGAGCCCGTGAGCGGCGAGCCGACCCGAGGCCACTTCTTTCGGATCGCGATGCCACCCATTGCTGCTCGAAGTACCCGATTGCGTCAGCTGCTCTGCCATGCGCGCACGTTAGCCCCGAGGACAGTCCTCGCAGGCAACAGAACTTCGTGCCACGATTGATGACCATGAACACAGGCGCAAGCATCATCCCTGGCTCCGGGTCGGTGGTCCGCAACGGCCCCGTCACTCTCGTCTTGAGCGGCCGGGAGGGTACCGGCGCTGCGGCGCTTGCTGCCCTCGACGACCTTGCATCAACCAACGCATGGGGATTCGACCAGGTCTCTGCCGCACTCCACCAGGTCGTGGTCGACCACGACCCCAGCGGGGTCGCCGCCGTGCTCCAGTTGGAAGGCGAAGCCATCCTCTTCGCCTTCGACCGGGCCGAAGCAATCTCGGGCGAAACAAAAGTGAAGGGCGAGGGCCGCGACGGTTGGTCGACCGGCCTCGCCGAGGCCTCTCCTGTCGAGCTCCGTCTGGGTAGCGTGCCGTTCAGCAGCGCCAACGACGACGTGGAACTCCGGGCCGGGCGCGTCGATGCCGCCGGTGCCATCGTGCCCGTCAGCGTTCCACTCGCTGCCCCGGCCGCCCCTGAGCCGGCCCCTGTCGCCGAACCTGTTCCGGCCCCTGTCGCCGAAGCCCCACCGGCGCCTCCGGCTCCCGACCCC
>CAYGQE010000053.1:11198-35892 GCA_964351995.1 uncultured Acidimicrobiaceae bacterium | reverse complement strand
AACCCACTCGATAATCACGCAACCTTTCGGCCTCGAGACCGCTCGCGAACCGGCATTATTCGCCCTTTCGCCGAGGGTCGCTCAGCCGCTGGAGCGACGCATAAGGACGGCGCAGAACCAAGCCGGATGCCATGGGCTACTGCAACAGAACGGTCCAAGTCGCTGCCCTAAAGGTCGCGCCAGCCATGCAATTCCCGGAGTCGGAAATGGACGCCGGACCAGCTGCGGAACTCAAGCTGGAAGTGCTGAGCGTTCGCTCAAAAAACCAGCGGCGCACCAGCGAAGCCGGTTTTGACTGTTTCTCCCGCTGGTGTCTCGCTGGTGCGGGAGAACGACAGAGGCGGTGCCACCGGAGCGGCACCGCCTCTGACCTGGACTTATGTTGGTGGCGGGGGCAGGATTTGAACCTGCGACCTTCGGGTTATGAGCCCGACGAGCTACCTGACTGCTCCACCCCGCGTTGGGTGGACCCAGAATCATAGCGAGGGATCCGACGAAGCCAACAGAAGCAGTCAAAAACCATGGCCGCCGTGGTTGTTGCAGAGAGAGGCCGCAACAACCACGGGAATGGCCCCACCGACGAGTCGGTGGCCGAAAGAGCCACCCGCCGCGGGCAACTCTTGCGAGTCATGCAACCTTTCATAGTACTAAATGCCCCGATCGTCATCTGGGCGCCCCTACGAGGCCGGAAATGTTACAAATGCTTGAGCTTTCGTCATGTTCTTCGTAACATTGATGAGCGGGCGGCGATGCGAGGGATGACGCAATGCGAAACAGAGACTTGAGCGCATCATTCGAGGGACACATCGTTGTCGATCCAAAAGGTGAGACGGTCGGCAAGGTGGCGAAAGTCATCTACGACAACGAGGCAGAGGCCAACATGCCGTCATGGATGGTCGTCGACCGAGGCCTACTGCGCCCTGCGAACTACGTCCCTGCCAGCGGCGCCTACGCAACCCCAGACGATCGGGTGATCGTTCCGTTCAACAAGCGATGGATCAAAGCATCTCCCAAAGTCGACCGAGGTGGCCTCACTCCTCCGGTGCGAAGCGAACTGCACGTCCACTACCAGCTAGACCAGACTGGCTCCTGACGCATCCTCAACGGTGCAGATCGGAGACGATGTGGTCACCACGACCGATGCCGCAGGCAACGCCTGGCAACCCGAGCGATACGAACGGTTCGCTGCCGAACGTCGTCTTCCCTTCGATGAGCTCGTAGATCTTTGCCGACCAACCTCAGGCGGCATTGTCTATGACCTTGGTTGCGGTACGGGCGCTCGCACCATCGACCTACCGGATGCCCTCGATGCCGCCACGGTCATCGGCGTCGACTCGAGCGGCACAATGCTCGAGCGAACCATCAACTACAACGACCCTCGTGTGTCCTTCGTGAACTCAGACATCACGAACTTCAAGCCCGAGCAATCCCCCGACGTGGTGTTTTCGAATGCAGCGCTCCATTGGCTGACAGACCATGCATCTGTGCTGGCTTCTTGGCGCTCTCACCTCTCCCCCGGCGGCCAGCTCGCCGTGCAGATCCCGGTCAACCTCGGCCACCCGACACAGCAGCTGATCACCGCTACAGCGCAGGATCACCTGGACTGGTTCGATGCCGGCGGGCCGCCGCAGCTCATCAGTGCGAACTCCTTGCGACCCGAGGAATACGCCGAGATTCTCCATTCACTCGGAGCGATCGAACAGCACGTGATGTTGCGGGTCTATCCCCACGTCTTGGCGCGCACGCTCGACGTCGTCGAGTGGCTCGAGAGCACCACGCTTCGCCCCTACAAGAAAGCCCTCGATGACCCGACCTACTCGGAGTTCATCGAGGACTTCTCCTCACGTTTGATCGACCGCTACGGCGACGTCGAGGACTTCCTCTACACCTTCAAGCGCATCTTGTTCTGGGCCCAGTTCTGAAAAGCCAGACTCGGGTGTTCAGGCGTAGGACACCTGGCAGAACCCATGGTTGCAGTAGCCACCGGGGTTCTTGGCCAGGTACTGCTGGTGGTAGTCCTCGGCGTAGAAGAACGGCCCGACCGGAGCGATCTCGGTCGTGATCTCACCGAAGCCAGCCTCGGTCAAGCGAGCCTGATAGGCGTCACGACTTGTCTCTGCAGCAGCCAATTGCTCGGGGCTGTTGGTGTAGACCGCCGAGCGATACTGGCTGCCCCGATCGTTGCCCTGTCCCATGTACTGCACCGGGTCGTGGTTTTCCCAGAACACGGCGAACAGCTCGTCAAGCGAAACAACGCCGGGGTCGAACACGATCAAGACCGCTTCGGTGTGCCCTGTCATGCTGGTGCACGTCTCTTCATATGTCGGGTTCGGCGTGGTGCCGCCCGCATAGCCAGCGGCCGTGGTGTAGACGCCAGGCATCTGCCAGAAGAACCGCTCGGCCCCCCAGAAGCAACCCATGCCAACCACCAACGTGTCCAAGTGGTCGGGGAACGGACCAGCCAACGGGTTGCCGTTCACATAGTGATCGGCAACGACGGGGATCGGGGTTTCACGCCCGGGCAGGCAGTCCGCTGGGTCAGGAATGCCAGCAGGCTCACGATTGAATCCAAACATCACAACCTCCGAGTTCGAGTGTGCAGATGGAACCACAACAGGCTGCGGAATGTTCCACCGGAGGACCAACGTATGGGACAGCGTTCACAACACGCGACATTGCGAGCTTGCGAACAACCCGGATTTCGCCGCAGGCGAAGACATCAGGCTCCGGCTGGTTCGCCCGACGTTGCCGAGGTATCGACACCGAGGACATCGCTGAGTTGCTCGAGCGCTTCGAGCGCCTCTGCTCGGAGCTGCTCTGCGAGGACTGGGTCAGAATCGACCACCCGGTTGGCGTCATCCAGCCGACTCTCGGCCAAGGCAATCAGTTCGGCGACATTGAGGTCCTCGAGTTCGCCCGTCGGTGCCACGGGCACAAGGTCGGGATCATCGGAGTCGACCGGCACCTCGACGGGTGAGAACCCGTCGACGGTCACGCCCTCGATGGCTGCATCGAGCGTCTCCCGCATGGCGATCCGTTCACCGTTGACGGCAATGATTCGAGAGATCTGCGGAACCGCATTGTCGGTGGCTGCCTCGATGTACAGCGGTCGGATGTAGACAACCGTGTTCTCGACCAGCACCATCTGCATCTCGCCGAAGCGGACCGTCGAGTCCCGGTTTCGCAGAGCAAGGAATGGAGACACGACATCGTCTCGACGAATCTCGGAGTCGGCGAGGTCGGCGGCGTTGAGATCACTGCTCTGCACGTCGAACTGCAGCAGACGTCCCGTGCCATCGGGGTTCAGTCGACCAACCATGATCGCTTGGACTTCAGGACGACCCTGACTCGCACCGGTCGAGTTCGGGACGAACGCCCGCTGGACAACGAACTCGGCTTCGGTCTCTCCGGGCAGCCGAGTGGTTCGATATTGCGGAGCCATCGCCACCGTGCTCGACGTCACTGCGGCGGCGTCTTCGCCGCCGGCAACCCTGGGCTGCGCCGATACGCGCCAGGCCAGAGAGCCTTCGAGGAAACGGATCGGATCACTGACTTGGTACGTGTCCCAGGTCTCGGTCTGGACTCGGAACAAATCGGCCGGATAGCGGAACTTCTCCCGGATCTCTGGAGAAGCTTCGTCGACCGAAGAGAACAGATCAGGGAAGGCCTCGGCATAGGCCTGGATGATCGGGTCCTCGGTGTCGACGATGTAGAAGCCGACATCGCCGTTGAAGGCATCGACGACCACCTTCACCGAATTCCGTACGTAGTTGTAACCCCTGGCCAGGTCGCCGGTTCCTGGGACAGAGTTCACATCAACGCTCTGGGCGTACGGGAAGTCCGACGTCGTTGTGTAGGCATCGATGACCCAGAAGATCTGGTCATCGGCGATGATCGGGTATGGATCGCTGTCGAACTCCAGGAAAGGAGCGAGCTCACGAACTCGCAACTCGATGTCCCGGTTGTAAATGACCCGGGTGCCGTCCTGGATGAACGGCGAAATCAGTGGATCGAGCTGCTGGAAGCGAAGCGAGAACGCCAACCTCCGCACGAGGCCGGACATGCCGATGCCACCCTCACCGTCATAGCGGTAGGCCACCGAATCGGCTGCCTCGACGTCGACCTCATCACGAGTTGCCCCAACAATGGCGTAGCCAGTGAAGTTCTCGTCGTAGTAGATGCGGGGCTGGCCAAGTTCGATCGGCAGATCATCGTCGATGATCTGACCCCGGCCGATGCCACGAATGGCGTAGTCGGGTAGCCCTCGTGCATCACTGGTGTTGGCTCGTGCCACCGCAACGCCAAACCCGTGGGTGTTGACGATGTGTTGGTCTTCCCAGCTGGAACCGACCGAGGCGAGATCGAGGCTGCGAGCACCGATCGTGACCGGACGAAGGCCATCGTCGAATCGATACTGCGCCTCATCGAGTGGATCAGCGAAGGTGTATGTCTGCCGGCCAGCTTCGCTTCGGTTGTAGTCCTCGGCGGCCAGGCTCGGATCGAGGATCGAAACCGAATCGAACAGGTCAGCGTTGGCCTCGACCTGCTCAGATGTGAGTGTCGGCTCGTAGGCGAACTCGACGCTGGTCAGGCCTGCGTCGTCGAGCCCGTAAGCGAAGCGAGTGGCGTCGATGTTGAACCCGATGTATTCCTGCTCACGCTCGGACTGTTCCGGCTCGACCCGGAGCCGCTGGAACAGCGCCGGGAACATGGTGGCGACCACCACGTGGCTGATGGCCCAGAGCCCCACCGCGACGACGGGCAACACCCAGCCGGGGCGACGCACGTTCCAGATGAAGAGCAACGCTCCGAAGACCGACACGAGCGTCAACAGATTCAACGCCGGAAGCTGGACTTCGACGTCAGTGGTCAGCGCTCCGTCGTAGAGACCGCGCTGTGAGGTGACCAAGTGGTAGCGGTCGAGCCAATAGGCGAGGGCGCGGACCAGCGCCAACGACGCCAACAAGACCGAAAGGTGCACTTTCACCGCACTGGTCGAGCGCTGGTTCGGAGCAGCAGCGGCTCGAATACCGCCATTCAAATAGTGAGCGATCAGCGACACAACGAGCGCAAACACCAGTGCCGAGAAAAAGAAGTCGACCAGGAACGTCCAAAACGGCAGGCGGAAGACATAGAACCCCGCATCGCGTTGGAACAGTGGGTCGAGCCGACCGAAGTCACCACCGTTACGGAAGAGCAACCAGGTCTGCCACTGGCCCGATGTCTGGGCACCAGCGAACAAGCCGAACAGCGCAGCCACACCGATCCGAAGACGGCCGCCGTAGCCACCAACCAGCTCGTGGTAGCGCTCGATCAGATCCTCCTCTGGAGACTCTGGACGGACCTCGGGCGCCAACCGATCGGCAATGAACAAGTTGACCCACAACAGACCAGCGAAGATCACGGCAAAACCCACGCCAAGAACGACTTTGGTGCCGAGGACGGTGGACCAAACCGACGTCAAGTCGAGGGAGTCGAACCAGAGCCAGTCGGTGTACAGCTGCGCAAGGCCGCTGGCCGACAGGAACAGTGCAAGGAGAAGACCAAACGCGATCAGCACCAGTGTGCGAATACGCGATGACCGAGGATTTGGGGCGTTGTCTCTGACCGGGCGCATCAGCGGAGCAGCGTACAAGCCCCCGCCGTGCCCGAAGGATCAGGGGCGAGTATTCGCCCATTCGTCAAGCGGAGAATCAGGGCCAGGGCACCACGAGGCAGCGGCAACCCGGTTGACCAGTGGGGTGCCTCCGTCCCGTCGGAAACGGATCGGGCGCCACCACGTCGTTAGCCAACGTGTCGTCGAAGCAGTCCGAGTTTGGCTCGAACCGAGGGTCGCTCATCCAACGAATCGGCGTGCCTTTCGAAATGGCCGAGTAGCCACCGAGTGCGAAGGCCTCGGCAAGAACGTCGTCGGTCAGGTCAGGAACGTCAGACAAACGGACGTCGCGGTAATGAGCACGAAGCGGTTCAAGCACGTCGTCGACATCGGCTCCGGCCTTGACCGATCCCTCGACTCGCTGGCGAAGCGGATCGAACACGTCCGAGACCAGCTTGTCGATAAGCGGTTGAACCTTCGCCGGTTTGATCGAGCCGCCGTAGAGATCGGCACCCAAGTCGGCCGCAGCGATGATGGCAGGGGTGACCGCTGCCAGGTACAGCGCTCGCTGATCGTCAGCCGGAGCAAGATCATCCATCGACATGGCCTTTGAACGCTGGAGCCGGTCGAGCAAGTCACTCTGCTCGTCGGCCATGACCCGCTTGAGCTTGCGACGAAGATCGGCACCGTGCCGAGTCATTGCGACGTCCCGGGCAAGGAATGCGTCTGGCACCTCGATCACCGGCTCTTGTTCAGGCGCGTCCGCTTCGCCATCCTCGGAACTGTCATCGACGTTGATCTCTACGACGGCCTCGTCGTCGGCGGCAACGGCTGATTTGCTCTCTGCACCGGACGCCTCGTCGACCTCACCGACCTCGGGCTCGACGGGCGCAGCGGCTGGGACTGGGTTTCGTTTGTGCCGAGCGGGAGCCAACGCCGCTGAGCCACTGGCGACCACAACATCGTTCTGGCCAGCTCGGGCCCGGGCGGCATCCAATTCGATCTCGAGTTCGCGGATCTGAGCCTCGTCGTCGGTGGGCGCATCCGGGGTGGCCAACGCCGACAAAGCGGCTTTCGCCTCTGGCAACGCAACGTCGAGTTCTTTGACCGACGATTCGAGCTGACGACGAACGTCCAGCAGCGCTCGGCCCAGACGGTCACGGGCAGCTTTGGCCTGGTCGACCTGCTGACGACCCTGGCGGCGACGCACGACGAGGTCGTTGAGCACCTTCTCCCTCACTCGCTGAGCCTCGACCACCATGAGCCGAGCAGTCTCGCGAGCACTTTCTTGAGCGGCGAGCGCATCGGCTTCGGCTTCAGCTCGAATACGAGCAGCATCGGTCACCGCTTCGGCCTTGGCCGTTGTGGCTGCGGCCTCAGCCGATGAACGGAGATCGCCGGCTTCGGTCGTGGCTGCCACAACGAGAGCGGCTGCTTCGTCTCGGGCCACCGATGCGGCACCCGATGCACCCTCAGCCAACTTGTCAGCCTCAGCTTGTGCTTCAGCAACGATTCGAGCTGCGTCTTCGGAGGCCTTGACGACCAGAGCCTCTGCTTTGTTCTTTGACGACGTCTCTCGAGCGGCAATGTCGCCCTCGATGGCCTCGCGCGCTTCGGCAAGCTCGCGTTCTTGCTTCGCTCTGGCCTCAGCGAGCTGGGTGTCGGTGGTCTTGCGGAGGTCAGCCATGTCGGCGTTGACCTGCGCCTGCAGCTGGTCGACCGCTTCGGTTCGACGCCGAGCTTCGGCTTCGGCGTTGGCGACGAGTGTGGACGCCGATTGGCGGGCAGTCTCGAGGACTCGTGTCGTTTCTTCTCCGAGCAGCTGCATCGCTCGGGCTTCGTCGAACGGGGCAGCCTCGGCGACCGGCACAGCGACCGGCGGTGACGCTTCGATCACCGCCACTTGTCGTTCGAGATCGTTGACCGCTGCGGTCAGCTGTTCGATCGTAGACCGTGCGCTTTCCAGCTCGGCACCGCTTGAATCGGCGACGCCAGCCTTCGTCCGCAGCGCATCAGCAATGGACCGGAGGTGCTTGTCGACCTGATCGGAGTCGTAGCCCCGAAAACTCGAAGAGAACGATCGGAGGACCGCCTGAGGGTCGAGTACGGGGTCATCGCCGTTGGACATTCCCGCATCGTAGGTCGACTAGACGTTGGCGGCGGCGAACTCCTCGATGGCCTGGGTGTCTCCGCCCAGAGTTTCAAGGACAGCGAGCGCCTCTTCGAGGTCGTCGACGGCGATGATCCGCAGCTCGTCGCCAGCCCGTGCCTCGACCTCGGCCAAGACGTCTTCGCCCAGTGCACGAGGAACAATGAAGACCTCGATGCCCAACTCGCGAACCGCCGCCGCCTTCTGTGGCACACCGCCGACCGAGCCAACCCGTCCGTCGATGGACATCGTGCCGGTCACAGCGATCTCGGTCCCACCTGTCAGCTCACCTTCGGTCAACTGGTCGAGGATGGCCAGGGTGAACGCCAAACCAGCCGAAGGACCGCCAACCGAACCGCTGTCGATGTCGACCTCGAACGGCAAGTCGGTACTCATCTCGATTCGGGTCTGCGGAGCAACACCGAGGAAACCCGCATCTGGGTCCTCGTCCCTGCCGCCGAGAGTCAACTCGAGCTCTTCGGTCTCTTCCAGTGTGTGGCGTTGCAGGGAGAAGACCACGGTGTCGCCTGCGCGTCGGTCGCTCAGCTCATCGACCAGTTCAGTGTCGGTGAGGATCTCGACGCCATCGACCGCCAACAGCACGTCTCCTCGTTCGAGCACGCCGTCTGCAGCGCTGCCGGCCACCACATCGGCCACGAACACTCCGGTCGGAGTGACGGCTTCGTAGCCCAACTGCGCAAGCGCCACCGACACCGCCACTTCCTTCGAATCCGTCATTGCTTGCAGGTTCGCTTCACGATTCTCCGCCGGCGTGCGGTCTCCGAAGATCACTTCCTCTGGCACCACGTTGGCATCGCTGTCGTTCGTCAGCCAGAGGTACTCCCAAATGTTGGGTCGAGTCTTGAGGCGCACCGTGGTGAACAGGACCTCGCCATCAGAAGGGAAGACGTCGAGGCCAGACACGTCGACCAGGTCTTCGGTCGGCCGAGCCGAACCGGGGACCAAAGCGACGTAGGGGGTGGGGATGAAGAAGCCACCGATGATGCCGATGCCGACAATGGCGAACACGGTCCAGCCGAGGCGACGAAGGTTCCGACGCTGGATCGCCGCAAAGTTGTCGGCGACCGAGGAGGCCGCCGGAACGGCGGTCGGCACGTTTTCGGCGTTTGCCGACTCTTTGCTGTTCAGGTCATCCATACTTGGTCTCTTCGCTCACATGACCCCTTTGGACGCTGTGAAGCTGGGCCCGGGGAAGGTACTGCTGCAGATCATGGACCCTTACACCGCAAACACCCGTAAAGCCGTGAGGCGATTCCGTTTTCCATGGTTTCGGCGTGTGTTGGCCCCGTTTGGGCTGGTTTCCACGGTGATCGTTGTCGGCATCACCGCAGCAGCGCTGACCATCGTGGCCTTCATGGGCGTGCTGTTCATCGTCGAACAAGCGGTCGGCTGAATCGAGGCGCGAGCTCTCGAAAAGCCAAGCAGCCGCCACCTGAGTGACGGCTGCGGGCATGGAGTTCACTCGCTGTTCAGCGTGTGATCGACCGGAGTCGATCAGCGGCCGAACAGACCTCGGCGAGCACCGACATCTCCGTTTGCATCGGGAGTGCTGATCGTTGGAGCCGGAGCTGCGGTCTCGACCGTCTCGGTGACATCAACGGTACTTTCGGCTGATGGAACCTCGACCTGGGGGGCTGAGGCTTCAGCTGCGGGAGGCGTTGGAGCGGCCGGAGCAGCGGCAACCGCTGGCTTGGCAGCGGGCGCCGAGAGTGTCCGCTCGGAAGAGACGAGTTCGACCCGGAAGTACGGGCGGTATTGGAAGGTGACCTCTTCCATCCGGAAGATCTTGGCCTCTTCGACACCTTGGTCGTTGCGAAGTTGCTCGACAAATGCGACCGCGTCGTGAACCTCATCGGCCTGGTGGTAGCCGGGGCTTCCGTCTGTGCCTCGATAGATGACCATGTGCGACATATTGGTTTCCTTCCACGTTGTCGTACTCAGCGCACCCGCCCCGCTGAAGGACCTAGCATTCCAGATCTTGTGACGTTCCACCACCCCTCAGCCAGAAACGTTCGCCCGAGTGACATCGTCGTGGCTGGCCACCGTGGCGACCTCGAGGCGGTCCAGGGCGCAATCGACGCTGAGAGTCCGGCCATCCGCTCGGCTGTGATGAGTGCCCTGCTTCGTCTCGACGCCCTCGATATCGACCAATGGCAGCAGTTCGCGACCGACCCTGACGCCACGGTTCGGAGACGAGCAGCTGAAATCGCGCCCCGATTACCTGACCCCACGCTCACCGAGGGCGCGCTGGTGCGCTTCCTCGACGACACCGATGAGATCGTCGAGGTGGCAGCCTTTGCTCTCGGAGAGATCGGCTCGATGTCGGATCAGGTGCTGACAACCTCCTCGATCGATCGCTTGGAACGGGTTGTTCGCGACCACAGCGATGCGTTGTGCCGTGAGGCGGCGGTCGCCGCACTCGGAGCCCTTCACTCTGGGCTCGCCACGATCCTTCATGCCTGTGAAGACAAGGCCACGGTCCGGCGCCGAGCCATCATCGCCCTTGCCCCCTTCGACGGGCCAGACGTCGAGGCCGCACTCACCCACGCGCTCGACGATCGAGACTGGCAGGTTCGTCAGGCGGCAGAAGACCTGCTCGCGCCTGCAAGATCCGAAGCAGACGAAGCGGAGTAGAGCCCGGGTCAGCGCCGAGTTCGATTGGTCATGAACATCTCTCGAACCTCGTCGAACGACTCAACGCACTGACCCGCCCCGAGGACCACCGACTCCAGCGGTTGCTTGACCAAGTGCACATCGACGTGGGCTTCGGCCGCTATGCGATCCGCCATTCCCCGCAACAGCCCTCCGCCGCCGACCAGGTGAATGCCGCGCACGATCAGGTCCTGGGCCAGCTCCGGAGGAGCGGCTCCGAGGCACGTGACGACGGAATCGACCATGGCTGTGACGGGCTCGTCGATCGCCTCTCGCACCTCGGTACTGGTGAGCGCGACGGTTCTCGGCAGGCCACTGGTCATCTCTCGACCACGAACCTCCGCCTCGTACTCCTGGCCTGACGACCAGGCGGAACCGATGGCCACCTTGATCTGCTCGGCGGTTTGTTCGCCAACGGCAATGCCGTGCACGCGTCGCACATGGTTCTGGATGGCGGCATCGATGTCGAAGCTGCCGATGCGGACGGCCTCGAGTGCCACCACACCCCCGAGTGAGATCAGCGCAGTTTCCGTCGTGCCACCACCGATGTCGATCACCATGTTGCCGACCGGCGATTCGATGGGCAATCGAGAGCCAATCGCCGCCGCCATCGGTTGTTCGAGAAGGTGCGCTTCAGTGGCTCCTGCTCGGCGAGCGGCCTCGCGAACGGCTCGTTGCTCGACGGCGGTGATCGCCGACGGAACGCAGATCACGACGCGAGGACGGTTGAAGCGGCTGACACCCGCTCGGTGGAGCACGAGCCTGATCATCCGCTCGGTGATCTCGAAATCGGTGATCGCACCCTGACGAAGGGGTCGAACGGCAACGATGTGACTTGGCGTCTTGCCGATCATCTTCCATGCGTCGCGCCCGATCGCCAAGACGTCGCCAGATCGCTGATTCATCGCGATCACAGTCGGCTCGTTCAACACGATGCCTTCGCCGCGTGCGTAGACCAAGGTGTTCGCCGTACCCAAGTCGATGGCGAGGTCACGGCTCATGACGGTTGGTCCTCGGTCGATCCCGCTTCTGCCGCGGCGATCTCTTCGAGGTGCTGCGGCTCGAGCCCCCAGGACTCGCCTCCGTCCCAACGTTCCTTCTTCCAGATCGGGACGGTCGCCTTCAGTGTGTCGATTCCGAAGCGAGCAGCTTCGAAGCTGGTGTCGCGGTGCGGTGATGACACAGCAACGATGACCGCTGACTCGGTCACTGGCACATGGCCGATGCGATGGATCAGCGCCATTCGGCCGATGTCGGGCCACCGGGCACGAGTCGCCTCGACCAACGCATCAAGACGAGGCACCACCTGCTCCTCGTATGCCTCGTACTCGAGTCGATCCACGTCAGGGCGCCCGCTGGAGTGGTCTCTGGCCGTGCCAGAGAAGACCACGGCGGCTCCACACGACGGCAGGACGACCCAATCCGAGGCTGCAGCGACGGGGAGCGGCCCGTCGATGATGCCTGTCCAGTTGTCGCCATCGGGAGAAATCACTTGGCCATCGTAGGCACGGAGAACCGATTGTGATAGCCGCGGACGACGATCACGACTTGCACTGTAAGGTCGCCCCCGTGAGTGACGAGGACTTCGAGCCCTTCGTCGGTGGACCTCCTCCCGATCCGTCGGAGCGAACCTGGCGCCATCCTTCTGAGATTGCCGCGCAGGCACACGCTGACGCAATGGCCGAGCACGCCTCGACCGAGCGCGGCCGGCGGTCCGTTTCCGACTGGCTGCCTTCAAACCCCTCCGGCGTTCTCATCGCCGGCTCATTGGGCGCTGCCGCCTGTTTGACCGCCCTTGCGCTGTTCCAGCTCGGCGTTGGAGACAACGCGCCCGAGCCTCCAGACATCGCCGGACCCGCTGCAGCTGTCGACGCTCGCAGCTTCGACCTGGTCGACGCCGCAGCAGCCAGCAGCGCTCCCTCCACCACAGTGCAACCAACATCGATCCAACCAACATCGACCGTTGCGGTACCGATCTCGGTCTCGCCGACCATTTCGCCAGCAGCCGCTGCGACGGCCGAAGACCAACTCGTCCGCATCACCATCGGAACCAACCAAGTAGCCAGCGGCGTGTTGGCAGATGGCTATCTCATCACCAGCGCCAGTGCCGTCGGCAATCGGCTCAGCGTCTCGTACTCCCACCGCGACCGGTGGGCACTCGCGTATTTGGTCGGCATCGATCCGTTCTCTGACCTCGCAGTGTTCCGCTCGTCCGCCCAGTCGCGAGCTGGGCGAACGCTCCAGGCGCTCAGCACCAACGTCGACGAAGGAACACCCGAGTGGGGCAACGACCGGGTTGATCCCACCGCTGCGCCGGGGCACCGAATCACTTCGGTGAGCCTGACCGAGAACGGACTCGAATCAGCTGCAGGCACGGTTCTTGCCATCGAGCACAACGGCATGACGTCGATCGGCCAGCCGCTGATCGGACTCATCGACACCAGCATCCGGCGGCCGGACTTCCTCGGAAGTGCGCTGATCGATGTCGACGGCAACGTGGTCGGCATCGTGGTCGACACCTCGAGCTCGCTCGCCAGCGCCATTCCCATCGGTGATGCAACGGCAATCGCTGATCGTCTGTCCCAACAGGGGTGGGCCAACGAGACCTGGATCGGCTTTGTCGGCATGGACCAAGACGACGGTGTCGAGGTCGTCGACGTCACGAGCGGTGGCCCGGCAGACACCGCAGACCTTCGACCAGGTGATGTGGTCCGCTACCTCGATGGCGCCCGCATCGATCACATGGGCGGCATCACGGCCGGGCTGCGCCGAGCCGAGCCTGGCGACATGGTCGTCATGGTCGTCGAACGAGCCGGCGAACTCATCGCCGTTCGGATCCAAGTGACAACCTACGAATCGGCAAGCCTCGGCGACCAACAACTTGTCGAAGCAGTGGCGGCTGGCGGCAGCGAGCCTGGCCCAGACAGCGAGGCAGGATCGCTCAGCGAACAAGACGGCGGGTGACCGCAGCGGCAGCGCCAACCGCTCCGGCCACCGCAAGACCCGCTGCGCCCAACGCCAATTCCTGACGACGTTGCGCCGATACGGCCCAAGGAGGCGCAGGCGTGCCGACCACGTAGGCCTCTTCGTTGGTGAACATCGGTGACCAGCCGAGTTTCCGCAACCGATCGTTGGCGACAACCCAGGGGTGGCGGACGTACGCCTCGATTCCTTGGGGAACTTTCCCGATTCCCAGACGGCGACCAGCATCGAGCAGCAGATCGTTGACCGCCGTCGGCACTCGAAGTTGGACGCCTCCGGCCAACTCGTTGAACAACTCTTGGCCGATCCAGCTGTCAGGGGCCACGTTGAAGATGCCGTCCGTCGGCGATGCGGCCACGATGCACAGCGCCGACACGAGGTCATCGTGGTGGAGGAACTGCAGCGGCGGGTCGACCTGATCTGGGCGGACGGCCGAGGCAGACCGGATAGCGGTTGCAACCCAGCTGGCACCACGTTCAGAGAGCGTCGTGGTCGGGCGCAAAATCGACAGTGACGCCTCGCTGTCCGCCGCCCACGCCTCGGCTTGCTGTTCAAGCCGCAGTTTGGCAACTGCGAAGTCAAGCGTCTCGATCGGCCGAGGCGGCTGGCGCTCGGTGATGGGGATCGGGTTGTCCGGGTGTGCTCCATAAACCGTGGCAGACGACAGCAGAACCAATGATCGGCAGTCAGCGGCGTCAGCGCCGTCGAGCACTCGATTGAGCATGTGCTCGGCCAATCCAGCGTCGCCTCGGCGTCCGCCATCTTCAGCAAGATGGATGACGGCGTCAGCGCCAACCAAGTGGTGCCCGAGATCGTCAGCGAGCAGATCGGTTTTGTGGGCCTCCACGAGCTCGTGTTCGAAACCGACATCGTCTTGATCGAGCGCCACGACCCGCACAGCCTCGACACCCTCTGGGGGCGTGACCAATCGGCGAATGGTTCGATTTCCGACAGCACCTGCCGCCCCGGTCACCACAAACGTGAGCACCGGAATACCATGCCTCCGTGAACCCCAACGATCCACCTGCTGGCGACAATCCCTTCGGGGACGACCCATTCGGTGAGCTGTCCAAGCTTCTCGGTCAGCTCGGCCTCGGCGGGCCTGGCGGCGCAGCGGGCGCACTCGGCGGTCTGGGAGGCGTCGGCGGACTTGGTGGCGGCGATCCGTGGGCCAGCGCAAGGCAGATCGCCCAAGGCGTTGCCAATGCCGGAACCAGCGAGCCCAATCTCGATCCACTCGTCCGCATGGCCATCACCGACCTTGCACGGGTGGCCGACCTTCACGTTCGCCAAGTCCCCGGCGTTCGGCTCTCGGCCAATGTCGCAGTGCGACCGGTGTCGAAGTCGGACTGGACCGATACCAGCCTCGACATCTATAAGCCGTTTTTCCAGCAGTTCGGCGATGCCGTCGGCTCGGCTGGAGCCGAACAGATCCCCGCCGGCGATCCACTCGGCATGATGATGGGCCAGATGCTCGGGTCACTCGGCCCGATGATGGTGGCAGCAAGCGCAGGCTCGATGATCGGCCATCTCGGCCAGCGAGCGCTCGGCCAGTACGACCTTCCCGTACCTCGCCCCGGCAACGACGTGTTGATCGTGCCATCCACGATTGATGCCTCCGCCCAGGAATGGGACGTCCCAGTCGACGAGCTTCGCTTGGTGACGCTCATCCACGAGTTGGCCGCCCATGCGGTGCTTGGCACCTCGCACGTTCGCAACCGGCTCGAGAGTCTTTTCATCGACTTTGCCTCTGCCTTTCGGCCGAACGTCGAGATGATCGGCGAACGCTTCGGCAACCTCACCGACCTTTCGCAGCTCGCCAACATCTCCGAAGAGCTCAGCGACCCGCAGATGCTGCTCGACATGATGCGCTCCCCCACCCACGATCTGCTAGTTCCCCAGCTCGACGCGCTCGTCGCTGTGGTCCTCGGCTACGTCGACGCCGCCGTCGACCGGGCGTGCGCAAACCTCGTGCCGTCGAGTGGTCGCATCCGCTCCGCCATGCGAGAGCGCACCCTCGGAGTCACGCCCGCTGATCGTTTCATGGAGCGGCTGCTCGGCATCGACATCGACGAATCAACGCTCGACCGCGGCAACAACTTCATCACCGGCATCATCGAGCGAGCGGGCGACGAAGGCCTCGAACGCCTCTGGGCCGACGACCTCGATCTGCCGACGGCCGCCGAGGTCGACGCTCCCGGGCTGTGGCTGGCTCGTATCGGGCTTGACCCCGACCTCCCCGGCGGCACCGACATGGAGATCCCCGACGACCTCAGCGGCCTCGACAACCTCTGATAGGTGCCGGGGGTTATCAAGTTTTCAACCGCCGGAGGCGGCGAAGCGAAGTTGATAACTTGATAACCCCCGGCACCACTGGGCAGGGTCAGCGAGCGGGGGGCTCGGTCGGCGGGTCGAACGGGGGAAACGTGTACTGCTCCGTCGGGGGCGCGGACGGCGTTCGCGGATCGACCGGCCCCGAGGGCTCGACGGCATTGCCGGCAGCATCGGTACGGCGCTTCGTCTGACGACGCTGCCGACGCTCCGGCTTCGAGCCACGACTGCGGCGAACAGCACTGGCGACATCGCGGACTCGCTCTTTGGGAACGTGTTGTGACGGGGCCGGGTCTCGCCCGAGCCAATACGACACCGCAGCGAAAGCTGATGCCAGAGCAATGAACAAGAAGCCGAGCCGAGACGGAATCGGCACCACCACCGGGATCACTGCACCGAGCACCCACACCAACTGAAAGCGGCTCTCGAAGCGGGAGAACGAACGCCCGAGGTTTGCCTCCGGGGCATCGCGTTGCACGATGGCGTCGAACGATTGCTTTCCCATCGCACCGGCAACCGACACCACCGCAGCGGCCAGCATGGCGCCGATCAATCCCCCGATCAGCGCGGCCAGCGTGCCCACCACTGCAACCGCGCCGAGCACTCCAGCGAGTATTCGCTCTTCACGAACCAACCGGCGCAGGTGGGGCGAGGTGATGGCGCCAGCCAGACCACCCACACCCAGAGCCAACAGAACGAGGCCGAAGTGCCAGGTCGGTGCGCCGCCAGACGCCAATTCGATGCGATCCTCGCCCATCGACGATCGAAGGGCGTGACCGATCTCCAACCCTGCGGCGGTCGGACCGGGATCAACACCACCTCGCAGGTCGAACGCCAGCAGCATGGTCAAGAAGCCAACGACGCCGCGCACATAACCCATGGCGCTAGCGGCCAAGATGATGCCCGATCCGCGTAGTTCGGACTTCTCCTCATCTCCCGCCGCTTCGGTTGCCACCTTTGTCTTCGGAATCGCCAGGCCCAAGACCACACCGCCGGCAAACACGATCGCGGCCAGGACCAGCGTCGCTGGCGAGCCGACGAAACGGAGCAGGAGCACACCGGGGATACCGGCCAAGCCAGCAGCCAGCGCCGAGATGATCGACAACCGTGAGTTGGCCTTCACCAGTCCTTCGGCGTCGTTGACCGTGCCCGGCACCATGGCGCTCTTGGCGATGTGGTGAGACTTACCGAGCACCAACATCGAGAACGCCAACGGGAACAGCAGCAGCGACTGCACGTTGAATGCCATGACCAGCGCCAACACGCTGCGGGCACCGGCGGCCAAGATCATCATGAACCGATGGCCACCGGCCAAACGATCCATCGCCGGGCCGAGGAACGGTGCCACCACAGCAAACGGCGCCATGGTCAACATCAAGTAGAGCGCCACCTGCCAGCGAGCATCGTTCGGGTCGATCGAGAAGAACAACGAGTCAGCGAGCGCGATCGCCACCAACGCATCACCGCCGGCGGACATGCCGTGGGTGCGGGCCAGTCGGGCAAAAGACGACACCGAGAACGCTTCCGCACCACTCCCGCCCGTCGAACCTTCGATACGACGAGACAGCCGCCGCTTCTTGTCCACCTTCGGCGCGGTCGCTTCGTTCACTTCATGCAGACTAGATCGCGCAGCGCTGATCGTCTGGCCACGCACCGGAACAAGCGGCCCGTGATCGCCAGGTGATCAAATGGGAAGCCGGAATCACTCGGAAACGAACTTGTAGCCGAGCCCCCGAATCGTGACGATCCGGGTTGGCGACGACGGCGCTTCTTCGATCTTCGAACGCAACCGCTTGATGTGAACATCAAGCGTCTTGGTGTCGCCGACGTAGTCCTCGCCCCACACCCGGTCGATCAGCGTGTCGCGCGGCAGGACCCGCCCGGCGTTCTCGATGAGCAACGCCAGCAGCTCGAATTCTTTCAGGGGCATCGGCGTCACCACACCACGGACCGACACCTCATGGCGGTCGACATCGACGATCACATCACGAGCAGAGAGCGGTTGCTCGCCGGTCGAGCTCGCCGGTTCGTCGATGTCTTCGAACCGACGCAGCACCGCACGCATCCTGGCGATGAGTTCCCGCATCCGGTACGGCTTGGTGATGTAGTCGTCGGCACCGACTTCCAGACCAACCACGGTGTCGATTTCGTCTGACTTGGCGGTGAGCATGATGATCGGCACCCGAGATGTGGACCGGATCTCTCGGCACACGTCGACTCCCGACACCCGAGGCAACATCAAATCGAGCAAGATCAGGTCGGGCGGATCGGCGGCAAAGGCCTCGAGCGCTTCTGCCCCGTCACGAGCCACGGAGACCTCGAAGCCCTCCCTGGTGAGGGCAACCGTCAGCGCGTCGACGAAGGCCTCTTCGTCTTCGACAACCAGTATTCGTTCAGCTGACATCCGCAACCCTTTCGACCGTTGAGGTCGCTGTGTTGGCCATCCGTGACGCCGGGAGCGATGCCACGAAGGTGGTGCCGACGCCCTCTTGTGAGTCGACGTCGATGGTCCCACCGTGGTTCAACAAAACATGGCGAACGATCGCCAGACCAAGTCCGGTGCCGCCGGTGTCGCGACTACGACCCCGGTCGACCCGATAGAACCGCTCGAAGATTCGTTCGAGATCGGCATCGGGAATCCCGATGCCGCGATCGGCCACGGTCAGGATCACCTCGTCGCCTCGCGCAACCGCCGACACCGTGACGGTCGACTCGTTCTCGGAATACTTGACGGCGTTGTCGACGAGGTTGCCGACGCCAGAGACCAGCTGGACGCGATCGCCGATCAGCGCCAGATCAGACGGTGCGATGTCGAAATCGAGTGTGATGCGCTTCTCTTCACTCTGGAAACCGACACGTCCGGCCACTGCTGCGAAGAGTTCAGAGACAGGCACCGCAGCGCGCTGTGTCTGTTCACCTGACTCGATCCGTGCCAGCGTGAGGAGGTCGTCGATCGTGGTCGCCAAACGATAGGACTCGTTCTGCAGCCGACCGGCAAGCCGCTTGGCCACTTCGGGATCTTCCACATCGAGGAGCGTCTCGGCCAAGACACCGATCGCTCCAATTGGCGTCTTGAGTTCGTGGCTGACATTCGCCACGAAGTCACGACGAAGCAGATCTGCACTGCGCAACTCGGTGGTGTCCTCCACGGTGACCACGACGGCGGCCTGGCCGACAACGGTCGCATCGACCGGCACGCCTCGGATCGAGAGGTGAGTTCGAGGCGCCCCGTAGAGTTCGAGCACCTGTTGGGCAACGACACCCACGGCGGCTTCGACAACGACCTCGGCCACCGTCGAAGCAATCAAGGCTTGGTGAAGTCGATCGTTGACAAGTTTCGCAGCAGCACCGTTGGCAAAGATCTCATTTCCGGACTCATCGAAAACAAACACGCCGAGGGGAAGTGCCTCGACGATCCGCAGCAACCTGCGCTCCCGTTCCACGGTGGAACGAGGTTCGGCCGGTTCCGCCGCGGCGGTGTGCGTCACCAGGCGTGCGGTCGAGCGATCTCGCTGTCGCCATCCGAGGAGCCAGCCGACGCCGATGCCGATGACGAAGGCGGCGAGCCACCACATGTTGGATCAGGCCTCGTCGCTGGACACGGTGGAGTCGGCAGCGAGTTCGTCGCTCTCCAATCGGGGGCCGGTTTTGCCACCCGGCTCGGGCTCGATGGACTGATCGGGCAGCCATCCCGTGACCATGTAGGTGACCCTCTCGCCGATGTTCACCGCATGATCGCCGATGCGCTCGTAGTAGCGAGCGACGAGGGCAAGCTGCACCGCAGATTGCAGATCGATGGCACCGCCGCCCTGAGCCTCGAAGATCGCCTCGACCATGTCACGGTTGAGCTGATCCAGTTGATCGTCGATGTCATCGAGCGCAGTGGCCAGCGCTTCGTTTTCATCCACAAACGCATCGATCGAGAGGCTGAGCAGGCGATGCGCCTCTTTCGACATCGCAGCGACGACACCGCGGATCTTGGGGCTCATCGGAGCGCCGTACATCCGGCGCGCTGCCTTGCAGACGTTGACCATCAGGTCACCCGACCGTTCGAGCTCGGCGACGAGCTTCGTGATCGTGATCAGACGTCGCAGCTCGCTCGCCATGGGGGCCTGACGCGCCATGATCGAATAGCAGCGCTCTTCAATCCTGGTAGAAAGCTCGTTGATTGCCTGATCATCCTCGATCAGTCGCTGCGCTTCGTGGAGTTCACCGCCCAGCAACACGTCGGTACCACGCGGGATCGACTGGCACACCATGGCCCCAAGGCGCACGATGTCCTGCACGACCTCGTCGAGCTCTTGATGGAACCGCACCCGATGTTGTTGTGGTTCTGCAACGGGGGGAACAGGAATCTCACTCATGATCCGACCTCCTCGGCCAAGTAGGCGGTGTCGCCAGTCACCAAGTATCGCAGCCGAGCGGCCATCACGTTCGAGTGATCGCCCATGCGGTCGAGCGAACGGCCGGCGACAAACGCTGCCATTGCCACACGAACCGCATCGTCGCCCTCGAGTTCGAGGATGCGCTCCACCAACGGCCCACCGAACGCATCGAGCGAATCGGTGTGATCGAGCGTTTCGAGCTCTCCGAGGTCGCGACTCGACCATGCCGCATGCACGGCGCGGAATCGTCCCCGAACGTTGCTCGCCAATTCCTCGATGACGACGAACACCGCCGGGTGAGCTCGTAACAGCGGCTGATCATCGACCAGATTCGCGATACGAAGGCACAGGTTGCCGATGCGCTCGAGCGCACCAAGCACACGAATCACCGATACGACCAGCCTCAGGTCTGACGCCACCGGTTGGTGACGAACGAGCAGCTCGTAACACCGCTCGGTGAGCGAAACGTGGAGTGTGTCGATCTCGTCGTCAGCAAGGAGCAACCCATCGGCGACCGAGCGATCGCCGGTCGTGAGCACTTCGATGGCCTGATCGATCGCTTCGCCAACGCGTAGCGCCATCAGATCGACCTGCAGCTCCAGCTGCTCGAGTTCGTCGACGAAAGTCGTGGTCACTCCACTCAGCCGAAGCGGCCGGTGACGTAGTTCTCGGTTCGCTGGTCGGACGGGTTCGAGAAGATCTGATCCGTCTTGTCGTACTCAACGAGGATGCCCGTGCGGCTATCGCTCTCGGGGTTCACCTCGACGGAGTAGAACGCCGTGCGGTCGCTGACTCTCGCCGCCTGCTGCATGTTGTGGGTAACGATGACGATCGAGTACTCCGACTTGAGCTCCTGCATCAGGTCCTCGATGCGCGTGGTCGCGATCGGGTCGAGAGCAGAGCACGGCTCGTCCATGAGAAGCACGTCGGGGTTGGTAGCGATCGCACGAGCGATGCACAGACGTTGCTGCTGGCCGCCGGACATGCCGAGCGCAGAGCTCTGGAGGCGGTCCTTCGTCTCGTCCCAGATCGCTGCCTTACGCAGTGCGTTCTCTACGATGTCGTCGAGCTCGCCACCCTTCTTCTTCTTGACCATGCCGGTGATGCGAGGCCCGTATGCGACATTGTCGTAGATCGACTTCGGGAAAGGATTCGGCTTCTGGAAGACCATCCCGATGCGCCGACGGACTTCCACGGCGTCAACTTGGTCGGCGTAGAGATCCATCCCGTGGTAGTGCAATGAGCCTTCGACTCTGGCAATCTCGATCAGGTCGTTCATACGGTTGAGGCAACGGAGGACGGTCGTCTTGCCACAACCCGATGGGCCGATGAACGCCGTGATCTCGTGCTCACGGATCTGAAGATTCACATCGCGCACGGCTCGAAAGGAGCCGTAGTAGACGTTCACGTCCGAGAGTTCGAAGACGGTGTCTGCAGAGAGGGCTAGGTCATCTCCCGATGCGCCCGTCGTCGCTGCGTTGGCTGGTTGGTGTTCGCTCGCCACGTTGTTCATCGTTCCGTTTCCAGTTGTCTTCATGGTCATCCCCGCTTGTTCTCGAAGCGGTTGCGCAGCAGGATCGCTGTCATGTTCAGGGCCACCACGACCACCAACAACACGACAATGGCGGCCGCCGCCGCCGTGGCGAAGCCCTCGTCCCGTCCTCGCTGTGACACCCAGGTCACAATCACAATCGGCAGCGCAGTGAAGCGGTCCTGAAGCGCCGTGACGTCGACGAAGGATGGGTTGTTCGTGAGCCCGCCACTGATCGCACCGATCAAGATCAGCGGCGCCGCCTCCCCGATGGCTCGTGACATCGAGAGCAGCGTTCCGGTGAGAATGCCGGGCGCTGCGTACGGGAGGATCTGCGTGCGGATCATCTCGGACTTCGTGGCGCCGACACCGTATGCGCCCTCTTTGAGTCCGGAAGGCACCGCTCGAACCGCCTCTTGCGAGGTGATGATGACGATCGGCAACACGAGAATCGCCAAGGTCAGACCGGCCGAGATCGCCGTCGGTCCCCCAGTGATGTCAACCAGCCACCCCAGGCCGATGAATCCGAGGATCGTCCCGCCCTCGACGAAAAGGAACAGACCCAACAGTCCGTAGACGACCGAGGGAACACCCGCCAGGTTACGGATGGCGAGCTGGATGAACCGTGTCATCCGATTCTGGTGCGCATATTCCTCGAGGTAGATGGCCGCCGCGATTCCGGCTGGAAAGGCGATGACGGCCACGAAGACGGCGATCCAGAATGACCCGTAGAGGCCCTGATGGACGCCGAGTTGATCGTCGATCGACCGGGAGCGAAGCGTCCCGGCCAGGAACCCACCCAACCTGTTCGACAACTGATCCCAACCGTCAACGACGACGTCATAGATCAGGACGGCGATGATGAGCAGCGAGATGAAGAGGGTGCCGGCAATGACGAGACGGAAGATGGTTCCGCCGAGGTCACGGCTCGTCCCCCGGAGGGTCTGTGCGTTGTTGCGGGCGACGTCGCCGACGGTGGTGATTGCCATCAGATGCTCCTAGTACTGCTCGCGAATGCGCTTGACGAAGAAGTTGGCGAGCATGTTCAACGACAGGGTGATCATGAACAGCAGCAGCCCGACGAAGAAGAGACTCTGGAATGTCAGCCCTTCGCCGACGACGTTGTCGGTTCCACTGGCCAATGATGCCATGGCGGCGGTCATGGTGAGGCTGCCGTCGTAGGGCGAAGAGGTGAAGACCGATGCGTCAGCGGCGCCACCGGCCATGAACACGACCATCGTCTCGCCCATGGCTCGAGACACCGCCACGATCAGCGCGGCGGCAAGTCCGGAGATGGCCGCTGGGAGCACGACTCGAATGGTTGTGGTGACCTTGCGAGCACCCATGCCCGCAGAGGCCTCCCGAAGGTAGTCAGGGACCGCCTTCATGGCATCTTCGGAGATCGAGGCCACCAACGGGATGGTGAGGATGCCGACACCGATGCCAGCCGCAAGGATCGACCCTCGGGCGCCTTCACCGCCGATGTTGGCAACGACGTTCGGGGCGATCCATAGCAGGGCGAAGAAGCCCAGGACCACACTCGGAATACCCGCCAGGATTTCGAGCGCAGGCTTCAGGATCTTTCGAACCCGAGGGCGGGCGTACTCGGCGAGGTAGATCGCCGCGCCAAGCCCGAGCGGTGCAGCAACCAGCATGGCGATGCCGGTCACCCAGAAGGTGGCGACAAGCAGGGTCGGAACGTCGTAGATGCCACGGCGTGGGAACCAACCGATTTGGCCCCAGGTGACGCTCCAGTCGATGTCGCGGATGAAGACCCACGCTTCAGAGAGGAGCGCATACACGATCAGGAACGAGATCACGACCGAGAAGATCGCGGCGCCGAACAGCGCTTGCTTGATAATTGCCTCTCGGCGAAGCCGGCGAGGCGAGCCAGTCAGCGAGCCAAGCTCGGCATCACTGTTGGGCATGTGCGTCACGGTCATGAGTTCACACAGTCTGTCGAGTGCTTCGGGTGGTCTGAAGTTCGGTTGACGCTACAACCTGACCCCAGTGTCTTGGCGATGGGCGGGCCGAGCTTGTCACTCGGCCCGCCCATCGATCAAGAGGGTCTTACTGATCCGGAGGGGATCAGCGGCCGTTCCAGGCAGCCCGGGTGTCGCCCTTGAGTTCCTCGGTGAGCTCGACGTAGCCAACCTCGGCCACTGCGGTGTCGAGACCTTCGGTCACGTAGAAGTCGACGAAGGCGGTCGCAGCTGGGCTCTCGGCAATGCGAGCGTTGTTCGCATAGAAGTACAGCGGCCGGGAGATCGGGTATTCACCGCTGGCCACAGTCTCGGGGGTCGGGGCCACGCAGCCGTCGCCACCGTCGACCTCGAGGATCTTGACGTCAGCGTTGATAGCGAAGGCGTAACCGACCCAGCCGAAGCTGGTGTCGCTGCCCTGGAGGCCCTGGGTGATGACGTTGTCATCTGCCGAGGGGCTGTAGTCGGGACGAGTGGTGGCTTCCTGCCCCCGCTCTTCGGCAATTCCCTCGAGCACGATCTCGATGAATGCATCGAAGGTTCCCGATTCTTCACCCGGGCCGAAGATGTCGAGCGGTGCATCGGGCAGAGCGCCCGAGCCGCCGAGTTCGGACGACAGAGCGTTGGCGTCTGCCCAGCTACCGAAGCCGGTCGACTCCGGACCGACCAGGCCGTAGATGTCAGCGAAGCTCACGCAGTCGACAGCGGAGTTGTTGTTGCTGGTCAGCACGGCCAGGCCGTCGATGCCCACGAGAAGCTCAGTGAACTCGATGCCGTTTTCGGCACAGATCGCTGCCTCTTCGTCCTTGATCGCACGCGAGGCGCCGGTCATGTCGGCCTCACCGTCGCAGAAGATCGCCATACCGTCACCGGTACCGGGACCGTCCACAGCGATGTTCACGTTGGGGTAGATGTCGTTGAACAGCTCCTGGGTACGAACCGACACCGGCTCCACCGTCGACGAACCCGTGACGAACACTTCACCCGATAGATCTTCGGCTGACGCCTCCTCTTCCATGGCTTCTTCTTCCATGGCTTCTTCTTCAGCAGCCTCGGTCGTCTCGC
>CAYGQE010000053.1:0-11098 GCA_964351995.1 uncultured Acidimicrobiaceae bacterium | reverse complement strand
TCTTCCATGGCTTCTTCTTCCATGGCTTCTTCTTCAGCAGCCTCGGTCGTCTCGCTCGACTCCTCCGCTGCAGCAGCGGTGTCGTCGCTCGAGTCGTCCGAGCTCTCGTCGTCACTACCGCAAGCGGCAGCAATCATTGCGAGGGCCATCAATAGACCCAGCATCTTCCACAAGTTCAAACGCACAGTTCGCCTCCTTGGCGATTTAGATATTTCGTCCATTCGGAAGCGACCCACGCTGGCCGCCATTGGAACGCTGCGAAAGCTAGAAGCGCCGGATGACCCCCAAGGAGTACGAAGGTGAACACGAGGTGAACAGTTCTTGTGACTGTGGATCGGTGATCGACGACTCAGACAGCGGACGTGCCCCTGGTCCTTCGAGCGGCTGCTTCCAAGCGTTCGGCCGGCGAGGGGTGCGAGCTCTGCCAGCGAGCGAATCGAGACGGCTCGAGCAGAGGGCGATCGCTGAGGTGGAGCTGCTTGATGAGCTCCGGTGACACCGGAGCGTGCCGCATCGCGGCGCGATCAGCTTGACGCTCATTGGCTCGGCTCAACCACGCGAGGCCAAAGCGGAACGGTTGACTCATCACTGCAGCCGCGAGCACCACGACTGGGAGTCGTGCAGATCCATCGGCAACTCGTGTCGCGACAGCAAGCGCACCAGCCACCGTCACCCCAAGTGAAATCGACGAAGCAACAGCAGACCACAGCAGATGGCGGTGGCGAAGATGGGTGATCTCGTGCCCAACGACGTGTCGAAGCAGCGCGTCAGGCCCCGTCAACAATCGATGGCTGACCGCAACGGTCAGGCCGGCGCGTCGACCAGTGACGTAGGCGTTTGCCCCTTCGAACGATGCACGGTCGAGTTCGACAAGCCGAGGAGTTGCGAGCTGATGAGCCGCTGCAATGGCGACAACGTGTTGGTGCGCGTCGTGGTCGGGCGGCACATCAACGACTCGATGGATGCGCAACACAACGAGCGGCCCAATGAGTCCGGATGCCAATGGGATGGACGCAGCGAGGCATCCAACCCCAACGGCTGCCCACGGGGCGGTACCAACGTCACGCAACAGCCCGAAGCCGACGGCAAGAAGCCCTCCCTCGACTCCAAACCGGCCGACCGTCGTGACAGCGAACGCAACGGGAGCGACGGGTGAAGCTCCAAATCGGGGTTCGTGGATGAACTCGTGCCAGATGTCCGCCACGATCCTTGGGAGCGTCAACGCCGACAGCACTGCAGCAACCACCCACCACCACGCAGGGTCGTTGCGTTCGATCAGCCACCACGACATCAGGAGGCCAAGGCCCTGCGCCGTCGACCGCAGCACCACGGCCCGCTCGATCGGCTCGTGATAGCGGCGCGACGCCCGCCGCTCTTCTTCTGAGAACCATCGGCTCGACGCAACAGGGATCGGCCACCAGACCGACACCTCGCTCACTGTTGCGGAATGAGATCGTCGGCCTGTTCGAGCAACGCAACGTCGTGTTCGTAGGACAACGCAGCGCGAGCCTCAGCAACGCTCATCCACTCCAACACATCGACCTCATCGTTTTCCACGAACGCCTCAGCATCGAAGGAAGCATCCGCGGCCATCATCCAGTAGCGGACGATCTTGCTGCGTCCCTTGTGGTCGACGTAGAACACCGGATCGAGCTCGGACCCGACCACACCCGTGCACCCGGTCTCTTCTGCGACTTCGCGTACGGCTGCGTCGACGAACGTCTCACCCGCATCGAGCTTGCCTTTGGGCATCGACCAGTCGTCGTACCGAGGTCGATGAATCACCAACACCTGGGCGCCGCTTGATTCGAGCCGCCAGATCACGCAGCCTGCAGCCTCGACCTCAGTCACGTTCGTGGGACTCCAACGGCGGGGTCGAAACCGTTCGCTTCGGCAAAGCGTTTGCGCCGTCGGACCGAGCCTTGGCCAGCGCTTCGAAGGCGTCGTGGGCCGAAACCGTGCCCCCGTCGATGCGGATATACCGGCCGTCCGGGCCGAGCTCCCACGAAAGGGTGTCGTCGCGGTCGTTGATGTCGAACATCTCGATCAACCGGCGCTTGACCTCTGGGTTGACGACACGGACGAGTACCTCGATGCGGCGGTCGAGGTTGCGAGGCATGAGATCGGCCGAGCCGAAATACATCGCTGGCATGACCTCGTTGGTTTCGGAGTCCACAGCCCCGTGCTCGAAGTAAAAGACCCGGGAGTGTTCGAGGTAGCGGCCCACGAGCGAGCGGACCCGGATGTTCTCCGACAAGCCCCCAACACCGGGTCGAAGGCAACAGATCCCTCGAATGAAAAGATCGATCTTTGCCCCCGCTCGGCTCGCTTCGTAGAGGGCATCGATCAGTTCGGCGTCGACCAAGCTGTTCATCTTCAACATGATGTGGCCGGCGGCCCCCTTGGCTGCTTCGCCTTCGATGAGCTCCAAAAGGCGAGGCCGCAGCGTGCGCGGTGCCACCAGCAGACGGTCGTATTCGACGTTGCGACCAAAGCCAGTCAGGAAGTTGAAGAGCTGGGTGAGGTCCTCGCCGATCTCAGTACGCGAAGTGAGCAGCCCGAAGTCCTCGTAGATACGAGCGGTCTTTGGGTTGTAGTTCCCCGTGCCGATGTGGCAATACTGGCGCAGACCATCGGCGTCGTCTCGCACGACGAGGGTGGTCTTGCAGTGAGTCTTCAGCCCGACCAATCCGTAGACAACGTGGACGCCAGCCTCTTCCAGGCGTCGGGCCCACCCGATGTTGTTGCTCTCGTCGAAGCGGGCTTTCAGCTCGACGAGCGCCACGACTTGCTTGCCGGCTTCGGCTGCCCGGATGAGCGATTCGACGATGGGACTGTCGCCTGAGGTCCGGTACAGGGTGAGCTTGATCGCTAGGACTCGGCGATCGAGGGATGCCTGACGAACGAACTCGCTGACCGAACGGCTGAACGAGTCGTACGGGTGATGCACAAGGACATCGTTCTGACGGAGCCGCTGGAAGAAGTCGTCGCTGTTCTCGGTGTCGACCAACTCCTTTGGCGTGGCACCGCTGAACGACGGGATCGAGAGATCAGCTCGGCCATTGCCAACGATCTGCCAGAAGCCGGTCGGGTCGAGCAAACCTCGGCAGAGCAAGACGTCGGCATCGTCGAGATCGAGCTCACGCAGAAGCAAGCGACGGGTTTCGGTCGGCATGTTCCGGTCGATCTCGAGCCGGATCGAGCGCCCGAAACGTCGTCGACGCAGCTCGATCTCGACCGCTTCCAGGAGATCCTCGGCGTCGGGATCATCCAGGGTCAGATCGGCGTTGCGGGTGACGCGAAAGGGCCAGGCACCGGCGACGTCCATCCCAGGAAAGAGCATCCCGAGATGAGCGGCAATGACCTGCTCGATCGGCACCAGCCGGCCGCGGGGAACTTCGAGAAAACGAGGCAGCGCCGGCGGCACCTTCACTCTGGCGAAGCGCCGACGTCGGGTTTCGGGCTCGATGACTGCCACCGCAAGATTGAGCGAGAGCGTCGAGATGTAGGGGAACGGATGGCCGGGATCCACTGCAAGCGGCGTCAGGACAGGAAAGACGCGTTGTTCGAATTCAGCCCTGAGCTGCAGCTGCTCCTCGCGATCGAGGTCTCGCCAATCAACGACGTGGACGCCGTGATCGGCCAGCGAGGGAAGAATGTCATCGAAGGTGACCGTTTCGAGGCGCTCGAGTTGTTCGCTCGCGATGCGCTGGATCTCGCGCACCTGCTCGACTGGTGTCAGCCCATCTGGGGGGACCTTGGTGACGCCGGCGGCGACCTGATCCTTCAGGCCGGCCACTCGCACCATGTAGAACTCGTCGAGATTGGAAGCGTAGATTGCGCAGAACTTGAGGCGCTCGAGCAGCGGGAGCCGCTGGTCCTCCGCTTGAGCCAGTACACGGCTGTTGAATTCGAGCCACGAGAGCTCACGGTTGGTGAAGCGGCTCGCCGGGCGGGACGAATCGAAAACAACGCTGGCGTCGCCACTGGTCAGCGACGTTTCAGCGCTGAACGTGGTGTCGTTCGCCGTCATGGGTCGCTCCTCGTGCGGGTCGTGTCGTGCGGGTCGTGTCGTGCGGGTCGTGTCGATCGGGTCGTGTCGATCGGGTCGTGTCAGGGTAGGCGATCAGCGGCCAGGAGAGCAGCGCCGACGACACCAGCGTCGTCCAACCGCTGCGCAAGTACGAGATCGCACACCGTGGGCCCGAAACCGCCGAACGACAACGAACCGGCGATCTGATCGAGGAACGGTTGGCCAAGCTTGTCGACCACTCCACCACCGAGCACGATTCGCTGTAGGTCCAGCAAGGTCGCAGCGTTGCCGAGCCCGATCGCCAACGCCGTGACGGCATCGTCGATGAGTTCGTGAGTGACGTCGTCGCCAGCGGCGAGGGCGTCGGAGAAGTGTCGGCTCTTCATTGGACTGTCCCCAGCGATCTCGACGAGCTTGCTGGTACGCCCGGCTTCGACGAGCCGTCGAGCTTCGCGCTCCATTCCGGCGCGACCGGCGTACGCCTCGAGGTGGCCCCGCTCGCCACACCCGCACACACGACCGTCATCGACCACGGTGATGTGACCGATCTCGCCCGCCATGCCTCGACCACCATCGACGAGCTGGCTGTTGAGCACGACACCACCACCGACGCCGGTACCAACGAAGACAGCCATCAGATCGCTGACCCCCTGACCAGCACCAACTCGGTGTTCGGCCACCGCACCACAGTTGACGTCGTTGGCCACCGCAACGGGGCGTTCGAGCAAGCGCTCCAGGTCCGCAGCGACCTCGACCGGTTGATCCCAGCCGGCGATGTTCGGGCAACGATGCACCACGCCATCGCGGGTGACGAGCCCGGGAACACCGACCCCAACAGCGCTGACGTCTTCAGAACCCTTCAGTTCATCGACGAGGCCAGCAATCGCGGCCAACACATCGGCAGGCCCCGTGCGCGGCGTGGGAATTTTCTCGCGGCCGGTGGAACGGCCGGTCTCGACATCGACGACCCGAGTGAGGATCTTGGTGCCACCGAGGTCGACACCAACGACCTTCATTCGGCAGTGGCCTCGTCATCAACGGGGGCCTCTTCGGCAACCATCTCTTCAGCTGCTTCCTCGACGACTGCGGTTTCCACGACTGCTGGGTCAGCGACGGGAGCCTCGACCTCTGTGACGTCCTCGACGGCAACCGGGGCTTCCTCAGCAACGGGAGCCGCTTCCACAACCGGAGCCGCCGAGCGGTCCGGGGCGGCATAACGAGCGGCTTCTTCGTCACCGAGATCCCACTCGAGCCGGATCAACTCACGCTCAGCGTCACGGTTGACACGTTCACGATTGCGGCGGAACTGGGGATCGTGCTTGGGCAGCAACAACAACCGGGCATTCACCCGAACTCGGAACGCATCGATCATCTTCTGCTCACCGAACGTGTGGCGGATGTCCCAATGAGGGGCGACCGGCCCGAGGTACACGATGTTCGCCCCTGCGACAGGGGGAAGATCTTCGGTTGGCTCAACGTACGTCATCCGCAGGAGGCTAGCCGGTCGCCGAGCCTTGGCGTTGGGGCGTCTTGCAGGGGCGCGGCGGCGTTGCGAGACCTCGATCACCGACGCCAGTCGAGAAACTTTCTGCAACTTCTTGTTGATCCGGGAACCAAATGGGCCGTTCGAACGTCTCATCTTCCATGGACACCAACTGGATGGCCCATGGCAACTGCAACAATCACCCACCGGCGGTGTTCTTTCCGTCGGACGGTGTGGGGGTCGAGATCGCAAAGGAAATCTGTGCCTCTTGCCCCATGAAGGAGCCATGCCTCGAATACGCAATCGAAAACCGTGTGGATCACGGAGTGTGGGGCGGTGCCTCCGAGCGCCAGCGCCGCCGCATCATCAAGGCACGACGAGCGGCGCTCGCTGTCGCTTCGTCCTAGCACGATGCCGTCGCTCTAACAGCGCGGCGTTCACGCTCAAAACCGACTGGTGCCGGCTCAGACGAGCCGGCACCAGACGTTTTCGCCGTACTGGCTCTAACCGAGATCAGGAAAGCCAACGCCAGCGGTCAGGCGGTTGAGCACACCGGTGAGTCCCTGTGGACCACTGTCGATGTCGTCGAGTAGTTCGACGGCCTCATCTGGTGTGACCCCGACGATTGTGACGACCGATTCGTCGGTGGCCACGACCACGACATCGTTCTCAGCATCGACCCAGGCATCTCGACCTTCGAGATCGATGCGCTCACCACCGGGGAGTTCATCGAGCTCGACGACCCCTGGTTGACGGAAGATCGACGCCGATGAGCCGTTTTGTATTGCCGCTCCGGCGGTGAGATTCGAGAGGTCAGGAACGAGCCGAGGTTGCCCAAAGACGCCGAGGGCGAATGTGGCACCGAAGATCACTGCTGCTGAGGTCAGCAATCCAACCAGAGACCGTCCCGCGAAGAGCGGACGGTGGTCGATGGCTTGGTCGATGAATCCAGGCGGTGGTTCGACAGGACCGAGGCCACTCAAGAGATCGCTGATGTCAGCTTCCCACGGTTCGTCAGGAAAGAGATCGTCGTGGAGAGGATCCGAAGTCATGCGGTCAACGCCTCCTTCAGGCGACTGCGGCCACGATGGATCCTGCTACGAACCGTTCCGATCGGGACATCGAGGTGCTCGGCGATCTCCTCGTAGGAGTAACCGAGGACATCTTTGAGAACAACGGGGGCTCGAAAATCAGCGGGGAGATCCGCCAACAACTGCTGTAGGTCATCGGGAAGGTTGCGCTGGGCCATCTCTGCCTCGACACCCGGCGATCCTTCGATGAAACGGTCGGGATCGTCCGGCAGGGCCTGGGTTGGCCGTCGCTTCTGTTTCCGGACGCGGTCCAGAAATGTATTGGTCGTGATTCTGCTGAGCCACCCTTCCAGGTTCCCTGGTTGGTAAGTGGCCAGACCTCGTCGAACTCGCAAGAGCACCTCTTGCACCACGTCTTGTGCGTCCTGATGATTTCCCGTCAGCCGGTACGCAAGGCTGTACAGGAAACGCCCATGGGAATGAGCAACCTCTTCCCAAGTCGGGACCGAGATCGGATCGACAGCAGACACCTCGGCATCAGTCACCGAGATCGCGCCATCGACCGAGACTCAGAACGCACGCAACAGGAACGGAGTTCCCGTCAGGCAGAAGTTTCTTCGTCGGCGTCGTCTTCCCTGGAGCCTTCGTCGAGACCCGTCTTGAATTCCTTCTGGGCGCGTCCGACGTTGCGGGCGAGCTGGGGCAGCTTCGAGCCCCCGAAGAGAACCAAGAGAATGACGAGAATTATGAGGAGTTCTTGCGGCTTGAGACCTGCCATTACATCACCCTACCGCAACTTGCCCAGCCGCAGCGTTCAGGCTGTCTCGGACTCGGAGGCGACGGCCTGACGTTCCAATGCACGCTGACGGCGAATCCGACGGCGTTCCCGCTCGCTCATTCCACCCCAAATGCCGAATTTCTCGCCGTTGGCGAGGGCAAATTCGAGACAATCGTTCTGGACAACGCAGCCACGACACACTTCTTTTGCCTCACGGGTAGAAGCACCACGCTCGGGAAAGAAGAGATCCGGGTCGACACCGAGGCAGTTCGAAAGCTCCTGCCACGAGGTGTCGAGCATGATGTGTTTTCGCCCAATACGCATGAATTGATCTCCTGGTTGACCGTTGCAGCGGTCGATTGCCGGGCGGCACATTCCGCGCCGGGATCGCTGGTTTGGCCTCCGTTGGCCCTCGAGTTCATGTGTGATGGCGGTTTTCGTTCCACCGACACGACCATCAACATGTAATTACAACGATGTGATCATGCCCCCGCTACCGCTGATTTACAAGGCCAATGGGCAAATAGAGATCCAAAACAGCCCGATTGGCGCCAGATCATCCACCCCACTGCGGATATTTGTTGGTACGACTGGCCAGTCAGCGACCGCGAATGAGCTTTCGCTTGTGCTCGATGAAGTCGACCAGCACGTAGTCGCCGAGGTTCTGGGGGTTCGTGTAGAACGCGCGCCCCTTGTTGAGTTCGGTCATCCGATCAACGAACCCGCGAAGACCAGCGTCGGGGTCAAGCATGAAGGTGTTGATGGTGATGCCGCTTCGCGTACAGCGCATCACTTCTGCCATGGTCAACTCAAGCGTCTGGCGAGACGGTGGGTAGTTGAAGTACGGGTAGCCATTCGGCTCGAGGTGAGCGGTTGGCTCTCCGTCGGTGATCATGATGATCTGCTTCGTCCCTGTCTCACGGGCCAGCATCTGCTGGGCAAGCTGCATCGCGTGTTGCATGTTCGTGCCATACACGTAGTCCCAACTGACCTCGGGCAGGTCAGCCGGTTCGAGCTTGCGGGCGAGATCGTTGAAGCCCACGATTCCCAGGTAGTCACCGGGGAACTGCGTGGAGATCAGAGAGTAGAGCGCCAGTGCGACCTTCTTCGCTGGCAGGAAGTTGTCCCGCATCGGCATCGACAGCGAGAGGTCGAGCAACAGAACCGTGCTGGACTTCACCTGCTTCTCGGTGCGCTCGATCTCGAAGTCTTCCGGAAGCAACCGCACCGGCGTACCTCCGCCGGAACGTTGGATTGCGTTGCGGACCGTCCGCTCGATGTGGAGGTTGAACGGATCACCGAACTCGTACGGCTTCGTGTCGTAATTACGCTCGTGGCCAATGCCCGAACTCGATGTGTCGTGGCGGCCGATCTGGTCCATGGCCAGCTTCGAGAACAGATCGTCGAGTGCCTGCTGGCCGAGTCGGCGAAGACCCCGTGGTGTCAGTTCGAGGCGGCCCTCTTTGTTGTGGACCATGCCAGACTCTTCGAGCATCTTGGCGAGTTCGCTGATGCGCTCCATGCTCTGAGCCGCTTCAGCGCCAAGAAGCTGCTCCACACGGTCCATGTCGACCTCGGCCAGTTCCTGCGGTGACGCAGTGCCCTTCAAGAACTCTTCGAGCTGGTCGAGTTGACCGAGTTCAGCGAGCATCTGCGAGGCGTCGGCCATGCCGAGGGGATCGAAGCCCTCGAAGTCGTAGCTCTGCTGCCAACCGGCGTCGGGGAACATGCCCTGCAAGTTCTGGCTGAGGCGGCTCATCTCGAAGTTCAGATCCATGTCTTCCATCAGCTGATTGCTGAGGTCCATGAGCTGCTGTCGCTGCTCTGGCGACATCGAGTTCATCAGCGCCTGCATGGCGGCCATCTGAGCAGCCATCTGTTCGAGCAGCTCATCGAGCGTCTCTGGGTTGTTCGGGAAGAAGTCGCCGTACTCCTCCATGAACTTTTCGAAGTCGGGCTCTTCACCCGCCTCGCGCTGCTCGAGCATGCGGTTGAGCTCGGCCATCATGTCCTTCATGCGGGCCATGTCTTCTGGCGACATGTTCTCCATGGCCTCGGCCATGTCTCCGAACTGTTGGTTCACCAGCTCCTGGCGAAGTTGCTCGACCAGCTCGTCGAACGCCGCCTGGGCTTCATCGGATTCGAAGTCATACTTCTGCAGGGACCGAACCTTGCCGGCCAGGTCATCGGGCATCATCCCGAGTTCCATGTTCTTGTTGATGGTCGAGTCCTTGGCCAGCTCGGCGTTCCGACGATCGACTTCGGATGCGTCCGGATCGCCGAGTTGCATGTCGGCCAGCGCTTCCCGATCACTGAGGCTCTGGCGCTCGGTGTCGATCAGCTCGTCGAGCGCCTCGCTGATCTCGTCGTAGACGCCGCCGAGGTTGTGGTCGGCAAGTCGTTGCTCACGCTCTTGGCGAAGCTTCTCGAGCATCTCCCGCAACCCTTGCACCCGCTCGCCGTTTCGGTCCTCGAAACCCTCCTGCATGAGCCGACGCAGGGCCGAATTCGGGTCGCCGTGGTAAAGCAGATCGTCGGTGAGCTCAGACATGACGTCGAAGGCGTCGAGCTCGAACCCCTTTTGCGTGCCGTCCCATCGCGAGTACCGAAACCGTTGACCGACCATCCGGCGACGCTACTCCAATTCAGCCAAGCCCTCCCAGCCGCGGCACGACAGGCTCTGCTGATCAGGCAGACTCTTTCCGTGGAGCCGATCGGAATGGACGCCTTCGAAAATCTGGTGGCTGACACGCTCGACGCGTTGCCAGATGGCCTCGTCGAGCTCCTCGACAACGTGGTCGTGATGGTCGACGACGAGCATCCAGACGAAGACTTGCTCGGCTTGTACGAGGGCATTCCGCGTACTGAACGCGAGGACTACGGCGGTTTCGAGCTCCCTGATCGCATCACGCTGTACCGGTTGCCGCTCTGCGGCATGTGCGACGACATGTCGATACTGAGCGACGAAGTCATGATCACCGTGGTGCACGAGCTCGCCCACCACTTGGGCATCGACGACGACCAGCTCCACGAACTCGGGTGGGGCTGACCGCCCTGACGCCTCGCCACAACCGCCGCATCGAGACCGCTACGCCAGGTGCACCCAATCGTTGCTACAAACGGTGCGTGCCCGCACCGTTCACCAACGAACCGATCCCGATCGACGAGATTCCTCAGCTGACCGACGACGCCTTCGTGTCGGTCGATCCTCGGTACTTGCGCGCATCACTCGTCGGTACCGCCATCACCGCCACGGTCGTCCTCGTCGGCGGATCCGTCGGCGCGTGGCAGTCCGACGAGACCCTCGTCGTGGCCGCAATCACCGGCGGGATCCTGTTGCTCATCGCTCTCTCGGTCGTGATTCGGGTGTTGGAGGTTCGTCGACTCGCCTACCAGGTACGCGAACACGACATCTCCATGCGCAGTGGGGTGATCAGCCATCGGGTTGAATCGCTGCCCTTCGCCCGGGTGCAGCACGTGCGGGTCAACCGCGGGGCCATCGAGCGGGCCTTGGGGCTGGCGACGCTTCAGATCAGCTCGGCCGGCCCGAACATCACGATTCCCGGCCTCGCCGAAGCGGAGGCGGCCCGCATCAAACTGCTGGTGACTCAGAGAGCCGGCATGGAGATCGAAGAAGACGACCACTCGACCGTCGCATCGATCACACCGCCCACGTCGCCGCTGCCGCCGAGCAATGCTCTGTTCAGACCCCCAGCGACTCCTCCAACCGCTCCCCCGGCACCAACCGCTCCCCCGGCACCACCCGCACCACC
>CAYGQE010000052.1:23656-36156 GCA_964351995.1 uncultured Acidimicrobiaceae bacterium | reverse complement strand
ACCGAGATCCACGCATAGGGCATCGAGCGCAAGCGCCTTGGTGACCAAGCTGGCCGCCACCTCGATGAACTGCAGGCCGGAGTACGACGCAACGCCGTGATCACCGAGGGACCCGCTGACGGCGTCGTGAAGATCCTCGACAGCTTGCGATGTGTCGAACACCAGGATCTTCTGCACCCGTGGCGACGAGCCATCGGCCGAGATGAAGCCGTCGAGGATGTCGTCAATCGGGCCGACCGGCGGTGTCATTGGAACGATCTTCTCGAACCCGGCCTCATACGCCATACCGAATTCGAGCTCGACGGCGAAGCCGGCGCCTGGGAACGCCGCCCGCATCTCGACCACCAGCCCCTGCGCCACCGTCGGGTCCATCCAGTAGCCCCGGATCGTCTCGTTCGTCGTCAAGTTTCGGGTCATGGCACCGTTGGCAAAGACCCAATAGTCAGAGAGTCCGAGGGCGTCGATGATGTCAGCGGCCACCATCTCAGGACGGCCGGTCGCCGGCACGACGTGGATTTCTGCGTCAGCGGCATCGTGCAGCGCCTTGCGCACCCGAGGCGACAACGTACCGTCGGGACGAAGCATCGTCCCATCGATGTCGGAGGCGATCATTTTGGGAACGAAGTCTGCAGGGGCGGCCATCCGAGCATCTTGCCAACCCATCCGAGCATCCTGCCAACTGTGAACAACAGATGACAACGGTGTGACCACGCGAGCAGAACCCCCCAGCACCCGGGTTAGCCTCTCGGAGTTCCCGCTATCAGATGGTCTGTGTGCGGGCAAAGGAGAGAGACCCATGAAGAATTCATGGCGGCTACTGCTCGCCCTTCTTGCATCGTTCGCCCTCGTGGCGGCCGCATGCGGAAGCGACGCTGCAGAGACCGAAGCCGGCACCGACTCGTCCGAGGAAACCACAGACGAGACCACCGAAGACGACGCCATGGAAGAGTCTGAAGACGACGCCATGGAAGACGATGCCATGGAAGAGTCTGACGACGCCATGGACGACGAGGCCATGGAAGACGGTCCGCACAGCTTCAACATGGGCCTCACCTTCGACATCGGTGGTCGTGGCGACCAGTCGTTCAACGACTCGGCTGCCGCTGGTGCTGATCGTGCCATCGAAGACCTCGGTATCACCGTCTCTGACGCTGAGCCGAACGCTGACGGTTCCGACCGTGCACAACTCCTGCAGCTCCAGGCTGACAGCAGCACGCTCGTCGTCGCCGTCGGGTTCCTCTTCGCCGGTGACGTCGTTGCTGTCGCTGCCGAGAACCCCGATGTCAACTTCGCTGTCATCGACGATGCCATGCTCGACTTCGAAGCAGAAGGTGGCCCGGCGCCACTCGGCGAGAACATCGCTGGTCTGACCTTCGCTGAAGAGCAGGGCTCGTTCCTCGTTGGCGCCGCTGCGGCTCTCAAGAGCGAAACCGGCACGCTCGGCTTCATCGGCGGCGTCGGCGGCTTTGGTCTGATCGAGAAGTTCGAGGCTGGCTTCACTGCTGGTGCTCAGGCAGTCAACCCCGACATCGTCGTCATCCCGCAGTACATCACCCAGGCTCCCGACTTCGACGGCTTCTTCGCCGGCGACCGGGCCCGTGAAATCGCCCTGAACATGTACGACCAGGGTGCGGACATCATCTACCACGCTGCTGGTGGCTCCGGCGCCGGACTCTTCGAGGCTGCCGCTGAGCAGAGCGAATCCACTGGCTCGCAGGTCTGGGCCATCGGTGTTGACTCCGACCAGTTCTTCACCGCTGGTGAAGAGGCACAGCCGTACATCCTCACCTCGATGCTCAAGCGTGTCGACAACGCCGTGTACGAGATCACCACCGCTCACGCCAATGGTGCCTTCACCGCCGGCAACGTGGTCTACGACCTCAGCACTGACGGCGTCGGCTACTCCACCTCCGGTGGCTATATCGATGACATCACCGATCAGCTCGAAGCCTTCAAGGCACAGATCGTGTCCGGCGAGATCGTGGTGCCGACCGCACCGTGATGCAGCTTCGCTGGATCTCTTGATCTTGCTGTAACAACCTGCAAGTGATTCCCGAGCGGGATCGGACTACGGTCCGGTCCCGCTCGTTCGTTTTGGAGGCTGTGTGAGTGCTGCAATCGAGTTGACCGGGATCACGAAACGTTTTCCCGGGGTCATTGCCAACGACAACATCAACCTGACGGTGGAACAGGGCGAGATCCACGCCATCTGCGGCGAGAACGGCGCTGGCAAGTCCACGCTGATGAAGATCCTCTACGGCATGCAATCTGCTGACGAAGGCGTGATGAAGGTGTCTGGTGAGGTTGTCGAGTTCGGCTCCCCCACCGACGCCATCGAACGCGGCATCGGCATGGTCCACCAGCACTTCATGCTCGCGAACCAGCTGACCGTGCTCGAGAACGTCATCCTCGGGTCAGAGCCGACCTTGTCTGGTGGCCGCATCGACTTCGATGGGGCTGAGACTCACTTGCGTGAGGTCGGCGCCGCCTACGGACTCGCTGTCGACCCGAACGATCTCGTCGAATCCCTCGAGGTCGGCGAGCAGCAGCGCGTCGAGATCATCAAGGTCCTCTACCGCGGTGCGCAGATCCTGATTCTCGACGAGCCAACAGCGGTACTGGTGCCCCAAGAAGTCGAGGAGTTGTTCAACAACCTTCGCGAACTCAAAGCTGGTGGCGCCACCATCATCTTCATCGACCACAAGTTGCAGGAAGTGCTGGAGATCGCCGACCGCATCACGGTCATCCGCCGAGGAAAGACCATCGACACAGTCAACGCGGCCGACGTCACTGCTGGAGATCTTGCGGAATTGATGGTCGGCAGCGAACTCCCCACCCCTGACACCTCAGACTCCACCGTCACCGACGTTCCTGGGCTGACCGTCACCGACCTCACGGTGATGGGGGCGGACGGTCGACCAGCGGTCGACCACGTCAATGTCTCGGTTCACAAGGGAGAGATCGTCGGCATCGCCGGGATCGAGGGCAACGGACAGACCGAACTGGTCGATGCGATCATCGGCACCGCCGACATCGCTGCCGGCCGCATCTCGTTGCTCGGTAACGACGTGACACATGTGTCGGTTCGCGACCGCCGGGAGGGCGGTCTCGGGTACGTCCCCCAGGATCGACACCGAGAGGGTTTACTCCTCGATGCACCGCTCTGGGAGAACGCAGCACTCGGTCACCAGACCTCGGCTCCGTACGCCAAAGGGATGTGGATCGATCGCAAGGGAGCCCGGCAACAGACCGAGGCCATTCGGGGCGAGTTCGACGTTCGCAGCCCCAACGTCGATGTCACCGCCCGGGCCCTGTCCGGGGGCAACCAACAAAAGCTGATCATCGGCCGAGAGATGTCGGCCCACCCTGACGTCTTGATCGCCGCTCATCCCACACGCGGCATCGACGTGGGCGCCCAGGCCGATGTGTGGAATCAGATCCGAGAAGCGCGAGCCAACGGACTGGCCACGCTGCTCATCTCCGCCGACCTCGATGAGCTCATCGGGTTGTCCGACACGATCGTGGTGATGTTCCACGGCAAGCTCGTCGCCCAGCTCGACCCGGCCGAGATCACTCCCCGCCTGCTCGGCAGCTACATGACCGGGGCGGCGCTCGATCAATCCAACACCCTCGATCAATCCAACACCCTCGATCAATCCAACACAGGAACGAACTGATGAACAGCCCGCTCCTCCGCCGCATCGGTCTGTCGCTTGCGGCACCCGCTCTCGCCGGCGTTTTTGCTCTCTTCGTGTCGTCGGTCGTGCTCTGGCTCGCCGGCAGCAGCTGGATCGACACGTACTCCGAGATGCTCTCGACCGCTTCACAGCTCGAGACCATGATCGACATCTTGAACCGAGCGACCCCGCTCTACATCGCCGCGGTGGCGGTTGCCATTGGTTTCAAGATGAACCTGTTCAACATCGGCGTAGAAGGGCAGTACGTGCTCTCGGCCTTTGCCGCTGCTTGGGTTGGGGCACAATTCACTGCACCAGGCCCCATCCACATCGCGATCATCATGATGACCGCCGTGGTTGTCGGCGGTCTGTGGGCTGGTCTCGCTGGCCTGTTGAAGGTGACCCGAGGCGTGAACGAAGTGATCTCGACGATCATGCTGAACTTCATCGCCACCGGCGGCATCATCGCCGCCACGCTCCCCTTCGCCATCGACGACCCCACCGACCCCAACCAGGGCACCACCGAGATCGCCGAGTCCGGCTGGCTGCCCGATCTCAACGGCTGGCTCGAGGTCTTCACACGGGAGATCCTGAAGGGCCGGAAGCTGAGCGGGATGTTCCTCGTCGCCATTCTTCTCGGCGTTGGCTACACCGTCATGGTGAACCGCAGCCGGTTCGGATTCGACCTGCGCTCGAGCGGCATGAACCCCACCGCCGCTCGGGTCGGTGGCGTTCCACCGAAGAAGATGATCCTCTACTCGATGCTGCTCTCGGGGGCGGTTGCCGGCCTCATCGGCATGCCTCAGATCCTCTCGACCAACCACTCCTACGACCAGGGCTTCACCCAAGGCCTCGGCTTTGCCGGGATCGCCATCGCCCTACTCGGCCGCAACTCTGCAGGCGGCATGGCAGGTGCTGCGCTGCTGTTCGGCTTCCTCGACACCAGCTCAGCTCCCCTTCAAGTCACAAAGACAGCCTCACCTGAGATCGTTGTGATCATGCAAGCCACGATTCTGCTCACCGCGGTGATCGCTTACGAAGTGGTCAACCGCAAACGTCAGGCTGACGAAGTTCGCCGAGCCGCACTCGCCACCGAGGGGGCCGGAGCATGACCTCCACAACGACCAACAAGTCCACGCTCGACACTTGGAACGGTCTTCCTGCTTGGTTCCGCTGGGCTGCCATCGCTGCCGGTGGTGTACTGCTTCTCTCGGTCGTGCAGAGCGTCAGCGGCACCGAACTGCTCACCACCGCCAACGCCTCCAGCGGCATGCTGCGCTGGTCGATGCCGATCCTGCTCGCTGGGCTCGGCGGTCTGTTCTCCGAGCGGGTCGGCGTCGTCAACATCGGCCTCGAAGGAATGATGGTCCTCGGCACCTGGTGCGGTGCCATGGGAGCCATCGAGCTCGGCCCGTGGGGCGGCCTCGTTGCCGGCATGATCGGTGGCGCACTCGGGGGGCTCCTCCACGCTGTGTCGACGGTCCAGTTCGGTGTCGACCACATCATTTCTGGCGTCGCCATCAACATCCTTGCTCCCGGCCTCACTCGATTCCTTTCCGACCGCTTCTTCCCCCAGCGTGGCGGCTCGATCTCCCAGAGCCCGTCAGGCCTCGACGGGCTCGGCGACTTCACCGTGCCCGTCCTGTCCGATGCCTTCGGGGCAGTGTCGGACTGGGACGTGTTCTTCCTGTCTGACATCGCCAGCGTGCTCGAGGGCTTCGTGACCGACTTGAAGTGGTTCACGTTGATCGGGCTGTTGCTGGTACCTGCCTCGGCCTGGTTCCTGTTCAAGACCAAGATCGGTCTCCGCATGCGGATCTGTGGCGAGAACCCAAGCGCTGGCGCCTCTCTCGGCGTGAACGTGTATTTCCACAAGTACCTCGGTGTCGTGCTCAGCGGCGCCCTTGCTGGTCTTGCCGGCGCCTTCATCGTGATCGAGCTGACCGGGCTCTACCGCGGCGGACAAACACAGGGCCGGGGCTTCATCGGCCTCGCCGCCTTGATCTTCGGCAACTGGCGAGCCGGCGGCATCTTGGCCGGGGCAATGCTGTTCGGCTACCCGTTTGCCCTGTCGCTGAACGACTTCGATGCCACTGGTTCCGGTGTCGGTACCCGTGCTCTGCTGTTGCTCGTCGCCATCGTGCTGCTTGCCTATGCCTTTGTGTCGGCCCGGGCCGGCCGGCCGTCGACTCGTCCCGCGAACACTGCTGAAGACGGAGCGACCAGCCCGACTGAGGCCTACACCAATGCGGTCAAGAGCCTTGGCGGGAACAGCAGCCGCACCAACGCCGTGCTTGCCCTGATCATGGGGCTCATCATTCTGGCTTGGTACCTGGCCACCGAACGGGCAGCACCTTGGGTCCCGAACACGATGCCATACGCATTGGTGCTGATCGTTCTCGTATTCGCCAGCCAGAACCTCAAGCCACCGGCGGCTGCGGGGTTGCCGTTCCGAAGGGGCGACAACTAGTGAAACTGGCCGAGGCGCGGGCGCTGCCGAAGATCCTCCTGCATGATCACCTCGATGGCGGGATGCGACCTTCAACCATCCTGCAGCTCGCCGACCAGATCGGCCATGCACTGCCGAGCACAGACGAAGACGAGCTCGTCGCCTACTTCCGGCGTGGCGCCGATGCAAAGGACATCCTTCAGTACTTGGAGACCTTCGGGCACACCGTGCCGCTTCTGCAGTCCGCCGATTCACTGCACCGAGTCGCTCGGGAAGCTGCCGATGACCTCGCCGCCGACGGTGTGATCCACGCCGAGGTCCGCTTCGCTCCCGAGCTGCATCCAGGTAGTGGCAGTCTGGATGCTGCAATCGAAGCAGTTGTTGCCGGCTTTGCTTCGAGCGACGCCGAGATCACGGTCAAGACCATCGTATGCGCCATGCGGACCGAGGATCGTTCGGTCGAAGTGGCTGAGGCTGCGGTGCGCTGGTTCGAGCGCACGACGGACCAGGCTGGTGGCGTCGTGGCTTTCGACCTGGCAGGTGCGGAGACCGGATTTCCTCCGTCCAACCATGCAGCAGCACTCGAGATCGCTCGCCCGATCAACATCACCATCCATGCCTCGGAGCCTCCCGGTCTCGAGCTGATCGCCGGCGCCATCGAGTTCGGCGCCCAGCGAGTCGGCCATGGTGTTCGACTGATCGAAGACTGCATCCGCAACGATGACGGAACCCTGGAGCTCGGGCCATTGGCGACCACGGTTCGTGATCGCCAGATCCCACTCGAGCTCTGCCCCAGTTGCAACGTGCAAATCGGCGCAGTGCCCACACTCGCCGATCACCCTGTCGGACCATTCCTTCGGGCTGGCATCCAAGCCACGGTCAATACCGACAACCGCCTGATGTCCGGTGTGAGCTTGTCGTCGGAGGTCGCGGCGACGGCCAAGGCCTTCGACTTCTCACTCGCCGAAGTCGAGCAACTCCAGCACAACGCCGTCGATGCGTTGTTCACATCGGGCACCCATCAGGCGAGCTTGCATGCGGCGATCCGATCGGGGTTTTCCGATCATCAGCCGTCTGTTCAGCAGCATCTCCCCCCAGACTCGTTCTCCTCATGAGCACCGCATACGACACCTCTCCTCGTCTCGCGCTGATCTCGGCACTCATCAGCACCTCTGATCGACGTATGTCGTCCGGGGATGCGGTGAGCATCAGCAGCCGACACCACGAAGGCATGTTGATCACGCCAGCGATTCACCCCGACAAGGGCATGACCGCCGACGACATCTCCTACGTTCACGACAGTGGCGAGGCCGATGGCAAACTCCTCCCGGCGTCGGATTGGAGGATCCACCTGGCCTTGCTCGCTGAGCGACCGGATCTCCACACCGTCATCCGCCTGCATTCGCCTGCCGCCACCGCTCTGGCCATGCTTCGACGCCCGCTTCCTGTTGTCCACCAGTTGGTCCAGAGCCTCGCAGGTGGCGAGATCACCTGCGCTCGATTCGCTCCGAGCGGCACTCTTGCGCTCGCTCAGAATGCTTTGGAAGCAATGAGCGGTCGTCGAGCGTGTCTGTTGGCCAACAACGGCCTCGTTGTTGGAGCGAGTTCGCCAGCCGAAGCGGTCGACGTTTCCCAGCAGATCGAACTGCTGTGCGATCAGTACCTGCGAGCGTGCTCGGTTGGGGAACCAATCGTGCTGGCTCCCAACGAACTCAACTAGCTCCTTCATCCCTCGGCAAGACGCTCGAGGCAACCGCCTCGTTCATGAGTCGCCACAGCGCTTCGAGGTGATGACGCTCGGTCGACTCCACACCGATCGAGACTCGAGCCATCCAGCGGCCGTCGAGCACGGCACCCGACAAGAAGGTGGATCCGGACTCATTGAGGGTCTGGATCCACTGTTGTGTGTGAGCGTCGAGCTCGGCGCCGCTGAGCGTCGTGCCGCCGACCACCGGCGTGTGTCTCACGCAGACCGTCTGTAGCTGCACGGGGGCAACGACGCTCCACGGTGCACCAGCGGCGGACACCATGTGACTAAACCATCGTGCGTTGGCGAGATCCCGACGCAGCCGTTCCTGGATGAGCTCGATGCCGTCGAGACGAAGATGGAACCAGAGCTTCATTGCCCGGAAGCGCCGACCGAGCGGAATGCCCCAGTCACGGTATTGCGTGACTTCACCGTCCTCGGCCGACTGGAGGTAGGCCGGGTTGGTCGACATCACACGATTCAACAGCTCGACGTCGCGGATGTAGAAGAGCGAGCAGTCGAGAATGGTGCCCATCCACTTGTGAGGGTTCCAACTGATCGAGTCCGCGCCCTCGACGCCGTCCCAGAGATGCCGGCACTCGGGGAGCAACATGGCAGAGCCAGCCATGGCGGCATCGAGATGGACCCAGACGTTGTTGGCCTCAGCCACTTCGACGATCGCTCCGACGGAGTCCATGGCGGTGACTCCAGTTGATCCCGTGGTTGCGATCACGGCAACGGGCAAGCAATCGGCGGCGAGATCCTGGGCGATGGCCTCAGCCAATGCGGATGGATCCATGGCGTACGTGGCGGGGTCGGTGGCAACCATCCGGATGTTGTTCCAGCCAAAGCCAGCCAGCAGCGCTGCTTTGGCCACCGACGAGTGCGCCTGTTCTGTGGCGTACACCACGAGCGGCTTGGCCATTGCCTGCAATCCGGCCGAGTTCTGTGACAGAGCAGTGGCTCGCTCCCTGGCGACGAGGAGGCCAGTGAGCGTGGACGTACTTGCGGTGTCGTTGATCGCACCGCTCCAGGCATCGGAAAGCCCGGTCAGCTGTCGCATCCAGTCGCACACGACTTCTTCGACTTCGGTCAGTGATGGACAGCTCTCCCACGAGATACCGAGACCGCCAAGGCCCGACGACGCGATGTCGCCGAGCACTGAGCTGAGTGCTGCGTTTGATGGGAACCAACCGAAATGCATGGGGTGTTGGGCCATGAAGGTTCCAGGCACGACGATGTCGTCGAGATCAGCGAGCAGCGCTTCGATGCCGACCACGCCCTTGGGTGGCGCGGCGGGCAGCGCACGCTTCACGTCACCCGGCTTGATCTGTGCCTTGACCGGCCGCTCGTCCACACCGCTGCGGTAGTCGGCGATCCAATCGATGAGCTGGTGGCCGGCGACGCGAAACTCCTCGGGGGTCATGGCCGAAACCGTACCGTTCGGGCAGACTGCCGGGTATGTCTGACGCAGCAGTGACAACAGCGGATTCCAAGCCGGGCGGTTTCGAACGAGTGGGCGTCATCGGCGCCGGCCTGATGGGTTCGGGTATCGCCGAGGTCTCGGCGCGAGCGGGCACAGATGTGATCGTCGTCGAAGCTTCTGAAGAGGCAGCATCCGCTGGCCGGGCTCGCATCGAGAAGTCGCTCGGTCGCGCAGTGAAGGCCGGCAAGCTCGAAACTTCTGACGAGGTGGCCACGCTCGACCGCCTGCACTTCACCTCGAAGATCGCCGATTTGGCCGATCGCGACCTCGTGATCGAGGCCATCATCGAGAACGAGAATGCCAAGACCTCGCTGTTCCGGAAGCTCGACGAAATCGTCGAAGCCGATGACGCCGTGTTCGCCTCGAACACATCATCGATTCCAATCATGAAGCTGGCCATGGCCACACGGCGTCCTGAAAACGTCATCGGTATCCACTTCTTCAATCCCGTGCCGGTGTTGCACCTCGTCGAACTCGTCACCTCGCTGTACACCTCAGACGAAACGCAGGAGCGGGCCACCGCCTACGCTGCCAATCAACTCGGCAAGCGCGTGGTCAACTCACAAGACCGAGCTGGCTTCATCGTCAATGCCCTGCTGATCCCGTACATCCTGTCGGCCATCCGCATGTTCGAATCTGGCTTTGCCAGCAAAGAAGACATCGACCAGGGCATGGTCACTGGTTGCGCTCACCCGATGGGCCCACTTGCGCTGGCCGACCTCATCGGTCTCGACACCACGATGGCGGTGGCCGACTCGCTCTACGAGGAGTTCCGCGAGCAGCTCTACGCTCCACCGCCCCTGCTCGCCCGGATGGTCGAAGCTGGACTACTCGGCCGCAAGTCGAGTCGCGGGTTCTACGACTACCGCTGAGGCTGTGCCCACACCACGACCGGGCCGGCGCTGAAGCGTGTCGTAGGCGAAGATCGCCAAGCCAAACCAGATCACCGCGAATCCAGCCAAGCGAAGCGCACCCAGAGATTCGCCGAAGGCAAACACGCCGAGCAGGAACTGCAACGACGGCGCCAAGAACTGCAACAGACCAATCGTCCACAAGGGTATGCGTTTGGCCGCAGCGCCGAACAGCACCAGGGGCGTGATCGTGATGGCTCCGAGACCAAGCAGAGCCACACTCGACACCGCTCCCCCGGTTTGCACGTCCCCGATGGCGGTCAACCAGAACAAGTAGCCAACGGCAAACGGTGTCACGAACACCATTTCCGTGGTGATGCCACCCAGCGAGTCTCGGGGCGAGAGCTTCTTGATGAGGCCATACACGGCGAATGTCGCGGCCAACACGAGCGAGATCCACGGCAGCGTTCCGGCGTCGACCGTCAGAATCCCCACGCCGATCGCCGCAGCACCCACGGCGAGCCATCGCAGCGGCGTCAGGCGTTCACCAATGGCGACACCGATGGCCACCGACAGCAACGGATTGATGAAGTAGCCGAGGCTCGAATCGACCACTCGATCGGTGGCCACGGCATAGACATAAACCAGCCAATTGACCGAAAGCAGGAGCCCAGCAACGACGTGCATGGTGACGACCCGTCGATCGGTCAGCAGTGAGCGAAGCGATCGACGCTCACGGAACCACAGGACAGCGGTACCAAGCGCCAACACTTGCCAGAACCGGTGGGCAGTGAGTTGCAACGCTGGGACGTCGAGCAACTTCCAGAACAGCGGGGACAACCCCCAGATCAGGTACGCGGAAAGCGCCAGGCGGTAGCCGCCTGGCGCTGAGTCCGAAGAAGATGCTGTGGCGATCAGCGGTTCGAGAAGATGCGAAGGATGTACCAGAACATCGTCATCAAGGAACCGAACAGCGCAACGGCGGCACCCACGTGGGCCCACGCCGGGTAGCGACGGACGATGTCCTGGGTCTGGTAGAGGATCGCTGCACCGGACAGAGCCACCATGGCGACACTGAACAGCAAGCCGAGCTGCATACCGAAGAGCAGGCTGACGAGGATCAGGCCCATGGCGGCGATGAAGCCCCACATGACGATCGGACGCAAGAAGCTGAGATCACGCCGGGTGACGAAGGCCACCACGGTGAGCGCAGCGAACATGATGCCGGTGACGACCGCTGCGGCCCAGACGTCGCTGCCACCGTCGGGGTTCACGTTGAACACGTAGTACAGGAACGGAGCGAAGATGAACGACTGCGCTGCTGCGGTGCCAAACAAGCCGGCGTACTGAGCGCCCGGGTTGTCGAGCTTGTTGACCGAGTTGGAAGCGAACCACTGAGCGACCATGAAGCCACCGAGAAGGATCAACCAGGCCGCTCCGCCCGAGCGTGCGAAGAAGTCGTACATCGCACCGGCGATGCCGCTCATGAAGAGCACGACTTCGAAAACAATGAACGCACCGACGGCAAGACCGAGGTGCTGGTAGACGCGAACCAGGAAAGCGGCTCGCTCTTCCTCAGGGGCATTGATGACCGGAGTCATCGTGGGTTGTTCGTAATACGCCATGGACGCACGTCTTTCTTTGCGGAGTCTTGAGGGACTTGGCACCGGGACTCCCGGCACTTGTTGGGTTTAACGTACTGAATCGGGGAAGTGTTCCCCGAAATCTCTGATTGATGCTTGGGCTGTTCCCAACGGTTCCCAATCCTATACCCTGCCGGGATCATGCAGGAGATCAGCGGGCACGATCAGATTGGCGAGAGCCACTCTCACGACGGGCACACAGGTGAGCGACTCAGCATCGCAGCCGTCCACGATGCCGCCCTGCAGCGACTGCGAGCGAGCAGCCAGCGGTACACCCGCAGCCGACGACAAATCGTCGAGGCGTTGCACGGCGAAGCAGACCCACAAACCATCGTGGAGCTCCTGGGCAACGCTCCTGGCCTGGCCCAGAGCTCGGCGTACCGCAACCTCGCCATTCTCGAAGCGGCCGACGTGGTCCATCGAATCGTCACGAGCGAGAACCATGCCCATTTCGAACTGACCGAAGACATCACGGGCAGTCACCATCACCATCTGGTGTGCACCGAGTGCGGCACCGTGTTGGACATGGGCCTCAGCGCAGATCTCGAGACCCAGCTTCATGACGAGCTGGCGGCCGCCGCCGAAGCCAGGGGTTTCGCTGGCACACACCACCGCATCGACCTCATCGGCACCTGCGCCAACTGCTC
>CAYGQE010000052.1:0-23556 GCA_964351995.1 uncultured Acidimicrobiaceae bacterium | reverse complement strand
AGGGCTGCCTTGGAGGCCCCGTAGGCCGCCATCCCGGGCAGGTTCTGCTCGGCGATCACGCCAGAGATGTTGACGATCATCCCCCCATCCTCGATCCGTTCGAGCGCCGCTTTCGCGACGAAGAACGGGATGAACGTGTTCGTGAGGAACAACTCTTCCAACACGTCGATGTCGAGATCTTCGACTGCCCCGAACGCGACAACACCGGTGGCGTTGACCACCACATCGACCTTCCCGTGAGCGGCAACCGCCGCGTCGATCACCGCACCCGCCGACTCTGGCACTCGAAGGTCGGCAATGACCGATGTGCCGACAACTGACAGCCCGGCGAGCCGATCAGCATCGCGGCTCACGAGCGTGAGCTTCGCTCCTCGCTCGGCGGCCAGGGCGGCGATCTGCGACCCCAACCCGCCAGTGGCGCCGAGTACGACGACCGAAGCATCAGCGAGTTGGGGCATGAGTTCTCATTTCTGGTTCAGAGCTGGGGCGTGATGCCGTAGTTTGCTCCACCACCGGTGGCCAGCACCTCATCGAGCCAGGAAGTCCCGTAGGTGTCCCCCACTTCTTGGCTCATGTCTGATGCCTCGCCTTCCGGCGTGCTGTCGAGGGTCCAGGCCTGGCGCTTGTAGGTCCAGTTCGTACGGTCGAGCGCGTGGGCCCGCTTCCACCAAGGCCGGGCCAACTCTTTGTCCCCCGCGGTGCGATAGAGGTGCTGTCCGAGCTCGAAGCATGCAGCAGCTTCCGCGTGCTCGCGTGGCCGGGGCTGAGACCCAGCAATGACCTCGTCGGCGGTCAGTGAAAAACGACTGTCGCTTCCGTTGGCGACCCAGTCCTCGATCGCCGCTCGGTACTCATTGGCCGTTTCGGGCATCTTCTTGATCTCGGTCAGCGCAACCTGCATCCGCTCGGGAAGGTCGCTACTGACCTCCATCTTGCGAAGGGGGCTCTCGATGATCGACGCGCTCTCCGCTGGCCGAACCAGCTGACCCTCTTCGTTGATCCACACCGCCATCGGCACGTTGTTGATGCCCAGGAGTTCGTCGATCAGGTGGGCCGAGTCGACGAGAGCGACGTGCTGGTTCGCTCCTTCCGACGCAGGTGCCGCATCGATCCACTCACGTGCCTTCTCTGGGTCGATGTCGAGCGCAACGGACACGACGGTGAGGCCTTCGGCCTCGAACTGCTCATGCAATGCTTGCCAACCTGGCAAGCTGGTTCGACAGCCTCACCACGACGCCCAGGCAACGAGCAAGACCTTGCGGCCGTGAAGCGCTGACAACGAGAACGGATTGCCGTCGACGTCAGGCAGCGTGATGTCGGGAACCTCCACCGTCGACAGTGCGTTTCCGCCGCTTTCGGGCCCAAGCGCCATGATGCCCGTTGCCTCGTCGGTGACAAGCGGCATGCCGAGACGGTCCGAGACTGCAGCGATCGAGAGCGTGCCGTCCGCGTTGGTGGCATCCGGGGCCGGAAAGCAGAGGTCGCCCTTGCACAGGCCCTGCGGTTTCGCTTCCCATCCGGTTCTGGCCGCGAAGTGCGCCGCATCGACATCCATGGATTCCAAGATCATGAGGGCGAACCGTAGGTCGAAACGCCGCTGTGGGCCAGACTCTGCACGATGAGTTCAGAGCCGCTTCCATCAACGCCGCTCCATGTACTGGCCTCAGCGTCGGCCGAGGTCGCTGCGACATCGAAACGGGGCGACAAGACCACCCGACTCTCCGAACTGTTCTCGCATGTGGAGCCGCAAGACGTCGAAGTGGTCGTTGGGCTCATGCTCGGCCGGCAGCGCCAGGGTCGCATCGGGATTGGATGGGCAACCGTGGACGCGTTGGACCTCTCAACCGCCGTTGAACCGTCGCTCACGGTTCGCGACATCGATGAGATGCTCACGATGGTCGCCTCGATCTCTGGCGAGGGCTCGGTCACCCGCCGTACCGACCTCTTGGCCTCGGTGTTGTGCCGCGCAACAGAAGTCGAACTCGGCTTCATCCGACAGGTCCTCGTCGGCGAGGTGCGTCAAGGGGCGCTGGCCGGTGTGATCAGCGACGGCATCGCCTCAGCCGCCGGGGTCAAGAAGCCACTGTTGCGCCGAGCCACGATGTTGCGCGGCGATCTCGCGTCGACGGCTGCAATCGCACTGACTGATGGCGCCGCTGGCCTCGAAGCGGTCACACTCGACGTCCTGCGGCCCATCGAGCCGATGCTGGCCAGCACCGCTTCGTCGGCATCTGCCGCCGTCGATGCAATCGGACGAGCGTCAGTGGAGTGGAAGCTCGACGGCGCCCGTATCCAAGTCCACCGCCACGGCGATGACATTCGGGTCTTCACCCGCAACCTGAACGACATCACGGGGCGACTTCCGGGCGTGGTCGAGATCGTTCGTGGGTTTGATGCTGATCGACTCGTCCTCGACGGCGAGGTGCTCGGCCTCGACGCCGATGGCGCACCGCTTGCCTTTCAGGACACCGCCAGCGCGGTCGGCCAGGATGGCGGCCGCCCACTGCAGCCGTTCTTCTTCGATCTGATGCTCGAGAACGATGACGTGTTGCTCGACACCGCCTTAGAAGAGCGACGACGTCGTCTGCACCGCCTCGTCGGACCGCACAGCATTCCATCGGTGCTCACCGACGACCCTGGCGACGCCGAAACGCACCTGACCGCTGCGGTCGATGCCGGCCATGAAGGCGTCATGGTCAAGGCGGTCGACGGCGTCTACGAAGCGGGCCGTCGTGGCAAAGGGTGGTTGAAGGTCAAGCCAGTCCACACGCTCGACCTCGTGGTGTTGGCGGCAGAGTGGGGGCACGGTCGTCGGCAGGGCTGGCTGTCGAACCTGCACCTCGGGGCAATTGATTCCGACACCGGCGCGCCAGTCATGGTCGGCAAAACGTTCAAAGGCATGACCGACGAGACGCTCGTATGGCAGACCGCTGCCTTGCTCGATCTGGAGACGTATCGAAGCAGCACGGGCCACACCGTTTGGGTGGAGCCAACGCTCGTCGTCGAGATCGCGCTCGATGGGGCCCAACGCTCAACCCGCTATCCGGGAGGCGTTGCCCTTCGCTTCGCAAGACTCCGCGGCTACCGCCACGATCGGTCAGCAGACACTGCGGACACCCTCGAAGCCGTCCGAGCGCTGCTGAAGTGACCGCGCCCCCTCAATGGCCGAGATCAGACCCTCGCCGAGATCTCGGGGTGTCCAAGTGACAGGGCTTCGTCGAGGGTGGCTGGGCCCGATCCGGAGCTGGTGCTCTTGTTGCCGGCCACGGTCGTGTTGAGCGTCTCGATCCGTTTCGTCACGTCATCCATCGTGGTGCTGACGTGGCCGGCGTTGCGCTTGACTCGGTCGACCTGATCTCGCTGCGTTCGCATCCGTTGATCGAGATCCTGCTGGATACCAGCGATCGAGCCGAGAATGTCGGCCACCTCGCCGACGTTCACTTCGGACGTGTCCATGTCGGATCGGATCTGTTGGGTGATCGAACCAATACGAGCAGCGGCTTCTGAGGTGTTCCTCGCCAGTTCCTTGACCTCGCTCGCCACCACGGCAAAGCCCTTGCCTGCGCTGCCAGCGCGTGCGGCCTCGATGGTGGCGTTGAGGGCGAGCATGTTCGTCCGCTCGGCGATCTCGGTGATCAGCTCGACCATGGTGGTGATCTCTGCGCTGCGGCCGGTCAAGCCGTGGACGCTCTCTCGAGTGGAGTCCGCAGCAGTTGCGGCTTGGCCAGCGAGGTTCGCCACGTTTTGAATCACCGTGTCAACGGCGCCAAAGGACTGACTCATGTCTTCGATCGCCTCAGCGGTGTCGCCAACGGTTGCCCGCACGGCATCAGATGTGGCAACGAGCTCAGAGCACTGCGCTGCCACTGCTTCTGCCCTGCGTTGCTGCGCTTCGACAACACGTTCGCCGTCGTGGACCAGCACCTCATTGGCCCGAGCGAGTTCTGCCTGTTCAGCGGCCAGCCGGCTCTGCAGAGCGGCAACATCTTCCTGTTCACGAAGGTGCCGCTCGAGTGCTTCGGCTTGCTGGGCCGTCACGATCCCCTGACGTTCCAGCGTCACCCAGTTGATGGCGATGGCGCCGATCAGCATCACGACGAACACAACGTGCACGCCGGTCCACACCAGGGGGTTCTCCTGGCCCCGCTCGTGTTCGAACACCAACGTCGAATCGAACGAGGTCATCACGACGTGGTGCACGGCGGTGTACGCCACCGCGGCCACGAACGGCCGAATGTCGACGTAGAGCGACGCGAGCGACAAGACCACGAACCAGTGGAAGTGCGCTTCGGTGATACCGCCGGTGAAGTGCACCAAGGCCGAAGCGGCGTACACCAAGCCCAGACACGAAGGCAGCGTCTGGAGAAGTCGCGTCCGTCCTACCCAGGCAAAGCCGGCGAGCACGAGCACCGGTGCAGACTCGAGCGCTGCGTGCCATGCCGCAAAGTTGCCGAGGACCCCGATCAGGAAGAGAACGGGAAAGTGCCCAGCCAGAATGGCGACGATGAGCTTGTGTCGCTGAGCGAACTGCTCATCATCGATCGCCCGCCCGAGAGGGAGTCGGAATCGAGGGTTGTCGCCACCGTGCCCCTCGACGGTCTGAGCAGCTCCTTGTCCCGGCATCACGTGTAGTTGCCGACAAGCTGCTTCAAGCTCGCCGCCATCTTCGCAAGGCCTTCGGCGGACGACTGCGTCTCGTCGGTCGATCGCCGAGTCTGATCTGCAGCAGCGGCGACGTCGGTGAAGTCACGGGCAATTGCCTCCGTGCCGCTCGCTGCGTCGTCGAAGCTCCTGCTGATCTCGCGAGTGGTCACCGACTGCTGTTCGACCGCAGCAGCGATCGTGCCGGAGATCTCGTTGATCCGATCGATCGTCTCGCCGATCTGGATGTTGGCCTCGACGGCACCCTTCGTGTCGCTCTGGATGGTCTCGATCCGCAACGAGATCTCCTCGGTCGCTCTGCTGGTCTGCGTGGCGAGTTCCTTGACTTCGCTGGCGACCACTGCGAAACCCTTGCCGGCTTCACCAGCTCGTGCAGCTTCGATCGTCGCGTTCAACGCCAAGAGGTTGGTCTGCTCTGCGATCGAGTTGATGACCTTGATCACGTTCCCGATCTCCTCGCTGGACTCGCCCAGCTTCTCGATCGAATCAGATGTTCGACGGGCAACCTCCACGGCGTCAGCTGCAACCATCGACGCTTCTGTTGCGCTGGTCGCGACCTCGCGAATCGACGAGTCCATCTCGGCAACGGCACCCACAACCGAGCTCACGCTGGCGGAGATCTGCTCACCGGTTGCCGAAGCTGACGATGCCAGTGTCGAGGTCCGCTCGGCGCTCGAGCCCATCGAGGTCGACACTGCGGTCAGCTCTTCAGCTGCGTTCGCCAACTGTGAGGAAGACTCTTCCAGCTCCAGGACCATGGTCCGGACCGAGGACGACATCGACGTGAAGGCTGCACCGAGCTCGCCGGGAATGTTCTCGTCACCCGTGCTCTGCTTCACGCGACCATCAGCAATGGCCTGCGCAGTTGCCCCAACTTGGGACAGCATGTCGGTGAAGTCGTCGAGGCTGTCGGCGAGAACGCCGATCTCATCTCCACGCTGGAGATTCAGGTTGTCGACCTTGATTTCACCAGCTGCCATTCGGCGAACGGAAGCAACCATCCGTTTCATCGGCGTCAGGATCCGTCGGCTGAGCAAGAGCCCGACAGCTCCGACGGCAAGGGTCGTCAGGGCCAAGTTCATGAGGAGGACTGAACGGGTGTCGCTGACACGGTCATCGATTTCGATCAGGTACTCGGCGTGGAGCGGGACGTACAGCTCTTCGACAATGCCGTCGAGAACGTCTCGGTAGGCATCGTGCAGCGTCCGAGACACCTCGAGTTCGGCGACCAAGGCCGGGTCGTCGTTCCGACGCCCATCGAGCATCTCCTCGGCGATCACATCGCTGTGGGTGACCCATGCGGTGCGGGCCTCGTCGTAGCTGGGCCAACGATCGAACTCGTCCCCGACACCTCGAGCGGCCTCCTGGTAGGTCAGCCATCGGCTCTGCGTCTGGTCGCGATTGCCTGTGTAGCCCTCGTACAGGCTGGCGGCGACATCATCGCTCGAAGCGGACGACATCTGCTCGAGAGCAAGCTGCGCTTGATAGCCATCTCGATCGATGTTCAGGAGCAGGATCTCTGCCTCGACATCGTTGCCGACCATCTGAGACATGGAATCATGCAGTTCGGTGGAGCTTCGCCATTCGAGCACTCCAGCGATGCCCGTGGCGACAAGCAAGAGGCCAAGGCTCAAGGCCAAGTACATCCGCAAAGAGACGCCGCCTCGACGACTGCTTGGCTTGCCCTCTGTCGACACTGCGTAGACGTTCGTGCCGTCTGACTCGATCGCTTCCATGCGCCTGCTCCTTCGATTTCAGCACCCGTGTCGGGTCGCTCGTCGTTGGAGTTTCGGGCAGCTCATGAAGATCAGAAGGGGGCGCCGGAAACTTCGCTTCTCACCAAGCAACGCCCTCACACATCACAGCGACGCGCCGAGCCTCTGCAAACCACTTTGGGCTGTCCAAGGGGTGAAAGGACGACGTGGAAGAGTCTGAAGTCGTTGACGAGCTGATGGCCGAGTTCCTTGTTGAAACATACGAGGGCCTCGACCGGCTCGATCAGAACTTGGTACTGCTGGAGGAGACTCCAGACGATGCTGCTGTGCTGACGGAGGTCTTCCGCATTCTGCACACCATCAAAGGCACGTGTGGTTTCCTCGGGCTGGGCCGTCTCGAACGCATTGCCCACCGCGCCGAGAACCTCCTCAGCCTGATGCGTGACTCTGTCCTGGAGATGAACGGTGAGATCGCCAATGCGCTTCTCGCCACCATTGACGCCATCCGTTCGATCATGGAAACGCTTGAAGACACCGGCGGCGAGGGTGATCCCGACGATGAAGAGCTCGTCGCGAAGCTCGAACGCCTCAGCAGCACCGACGATCTCGACCCAGCCGACGACACCGTCGACGAAGAGACCGCCGCCCACGCCGAACCAGCAACCGAAGAACAACCGCCGGCCGTCGAAGAGCTTCCCGCCACCGAAACGAAACGGATTGGCGACATCCTCGTGGAGGAGGGCGACGCTGATCGCACCGACGTGGAGATCGCAGCGACCGAGCAGTCCCTCGGAGACGAGCGAGTCATCGGCGAGATTCTCGTCGACGAGAAGCGGACCACCGCTGAGAACGTGGAAAAGGCAGCCACCAAACAACGGACCGCTGCCGAGTCCACCATTCGTGTCGACGTTGGCGTGCTCGACTCATTGATGAACCTCGTGGGCGAACTCGTGCTCACTCGCAACCAGCTTCTGCAACTCGCCGCAGAAGCATCAACAACGGAGTTCCAGTCACCGACACAGCGGCTCAACCTGATCACATCCGAGCTCCAGGAAGGCGTCATGCAGACTCGTATGCAGCCCATCGGGCAGATCTGGAACAAGCTACCTCGGGTCGTTCGGGACCTCTCACAGCAGTTCGACAAGCAAATTCGGCTCGAGCTGTGGGGTAAGGAAACCGAACTCGATCGTAAGATCCTCGAAGCGATCAAAGACCCACTCACCCACATGGTTCGCAACACCGCCGACCATGGCATCGAGTCACCCGAGAAGCGCATGGCGGTCGGCAAAGACCCCGAAGGCGTGCTCCGGTTGAGTGCCAGCCACGAGGGGGGCAAGGTCAACATCGAGATCAGCGACGATGGGGCGGGCATCGACGCCGCCGTGATCCGGAAGAAGGCAGTCGAAAAGGGCGTCATCACCCCGGAAGTGGCCAGCAAGCTGACCGACAATGAAGCAGTCAACCTCATCTTCGCCGCTGGCTTCTCCACCGCATCGACCGTCAGCAACGTATCGGGGCGCGGCGTCGGCATGGACGTCGTCCGCACCAACATCGAACGCATCGGCGGCTCCGTCGAGATCACGAGCGAGGCAGGCAGAGGAACGACGTTCCGCATCAAGATCCCGCTGACGCTCGCCATCATCCCGGCCTTGACCGTGGCCTGTGGCGGCAACCGCTTCGCCATCCCCCAGCTCAGTCTTCAGGAACTCGTCCGCATCGAAGCGGCGTCGGAGGTCGAGCGAATCGAGAGCGTTCACGGCGCCGACGTGTACCGCCACCGCGGCCGCTTGCTGCCCCTGGTGGACCTCAGAGCGACCATTGGACTGCCCGCCCTCGAAGATCGAAGCATCACCAACATCGTGGTGCTCCAGGCCGACGGCTGGGAGTTCGGGCTCATCGTCGACGAGATCCGCGACACCGAGGAGATCGTGGTCAAACCCTTGGGCCGAGACATCAAGGACAACCCGCTGTTCTCCGGCGCCACCATCATGGGCGACGGAACCGTGGCGCTCATTCTCGACATGGTCGGTCTCGCTTCCGGTGCGCAGGCAGCCCAGGCTGGCCAGAAGCCGAAGGACGAAGAACACGACAAGGCTGACCTCATCGTCACCGAGAAGTCCGACGAGGCGCTGCTGTTGATCGATCTGGATGGTCACGCACGGGCAGCCGTTCGCGTTGCCGATGTCGACCGGCTCGAAGAGTTTGCGAGCGAGGACATCGAATCTTCTGCCCACCGTTCGGTTGTGCAATACCGAGGTGGGGTGATGCCGATCGTCGAACTCGGAACAGTCACCGGCCTCGGCGGACCTGCGATCCAAGCCGACCAACCGGTCAGCGTCGTGGTGTGCTCCTTCGAGGGCTTCACCATGGGACTTGCCTGCCGCTCCGTCCTGGACATCGTTGCCGAACCTCGCCTGGTCCAGTCCGAGAACGAATCGTTCGAAACCGCTGTGATCGGCGGCCGAATCACCGATGTCATCCGGATCACCGATGTCGTCGCCAACCAGATGGAGATGGCCCGATGAGCGATCATGACGACAACGGCCTTCAGTACTGCACCTTCCGACTCGGGAATCTGTACATCGGTATCGACGTCATCGACGTCCAAGAAGTGCTCTACCAAGCGGACGTCACGTGGGTCCCCCACGCCGAAGCCGCCGTCAGGGGCCTCATCAATTTGCGTGGGCAGATCGCCACCACCATCGATCTACGCACTCGTCTCGGCCTCGAATCAGTTGCCAACGACGTTCGTCAGACCCATGTCGTCATCGGGCATGCAGGCGAAGCGGTGAGCCTCTTGATCGATGAGGTCGACGATGTGTTGACCGTGGACGCTTCGCAGTTCGCACCGCCACCAGCAACGCTCAGCGGTCCCGCCAGGGACCTCATCCTGGGTGCCTACAAGCTCGAGAAGGAACTACTCATGATTCTGGATGTCCGACGAGCACTGCAGGTAAAGAACGTCAACAACGAGGGAGCAAACGCATGAGAATTCTTGTCGTCGATGACGCAGGAGTCGCCCGCAAGATCGTCGCCCGGATGGTCACGTCACTGGGGTTCGAGGTGTCGACCGCCGCTGACGGCAAGGAGGCACTGGATTCCATTGACCGGACGGATCCTCCGGTTGCCATCATCACCGATTGGAACATGCCGGTGATGGACGGAGTGGAACTGGCACGAGCGGTCCGGGCCGACCACGAGATCGCCCACCTCCCGATTCTGATGATCAGCAGCGAGGCCGACCCACGACGAGTCGCCCGTGCCTTGCTTGCCGGCATCGACGAGTACCTCTTCAAGCCGGTCGATGAAGCCATGATCCGCGAGCGACTCGAAATCATGGGTGTCTACATTGCGAGCCTCGCATGACCGGCAAGATCCGAATTCTCGCCGTTGACGACTCACTTGTCGTCCGAAGCTTGCTGAGCCGACTGATCGAAGCCGAGCCCGACCTCGAACTGGCGAGCACAGCAAGTGATGGCCGTCGCGGAGTCGAGAAGGTGACATCGGTCAAGCCCGATGTGGTCGTGCTCGACGTCGAGATGCCCATCATGAACGGCGTCGAGGCACTGGTCGAGATCCGCAAGATCGACCCCGAACTGCCGGTCATCATGTTCAGCAATCTGACACGAACCGGAGCTGCAACCACACTCGAAGCCCTCGCACTCGGAGCCAAGGACTACGCCCCGAAACCGCAAGGCTCGAATGACGCTGTGGAGGCATTCGAGCAGATTCGAAGGGACCTGTTCCCCAAAATTCGCCAGGCCCACCAGATTCGGCAGATGCGAGCGCAACGGCGAGCAGAATGGTCAAACGGCAGCAGCCGGCAGGATCCGGCCCGCCGGGCCACCGACGCACCTCGCTCCACGGCAGTCCGCTCCACGGCTGCTTCGAGCACCATCGACGCTGTTGTCCTCGGTGCCTCCACCGGAGGTCCGGTGGCGCTCGAAACCGTGCTTCGCTCGATCGCTCAACCCTTACCCGTGCCCTTGATCGTCGTCCAGCACATGCCAGCCGTCTTCACCAAGGCGCTTGCCGATCGTCTCGACACCAAGGTGTCATCGACCGTTGTCGAAGCAGAACACGGCCAACGACTGGAGGCCGGCACCTGCTACATCGCCCCCGGCGGCAAGCATCTCCGTCTCGAACGGCACCCCGTGCACGGCGTCCGCTCCGTCACCAATGAAGAACCACCCATCAACGGCTGCCGCCCGTCGGTGGAACCATTGTTCGAGTCTGCGGCCCAGGTTTATGGAGCGCGACTGGCTGCCGTCATGCTCACCGGAGTCGGTAGAGACGGTTCCACCGGTGCCGCAACCATCGCCGCCAACGGATCGCAGGTGATCGTGCAAGACGAGGAAACGAGCGTGGTCTGGGGAATGCCCGGCGTCATCGCCACCAACGGACACGCCTCGGATGTGCTTCCCATCGACGACATCGGCACCGCGATCACCCGACTTCGATTCTCTCGAACCGTCGGTGCTGTATGACCACGGGAACAGCCTCACCACCAACAGCCAGTTCCATCAGCGACCGGGCAGTTGCGGCATTCGCCCAACGAGTCGAACGTCGAATCGGTGTACGCATCGGAGACAAGGGCTACCTCATCGAGAGCCGCTTGCAGCCGCTCGTCGGCCGTTTCGGGCTGGCTTCGATCGAGGACGTGCTTTCGCAGATCGAACGCGGCCGTCGCGACATCGAAGATGCTGCTGTCGAAGCAATGACGACGAACGAGACCTCGTTCTTCCGAGACCAACACCCCTTCCGAAGCCTCGTCGAGGGCGTGGTACCCGACCTGATCGCCTCGCCGACAGAACGCTTGACGATCTGGAACGGTGCTTGCTCGAGCGGGCAAGAGTCGTACACGCTGGCCATGACCCTTACTGATCACTTTCCTGATCTGGTGAGCCAGCGCCGGGTACGGATCGTTTCGACCGACTTCTCGCAGGAAATGGTCGACCGGACGAATGCCGGGACCTACAGCCGCTTCGAGGTCAACCGCGGCCTCCCGACAGCCGACGCCGCTCGCTACTTCGACAGTCAAGGCCGCAACTGGGTGGCCAAGCGCGAGATCAGGGGGATGATCGAAGCGAAACAGCACAATCTGCTCGACTCGTTCCGAACCCTCCCGAAGTCGAACATCGTGTTGCTTCGCAACGTCCTGATCTACTTCTCGCGGGAAGTCAAGCACGACATCTTGACCAGAGTGCGTCAAGAAGTCTTGGTGCCTGGCGGATGCCTCGTCCTCGGGGCGAGCGAAGTGACCCACGGCATCGACCAGGGCTACGAGGCCCGGCGCGTCGGCGCTTCCACCTTCTTCTTCAGCAAAGGAACCACCCCATGATCACGATCTCCATCGACGACGTTTGCGACACCACACTCGAGATGCTCGACGAACTCGCCGCAACCACGCCGCTCGTGCCCCCACAGGACGCCTCGACGCTCGAGACCGACGGTCTTCTCGTGTCGGTCGCCATCGACATCATCGGACCGTTCACCACGACCATGGTGGTCCGCATGGAAGTTGCCGAGGCCCTACACCTGGCCGCTGCCATGCTCGGTGATCCGCTCGCTGACATCGACTTCGAAACTGCTGATGGAACCGTCGCTGAGCTCGCCAACGTCATGGCTGGAGGTGTGAAGGGCCTGATCGCTGAAGAGACACATCTCGGCATCCCTTCGACAACCCACACCGTTGGCGAACTGGGCGAGTTGGAGCACGCCGGCATCGTCGACCACGAACTCGGTCGCTTCGAGATCGGGCTTCTCGATACCGAGTGAGGTCGATCAGGAGGGCTGACAAGTCGGGCACCACCACACGTTTCGCCCATCGATGTCACGAGCGATGACTTCGTCGCCGCAGCGCCGGCACTCCTGCCCGTGCCGCTTGTAGACGTAGAGCTGCTCACCCCGCTTCAGATCTCGCCGCTTCTCTCTGCCAAAGTCGCTTGGTTCGGTCGTGATGATCTTCCCGATCTTCTCGCCAGCCTTCAGCTCGAGGACCGACTGGTCCCAGAGCAGGGCGACGGTCTCGGGGTGCACGTCCTTGGACCGAATCCACGGATCGAGGCCGATCTGGAACAGCAGCTCGGATCGGTAGATGTTGCCGATCCCGCTGATGATCTCCTGCACCATGATCGACTTGCCAATGGGAATCGATCGGCGCTGTAGCCGGTCATAGAAGTCGTCAGCGCCGTCCTCGGGTGCCTGGATTGGATCGGGGCCGAGTCGCGCTCTCACCGCGTCGGCCTCCCATGGTTCGAGTACCTCGCACTGATTGGGTCCAGCGAGGTGCAGTCGATCGGTGTCGGTGTGCATCAGCACACGACAGTTCGGCGACACCGCCAGGGGTTCCTCGTCTGGTGCTGGCAGCTTCTGCACTCGGAACTTGCCGAACAGACCCAGGTGGACGTGCAGTTCGTCTCCCGAGTCGAACCGGTAGAACAGGTGCTTGCCCTTGGCCTCGATGGTCTCGAGCATCTGCCCATTCAGACGGTCAGCACCTTCGCGAAAGCGGCCTTGCGGCGACGACATCTCGACGACCTTGCCGTTGAATCGCTTGCCCTGCAGCCGGGCTGCTCGATGGAGAACGTGCCCCTCAGGCATCGTCATCCGGTCCTTGCTCGTGATCGAGACGTTCGAGGACGCCAGCGCCAGCTCGCAATTCGACGCGGTCGCCGGTGGTGATCGACCCACCGATCTCACCCAGATTGGTGGCAGCCGGAATACCGAGCTCCCGCAGCACGATCGATCCGTGGGACAAGTCTCCGCCGATCTCGACCGCCACACCGGCAACCTGACCGAAGATCGGCACCCAGCCAGCGTCGACGCTGCGGGCCACCAGAATCGTCGACGCTGGATCGAACCCGGGCGGTAGCTCCGTCGGTGGTTCGCTCGCTCGCAATGCTCGCCCACGCACGGTCCCCCGAGTGAGCGAAAGGCCCGTGAAGGACGTGGCCGTCGAAGCCGAGGCCGGGGCATCGAGATCGTCGAACCGGCGCACGGTGTCTGGCAACCGTCGCTTCAGCAACTGTGCTCGAACGCTACGTCGCCGATCGATCTCGGCTTGCTCGAACGAGGCACCATCGTCGATCGTTCGCAGCTCATCCCGGGTGAGTTCCCACACCGCCTCGACCTCGGGCAGTTTGCCGTCAGCCACCGCTTGCTGGGCAAGGGCGACAAGTCGATCTCGGCTCGCGGCAAAGCCTCGCATCGATCGGTCACGTAGGTCCTCTCGCGCAGTCATCGCCCGTTTCACTGCGAACCAGACCGGTGAGGTCAACAGCCGGCGTAGGTCACCGCCAGCGATTTCGCTGGATGGTCGACCCGTGGCTCGAGCCGCAGCGAAGATCGGCGTGGGGTCATCACGGAAACGAGGCCGAGCGATATCACTCTCGAACACGCCGCGATGGCCGTGGTGTTCGAGCCAAGCCGACCATGCCTGATCGAAGCCACGGTCGCCCTCGCCGGCCCCTTCCGACAATGCTGCTCGGACCGGCTCGAGCCGTTCCAGCATCATGGTTGCCGCAGTGCGGTGTCGCAGCAGGTGTGTGTCGAGCGCCCCGAGCGACTTGAGAATTGCTGTCGGTGGCGCCAACGAGGACGCCAGCGAGCTCATCTCAGCCACGAGCCCGACGTACTGCTCAACAAAGCAATCAAGCGCCGGGCCGAACCCCTCGCCATTTGGCATGGCTTTCTCGACTCGGCGGCCCGCAGCATCAGCAGATCGCACAGCAATCACTTGGGACCAGGCGAGCCGAAGCAACGTCGGGGCCTTCCCAACCAGACGCAACGGCTTCAGCCCAACATCGACGTCGGGTTCTCCGCCGTACGAGTCGGTCACGAGCCGCGTGGGCAGACCGAGGGCTCGCATCAGGTCGGTGAGCATGGAGAGGTTCAGGTACGGCCGGCCAAGAAACGTTTCGATGAAGGGCCGATGCACCGGCAGCGTGGGGTCAGCGTTTGCCCAGAACGACAACAGCTCAGGTGAGCCGACCTCGACAATCGAGGTCATCAGGGTCGATGGCAGCTCGGGCAAGATCTCTTTGTGGTTGGCAACCGTGAACGCTTCATTGCGCTGGGGAGCAGCGGTGATCGGGCGGATCTGCACCAGCCAACACGTCTGGCCGTCGTCGGCCCATTCGATGTCCCAATCGGCGTTGCCGAACTCGCGGCGAACCTCGACCAACAACCGAGACAACCGCCGAGCCCACGGCGGCTGATCCTGGCTCGGCCGCTCCCATCTCCGGAGTTTCGGCAGCGTCAGACGCCGGCCCGCCTCTTCTCCACTGACCAATCGATCGGCCAGGCCAGAGGTCACGTTGACCAGGTCGTCCTCGAACTGTTGCTCAGTGAAGGCAACGCCACTGGTGACGGCGGCGACTTGCTCCATGACCAACACATCGAGCCGGGTGTACGCAGCCTCTTCGGCGGTGAGAACGCTGGCTGATGCTCGCACCAGAGTGACGGCATCGGCGACGGCCGATGCTTCGACGCCGAGCATGCTGTCGAATCGTCCGGCCATGCTGGCGTGGTCACCATCCTCGGCAGAAAAGGCCGAACGCACCGCAAACGGGCCTTGCAAGTCTGCCATCTGACCGCTGAGTGAGGTGCGATCGAATGAGGTGCTGTCGAGCACGATGAACCCAGCGGGAACCGCCAGACCGGCACCGGTGGCACGATCGAGCAACGCCGCTTTCGGGCCGACACCAAACCTCGAGGCCTGGTTGGCGCCGAGAGCGATGGTTGATGTCACGCTGCTCGCTCGGTCACGATGTGAGCTCGAGTGCGCACTCGGCGATGGCCGTTGCGAAGTCTTCTGGCTGTTCGATCATCGGGTAGTGACCCCAGTCCTGTCGTACGATCCGTCGGGTGTCGGCAATGGCCGCTTCATAGGCCTCGACGTGGCTGACGTCGAGCACCCGGTCGTTGCCGCCCCAGACAATGGCGACAGGAATTTCGACCGGAGGAAGGCCGTCGAACCAGTCGGCGTTGAGGAGATCGAACATCACTTCGAATGCATCGGCGTTGGCGTACTCGGCGAGGAACCGTTTGGCGAAGGGCCGGGGTGCCGGCTTGAACAGGAAGCGGCCTGCGGTTGCCTGCATCACCGGCGAACTGATGATCGCCTTGGCAGCCTTTCTGATCGGAGGCTTCGACATCACCTTCGGGAACCACCGCTCGTCGAGTTTCACACCAACCGGCGACAACAAGATCAAGCCGTCGGCCACCGCTGCGTCGTGGGCGACGACGTCGAGGGCAATCGAACCGCCGATGCCATGACCGAGGAGCACGACCTTGCCGGTTGGGTCCGAAACCCGAACACCAGCGATGGCGTCGCGAACCGCGTTGGTGAAGGTGTCGATCGTGGTCGGCCCCTCAGGCAAGACTCGCCCTTGGAAGCCTGGCAACGTGAGGGGGTGAAGTCTTGCCGGCGGGACGAGCTCGGGGACCAGAGCGAAACGGAAGGCCCCTCCACCATTGCCGTGGATCGCGATGATCGTGGTGCTCATGCCAGACCACAGAGGTCTGGGTGATCACCAGCGTGGCTTCCTCGATGTGACCACACGATCTTGCCTGCTTGGAGACGGATGATCGTCGGCAGGGTCCAACCATCGGCTTGGCCTTTCCAGCCAATGCGGTTGCCCCTGAGGAAGGCCGGAATCCCCGCAAGCCAAGAGCGCAGCCCGAACATCGCTCGGAAACCGCCCCGCTCAACCGACCACGCGGCATAGAGCGACGCCGTAGGGTCGCTGACGGCCTCGGCCTGCGGCCACAGCGGTCGAAGGGTGTGATCGAACTCCTCGTCGCTCCCTTGGTGGACCAGCACGACACGACTCCCAACAGCGCCAATCGGCGACTCGACGGCTGACCGCAGCTCCTGCATCCACTCGCGAGTGAACAGGCAACCGCGGTGGCGCAAGAAGACGAGCGTGATGTCTTGATCCGTCGGGGCGTCGTGTTGCAGAGCGTCAGGTGTGAGTTCGTCGATGAGGAGAGGTGATGCTGTGCGCATCAGATCATCGTCGCCCGTGGCTGCCGGCGATGCTTGATCGGGCGGCTCGACGAGCGCCGACGGCGATGCTGAGCATGGGGTTGGTGTGTGGAAGGGCCGGCAACACCGAGGCATCGATCACGCGCACCCCGGGGATCGACAGGGAAGCCTCGGTGAGAGAACAGGCATGATGTTGCACCGGACACGGGTCATCGCTGAGCGACACCTTCACGACACCATCGATCGAGCGAAGCCAGTGCAGCACCTGGGTGATGCCAGCGATCAGCACCTTTTGCCGGTCAGGTTCCAGTGCCGACACGATCACAGCGGCATGACGACGACCGACCTCATCCGAACCAGTGTGATCGAGCACCATCATCTGCAGGTCGACGGTGTTCTCGGTGAGTCCAGAAACGGTCCGCAACATGTGCGATGCGGGCGCTGCGGCCGATCTATCGCTTCGGAGTCGCTCATCGAGCTCGACGATGATCGCCGTCGATGCGTGATTCAGTGGCTCGGCTACATCGTGGGCGGTGACGAGACCCGAGTCGACCAGCAGCGCCGGGCTCCCCGCATTGCCTGCGGCCACGAGCACCGTCGATGCCTCGATGCGCTCACCGTTCGTCAGCTCGATGACGGGGTGAGCGTCACCGGTGAGGATCTTGGCCGCTGTGGCGCCGGTCCGCACCGGCACCTCGGCCTCCTCGCTACCCCGAGGCGTGAGAAAGGCATCGGCGGCCGAGCACCGCTTGGTGCCGTCGATGGCGAGGCTCAATGGCGCCCACCCAGTCCAGCCGGTCTCGCTGGTCGCCGCTGCTGTCGGAAAGCCCTCCCTCACACATGCGCCAAACGCTGCGGTGAAGGGGCCCGCCGCCACATTGGCGTGCGGCCACCGATCGAGCAGCCAACGTTGATGTTCGAGTGCGTCCTCCCAGCCCCAGCGTTTGATGTCGAGAGGGTGCATTGCATCGAGCACCATGCCGTTGACGGCCGAGCTCCCGCCAAGACCGCAGCCTCGGAGCGGAAGATCAGGAAACCACCAGTCGGCAGCCTCAGTTGAACGCAGATGGTCCAGCCCATCGAGTTCCTCCGGCCGGTCCGGCCCACCACCAGCCTCGAGCAACAGGACACTCACTCCGTCGTTGATGAGCGTGCGAGCAGCCACGCAGCCCGCAACTCCCCCTCCAATGATCACCACCGGGGCGGTCATGCCGTCATCCGGTGATGAGCGTGGGCGCCTGGAAGCCGAGCTCTGCTGCTTCAGACATCGCATCGGCCAAGGCGAGCAGCTGGCGATCAGCCCAGCGAGGGCCAACCATCTGCACGCCAAGCGGAAGGCCGTTGACCGCTCCCAACGGCATCGTCACCGAAGGCAGCCCTGGCATGGTCGCAAGGCCAGCCCAGAAGAGCAGCTCGTGATAGGCACGATGGGACTCGTGGTCGGGGCCTCGATCGACGGCCACCATGCGCTCGGCGTAGGCAATCTCGGTGTCGTGTTCAAACGCCTGGGTTTGGCTGACTGGCATCACCACGACGTCGACCCGTTCGAACAGCTCGCCCCAGGCTGCCTGCGCCTTGACACGACGCTCGTTGGCTGACATCCACGATGCATGATCGGCAACGCCATCGCGAGCCAAACGTCGACCAAAGGTGTCGGGATCGCCGGCGTCGAGTGGTCCGTCGAGTGTCGAGGCAGTGGCAGCCATCCGCTCACGGATGTGCTTCGGCCAACCGGCCCCGTTGACACCGGAGAGCAACCGGCTGTAGACGTCGTGCAGGTCAGCGGAGCTCGTGGCTGGTCGAGCAGCCGCATCGACGACGACGCCAGCGGCCTCGAGCGTTCCGACGAACGCCTCGATACCGGCCCGAGTGACCGAATCGACCGGCGCCACTTCGTCATCGAGCCACAGCCCAACGCGAAGGCCAGCAAGGTTCGCGCCCGCTGCGCTTGGCAGGGCTGCGCCCGGCACCGGTGCGACGCCCCCGAGCTTCATCGACCCGATATGCAACGAGGCGTCGAGGAGCAGACCGAGATCCTCTGCTGACCGAGCGAGCGGACCCATCACGCCCAGATCGGTGGTGGCGAGTGATCCGGGAGGTCCCGGGATGTGGCCTCGCTCCGACACCACTCCCCACGAGGGCTTGAGCCCGAAGAGGCCATTGAAATGGGCAGGTACCCGAATCGAGCCGCCGATGTCCGAGCCGACCTCTCCAAGCGAGAACCCGCAAGCAAGCGAGACAGCAGCACCGCCCGAGGAACCCCCGGCCGTGCGGTCGGGATCCCATGGGTTCCGGGTGAGACCGTAGACCTCGTTGTAGGTCTGATGATCCCCGGCGAACAACGGCACATTGGTCTTGCCGTAGATGACGGCTCCATGGGCCCGCAGGCCAGCAACAACGTCGGCGTCGCTGTCTGGAACATGTTCGGCGTAGACGGGAGCGCCAGCGGTGGTGACACAACCCGCCGTCTGGTACGTGTCCTTCACGGTGAGCGACACCCCATGCAGCGGTCCAAGCTCAGCGCCGCTGGCTTGGAGATCGTCAGCGGCCCTCGCCGCGGCCATGGCCCGATCGATGTCAAAGGCCACAACGGCGTTCACCGACGGATTGAATATGTCGATTCGATCGAGCTGTGCGTTCAACAACTCGACGCTGCTCAGGTCGCCAGAAGCCAACGCCGCCAGAGCGTCAGCCAGTGTTGCTCGATCGAGATCGACGGTCACTCGCTGCCCTATGCCTTCGACTGGTCGCGGAGGAATCGACGAAGGATCTTGCCGGAGGCCGACTTGGGGATCTCGTCAGTGAACTCGACCAACCGGATCTTCTTGTAGGAGGCAACGTGCTCTGCGACAAACGCCTGGATGTCTTCCGCCGATGCCTCCGAACCGGGCTTGAGCACCACGAACGCCTTGGGCAGCTCACCGGCTTCGACATCGGCCACACCAATGACGGCAACATCGGCCACGGCGGGGTGGGTGACGATCAACGCTTCGAGTTCTGCTGGCGGCACCTGGAAGCCCTTGAACTTGATGAGTTCCTTGACCCGATCAACGATGTACATGTGGCCGTCGGCATCGATGCGGCCAACGTCGCCGGTATGCAGCCACCCATCAGGGTCGATCGTGGCGGCGGTGGCCTCATCGTTGTTGAGGTAGCCCTTCATCACCTGCGGGCCGCGAATCCACAGTTCACCTTCGCCGTCGATGCCGAGGTCGTTGCCCTCTGGGTCGACGATGCGGCATTCGGTGTTCGGTGTCGTGACGCCGTTGGAACCGGGCTTGGAATCGTCGCCGACCGTTGCGTGGCTGATTGGACTGAGTTCGGTCATGCCGTAACCCTGGACAACCGACGCCCCAACACGCTGCGAGGCTTCTTCAGCCAGATCAGCGCCGAGAGGTGCAGCTCGACAGAAGATGCGCTTGAGGCTCGAGATGTCGGCAGTATCGACGGCTGGATGCTTGGCCAGGCCGAGAACGATCGGCGGCACGGCAAAGAACTGGGTGACTCTGTATTTGGCGATGAGAGCGAGTCCTTCCTCCATGTCGAATCGAGGCATCGTGATGACAGTGACGCCGTTGGCGAGAAGGCCGTTCATCAGCACCTGCATGCCGTAGATGTGGAAAAAGGGCAGCACGGCAAGTGCGACTTCGCCGTCGTCATAGGTGAGCATCGAATCGCTCTGGGCGAGGTTGGCCACCAGGTTGTGGTGCGTGAGCATGACGCCCTTGGGCAAACCGGTCGTACCGCTGGAGTACGGAAGGACCACCACGTTGTCTCGAACGTCGATCGCCACCTGCTCGCCCGGATCACCGAACAGTGCCTCGAACGATTCCTCTCCGATCAAGACGATCTCATCCGCTGGGCTGTCTTTCATGGCTTCGGTGGCGGTCTCGGCGAACATCGGAACGGTGATGACCATCGTGGCGTTGGCGTCGTTGAGCTGGAAGCGGACCTCGTCAGCCCCATAGGTGGGGTTGATCGTGGTGACGGTGCCGCCGCACATGGCAACGGCGTGGAAGACCACGGCGTACTCGGGAATGTTGGGCGCCATCAGTCCCAAGGTCGATCCGGGCCCAAAGCCGCGTGCCTGGAGACCACCGGCAAGGCGAGCGATGGCATCACCGAGCTGGGCAAATGTGAGGGTCCGACCGGAAGCTCCGTCGATCATCGCCGGGCGGTCAGGATGCGCCTTTGCATGACGCATCACGAACTCGGTGAGCGGTACTTCCGGGATCTCGACATCGGCAAGCGGGCTGGTGAAGACATAGGCCATGGCGGGAATGGTGCACCAAAGGTCCAACCCGAACAAGTACCCGGCGTGAACAACTGCAGAACGAGGGAAGCACCAGTACGAAACGATGGTTGGGTGAGGTCATGCAACGCCGTTCCGTTCTGGCCAGATTCGGCACGATTGCTGTCGCGTTTGCGCTGGGGGTCACCGCATGTTCCGCCTCGCCAGAGAACGAGGCGCCTGGCGAGACAGCGGACCTCGACGTCAACGACCCTGTCGACTTCGGACCCGCTCCGCTGGTTCCGGACGGCGACCTCGATCCCGAACTGGTCGAGTTGTTGACCGATTTCAATGGCTCGTTGAGCCTGGGACTCTCGCAAATCACGACCATCTTCGGCCCTGATCAGCTCAATCGTCTGGTCGAGATCGGTGACACCCGACTGCTGTGGCTGATCGCCGATCTGCTCCGATTCCCGCTGGAGGGCTCACTCGACCAGGGCGATGTCGTCAGCGCATTCGAGACGCTCAGCGGCGTCGAGATCACGGGCAACGAACTCCGAGGCAACGACAACCCCTGGACCAACGCCACCAACCGGCTGATCGCATGGGACATTCCGGCTTTCCCCGGCTACCTCGAATCGAAGCGAGCCTTGTTCACCACGCTCGAACCTCAGTGGGAGCCGCTCTTCGACGCTGAAGCCGACGTCGACTGGCGATACGTCAGCTGGGGTGGCGTGCTGATCGACGATCGCATCGTCGGAGATGGCGAAGGCTGCAGCCGGGGTTGCATTCCTGCGCTCGACGACCCGGCAGTGACCGACGCCCCGGGTGGCAGCTGGTATCCCGACGAGGCGCTCGTCTTCGGCCTCGAGATCAACGGGGAGTTCCGGGCCTATCCGAAGAACATGATGGAGATCCACGAGATGGTGAACGACACCCTCGGCGGTCGCCGCATCGCCGTCCCGTACTGCACGCTGTGCGGCTCGGCCCAGGCTTACCTGACCGACGGGGTCCCCACTGGCACCATCGAGGGAGATGAGCTGCCGATCATGCGAACCTCTGGCTTGTTGATTCGTTCGAACAAGATGATGTTCGAACTCCGAACTCAGTCGCTGGTTGACACGTTCCTCGGTACCGGCACGTCCGGCCCACTGCAAGGTGTTCAGTTCGAGCAGGTCTCGGTGGTCACATCGACCTGGGGTGCGTGGCGCGAAGCCCATCCAGAAACCACGATCCTTGCCCAAGACGGCGGCATCGGCCGTGAGTACGCCGCTGATCCACTGCGTGGACGCGACGACAACGGACCGATCTTTCCGATCGGAGCGGTGGACGACCGACTGCCGGTCCAAAAGGCCGTCCTCGGTCTGACCATCGATGATGGAACGGCGGTGGCGATCGACGTCAACGTCGCCCGGGATCGGCTGCTTGCTGGCGAGTCGCTTGCGATCCAGGGTGTCGAGATCGAGTTGGCCGGCGACGGCATTCGTGCGGTGCGAGCTGATGGCTCTGATGCGGGTGCCCATCAAGCGTTCTGGTTCGCATGGAGCCAGTTCCAACCCGACACTCGTGTTTGGCCCGCCGACTTCTGAGTTGGCAATTCGGCCTAGTAGTTCGAGAGGTTTCGCTCATCTCCAGCAACGACAGGGGTTCTAGCGTTTCACCATGAAGCTTTGCAAGAGCGCAGTGACGATGAGTCTGTTCCTGGTGTTGAGCGTGATCGTGGCTGCGCCTGCTGCTGCGGAGATCGATGGCCCACCCACGACGTCGTGGGGCGTCGACGAATTGCTCACCGGCACACAGAACGACAGCCTCAGGTCGTACGTGTTCGCCATCGAGCAGGTCGGCGATCGCATCTTCGTGGGCGGTCGTTTCGGCGACGTGACCGACGGGGCCACCACGGTCGACCAGCCGTACCTCGCTGCGTTCGATGCGGTCACCGGAGACTGGATCAGCTCCTTCACCCCCACGCTCGATGGCTCGGTCAACGCGCTCCAAGCATCTCCAGACGGCACGCGCCTGTTCGTCGGCGGTGACTTCTCCTCGGTCAATGGCCAGAGTGCTGACACCCTCGTTGCTCTCGATCCGGTCACCGGCGCGGTCGACAATGGTTTTGCTGTGACGCTGACCAGTTCCAACGTCGTTCGGGACTTCGATATCGATGGTCAGTGGCTGTACATCGTGGGCGGTTTCAACGGCATCGTCAGCCCAGCGGGGAACAACTTCGCCCCGCGGGCGGTCCGAGTCGACTGGCAGACGGGCAGCCACGACCCGAACTGGCGCCCCATGGTCGAAGGCGGAACACCGTGGGGTATCGCAGTGTCGACCGCTGACCGGGTCTACCTCGCTGGCGACTTCACCGTCGTTGACGGCAATTTCGTCACCGGTGGCTACGCCGCAGTGACCAAGACGGATGCGACCTACGTTCCGCCGAGCGAACCCTTCCCGATCAACACCCAGAACGTCGCTCGCCAGTACCTGTACGACGTCGAAGTGGTGAACGGCTTCATCTTCGTGGGCGGAAGCGAACACTTCGTCGCCGTTCTGAACGAAGCAGATCAATCACTCCACCGCTTCCACTATTCGTACTCAAAGGGTGATTACCAGGACTTCGAGGTCGTTGGCGATCGTGTGTATGCGGGCTGCCACTGCAGGGCCGATGCGTTCATCGACAGCTCAACCAGTGTGATGTGGTTTGGGGCGGTGCCCGCCGGAGTCACCAACGGCACGCCATACGTGACCAACGACAACACCTGGATCACTGCGTTCAGCGCCGTGACCGGCGAGGTCGACGGCAGTTTCAACCCTCCGGTCACAGCATCACGGGCTGGCGTGTGGGCCATCCACGGGTCACCTGATGGCTGTCTGTGGATAGGCGGCGACATCACCGGATCAGACGGTAGTAGCGCCGACAACCTCGTGCGTTTGTGTGATTCAGCCGAGCTCGACACCGAACGACC
>CAYGQE010000051.1:12582-36812 GCA_964351995.1 uncultured Acidimicrobiaceae bacterium | reverse complement strand
CGCGGCTCGAGTTGGTCGTGGATCCATGTGGTGAACAGCACCCGGAAGCCAGCGAGCGACAAGCCTCGGGGTCGGTGCACCGTGGCCTCGAGATCTTGCAGAAGTCTCGACGACAGCCGGAAGAGGTTGAACGACGCAGTGAACGCTGCGGGGTCGATGTCGTCAGCGAGTTCGTGGACTCGCCTGGCTGCCAACGCACCGAGCGCATCGTTGTCCGGGCTCATGTCGGCACTCGCGTGGCGAGCGTGCGGCCTCGGAACACTGCGATCGTGGCGTCGTCCTGATTCAAGACCTCGACGTCGCTGATGCCTGTCTTCCCTCGTTGGATGATCTGCTTGCATGTTGCTGTCAGCACGTCGCCCGCTCGAGCCGCTTCAACGAAGTCGACCTCGGCGTTGGTGGCGAAGGCGCGATTGCCCCCGGCATTGCTGGCAAACGCCATAGCGGTGTCGGCCAGGGTGAAGATGAAGCCGCCGTGGCACACCCCGAGGCCGTTGCAATGGTGTGCAGCAACGGTGAGGACGGCCACAGCACGACCGGGCGAGGCGCTCTCGATCTCGATGCCGAGCCACGTACTTGCCTGATCGCCTGCCAACATCTCGTTGGCTGCCGGGGTCATGTCTGCCATGTCGAGACCGTACATCGGGAGACGGCATCGGTTCTGGGAACTCGCCGGGTTCCCGGCAGCGATCTGTGAAGGCTACGCTCGCCCTCATTCAACTGACGTCTCTCCAGGAGCATCCATGAGCTTGTCCCGCCGTTTCCTTTCTGCCTTCGATCGGGTTGCACCCGCCGACGTGGCACACGCCCACTGCGATGGTCCCTGCGGCGTCTATGACCCGTCCAGCGCCCGCATCGCTGCCGAGGCCGTCCTCAGCATGACCAAGAAGATCGAAGCGATCGACATGAGCGCTCCCGGCGCCCACAACACCTACATCCGCTTCGTTGCGATCAAGGAAGAGCAGGCCGAGATCACCAAGCGCGAGCTCAACATCCTCTGGCACGACTACTTCAAGCCGAACCACCTCGAGGCCTACCCCGACCTCCACACCACGTTCTGGAATGCAGCCAAGCAGGCATCGGCATGCAAGACCGCCGTTGACGTTGGCGCATGCGAAGAGCTCATGAGCCAGATCGAAGCCATCCACAACATGTTCTGGGAATCCAAGGGCCGCGAAGTGCCTTGGTACGTAGCAAGCTGATTGTGCGAGAAGCCGTCGGTGAATTCTGGCTTTGGGTCAGAAGGCGCCGGCGGCGTTTGCGCGTTTTCGGGGAGAGCATGGCGCCGACGCTCGATGATGGTCAGTTCGTCTTGTACGAGCCAGGCGCTCCGTTCGAGGTCGGGAGCATCGTCGTCGCACGGCACCCATCGCAGCCGATCGAGATCGTGAAGCGGGTGGCCAGTGTCGACTCGGTTGGGTTGGTCGAGTTGGCGAGCGACAACGAGGCTTCGGGCACTGATAGTCAGACGTTCGGTCGAATCGACGTCGACGGGGTGATCGGCACGGTCACGGTCAGTCTCGAGTGGCCGTTCCCGCCGGTGCACTGAGACAGGTGGCTCCTCCGTGACTGGTGCAGGCCGCCGGTAGCCTCACGCGGTGCTATCGGTCTCGGGTCTGTCAAAATCGTTTGGTCCTCGGACGCTCTTCCGTGACGTCACGTTCCGGCTGACGAGCGGTCGTCGGATTGCGTTGGTCGGCGGCAACGGTGTGGGCAAGACCACCCTGATGGAGATCATCGTTGGCACCCAGGAAGCCGACGCCGGCGACGTGAGCCGGCAGAAGGACCTCCGCATTGGCTACCTGCCCCAGGAGCTCATCGATGTCTGGGAGAGTTCGGTACTCGAAGAGGTGCTGAAGGGCGCCAAGCATGTGCTCGAGATCGAGAAGCATTTGCGCTCTCTCGAAGCCGACATGGCCACGACCACCGGTGACGCTCACGACAAGGTCATGGAGAACTACGGCATTGCCCAGAGCCAGTTCGAGCAACTCGGTGGCTATCAACTCGAACCCGAAGCTCGTCGCATTCTCGGCGGCCTTGGCTTCACCTCGGGCGACATGGACCGTCCACTCGCCGAAATGTCGGGTGGTTGGCAGATGCGAGCATCGCTCGCTCGCCTGCTGCTGCAGAAGCCCGACATCCTCGTGCTCGACGAACCCACCAACCACCTCGACGTCGATTCGGTGCTCTGGCTCGAGGCTCAGCTGGCGGCGTACCCGGGCGCGATCCTGTTCGTTTCTCACGATCGTGACTTCATCGACAACGTGGCCGAGCGGGTGGTGGAAGTCGCAAGGTCCACCACGACGGAATACGTCGGCGGTTTTGCCGAGTTCGTTGTCTTGCGCGAAGAGCGAGTTCGCATGGCTGAAGCCGCAGCATCGAGCCAGGCTCGCCAGCGAGCTCATGTCGAACAATTCGTCGAGCGTTTCCGCTACAAGGCCACGAAGGCCAAACAAGTCCAGAGCCGCATCAAGACGCTCGAGAAGCTCGAGAAGATCGAGGTGCCTCAGATCGAAGAGCTCAAGCTCAGCTTTGCGTTCCCCGAGCCTCGTCGATCAGCACGGGTCGTGATCGAGATCGAAAATGCCGACATCGGCTACGGCGACGAAGCTCCGGTCGTGTCTGGGGCCAGCCTCGTCGTCGAGCGCGGGGACAAGGTGGCACTGATCGGACCCAACGGGGCTGGTAAGTCCACCGTGCTCAAGGCCATCCTCGGCGAGCTGACGCCGTCGAGCGGTTCGGTCACGTTGGGGTCCAACGTCGACGTTGCGTACTTCGCTCAGCACCAGGTCGATGCCCTCGACATGGAACAGACCGTCTACGGCGAGTTCAAGATGAAGGTCGGCGAGCAGCCCAAGAACCGTCAGCTCCGCACCGTTCTGGGGTCGTTTGGTTTCTCTGGTGATGCCGTCGATCGCCGGGTTGCTGACCTGTCCGGTGGTGAGCGCACCCGCCTCGCCCTTGCCGAGACCATGTGCAACCCGGTCAACTTGCTGATCCTCGACGAGCCGACGAACCACCTCGACATACCCAGCTGCGACGTGTTGCAGGACGCCCTTCAGGCCTACCCGGGTACCATCTTGTTGGTCAGTCACGACCGCTACCTGATTCGCAACACCGTCGACTCGTTGGTGGAAGTCCGCGACGGTCAAGTGACCCAGCATCGCGATGTCGAAGAGCACGTGCTGACGCCCTCGAGTGAGCGATCGTCGACGAGTTCACGTGTTGCCTCGTCGACCCCCGTCGGCAAGCGGCCATCAGATCAACGCAAAGCCGAGAAGCGGGCCGAGGCTGAAGCCCGCAACGACAAGAGCCGAAGCACCCGGGATCGGCGCAAGTTGGTCGAGCGGCTCGAGCGGCAGGTCATGCGGGCGGAGGAAGTGGTGAGCGGTCTCGAAAAGCAGCTTGCCGACCCTGAGGTCTATGAGAACCAGGCCGAGATGAAGAAGCTGCTGGCGACCTTCGACACGGCCAAGCAGAAGGCGGCGAAGCTGAACGAAGAGTGGGAAGCAGCCGTCAACGATCTCGACTGACGCTCATCGCCTCACGATCATTGACCAGGGCTTACTGGTCAGGGATCACTGACCAGGGATCACTGGTCTGGGACAGGCTCGATGAAGACAGTGGCGGCCCACAAGATGCCGCTGAACGTGCCGCCAGCTGCATCTGGCCCGTTGTAGTCGACGCCCCACCAGACCGTGCCGTTCTCGGCAACTGCGCAACTGTTCGAATTGATGTCGAGCTCGGTCAGCTCAGGAAAGGCGGTGACCGCCCTCGACGCAACTCCATCGATTGCCTGCGTGCTCGGCACGTTGCGTCCGTTGAGCGTTGGCTCTTCGAACCGCTCGGGAATGACCGTGACCCGGTAGCGAACCGCAGGATCAGGCAGTTGGGCGGCTGAGCAGTTGGTCTCGAATTCGACGGGGGCCACGGGCTCGGTGGTCTCGCCGTCGGGGTCGGTGGTTTCTGGGTCGGTTGTGGTGGCTGGCGGGACCGTGGTTGGAGTGGTTGATGTTTCGTCGTTGCCCTGCTCGAGTACGAACACGATGGCGCCGAGGATTGCGGCGACCACGACGAACGAGCCGAAGAACAACAACAGCGGCGACACACCGTTGCGTTGGGTCCGATCCTCGATGATCACGGGCCCGACCGCAGCGACCGGGGGAGCGCTCAGCGGTGGAGCAGGTGTTGTCGCCGCACTCACCACTGGTGGTGCAAGCGGAGCAGGTGTCGAGGGCGGAGTCGACGTCGGCGCAACGGCGGGCGTCGGCGCAGAGGCCGGGTTCGTCCCGGCGCCACGGGTGCCGCCACCCTTCATGAACTCCGGCAGCGGCTCTTCGTCGATGTGAGGCAGGCTGTAGAGCTCGGTGTGGCTGGGCGCCGCCTTGGGTGTGCCCAGCGGTGGCGTCATCGACGGCGGTTCGACGGATGGGCCTTCGACAGCGGGTGTGGAATCGACCGAGCCGGTCAGCGCAGCAGCGCCCAGTGCCATGGCGTGTTTTGGATGGGCATCGCTCTTGATCGGGCGGCTCGTAGCGGAAGACAAACGGGCGGCGACCAACGGGACACGGGTGGAGCCACCGACCAACAGAATTCGGTCGACCGCACCCATGTCAATGCCGGAAGTCGAGACGGCGACCTCGAGGGTGTCAATGGTGCGCCCGATTGCTGGATCGATGAGTTGTTCGAACTCTCTGCGGGTGATGCGGACGGTCTCGTTGTAGCCGGGGAGCAACACCGGCACGGTCGCGCTGACGTCGGATGACAGGGCGTGTTTGGCTTCGCGGCACTCGTTGCGGAACCGGGTCATGGCGGCCTGATTGGATGCGTCTTCGGAGTCGAAGGTGTCGAGATCGAGGTCGAGCACGCCGATCACGTGGTTCAGCACAGCGAGATCGAAGTCGATGCCGCCGAGCCGCTCGATGCCTCGCGGCTCGCCGAGCATCTCCCAACCGCTTGCTTGGCTCTCGGTCTTGCGCAGCACCACCGCATCGAACGTGCCGCCGCCGAGGTCATAGACGGCGATGATCTCGCCGTCGCCGACGCGTTCTTGTGACGCATAGTGGATGGCAGCTGCCTCTGGTTCAGAGATCAGCGTGTGGGGGGGGAGAGCAGAGTTGTTCAACGTGTCGGCAAGCAACCCCAGCTTGTAACTACCCCAGTTCGCCGGATGACAGATCACCAGCTGCTCTGGTGCTTCACCGAGCTGGCTGGTGGCGATCTCCACCAATGCGGTTGCGACCTCGACCATGAGGTCGTTGGCCGCAACCGGTGTGCCGCTGAGCATCAGCGGCTGCGGGTCGCCGAAGCGGCGCTTGAATTCGCGAGCAACCCCGCCGGGGTCGCTGATCGCTCGTCGTTCGGCGGCGGAACCGACGAGCACCGCACCGTCAGCGTCGAGGTGCACCACCGAAGGAATCACCGCTGCTGAATGGTCGACCGAGAGCATGCGAACCACGCTGCCGTCATTGATGGCAGCGGCGGATGAGGTGGTGCCGAGGTCGAGCCCGAGGGTGTAGCTCACTCGGGCCGCCACGCGGACAGACGCACGGCATTGATGATGAGCCCGGCGTGGCTGTAGGAGACCGGCAAATTGCCGAGGCCACGGCCAGCTTCAGGGTCGAACTCTTGAGACATCAACCCAGTATCCCCGATGAGTTCGGTGAGCTGGGTGAACAGTTCATTTGCTTCATCAGCACGGCCGATCAGCCGCAGGGCGTCGATGAGCCAGGAGGTCATCAGATGGAAACCACCCTCGCGACCGGGCAGGCCGTCGTCTTCGAAGAATCGGTAGACGGTGGGGCCGTTTCGCAGTTCGGCCTCGACGGTGGCCACGGTCGAGATGAAGCGTTCGTCGGTGGCGGGAAGCAGGCCGGTCAGACCGATGATGAGCGTGGATGCGTCGAGGTCGTCGCCGTTGTAGGACGACGTGAAGGAACCTCGCCGTTCGTTCCACCCGTTGGTCAACACGTCGTTTGCAATGTCGTCCCTGAGCTGGTTCCACGCGGCGGGGGGCCGGTCGAGGAATCGCTCGGACAGATCGATGGCTCGGTCGACGGCGACCCAGCACATCACCTTTGAATAGACGTGATGGCGCGGAGCGCGGCGGATTTCCCAGATCGAGTGGTCTGGCTCGTGCCACCGCCGAGAGACTGCCAGCACCATGGCCTCGACCAGACGCCAGTGATCAGCGGTGATCTCGGCGCCTTCTTCTGCGATCACGTGGATGAGGTCGACGATCGACCCGAAGCAGTCGAGTTGGACCTGACCGTCGGCTGCGTTGCCAACGCGAACCGGGCGGGAGCCGGCAAAGCCCGGAAGCCTGGCGATTTCCGCCTCAGGTGGAAGGTGACGGCCGGTGACGTTGTAGATCGGAGGAAGTCGTTCTGGATCGTTTCTGGTCTCGAGCAGGCTCATGACCCAATCGAGGAACGCAATGGCCTCACTGTTCGAGCCAATGCGTGACAGGGCCGAAGCGCAGATGGCGGCGTCTCGGAGCCAGCAATATCGATAGTCCCAGTTGCGGGTGCCGCCGAGATGTTGAGGCAGTGACGTCGTCGCCGCAGTGACGATCGCGCCCGTCGGTCCGTGGCAGAGCCCCTTCAGGATCAGGGCGCTACGGGTGATGAGGGCTCGCTGCTCGACCGGAAGGTCGAGAGAGTCGGCCCATTCGTTCCAGAACCGCCTCGTCTCAGATTGTCGGTCGTTCTCCGAACGCTTTGATGCACCCAGATCGGATCGACCGCACCGCAACTCGAGGACCACTGGGTCATCGATCGAGAGATCGACCGCACCTCGAGCCGTTTGATGAATGCCTTCGTTCTCGATGGTCCAGTCGATGCCGGGGGCTCGCAGCGCCATGCGATCCACCGTGCCGGTGACTTCGACACCCCCGTCGACCAACCGGAGTTGGGTCGGAACGCGGCCGAAGTCGAACCTGGGGGCGAATTCGATCAGCGCTGGCCCGGACCCTTCGATCACCCGGACCAAGTCGGTCTCGCCAGCGATCTCGGTGGTTCGGCCCCCCGACACGTCGAGGTAATCGATCACTCGCATGGAAGGAAAAGTGGTCGACAAAACCATCGAGTCACCGAGGTAGGACTGCCCGGTTGCGGCCGCACCGTCAGCGGGCTGAATCGAGAAATGACCGGCGGCGGGGCCGCCCAACAACTCTGAGAAGACGGCGGCTGAGTCGATGCGGGGAGCGCACATCCACGTGACTCGAGCATTGGGAGTGAGAATTGCCGCGGTCCGCAGATCGGACAACATCGAGTGGTTCTCGATCGGTGCGATGCCTGACCCCCTGAGCCACTCTGATCTCAGTTCTGCCAACAGCGCCAGGATTTTGGCCACCGTGTCGGTGTCTTTGACCCGGAAGCCGGCAGCTGACTGGCCGCCGCCGACCTTCACAGCAACGTCGGGCCCGGTGAGCGTGTTGAACGCGTCCTCATCGGTGACGTCATCGCCGAGGAAGATCACCGCTGATGCCCCGACCTGCGCCCGCAAGATGTTGAGTGCCGTCCCTTTGTGAGTCTGCACCACCGACATCTCGAGGATGTCGTGCCCGGTGCGGGTGTGGACACCGTCCCAGCTGGCCGGGCCACGAACCAATTCGTCGCGAGCTTGGGTTGCCCGCTCGCTGCTGAGGGTGCGGAGGTGGAACGTGACACCGGTCGGTTTCTCCTCGACCAATGCGTCGTACTTCATGCCGAGTTCGTGGACGGCGACAGCGAGGCGTTCTCGTAGCTCGGTGAGTTCGGGGGGGAGTTGCGACGAAAAGCCGAGATCGAACTCGCTGCCGTGGGAGCCGACCAGACGGATCTCTTCTGGGAAGCGGGAGAGGGTCGCGACGTCTCGCAGGCTTCGACCGGAGATGACGGCCACGTGGGTGTTGGCCAGTTCGGCAAGCGAGCGCATTGCAGCAGCAGCGTCTCGGTTCGCAACTGCGGTCATGGGGTCATCCACGAGGGGCGCAATCGTCCCGTCGTAGTCTGAAGCCACCAGCAGCGTCGGAACACGTGCCAGGTGGCGGATCTTCTCCCCGAGATCCCCCAAGCTGTCGCTCGTCATGACACGCCAAGCTAGCGCGGTGATGAAGCTGGTCAGACCCTTGGGTCGCCTACCGTGTTCTTCTCATGTCTGAACGCCAGCCTCCAGCCGATGAGCCGACGAGTGGGCCGTGGGGCCCGCCGCCTGCAGTTCCACCGATTCTGGGTTCGCAACAGCCCTACGTCGACCCGTTTGCGGGCATGGTCTCAGGGCCCCCTCCTGAGCCACCGAAGCGGCGACGAGAGGGCTTGTGGGTGGCCCTTGCCGCTGTTGTTGGTGCGGCGGTCGTGATCGGTGTGGCGGCGTTCTTTGCCCAGCGAACAACCGTCGACGAAGCCCTCGCTGGTAGGGAGGTGACGCCGAGAACCACCGAGGTGGCACCGAGTGATGAACGTGACGCCGACGACGAAGCTGTCTCGCCTGACGGGCAACCCGAACCGGACGGCGTCGTCGGCGACAACGCCGTGTGCCCCGAGGGCACTCGTGAAGAGGTCTGTGATGCGGCTCGATTCGTCGAGGACTTCCGCGGTCGTCCGTTCCAGACATTTCCCGTCGTCGAGTTCGCCGACGAGGGCGAGTTTCAAGAACGCTTGCTCGACGATGTCGACCAAGAAGACATCGAGGCGACCAAGGTGCAAGGCCAGGTGCTCGGATCCCTCGGGCTGATCGGCCTCGGTGTCGATCTCGTCGAGGTCACCACGCAGAGCCTCGAAATCGGCGTTGTGGGGTTCTACGACCCCGTGTCGAAAGAGCTGGTCATCCGCGGTGCAGAGATCAACCCGTTCGTCGAGCTGATCATCGTGCATGAGCTTGTTCACGCTCACGACGACCAGTGGCTCGACCTCGACCGGCCCGAGATCGAGGACGCCGATGATGAGTCGTTCCTCGGGTTTCTCGCCGTTGTCGAAGGCAACGCCAATCGGGTGGAGAGCGCATGGAGACAGCAATTGTCCCCCGAGAAGCGGCAGGAACTGTCGAATCTCGAGTTCTCGTTCTACGGACCAGACGAGATCGCCATCCTCCAGCAGATCCCAGCGTTCGTGCTCGAGACCCAGTTCTTCCCCTACGAGGACGGGCCGGTCCTGGTCGAGGCCATCGCCGACGCTGCGGGTGGGGGAGATGCCGGCGAGCGAGCCGTCGACGAGGCGATCCTGAACCCTCCAGCGACGAGCGAACAGGCGCTGCACCCCGAGCAGTATCTCGATGGTGAGCCGGCACCCATGATGCCCACGCCGGCGGCCAGCGGCGAGATCATCGACGAAGGCGTCATCGGCGAACTCGTGTTCGACATCTGGTTCGGCGACCGCGTCGGCGATGGATGGAACGGTGATCGCTACGTGAGCTTCGAGCGCGATGGTCAGATCTGCACAGTGATCCAGGTCGCCGCCGATTCAGGCGGAGATCTCGACGAACTGTTCGACGCAGCCGCCGATTGGGTCGGCAATGCAGTGGGCGACGACCTCAGGCGGTCAGATCAAGCAACGGTCGATGGCATTGACGTCGTCATCATCGAGGGGTGCCGATGATCGGCAGTTTCTCGAGTCCCCGCAACACCATTCGCTGACGGAACGGACGATCACCTGCGGCCTCGATCGAAGAGAACCGGCGGATCAGACCGCTGAATGCTTCCTGGGCCTCGACTCGGGCGAGGTTCGCCCCGAGGCAGTAGTGGATGCCTGAACCAAAGCTCATCACCGGTTCCGCTGCGTTCTCACCGGCGTAGCGGCCGATGTCGAACGTGTTCGGATCGTCGAAGACGGCGGGATCGTGGTTGGCGCCGCCCAGCAGCGTGATGACTCGATCGCCCGGCTCGAACGAGAGCCCGGCGAATTCTGCTGCTTCCGTACAGGTCCGGCCGTCGAGCTGGACCGGTGAGTCATAGCGCAGCACCTCGTCGACCATGGCCGGCACCAGTGATGGGTCGTTCCAGAGCCGTTCCATCTGGTCGGGGTGGTTGAGGAGCGCGTTGACGCCGTTGCCGATGAGGTTGGTCGTGGTCTCGGCACCAGCGGCGAACAGCAGAATCGTGACGGACATGACCTCGGCGTCACTGAGCTTGTCGTGCTCGTCTCGCGCTGCAATCAGGGCCGAAATGAGATCGTCAGCCGGCTCGGCGGTACGGCGTTCGATGAGATCGCCGAAGTAGTCGACGAGGGTGTCGCGAGCATCCATCGAGGCTCGGAGCTCGTCGACCGTGGCGCCGGGCTCGAGCGATGCCACAAGTGCGGTCACGGGCTCCCTGATGCCGGGCCAATCGTCAGCGGGCACACCCAGCATCTCGGAGATGACCGATACCGGCAGTGGCATGGCCAGATCGTCCATGATGTCACCGCCGCCGTTGGCGACCATCACATCCAGATAGGTCTCGACTTGACTGGCGATGCGGGGCCGGAGCTTTTCGACGGTTCGCGGTGTGAAGGCACGGCTGACGAGGCTGCGCTGGCGAGTGTGGTCCGGCGGATCGAGGCCGAGCATGGACTGGGCTGCCCCGGATTGACGCTCGATGATTTCTTGACGGACCGCCATGATCTCAGGGTTGCCAGCGATGAAGGGGCTGTCGTTCGAGTCGCCTCTGGCGCCGTTGCCGAACCGGTTGTCGCGCAGCAGTGCACGACAGTGTTCGTACTTGCTGAGCACCGCCCCTCCGAAGGCGGAGACGTGCACGGGGGCCGTCTCATGAAACGCCCGGTAAGACGGGATGGGATCGGCGTAGCCCTCGGGTGTGAAGAAGATCGTGGCAAACAGGTGGTCTCCCTGCTGCTGGATTTCCGGGCTGACTTCGTCGGCATCGACTCGAGTGACCATGGCGGAAACCTAGTCGGCTGGTCCCGAGGGCATCCAACGTGAGACGCTTGACGAATGAAGATCAAGATCGGCTACGGCCTCGGGACCAGCAGCGACACCAACGACCAAGACCGGTTCACTGAGCTGGTTGATGGTCTCGAGGAACACGGCTTCGATTCGCTCTGGCTGTCCGAGCGGCTCGGTGGTGACTGCCCCGACCCGCTGGTTGGTATGGCGTATGCCTGCGGTCGGACCACAAAGCTGAAGGTCGGCATGTCGGTGATGGTGCTGCCCGGTCGCAACCCGGTGGTGCTTGCGAAGTCCATCGCCAGCCTCGACCGACTGAGCAATGGGCGCGTCCTGCCTGCATTCGGCCTTGGCGTTGCTGACTCCGGCGAGCATCAGGCGTTTGGTGTTGAGAGGAAGGACCGCGGTGGCTGGTTCAACGAAGCGATGCCGCTGATTCGTCGACTGTGGTCAGAAGACAACGTGACGCACCAGGGCAAGCGGTTCAACATCACTGATGTCACGGTTCGTCCAAGGCCGACGCAGGACCCCATCGAAGTGTGGCTCGGCGGAATTGCACCACTCGAACTGAAGAGGGTCGGCCGTCACGGCGATGGCTGGCTGCCGAGCTTCTGTACCGCCGGGCAGGTTGATGAAGCCCGAAAGGTGATCGAGCAAGTGGCGGCCGAGAACGATCGCGAGATCGAAGACGAGCACTACGGCGCACTGATTGCTTACCGGCCGACGGGTGCCCCGCTGCCTGATCGCTTCGGCAAGATCCTCGAACGGCGCAATCCCGACGCTGATCCGGCGGAGATCTTGCCCACGAAGGACGAGTTGCCGAAGGCGATCCAACGCTTCATCGATGTCGGCTTCTCGAAGTTCGTCATCATTCCTACTGAAGAGCCAGAGACCTGGAGCGACGAGCTCGAAGAAATGGCGAGCATCGCACTCCCGCTCGAAAACTGAACCGATGGCTTGGACCACCGACCAGATCAGCACTGATCGACTGCTGCTTCGTTGTCTCCACAATGATGACTGGCCGGTGTTGCAGCGGATCTTGACCGACGCGGATGTGCGTCGGTTCCTTGGCGGACCGGTCGACGATGCGTTGTTGACCAAGCTCTCGACGAGTGACCTCGGTGATCAGCAGGGAGCGTTCGTCGTCACCAAGGACGGCGTGATGGTCGGGATGGTCAACATCGAACACGAGCGAGACGATCGAGAGCTCTCGTATCAGATTCTGCCCGAGCACTGGGGCAACGGCTACGCCGAAGAGGCGTGCCGAGCGCTGCTCGATTGGGCGTGGCAGACCACCGACTCGCCGTCGCTGATCGCGGTGACACAATCGGCGAACGCTCAGTCGCTTCGTCTGCTCGACCGCCTCGGTTTCACGCCAGAGACAACGTTCATCGAATACGACGCCGAACAAACGCAGGTCCGCCTCACCCGACCGCCCGGGTGAACCGAGGCCGCTTCACAACGGCAGGCCGTCGATGGTGAGTGCGGTGGCGGCACGGCTGGCGAGATTGACCAGAACGAGGCGGTCGTTCATCGTGTCGCTGCAGAGCAGTTCGTCGTTGCCGAGATAGAGCAACGCTTCCGGATGGGCCAGCCCAGCAACTGGCACGGTGACGACCTTGCGTTCGGTCATCAAGCGAATGCGACTGTTGCCGTGGTCAGCAATCGCGACGCGAGAGTGGTCGAGGGTTGCCAGGCCAGTGGGGCGCTGGAACATCGCCTTGTGGGTGGCGGAGTCGAGCAGCCCGGGCTTGCGGCCATTGTTCAACGTATGCACCTTGCCGTCGTCACTCAGCAGGCGAAGAGCGCCGGTGGAGGCCTCGGTGAACAGCAGTCCGTTGTCGATGCGGACGATGTCGAGCGGTTGGGAAACGGCTTGGGCGATCGGTCCAGTCCGGTCGTCAGCGATGCGTACGATCTGGTCGGCGCCGGCGTCGCACACCACGAGGCTGCCATCGGCGTCTTCGGTCAGGCCGGTGGGCCTGACCATTCCCTCGGCGATCACTGAGCGGGTCTTGGTGGCGAGGTCGATGGACTCGACGGTGCCACGATCGGGGAACGAGACCGAGATGGTGCCGTCGCTGCGGGTCGCAACAGAGCCTGGCGAGCGCAGCCCACCGAAGACGTCGCTGACGTACGCTGTGTCGCAGGCGAGCTCCATGGTGACCAATCGATCGTGGCCGCGGTCGATGACGGCGACTCGACCATCGACCAGGCGAGCGAGGCCGGCTGGGCCGCTCAACCGCTCGAGAGTCGTTGTGTCGACGGGAGCGAGCAGGTCAGGCAGCGGCTCGATGCTCTGATCGACCAGCGCCGCCTGTTGTGCTGCGATCTTGTCGAGCGCTTCGAGGCTCGCGGGGTCGGTGCCGCACATCGCTCCGAGCACCCGTTGGTTCGTGTCAACAACGATGACGGTGGGACGCCCCGTTGGTCCGTATCGAGCCCAGGTCTCGAGCAATGGGTCGTGGAGAACCGGAACCGTCAGGCCGCGGTGAGTAATGGCCGATCTGACGACGTCGACGTCGCATTCGTAGTCGAATCGCGGGCTGTGAACGGCGACGACGGCAATGGCATCGCCGTGTCTGGCTTGAAGCGCTTCGAGTTGGCGGAGTCGCACCCACGAGGCCTGGCAGCTGACAGCCCAGAACAGCAGCACCACGGGGCGCCCCCGCAGCATCTCGGCGTCAAGTGGCGGCGAGTTCAACCACTGTTCGCCCGTGATCGGGGGTGCTTTCGGCAGGGTGAGGTTTGGCAGTGCGACGCGGGCCACCTAGGCCTATCGGCCCACAGATGTCCGAATCGAGCGGTCTGGTCTAAGTTCATCGCGAGCAACAACTGCGCGGAAGGACCCACATGAAGGTGCCACTGACAATCAACGACTTCCTCGACCGAGGCGTCGCCGTCTATCCGAATCGGGTGGCCATCGTTGATGAGCCAGATCAGCCCGCCAACCCGCTGCCCGATCTCACCTTCGCCGAGCTCAACGACATCCGTCGCTCGATGGGTGTGGCGATGGACGAGATGGGTATCCCCATGGGTGCTCGAGTAGCGATGGTCAGCCACAACTCGGCTCGATTGCTCACCTCGCTCTACGGCGTCAGCGGCAACGGCCGTGTCTTTGTGCCTATCAACTTCCGTCTCAGTCGGGCCGAGGTCGAGTACATCGTTGAACACAGCGGCGCCGTTGCGCTGCTGATCGACCCGGAGCTGGCCGACGACCTCGGCGACATCCCGTGCGAGCGGGTGTGGATCATGGGTGACGAGGGCGACGCTGTTTGGTACGGCCGAGCCGGCGAGCCAGCGGCCTGGGAGCCAGACGAAGACGCCACTGCCTCGATCAACTACACCTCAGGCACCACGGCCCGCCCCAAGGGTGTCGAGCAGACCCATCGTGCCCGCTGGACCAACGCTGTCACCTTTGGTTGGCACACCACGGTGACCGATCGCGATGTCTACCTCCACACGCTTCCGATGTTCCACTGCGACGGTTGGGGCATGCTGTACACGGTCCTGGCGATGGGCGTGAAGCAGATCGTGATCCGCAAGATCGACGGAGCCGAGATCCTCCGCCGTGTCGAGAAGCACGGCGTCACCTTGATGTGTGGCGCCCCTGCCGTTGTCACTGCCGTGCTCGACGCGGCCAAGGAATGGGACGGCGAGATCCCCGGTCGAGGAACGGTCCGCATGGTCGTGGCTGGTGCCCCGCCTCCCACCTCGGTGATCGAGGCCATGGAGACCGAACTCGGGTGGGAATTCATCCAGATCTACGGCCTCACCGAGACCGCCCCCTTGCTCACGATGTCCCGCAGCCGCCAGGAATGGGACCACCTCACCCCGGCCGAACGGGCCAGCAAGCTCGGACGAGCGGGAGCACCAACCATCGGTATCAAGATGGATGTCAGCCCCGAGGGCGAACTGATTGCGCAAGGCAACCACATCCTCAAGTCCTACTGGGCCAACCCCGAGGCTTCCGCCGAAGCGCTCGCCGGGGGCTGGTTCCACACCGGCGACGGTGGCGTGATCGACGATGAGGGCTACTACGCCATCACTGATCGCAAGAAGGACGTGATCATCTCCGGTGGCGAGAACGTCAGCTCGATCGAGGTGGAGGACACGCTGTTTTCTCACCCCGATGTGGCCGAGGTGGCCATTATCGGCGTGCCGCACGACAAGTGGGGCGAGACCGTCAAGGCGCTCGTCGTGCTCGAGCCGGGGTCGTCGGCAACCGAGCGAGACCTCATCGATCATTGCCGTGGGCTCCTCACCCACTACAAGTGCCCCACCAGTGTCGAGTTCCGTGACGAACTGTCACGCACTGCGACCGGCAAGCTCCAGAAGTTCAAGCTGCGCGAGCCCTACTGGGCTGGTCGAGACAAGATGGTCAACTGAGTGCGAGTGACCTCGGTCGTCGTGCTTGTCACGGCGACCCTGGTGCTTTCGGGGTGTGCAACACCGTTCTCGCGGGCAGATGCCGTCGAGTCGTTCCAGGCTGCAAACCCCGATGCATCGACGATCGAGTCGGCGTGCGTGATCGACGCGCTCATCGAGGAGTACGAAACCGAGCCGGTGGACGAAGAGGCTCTTGCCGGCCTCGAAGCCGAGCTGTTGGCTGACCCTCAACGAGAACGGTTTCTCCTCGACCAGTTTCGGGCCCGGTTCGGTTGCGGCATGACCGACGGCGTCGAAGCGCAGCTGCGACGTGAGCTCTTGGACAACGACATCGACGAGGGTGCGGTCGAGTGTGTGGCCGAGGCTCTCGCCGGTCGTTTGACCGACGAGGACCTCGAAGTACTCATCGGAGCCGACGGCACCGCAGACGAGATGACCGACAGCTTCTATGCATCGTTCTTCACTGCCGTCGAAGGCTGCGACGCACTTCCGTAGCGGCTGCTCGAGATCAGCGCTTGAGAAGGTCGATCGGGCGAGAGGTTTCGGCGTAGAAGTCGTTGCCCTTGTCATCGCTGACGATGAAGGCAGGGAAGTCTTCGACTTCGATCTTCCAGACGGCTTCCATGCCGAGTTCGGGATACTCGAGCACCTCGACTGAACGGATTGAATCCTTGGCCAAACGAGCAGCCGGGCCGCCGATCGAGCCGAGGTAGAAGCCGCCGTGACGCTTGCAGGCGTCAGCGACCTGCTGGCTGCGGTTGCCTTTTGCGAGCATCACCATCGAGCCGCCGGCGGCTTGGAACTGCTCGACGTATGAGTCCATGCGGCCCGCCGTCGTCGGCCCGAACGAGCCCGATGCGTAGCCTTCCGGGGTCTTGGCCGGGCCGGCGTAGTAGATCGGATGATCTCGCAGATACTGCGGCATCTCTTCGCCGGCATCGAGGCGTTCCTTGATCTTGGCATGGGCGATGTCTCGGCCAACGACAAGTGTGCCGGTGAGCGAGAGTCGCGTCTTGACCGGGTGCTTGGTGAGCTCGGCCCGGATGTCGGCCATGGGCATGTTGAGATCGATCGGGACGGTGCCAGCACCGAGGTCGTCTTCGACGATCTCGGGAAGGAAGCGAGCGGGATCGACCTCGAGTTGTTCGAGGAACACACCTTCTCCGGTGATCTTGGCCTTGGCCTGACGGTCAGCTGAGCAGCTGACGGCCAAACCAACGGGGAGCGAAGCGCCGTGACGGGGGAGACGAATCACTCGTACATCGTGGCAGAAGTACTTGCCGCCGAACTGAGCGCCGATACCGAAGGCCTGTGTGATCTTCAAGACTTCGGCTTCCATCTCGAGGTCGCGGAACGCGTGACCACCAGCTGACCCTGCCGTGGGCAGCGAGTCGTAGTAACGAGCCGAAGCGAGCTTGGCTGTCTCGACCGCCATCTCGGCTGACGTGCCGCCGATGACCAGACCCAGGTGATACGGGGGGCAAGCGGACGTACCAATCAAGCGCAGCTTCTCGTCGAGGAACCGGGCGAGGCTCGTTGGGTTGAGGAGCGCCTTGGTCTCCTGGAAGAGGTAGCTCTTGTTTGCTGACCCTCCGCCCTTGGTCATGAACAAGAACTTGTAGACATCGCCGGGGATTGCTTCGATCTTCAACTCGGCCGGCAGGTTCGTGCCGGTGTTCTTCTCTTCCCACATCGTGATGGGAGCCATCTGCGAGTAGCGGAGATTCGAGGTCTGGTACGTGTCGAAGATGCCAGCGGAAATGGCGACCTTGTCGTCGCCGGTGGTGAGCACCTGCTGGCCTTTCTTGCCCTTCACGATGGCGGTGCCCGTGTCCTGGCAGCCGGGAAGGATGAAGCCGGCAGCGATGTTGGCGTTCCTCAGGAGCTCGGTGGCCACGAACACGTCGTTGGACGAAGCCTCTGGGTCGTCGAGGATCTTGGCCAGTTGCTCGAGATGGCTGGTGCGCAGCAGGTGCGAGATGTCTCGGATCGCTGTCGAGGTGAGCGAGCGAATGGCATCGTCGCTGACCTTCAGGAACGGTGTGCCGCCCAGGTCGACGGTCTCGACTCCGTCGTTTCCGAGGAAGCGGTATTCGGTGGGGTCGTCGCCCAGAGGGAACAGTTCGGTGTACTCGAATTCGGCCATAGGGCCGAAGGTTATTCCATTCGGCGAGGATACATCAGGCGAGATTCCAGAAGAGTTCGGAGTCCTCACCTGCCGCTTTGGCCAGGTCGGTCGCCTTGGACTCACCCTCAGTCGTCAGCATGAACTCTCGGCGCTTGGGGCCACGAGTCTGCGACGCAGGCTTTGGTGGGACCTCGTGTACGAGTCCTCGTTCCGACAGCCGATCGAGGCAGCGATAGAGCGTGCTGTAGGACATCGCTCGGGTCGTGGTGTGCATCGTGCGGAGTTGGCTCGCCAACTTGTAGCCATGGAATTGTTCGAAGCCCACCCGTCGAAGAGCGAGAGCTGCGAGCAGCGTGCGTTCTTCATTGGGGACCAACATCTCCGGGGACCGTCTGCGCATTCAGTGACCGTACGGCCTCACAGAGTGGTGGAACAGTGATCGGGCAGTATTGCCACCGGGGACTGAGTCAATCGGCCCCGGGGGTCTCCAACTCGGTTTCGGCCGTTTCTGGAGCGCTGTTGAGCGACGGAGCCGTCGTGAGCGAGACGGCGAGCCAGCGGCCCTTCTGTTTTTCGAAGGCGACCCAGTGGTCGTCGTGGGTTCGTCGTCGCTGACGGTCACGATCGTCGGGGTCGGTGACGGTCTCTGTGGGGGCAATGTGGGCCTCGACTGCGGTCATGCCGCCGATGCGCCATGCCTGGGCACGAGCCCGAAGTTCTTGGCTCGTGACTTGCGCCCGCTCCACCAGCGGCTTCCATTGGTCAGAGCCCTCGACGTCGGCGGCTCGCCTGGCGAGGTCAGTGGTCGTGTCGAGATCAACCCAGTCTCGGCTGGCACCGGTCAGCGCATCGTGGGCTCGTCGAGCCCCGTCATCGGCCAGGATCCGCAAGCCGGCCTCGTCGAACGATGCGCCCGGCGGCGGTGGGGTCGGGAAGGGAGGCAGCGTCCCGGCGGTGGCTGGGGGAGCGAGATCAGCAGGCAACGTGCCGGCGGAAACCGACCACGTGAGTTCGGGCTCGCTCGGTTCTGGCTCGGCGGCCGGCGGCTCCTCGCTCGCTGCGATCGGCGTTGAACCATCGTCGTTGGCGTCGCGTCGCATGGCGGTGAGCCGCTCGATCAGGTCGACCCGGCTGATGCCACGCAGGTGAAGGAGATCGAAGGGTTCGTCGGCGATGGCATCGGCGATGAGGTGAGCGACAGCTGTTGCGTGCTTGCACGGCCGGTCGACCGAGGTGCAGGTGCACGTCGGCACGATTCTCTTCGGATCGATGGCGAGCAGCACATCGAGATCGGGCGGCAGTTCGCCGTCGAGCACGGCGGCGATGCGATGCGTCTCTTCGGCAATCGAAGCCACGATTGCGTTGACTTGATCGTCGTCGAGTGTGGGCACCGAGATCGCCGCTTCGTAGCTCATGCGAGGCCCAGACGAGGCGGTGGTCGACGCTCGTCCCCGTTCGATCTCGACATCGAGTTGCCCATCGAAGCTGGCGTAGTCGGCTCCACGGCGCAGTGCCGCCTCATCGAACGCAGGAGATGCTTCGACCAGATCAAGCCAGCGCGATCCCCAATGTCTTGCATTGGAGTGGCTGGCGTTGGACTGCGTGGCGTCGTTGGCAGCGCGGTCACTCATGGGAGGCCTCCATCAGCGGGCCGTCGAATTCGCTGAAATCGCTGCTGTCATCGGCATCGTCCTCGATGTCGTCTGGGTCCGACAGGGCCACGAGGGCGGAGAGGTCATCGTCGGTGAGATCAGAGATCCAGCCCTCGCCCGAGCCGACCACTGCGTCGGCCAGGTGACGCTTTTCATCGAGCAGTGCAGCGATGCGATCTTCGATGGTGCCTTCACAGATCATGCGGTGGATCTGAACCGGCCGGTCCTGGCCGATACGCCACGCCCGGTCACTGGCTTGATCCTCGACCGCAGGGTTCCACCATCGGTCGTAGTGGATCACATGTGTGGCCTTCGTGAGGTTCAGACCGGTGCCGCCAGCTCGCAGCGACAGCAAGAAGACGTCGGCCTCGCCCGCCTGGAATTGCTCGACGAGCCGTTCCCTTTCGGTGAGCGACAAGCCGCCGTGAAGGAAGAGTGTGCGGAGACCAATCGACTCGAAGAAGGGAACGAGGAGTTCTGCCATCGCCACGTACTGCGTGAAGAGCAGCGCAGCATCACCTTCGCCCTTGATGGTTTCGAGCAGTTCGGCAACGGCGGTGAGCTTGCCGGAACGCCCGGGAATCTCGCCGCCCTCTTGCAGGAAGTGCTCGGGGTGGTTGCACACCTGCTTGAGCCTGGTGATCAGGCGCAGCACGAGACCCTTGCGCTCGATGCCCTCGGCTGCGGCGATCTCGGCCATGACGTCAGTGACGACTGCTTGATACAACGCGGCCTGTTCTGTTGTGAGTGGCACGATTTCGTTGGTCTCGGTCTTGGGTGGGAGGTCGGGCACGATCGTTGGATCGGCCTTGGTGCGCCGCAGCAAGAACGGTCGAACCAGGCGGTTGAGGTGTTCGCTGACATCGCTGTCTCCCGCTCGCTCGATCGGAGCAACGAATTCCCGACGGAAGCGCTCCAGTGGGCCCAGCAACCCTGGGGTCGACCAATCGAGAATGGCCCAGAGGTCGGTGAGTTGGTTCTGGACTGGGGTGCCGGTGAGTGCGAAGCGTGCGTTGGCCGGCAGCCGGCGCATGGCCCGAGCCGTACGCGAGTAAGGGTTCTTGATGGCTTGGGCTTCATCGGCGATGACGAGGTCCCAGTCGACAGTTCCGAGGCGTTCGGCGTCGCGACGAGCCACTCCGTACGTGGTGAGGACCACGCCGCTCGTGTCAGCAACCGGTGGCAGTCGACGTCGATTGCCGTGATAGCGATGGACCGGGATGCCTGGCGCGAACCGCTTGATTTCACGCTCCCAGTTGCCAACAACCGAGGCGGGGCACACCACGAGCATCGGGCCGGTGGTCTCGGTGCGTCGATGCAAGTGGAGCGCGATGATCTGGATGGTTTTGCCCAAGCCCATGTCGTCGCCAAGCACGCCACCGAGCCCGAGGTCGGCCATGAGATCGAGCCAACCGAGACCGCGCTCTTGGTACGGCCTGAGCTCACCGACGAGGGCGTCGGGGGCATCGAGGGACTGACCAGCCTCGACCGTGCGCAGCCGATCGGCCAGGGCGGCCAGCGGTCCCTCGACCACCATCGGCATGCCGCCGTCGACTTCGACCTCGGCCCCGAGGGCCGCAGCAAGCGCGGTGGAGACACCGATCGTGCGAGGTTCACGCAGGCGCTGAACGGCGCGTTCGTCGATACGTACCCACTCGCCGCGGAATCGCACGAGTGAGCGCTTGCTCTCTGCGAGCTCGATCAGCTCGGCTTCGGTCAGCTGCTGGCCAGCAATGGCCGCTCGCCAATCGAGCTCGATCACACTGGAAAGGTCGAAGCGCGCGGTTCGACCCATGGGTGCGGGACCGGTGCGAGCGATGGCGGTGAAGTTGATTTGACGGCCAAGCTCGTTCGGGATGATGACGGTCAGACCAGCGGCTGACAGGTCGCGGCCGACGTCACCGAGTAACTCGTCGACTTCGTCGTCGGTCAGCGAAATGCGATCGGGGCGGCTCTGGGCGAGCAGACGTTCGAGCGGTGGCCAGACGCGAGCGCCCCGACGCAGGGTGACCAGCAGCGACATCTCGATGCTTTCGAACCGCTGTCGTAGGGACTGCGGGGCCCGCCAAAGAGCATCGAGATCGAGGACTCGCTGTGTGCTGGAACGGCTCTGGAGACCCAAGGCGCCGAGGAAGGGCTGATCCGATGAGCCGGGTGGCGGTGAGACGAGCCGGAACACGAGCAGCGGTGGGCGGCGATCAGGGGTGAGATCGAATCGGTTGACTGCGGTGGCCGCATCGACGATGACGGGGCTGGAGGCAGCGAAGGCTTGATGGCCGGCCGCGAGTGGGGCCGCCGGGGTCCGAGGCCAAGCGTCAGCGATGGCGTTGACAAGTCCGAGGACCGAGTGCGGCGCGGATCGAGCTCCACGCACGGCCCACGCTTCGGGAGGTGCGGCAGCTGCGATTGCCTGTAGATGGGAGCGGTCGGTGTCGGAAAGAGCGCCGATGCTCCAAGCGTCGAGCCCGCTCGGTGACAGGCCGGGAGCGACCGCAGCACGCGAGAGCAGGTTGAGTGCGTGTCGAGACGCCGAAGCGAGGGCCGCAAGGGACGGCGAGGCGTTGTCTTCCACGGTGAGGTCTGCGGCGAGCAAGGCGAAGTCAACCAGTGGAACGATGGCCATGTCGACGGTTTCGAGCAGCATCGTCTCGCCGTCTTTGACGAATCGGTCGACAGGACGAACGGTCAAGAAATCGGATCCTTCGATGGCGTTTCCATCGGCGTCGATGAGCGCCTCGGCGGGCCACAGACCGACCCCGCCGAATCGCGCCGGATCGGACGCGATGAAGGTGGCATTGACTGCCGAACTGGCCACCTCGTGAGCGCGCATCGATCAAGGCTATGCCGCGATCCATCGGTAGCGTGCCGCTGTGGTCGCCGTCGATGAAGTTGCAGAACAACGCCAGACATCACTCGGCCTTCTGGGTGCTGGTCTTGCGGTCTCTGCATGGGCCGGCGGCACCATCATCACGAAATCCATCGACATGGGCGGCCTGGCGGTCGGCGTCTACCGGTTCTGGCTGTTCTCGGCCCTGATTGTTGTGTGGATGGCCAGCAAAGGCACGCCCATGCGTTGGTCGGTGCTACGCGATTCGGCGCTCGGCGGCATCTCACTTGGTCTCGACATCGCCTTCTTCTTTTCAGCGATCAAGCTGACAACCGTGGTGAACGCAACGCTGATCGGCTCCCTCCAACCGATCGTGGTCGGCGTGGTGGCGGCGAGGTTCATGGGCGAGGAAATCAAGAGGCGCGATGCCCTCTGGTCGCTTCTGGCCTTGGTCGGCGTGGCTGGTGTGATCCTGGCCTCGAGCAGCGTCGAGGAATGGAGCCTCAGAGGCGACTTGTTGGCGTTCGCGGCGATGTTCACTTGGAGCGGCTACTTCATCTTCTCGAAGAAGTCCAAGGGCACGTTGACGTCGACTGAGTACACCGCAGGCACAGCGATCTGGAGCGCGATCATCGTGACGCCGCTGGCGATCGGGTTTTCTCAGGACCTCGGCTGGCCGGGCTGGCGTGACATCTTCTTGCTGTTGATCATGGTGGCCTTGGCCGGCGTCGTTGGGCACTCGCTGATGAACTGGTCGTTGGTGCGCATCCCGCTCTGGGTCGGCTCGACGTTCACTCTGCTGATTCCGGTGGTGTCGGCCGTGCTGGCGTGGATCGTGCTCGGCGAAGCCGTGTCGCTCGCCCAAGCTGGCGCCATGGGTCTTGTGCTGATCTCGCTGGCGATGATCGTCAGCGGCCAACGATCCACTGATGCGCAACCGTGATTCCCTGACCGCGAATCAGCGCCGTCGAGGTGACGCCGCTGATCTCTCGCGGCAGGCGGTGCTGTTCGTGAGCGATGATGCGAGTGCCGGGCTCGAGGCTGGAACGGAGCCGCTCGACCAACGCCACTGTGGCGTCGGCAGGGAGGAACACGAAGACCGTTGTGGCCTGACCTAGTTCGGCACTTGCGGCGTCGCCGTGGATGATGCGGACGCGATCACTGACGCCCTCCGCCTTGGCCCGTCGATTCGCCTCTTGGACAAGAGACAGATCCGACTCGATGCCGATGGCCTTGCAGCCGGTGAGCTTGGCCGCTTCGATCAGGATTCGGCCGTCGCCGCAGCCGAGATCGGCGATGGTGTCGCTCGCCGAGACATTGCCGAGTTCGAGGAGAGCCGGGATGATGTCGGCTGGGGTTGAGAGAAAGGGTCCGAGCACCGGGGTGGCGGGCGTGCGCAGACCGAGCCGTTCGGCGATGAGCCGCAACGGTCGGACTGCGAAGTAGGCCGGCCAGAGAGCGCCCGGTAGATCGATGGCTGCGAAGTCGGCCTGATTCGGGACAAGCGCTCTTGGTATTTGGCGTGTCTCGCTCGGCCAGCGAAGGCGAACGGCAACCGTCACGTCGGTCGTGCGGGCAAGGGTGAGCACGGAATGGCAGAGCTCGTGGACCCGGCCCGCTCCTCGAGTGGTCGGCTCCCATACGTCGAATCCCTCAGAGCGGAGCGCGTCGGCTGCCCGCTGTGCCTGCTCGACATCGGCTAATTCGACCTCGGCTGTGTGCCGTTGCATGAGGGTGGCCGGCGCTGGATCGTTGGTCGCCGCGATGCCAGCCACGGCCAATGTGTCGACGATGGATGCGATCTCGACGGCCATCCGCTCGCTGATTGCGGCACAGGCGGCTCGAGCCACCGGCTCGTCCAGCTCGGAAAGCCGATCGGCGTGAATGGCGTGGATCCACTCAGCGTTCTGCGTCCGGTGCGAGGTCATCCGACGAGCATGGCCGTTGAGCGCAAGCGAGCGCTGTTCTCGCGCTGGGCAATTCGACCCGGATCGGGCGGCGGTAGCCGGCGCGAACCTACTCTCGGACGGGTGTTGCCGACCCACATGCGTTCCGACCTGCGGCGCATGCTGGCGCGCACCAGAGCAGGGGCGCCCGGGGCCGCCGTCGGTTGGGGAATCGTGGCTGCGCTCACGATGGTGAGCATCGGCATCTGGTTCGGGTTCCACCCAGGGCAGGGGACAGGTGACATCGACCTCGTCATCGGCACGACCTCGACCAGTGTTGTGTCCTCGTCTTCAACGACCACGGCATCGTCCACCAGCGTTATTCGCTCAGAGCTGCAGGATCGTGATGCCGAGATCGTCTCACCCGCTGGTCCGACCGTGATTTCCACCACGACTGCTGTGCCGACGACTGCTGTGCCGACGACTGC
>CAYGQE010000051.1:0-12482 GCA_964351995.1 uncultured Acidimicrobiaceae bacterium | reverse complement strand
CTCCGACGACGACGGTGGCTCCGACCACGACGGTGGCTCCGACCACGACGGTGGCGCCCACGACGGTGGCTCCGACGACGACTGCGGCTCCGACCACGACGGTGGCGCCCACGACGACCACCACAGCTCGGGACGACTTCCTCGAGCAGTTCTGTCGCTTCTTCCCCGACAGCCGTCTCTGCGCTTAGGACTTCAGCGGACAGGGAGAGCACGCAGAGCGTCAACCCGCTGAATCCAAGGAGTGGTCACGGCGCGCAGCGCCTATCCGCTCTTCCCCCTAGCGCAGTCGAGTACCTCGGCCTCAGCCCTTTTCGCTGTTGAGACGGCGGGAGCCACCGTGCCAGTCTTCGACGATGCCAGCTTCACCAGGTTCGATCCCGAACGAGCGAAGCTGCGGACGTTCCCGCAGGCTTCGCTTGAGCTCAGCAAAGCCGGGGAAGGCCGTCATGGTCATCACGGCGTCCCAGAGCGGCACGGCCTCTTCTGGCGATGGCAGGCGGCTGATCACCGGGCCGAAGAATGCTTGGCCATCCGGGGGATTGAACGCAAGGATTGGTGTTCCCACGTCGCGGCCAGCGAGGCTCAGGGCCTCCTCGGTCTCAGCTTCGATCACCGCATCGAACGTCTCGTCAGTGAGGGCATCGGCGTACGCAGCATCGAGGCCGAGCTCGGCCAGGATCGGAGCGACATGGTCGACAGTTCCCCACGCTCGCCGAGTCTCGGTTGCCGTTGACGGGGCGGGCGAATCGAAGATGCCCGTGCTCACAGCGGTGTAGAACGGACCGATCGCAGCTCGGCCGGCTGCATCGCCGGAACGAGCGGTCTCGCCTTCTCGAATCGCAGCGGCGACACGGAGCAACCGCAGTCCTGCAGAGTGGCCGGCTTCGTACTCGGGCGGAAACTCCTTGGCGTAGTCCTTGTCCTTGTTGAGAATGCGAAGCGAGATGAAACGCCAGTCGACCGAGTAGTCCTTCTGCTGCGCCACCATCTCGACCCAGCGCGAGGTCAGCCAGGCGAAGGGACACACTGGATCGAAATAGAAGTGGAGGTCGTACTCGGTGTCAGCCGTGGCGGTCATGGCGGGGTCAACCGCCGGTGGCGCTCACTTCATTCCCGGTCAGGCGATCGATTCCTTCGAGCGCTCGCGGAGCCAGCGGACGAGCTCGATCAGCCCCGTGGCAGCAAGCGCAGTGCCGAAGGCGACAAGGAACGCGGTGGTGTGGTCGTCTTTGAAGCGGTTGCCGGCGAAGTAGCCAAGACCGGCGGCGTAGCTGCCCCAGATGATCGTGGCGACAGCGATCCACTTGCCGAACCATGGATACGGACGCTCGGTGATGCCGCTGCTCAAGGTGATGGCGGTTCGGCCACCGGGGATGAAACGGGCGGTGATCAGTAGCGGACCACCACGTTTCTCGAGTTGTCGAGAAGCGCCAGCCAGCCGTTCTTGCCACTTGTCCGAGGACAAGATGCCCCGCTGGAGTGGCCCGCTGGCTTGGCGGCCGATGAAGTACGAGGTCGTGTCGCCGGTGAATGCGCCGACGGCGCCACATGCGACCACGAGCGCAATGGCCAATTCGCCTTGACCGGCAGCGATGCCACCGAGAATGACCGTTGTCTCGCCGGGAACGATGGGCAGGATCGAGTCGAGAAACGCCACAGTGAAAATCGCAACGTAGAACCACGGGCTCGATGAGATCGACTCGAGCTGGTCGAGAACATCAGTGATCATTGAACGACGCCGATCGTGTCAGCGCGTGAGGAGGACCTTGCCGGTGGTGGCACGGCCTTCGAGCATGCGGTGGGCTTCGGCGGCTTCCGACATCGGCAGCGTGTGGCCGATGCGAATGTCGAGCTCGCCAGCGGCGATGGCGGCAAAAAGTTCGCCCGATCGACGCAGCAACGCCTCCCGGGTCTGGATGTACTCACCGAGGCTGGGGCGAGTCAGGAACAGCGATGGCGCGAGCTCGAGCGGGCTGATCGGCTCGACGGGACCGGAAGCGTTGCCGAACGTGGCCATCATGCCTCGAGGTGCCAGGAGATCGAGGCTGCGCCGGAACACTGATTGGCCGACGCCGTCATAGACAACAGCGAGCGGGCGCGGTCCAGCGATCTCTTCGATGGCATCACCGAAGTCGACGTCTCGGTAGCGGATGACGTGGTCGGCTCCAGCAGCTCGGGCCAACAACTCCTTTTCTGCGGTGCCGACGGTGGTGAACACCTCGGCTCCGATCGACTTGGCCAACTGGATCAAGATGAGGCCGACCCCGCCGGCTCCGGCGTGGATCAAACACTTCTCGCCGGCGGCGAGGGGGTGGGTATCTGTAACCAGGTAGTGCGCCGTCATGCCTTGCAACATGGTGGCGGCGGCGACTTCGGCGCTGACGCCATCAGGAACGGGCACCACGGCATCAGCGCTGATGGCCACTTGCTCGGCGTAGGAACCAAACCCCATCGACCACGCAACCAGATCCCCAACCGAGGCTGAATCGACACCTTCGCCGAGGGCCGACACGACTCCTGCTCCTTCGAGACCGAGGCCGCTTGGCATCGGCAATGGGTAGAGCCCGGTGCGGTGGTAGGTGTCGATGAAGTTGACCCCGCTGGCCAGCACGTCGACTACGACCTGGCCCGGCCCGGCGATGGGTGCCTCGACGTCGGTCCAGGCCATCACGTCGGGCCCGCCGGTTGCGCTGATCTGTATGGCTTTCATGCGATTCCTGACATGGGAGCAGGCTACGGTGAACCGATGCATATTGATTTCTGGGTAGACCCCATTTGACCTTGGTGTTGGGTGACGGCCCGTTGGGTCGTCGACGTTGTACAGCCAGAGCGTGATCTCGAGGTCACGTGGCAACCGATCAGCCTTCTGAAGAAGAACGATCCCGATCCCGACAGCGCGTACTACGGGCCTGTGGTGAAGACGCACAACATGCTTCGAGTCATGGAGTCGCTTCGTGCTGCCGATGGCAACGATGCGGTCTTCAAGGCCTACTGGGAGTTCGGAACCCGCATCCACCACGACAAGGATCGAGACTTCGACATCGCCGAGGCACTCACCGCAGCCGGGCTCGACCCGACGCATGCAGCGGCCTTCGATGATGAGTCGTTCGATGCCGAGATCGCCACTCGGATGGATGCCGGTCTTGCACTCGTCGGTAACGATGTCGGTACCCCGATCATTGCCATGGATGATGACAACGGCGACCGTGTCGGCATGTTCGGCCCGGTCATCTCGAAGGCGCCAGCGGGCGCCGCTGGCCTGAAGTTGTGGGACAGCTTCGTCGGTCTGACCCAGGTGCCGGGCGTGTGGGAGATCAAGCGCACGCGCACCGAGAGTCCTGATTTCGGTGACCGACCTACCAGCTGAGATCGACGGCGGACGCTCGAACCGAGCGTCCGCCGTTTCGGTTGGCGCAATGATGGTGGTGGCACTGATCGCCACGATGTGGGCCATTGAGTTGGTCGACACGGTCCTACTCAGTGACCGATTGCAAGCCAACGGCATCCTGCCTCGCCAGCGCAGCAGCATCGACGGCATCGCCTACTCGCCGTTTCTTCATCTCGGATGGCCGCATCTGATCGCGAACACGGTCCCCTTCGCCGTGTTGGGGGTGCTCGTGTCCCTGTGGGGCTGGCGACGCTGGGTGATGGTGACGCTGCTCATTGTCGTGTTGGGTGGCGGTGCCACGTGGCTCTTCGCTCGTTCTGGGAACCACATCGGCGCCAGCGGGCTGGTGTTCGGGTACTTCGGATTCCTGATCGGCGCCGTCTTCTTCGAGCGCAGGTTGTGGCCGATCGTCCCGGCCGCCATTGCGGTGTTCGCCTACGGCAGTGCCGTGGTGGCGGGGCTGGCACCAACTGATGGGGTGTCCTGGGAAGGCCACGCCTTCGGCGCTATCGCTGGCCTCGCTGCGGCCCGGCTGACCACGACCCGACGACCTGCCTGATGGCCCATGGTCCGGGCGTGATGACTCAGCACCACCGCTGATCGGCCCGTCTACGTTGCAACCTTCTGGATCCGGTGGGGATCCTCCTGCAAGGTGGGCTCATGGGCGCAAACAGGCTTCGACAACGGCTGAGCATGCTGCTCGCATGCGGCCTGATGGCAGGAGTGCTGGCGAACACACCGGCCGGCGCCGCCGTCGACCTCCCCGATGGCTTCTCGGTCAACACGGTTGCGTCGGGTTTCGACACACCGACGTCGATTGCCTTCGGCGCCGATGGCGCACTGTTCATCACCGAAAAGCGTGGCCGGGTGTATCGCCTCGATGGACCGGAGGACAACACGCCCTCCCTGGTTGTGAACCTGCAGGAGCGTGTCCACAACAACAGTGATCGTGGACTGATTGGACTGGCAGCAGACCCGGTCGATCCGAATGTCATCTACCTCAGCTACGCCCTTGATCGGCTTCCTTCTGGCGGCCCCATCCCGGCCTACGGCACGACCAATGGCAACTACGACCCGTGCCCGAACGGCGACACCATTGGCTGTCCTGCCCTGAGCCGGGTGTCGCGGATCACGGTCGACAATGGCGCTGAGAAGGTGCTCTTCGAGGGTCACTGCCAACAGTTTCCTTTCCATTCCGCCGGCGATGTGCTCTTCGACAACGAAGGCAATTTGGTCGTCACGTTCGGTGATGGTTCGACGGGATCATTCGTCGAGTACGGCCAGCGCGACAATCTGTGTGGCGATCCCGGTGGCCCGGTCGGAACTGACCTGTCGTCGCCGACCACCGAAGGCGGGCAGGCCCGCTCTCAAGACATTTTGACCAGAGATGACCCGACCGGTGTTCACGGCTCGGTCCTTCGGGTTGCTCCCAACTCGTTCGATCCCGTGGCTGGCAACCCCATGGCAGACGATCCAGAAGCCAACGCTGCTCGAATGGTGGCCACCGGCTTCCGCAACCCGTTCCGTGCGGTGATCGATCCGGTGACCGGTCGGTACTACGTCGGCAACGTCGGAGGTGCGGGTCGAGAAGAGATCCAGGCGTTCTTCCCCGACACGCTGACCAATAGCGGTTGGCCTTGCTACGAGGGCGCGGGGACCACGCAGAACACGTTCTGGCTGACCACCGACATCTGCGACCAGCTGATTGCCTCTGGCGACCACGATGCGCCGCTGTATTTCTATGAACGCAACACCCCGATCGTGCCTGGTGAAGCGTGTTCGAACGGTGGTCTGAGCATCTCGGGGTTGGCGGTGAACCGCAGCGGGTTCGGAACGTCGGCGATGGATGGCGGGCTGTTCTTCACCGATTACACCCGTGGATGCATCTGGTATCTGCCAGCCGATGGACAGGGAGGCGTCACGACCACCCCAGCGCTGTTTGCCAGCGACATCGGTGGTCTTGTCGACATTGCCTTCGGCCCCGATGGCGCCCTCTACGGCGTCGACATCATTGGTGAACAGTTGGTTCGGTTCACCTCCGCTGCGGGTCCACAGCCGCCGGTCGCCTCGCTTTCGGTGCTGCCGGTCGGCGGCGCTGCGGTCCGCACCGTCAGCCTCGATGCGACAGCCTCATTCGACCCGAACCCCGGTGACACCCTCACGTATGAGTGGGACGTTGACGACGATGGGACAACCGATCGAACTGGCGAAACCGCCACGTACACCTACGCCGACGAGGGCACCTACACGGTGCGTTTGACCGTCACCGACAACACCGGTCGCCGTTCGACCGCAACGTCGACGGTGGTGTTTGGTGGTGCGCCGATTGTTGGGATCACCCAGCCTGCCGCGGGCCGGACATTCCGTGTTGGCGCCGTTGTTCCCGTGCAATCGCTCATCGAAACCGAGGACGGTCAGCCGCTGCCGGCTTCCGCCGGATCGTGGGAATTGGTGCTGCATCACTGCATTCCGGGTGGTGGCTGTCACACGCACGGCCTCGATGCGGTCGACAGCGCAAACGGATACTTCGTGATGCCGGATCACGAGTATCCGTCCAATGTCGAGTTGATCCTGACCGTGACTGATCCACTCGGTGCAACCACGGTCGAGCGCACCGTTGCCGAGTACCGGACCGTCGAAGTCGATGTGGTGAGTTCACCTCTCGGGGCACCCGTCTTGGTCGGTTCGACCGAGGAGAACACACCGTTCACTCGAGAGGTGGCTGTTGGGGCCACGACCTCGGTGTCGGTTGCAGATCCGCTCACCTTCAATGGTGAGGACTTCGGCTTTGATCGCTGGCGTCTCGACGATGTCGAGGTCGGTGATCTGCCTGCGCTCGAGTTCGCCCCGACGAGTGACGTGACGTTGAACGCCGACTTCATCGGGGATGCACCGGTGGATTCTGAGCGGCCATCAACGCCTCGCGGGCTCCGTTCGTCTGACGTCGCCGACGGCATCGGGCTCAGCTGGACTGGATCGACTGACAACGTGGGCGTCACCGGTTACCAGATCTACCGGTCGACGAACGGCACGGTCGGTCCACTGTTCACCACGGTCCCCGCTGGTGCTTCGTGGACCGATGGCGCCGTCGAGGTTGGTAGGGCCTACACCTATGCCGTTCGCGCCGTCGATGCCGCCGGGAATGTGAGTTGGCGTTCGAATTTGGTCACTCGAACGGCCGATGCAGGAGGAGGGCCACCCGACACCGAACGGCCCAGCACGCCGAGAGGACTCCGATCAGCGAGTTCACCAGCGGGCATCGAGCTCACCTGGACTGCGTCGATCGACGATGTTGGTGTGGTCAACTATGTGATCTTCCGCTCGACTGATGGCTCACTCGGCGAAGCGTGGCGAACGGTTGGCGACGTGACCAGCATGACCGATGATGAAGCCGACCTTGGCGTGACTTACACCTATGCCGTTCGGGCTCGTGATGCAGCTGGGAACCTCAGCTGGCGCAGCAACCTCAGCTCGGAGCTGGCGGAAGGCTGAGCTTCGGCAGGAAGAACTGCACCATCGGGCCGATCCCGAGTGTGAACCAAACAGTGCCGATGCCCACGGTGCCGCCAAGGAACAGGCCGATAGCCAGCACCGTCATCTCGATGCCCGTTCGCGCTTTCCACACGGTCACACCTCGTTTGGCCAGCCCGGTCATCAGACCGTCTCGGGGCCCTGGGCCGAGGCCTCCGCCAATGTAGAGACCGGACGCCACAGCGATCAACACTGGACCGCCCATGGTGAAGACCAGCCTCATCGGGAGGCCGGACGGTGTGGGAAGCAGGGGCAGGCTGGCGTTGACCACGAGGCCGATCACAACGGCGTTCAGGATCGTTCCCAGACCGAGCTGTTCTCCGAGAGCGAGAAATCCGAAGACGACCACGATGCTGGTGATGATCAACACCGTGCCGATGCTCCAGCCGATCTGTGTTGCAACGCCCTTGTGGAACACGTCCCACGGAGCCAGGCCGAGGTCGCCTTCAACCATCAGTGCGATGCCGACACCGAACCCCACCAGGCCAAGCAGAACCCGTGGGAGACGACGCAGTGTTTCGGTGACACTGAGCACAAGGAGGTGACGTTTGATCATCATGGGAACGCCACGAGATACAGGGAAAGAGTCGACACGAGCGGACGATCGTAGAGGGACGGATCGCTGTGTCGCTCGAACGGGTGTTCGCTCTAGGCTGCGTGGGTGCCCGAGATCGACCTCCAACAGATGCGCGACCTGGTCACGACGTTCATCCCCGTCGATCCTGCCCGGGGCTCGTGGTTTGCACTGTGGGATCCGTCGGCGCCCGGTGGTTTGTTGTCGCCGGAGGTCGATGGTCTCTCGTCGGTCGACGTCGAGCTGATCGTTCCCGCCGACATCGGTGGCACCCAGCCGGTGATGGTGCGGGCGGTTCGGTTGCCGATGCCCATGGCGATCCCGCTGTTGGCGTCGCTGCGCCGTGATGACGATGTAGACCCGACCACCCATGCGTGGGCTGCGGTGGTCCGGGCTGGCTTGGCGTTGGTCGCTCGAGGTCGGCTCCTTCCGTGGGTGAGCCCTGACGGCTGGGACACCTGGCGAGTTGATCCGCTCGACCATGATCACGTGTTGCTTGCCGAGGCACTTGCATCGTCGTTGCCGACATTGGCCCACAACGTGATGGTTGGTCGCGGTCGAATCAGCGACCCCCGTCAGGCGGTGCGCAACTGCTGGGATGCGGTTGGGGATCGCATGGTTCGCTCGCCCGCAGCGACGCTCATTTCCGAAAGCGCAGTGTTCGCCGACCGCAACCCCACCAGAGTGCGGCACCTGCGGCCGTGGGTTCGAGATGCCTCCGCCGAGCTCTGCTCGGCCACCGGCCTCGTGATCCATATGCATCCGCCGGGTTCGGGCGACAGCGACGATGTCGGTGTCAGCCGCCAGGCGTGGCGAGCGGTGTTTGCGTTGCGGAGTCGCCTGGACCCATCGCTCATCGTCGATGCCGCCGACCTCTGGGGCACAGCCAACGAACTGACCGAGCGCTTCGGTGGCCAGGCCGAGATCGATCTTCTCGCCGGGCTCCGTCGAGCCAGTCGTGCGTGCGCGTTGTTTGCTCCGGTCCTGCACCAGGCCGAGCCGACCATGCTCGAACTCGACGAGGCCGACATCGACGAAGTCTTGGAGCACCTGGACCCGTTGCAGGCGGTCGGTATCGACGTTCAGTGGCCGGCTGACCTCATGGGCCCGAAGCTCGAACGCAAGCTGCTGGTCACCGCCGGCGCACCTGGCGATTCGATGCGGTCGCTCCTCGAACTCGAAGGGCTCCTCCAGGTCGACTGGGAATTCTTGTTGGAGGGCCATCGACTCACCTCCACCGAACTTGCTGCGTTGTCCGAGGCGAAGCGAAACGTCGTGTCGATCCGCGGGAAGTGGATCCGCCTCGATCCGGTCTCGCGAAGCCATCTGCTTGCACCCGTGCCTGATCTGCGACCCGGCGATGCCGTGGCTGCGCTGCTCGAAGGCGAGCTCTCGATCGGCGAGGGTCTGCTGGATGAACGGGTCACGATCGAGGCTCGCGGGACCATGGCGACCTTCATGGCCGACATAGCGGCTCTTGAGGGTGCCGGGCATGACGACGCCCCGTTGTTGGCCCCCGGGCCCGGATTTGAAGCGACGCTCCGGCCCTATCAAGAGCGAGGACTGAAGTGGTTGCACGACGTGTGTGCCCGGGCCGGCGGCGGTTGCCTGGCCGACGACATGGGGCTCGGCAAGACCGTGCAGATGTTGGCCCTTCATTCGCTTCGTCGAGGTTCGACCTTGGTGATCTGTCCCACGTCATTGCTGGCGAACTGGCAGCGTGAGGCCGAGCGATTCCTGCCTGCGGTGTCGGTGGTTCGTCATCACGGTCCCGGTCGAGACGTGAAGGCATTGGCGCTCGACGAGATACCAGCGGTTGGACGCATCGTGTTGACCACCTACGGCGTGGTGCGGTCAGACGCCGAGGCGTTGGCCGAACTCGATTGGGATCTTGTCATTGCCGACGAGGCGCAGTTCGCAAAGAACCCGCGGTCTCGAACGGCCAAGGCGCTTCGCCAGATTCCTTCGGATGCCCGCATCTCGCTCAGCGGCACGCCGGTCGAGAATCGTCTGTCGGAGCTCTGGTCGATCCTCGACTGGTCGGTGCCGGGTTTGCTTCCGCCCCTCGAAGAATTCAAGCGTTCGTTTGCCGTGCCAATCGAACGCGATGGCGACCCAACCGCGACTCGCCGCCTCCACCAATTGATCGCACCGTTTCTGCTTCGTCGCCGCAAGTCCGACCCCGGCATTGCTCCTGAGCTGCCGCCCAAAACCGAACGCAACGTGGTCGTTCCGCTCACCGAAGAGCAGATCTCGCTGTACCAGGCCACCACCACCGAGACGCTCGCCGACATTGCCGACAACGACGGCATCACCCGGCACGGTCTCGTGCTCAAACTGCTCACAGCGCTCAAGCAGATCACGAACCATCCGGCTCACTATTTGGGCCAGCTCACCCCGTTGCCAGGGCGGTCAGGCAAGCTCACGGCTCTCGACGAGATCATCGATGCCGCCGCCGATGCGTCCGAGCCGATCTTGGTGTTCACCCAATACGTGGCCATGGGCGAGCTGCTCTGCCAGCATCTCGACAGCCGCAGCGTTGGCGTGGGCTTCCTGCACGGTAGTCAGAACATCGTCACCAGAAGTGAGCTGGTCGATCGTTTCCAGCGGGGTGAGCTGCCGGTGCTCATCCTGTCGTTGCGAGCGGGCGGCACTGGCCTCAACCTCACCGCCGCCAATCACGTCGTGCACTACGACCGCTGGTGGAACCCCGCCGTCGAGGATCAAGCAACTGATCGAGCGCACCGCATTGGGCAGACCGGTCAAGTGACCGTTCACCGGCTCATCACTGAAGGCACGGTCGAAGATCGAGTCGCGGAACTGTTGGAACAGAAGCGGGCATTGGCTGATCGCGTGGTTGGTGCTGGCGAGGCGTGGCTCTCGAAGCTCGACGACGATGATCTGCGTGCCCTGATTACTCTCGACGTTCCCGTGGAGCAGCGCTGATGTGGAGCACCATCTGGACCTCAGCGATGGGGCAGGTTTTCAAAGAGGCACAAGAACTCCAGACCGGCGTTCGCTTGGCTCGGCGTCTCGAGTCGCCGGTCGAGATGTCGCCGGGATCGGTCACGCTTCGAGACGAAGGTGAGGCGTGGGTTGCCCATGTTGGTCTTCGTCAACTCGACGACGGGCAGTGGGAGACGCTGCTGCGCACAGTCGCCGCTGACCCACTGCTCACCGCAGCCGTGGTCACTGGCGAGTTGCCCATCGAGTTGCACGGCAAGGCGGTGGCGCTCGGCTGCTCGTTCGCTCCAGAAGCCGGCGATGTCGGCGCTGATTGCTCGTGTCCGGACTGGCACGAGCCGTGCCGGCACGTTGGGGCGTTGATTGCACTGGTCGCCGAGATGATCGATCAGGATCCGTGGTTGTTGGTGATGCTGCGAGGTCGTTCTCGCGACCAGGTCGCTGAAACCGTCCGTCGGTTGCGCTCGGCGCATCGGGGGATCGAATGGGTCGAGTCTGGCGACGAGCCGCGCGGTGCCGACCCCGGCGTTGCTGCAGCCGCAGCATTTCGCAGCGTTCCGGCACCGATCCCTGCGCCGCTCCCGCCCTTGCGCCGGCCTGGAGGCCCGACGGCGTTTCGCCCACCGCCGGCTGATGCCGGTGTCAGTCATGGCGATCTCCACCGACTGGTGTCTGATGCTGCTCAGCGTTCGTTCGACCTGCTCGGTGGCACCAGCGGCGGCGACGGTCTGACAATTGATCCACGACACGATGCCGCCCGCATTGCTGCTGGTCTCGACCCGGATGATCCGGCCGTCGCCCATCTGGCTGCAGCGGCTGATCTGCCCGTCGCCGAGTTGCGATTGATGGGCTTTGGTTGGCTTCTGGCCGGTGCCGACGGGGTCGAGATCGTGGCGGCACCGCAGCCGCTCACTGCCGATCATGCTGCTCGAGCGGCCGACCTCCTTCCCGGCGCCAGGGTCACGAAGTCGGCCGTCATCGCCGGAACCATTCAGCTACGCATCGACCGCATGGGTCGTTGGTGGCGGTTCGTACGAGACGACGAGTTCGGCTGGGTCATCGCTGACGGACCAGCGAAGGAACCCGCTGACTTGCTGGACTAGACCTGATGCTCGACGACAGTTCGTCGGGCCAAAGGTCAGTCCTCGTCGTCTTCGGGATCTTTGAAGACGACCGGCTTGCCACCCTTGTAGTGGACGATCGTGCCATCGTCGTTTGATGCCAAGTAGCGGTAGCCGTTCTGCTGCTGGATGGCGAGATCGCCGAGCGGGATGTCGATGCTGTCATCCCATGTGGTGGGGTCGACCTGGATGGCCATCTCGTTGACGGTCTCGTCCCAGATCATCTTCTTGGCCTTGACGCGGCCGACGAGATCAGATTCGGTGCGGAGGTAGACCCAGCCGCCACGACGGAGGTGGTGGGGGAAGATGCGAGCAGGAACCGTTTCGGCGCCGGCGAGTTCTGTTGGGTTCTCAAACGGAATCGAAACGTCGAGAGCACCCGAGAACGGGGCGATCGAATCGTTCACCGATGCCGGAGTCTTCGTGGTCCGCTTGGTGACCTTGCCTTGTGCTGCAAGCTTCTTCGGCTTGCTGAAACAGTCGAGGCAAGCCACTTCGATTTCACCGTGCTCGCACAGATCCGTGCTCATGAATGTCATCTCCGAGGGTCGCTGCGGATGGCCGCAACCTTCGATGCTAACGCATTCCGTGGCCGTCGGCGTCCGAACGTGAACTTCAGCCCGTGCGCTGTAGTCGCACGATCCGTTCGTCGATCAATTCCAGCAGGCGACCGGGGACTCCAGCGATGTCCACGGTGTTGCGTTGCCGGGCGGCGGCAATGCGTTCGATGGCGTCATGCACCGCTACTTCAGCGGTGGCGCGACGCAATCGGGGCCAGCTCGCCGCCTCGGCAATCAACGCGCCGGTGGTGACTTCCGCCGACGTTGCACAACCGCCGATGGTCATGGCCAGACGGTGATCGATGTCGAAGGTGCCGTCCTCGGTCACCAGTTCGGTGTAGATC
>CAYGQE010000050.1:10299-36982 GCA_964351995.1 uncultured Acidimicrobiaceae bacterium | reverse complement strand
GCCCTCCCCTGCCCAGCCCTCACCCACCGGAGCTCGCTAGAACATGGCCCGCAGCCCACAGCTCATCACGATCTTCTGGCGTGACATCCCCGCCCAGGTCAACACCAAGTCACGCACCGACACCCACAAGATCCTGATGAAGCCTCGCTTCCAGAAGGCCATCGACCGTGCCGCCATGGTCGCAGACATCACCACCGCCTCCGATTATGTCAACGAGTGGCGGCGAGTCGCCGTCAACGTCAGCGGAGATCTCGAAGCAGCAGCGAATGCCGAGGCCGATCGACTCGATGCCGAGTTCGACAAAGCAAAGCTCGAAGAACTCGTCCTCGCGGGCGGCTTCGACACCACGAAGACACCGCCACCCGGCGCCATCGACATCGACATCGAAGCCCAAGAATCCGGAGCACCCGAATGACCGACACCATCATCAGTTCAGCGACCAGAGAGGTCGTGATCGGTTTCGGCCGACCCTTCGTGATGATCGGTGAGCGCATCAACCCAACGGGCCGCAAGCTCCTGGCCGAAGAGATGAAGAACGGAGACTTCAGCCGGGTCGAGGCCGATGCCATTGCGCAAGTCGAAGCCGGCGCCCAGATGCTCGACGTCAATGCCGGCATCCCCCTCGCCGACGAACCGGCACTGCTGGCCAAGGCCATCCAGCTCGTCCAGAGCGTCACCGACGTTCCGCTGGCCATCGACTCCTCCATCATCGAAGCGCTCGAAGCCGGCATCGCCGTGTACCAGGGCAAACCCCTGATCAACTCGGTCACCGGCGAGGACGAGAACATGGAGCGCGTGCTCCCCCTCGTGGCCAAGGCCGGCGCAGCCGTTGTTGCGATCAGCAACGACGAGACCGGGATCAGCGAAGATCCCGACGTCCGCTACGAAGTCGCCAAGAAGATCGTGAACCGTGCTGCCGATCACGGCATCCCCAAGTCTGACGTGGTCGTCGACCCGCTGGTCATGCCGATCGGCGCCATGGGCACTGCGGGCCAACAGGTCTTTGCGCTGGTCAATCGGCTGCGCAACGAACTCGGCGTCAACACCACCTGCGGAGCCTCCAACGTCAGCTTCGGCTTGCCCAATCGGCACGCCATCACGGGCAACTTCTTGTCGATGGCCATCGGCGCCGGCATGACGTCGGCGATCATGAGTCCATTGCACGAAGAAGTCCGGCGCGCCGTCATGGCCGCCGATGTGCTTGCCGGTCACGACCAAGACTGCGCCGCGTGGATCAAGGCAAACCGAGATCCGAACGCTCCCCAAGGTGGGCGCGGCGGGCGCACCAATCGCCGCCGACGTCCCGCAAGCTGATGTCTCGGGTCGTCTTCACACCGTCCGGCCTCGAAGGCACCGTCGAGCCGGGAACCACCGTGCTCGATGCGGCGCGAGCACTCGGTGTCGACGTCGACTCGGTGTGTGGCGGTCGCGGCATTTGCGGACGATGTCAGGTGATTCCCGGCGAAGGAACGTTCGCCAAGTGGGGCATCACGGTCGGACCCGACGCCCTCACCACTCCGGGAAGCACCGAAGCCGCCTACGCAGGCAAGCGCCCGATCGAGCCGGGACAGCGCCTCGGCTGCGCAGCCGAGATCTGCTCTGACGTCGTCATCGACGTACCCGAGGCCTCGCAGATCCACAAGCAGGTCATTCGCAAAGACATCGACGTCGGCGACGTCACCCTCGACCCCGTCGCCGAGCTTCGCTACATCGAACCGCGCACCGTGGTGCTGGGTGACGACGCCACGGCCACAGATCTGATCGCCGCCTGCTTGGCTGCGGACTGGCAGATCCATGGTGCGGTGGTGTCTCATCACGTGCTCGGCCAGCTCAACCGTGCGCTTGGTGCCGTTACTCCCGACGGCGAGCCTGATGGGGTCACGGTGGCCGTCCGGCCAGCCGTCGACCACGGCGGGCGTCGGGTGCCACCGACAGTCACCGCCATCTGGCCCGGTTTCGTCAATCTCGCTCTCGGCATCGCGGTCGACATCGGTTCGACCACGGTCGCTGGCCACCTGTGTGACCTCGCCACCGGAGCAGTGTTGGCCACTGCTGGCCGGATGAACCCACAGATCAGGTTCGGCGAGGACCTCATGAGCCGGGTCAGCTACGTCATGATGAACCCCGGCGGCGACGCCGAACTCACCTCGACCATCCGGACCGCGCTCGATGCCCTCATCGGCGAACTCCTGGCCGAGGCGTCCGCCGGGCACGACCTGTGGGAGATCGATCGCGACAAGGTGCTGGCCATCACTCTGGTGGGTAACCCCGTCATGCATCACCTCGTGCTCGGCATCGACCCCACACCTCTTGGTGCTGCACCGTTCCTCCTGGCCACCAGCGATGCCGTCGAGATGCCGGCTCGAGACCTCGATCTCGATTTCCCGAACGCCGAGGTCTACATCGCCCCGTGCATTGCCGGCCATGTCGGAGCTGACACCGCCGCGGCGATCAACGCCGAAGGCCCCCACCGAAGTGAGGCCATGCAGCTCCTGGTCGATGTCGGTACCAACGCCGAGATCGTGCTCGGCAACAACCAGCAGCTCTATGCCGCGTCGTCACCGACGGGTCCAGCGTTCGAAGGAGCCCAGATCAGCTGCGGGGTGCGGGCAGCGACCGGTGCGGTCGAACGGGTCCGCATCGATCGGACCACGAAGGAGCCCAAGTTCAAGGTGATCGGCTCCGAGCTCTGGTCTGATGAACCGGGCTTCGAGTTGATCATCAATCACCTCGGCCTCATCGGTGTCTGCGGAAGCGGGATCATCGAGGTCGTTGGCGAGATGTACCTCGCCGGCATCATCGACACCAACGGTGTGGTGAGGGGCGAACTCGCCGACCGTTCGCACCCCGAGCACACCCCACGAGTGGTCGCCGATGAGCGCACCTTCGCCTATGTGCTCGCCGAAGCCACCCACACCACACCAGAGCTTCGCATCGCCCAGAACGACATTCGGGCCATCCAGCTGGCAAAAGCGGCACTTCGAGCCGGCATCGACCTCCTGATGGAGCACGCCGCAATCGATACCGTCGCCGACATTCGGTTGGCCGGAGCGTTCGGCTCACACATCGACCCGGTGTACGCCATGGTGCTGGGGCTCGTGCCTGACTGCCCCGTTGGACAGGTCAGGTCGACTGGCAACGCCGCCGGCGTTGGCGCGGTTCGCATGCTGCTTTCTGGCGCCGAGCGGCGGGAAACCGAACAGATGGTGGCCGAGGTCGAGAAGATCGAGACGGCGACCGAGCCCCGCTTCCAAGAGCTTTTCGTCAACGCCATGGCCTTCCCACACAAGACAGCGCCCACGCCCCATCTCGCCTCGGTCATCGACCTCCCAGCCGCCCTCGAGTCCGACGGCCAACCCGCCCGCCGGCGACGCCGGCGATCCAACCAATGACGTCCTCTCCAACATGACTGCTCACCAAATGAACATCGAAGGGGGTGACGCTCGATGAGCGACACCACAACGCCAGCCTCCGTTCCTGCAGAACGGCCCAAAGGCCGCCGCAGCGGTGGCGGTCGCGCCGGCAGGCAGGCAGCTCGATCGGCAACTCGTGCCGTCACCAGCCCCTACCTGGTCCGCACGATGCCACCCATGGAAATGGTCGACGAAGCCGCACTCCTCCAAATCGAGGAGAACGCCGAGATCATCATGAGTGAGATCGGCATCGCGTTCCAAGAGACGCCTGAGGCGCTCGACCTCTGGCGCGATGCTGGCGCAACGATCGAGGGCGAGGATCTCGTCAAGTTTCCCCACGGCCTGTGCCGAGAGATCGTGCAACAGCATGCGCCGAGCCAGTTCATCCAGCACGCAAGGAACCCCGAGCGCAGCGTGCAAATCGGTGGCGACGCCACCGTGTTCGCCCCGAACTACGGCTCGCCGTTCGTGACCGACCTCGACAACGGCCGGCGGTACGCCACACTCGAGGACTTCGAAAACGTCGTGAAGCTGACCTACCAACTTCCCTACCTCCACCACAGTGGTGGCACCGTGTGCGAACCGGTCGATGTGCCGGTCAACAAACGCCATCTCGACATGATGTACGCCCACCTCCGCTGGTCGGACAAGCCGATGATGGGTTCGGTCACGGCTCCGGAGCGAGCAGAGGACTCCGTTGAGATGGCCCGTCTCGCCTTCGGCGGCGATCTCGAAGATCGCACCGTGTTGACGAGCCTCATCAACGCCTCGTCGCCGTTGCGATGGGATGGCACCATGCTGGGCGCCGCCACCGTGTACGCGAAGGCCAATCAGGCCTGCATCATGTCGCCGTTCATTCTTGCTGGCGCCATGAGCCCCGTCACCGTTGCTGGACTGGCCGCTCAGGCTTTGGCCGAGGCGCTGACGGGTATGGCGTACTGCCAGTTGGTTCGGCCGGGCGCACCGGTGATCTTCGGCACCTTCGCATCGTCGATGTCGATGGCGACCGGTGCCCCGACGTTCGGAACGCCCGAAGCTGGCCAAGCCATCGCGGTGATGGCTTCGTTGGCACGACGCGTCGGCGTGCCGTTCCGGTCTGGAGGACAGTTCACTTCTTCTAAGACTCCGGACGCTCAGGCGGCCTACGAGTCAGCCTCGACCATCCTGCCAACGGTGTTGAGTGGCGTGCACTTCGTGTTGCACGCTGCTGGTTGGATCGAGGGTGGCCTGGCACTCAGCTACGAAAAGTTGATCATGGACGCCGATCAATTGGGCATGATGGAGGTCTATGCCAAAGGCATCGACGTCTCCGAAAACGGCCAGGCCATGTCGGCCTTCCACACCAACCCTGCTGGACAGCACTTCCTCGGCAATGAACACACCCTCGCCAACTTCGAGACGGCGTTCTACCGATCCTCGATTGCGGACAACAACAGCTACGAGCAGTGGAGCGAGGAAGGCTCGCTCACTGCAGCTCAGCGAGCCAACGCCCGGTGGAAGGAAATGCTCGCTTCCTACGAGGCTCCACCGATCGATCCCGCCGCCGACCAGGCCATGCTCGACTTCGTGGCCGCTCGCAAGGCATCCATGCCAGATGAAATCGGTTGAGCGTCGCAGCTCGGACTCTCGCGGAACTCTGCGGGCAGTCTCAACGTTGAGCGGGTGTTGTGTTGCCCTCTGAATCCCCTGCATCCCAGAACCCGCCTTCCCTGACGCTCCGCCGGGCCATTGCCCCCGTCCCCCGCCACGACGGCGGCCGGGATTGGCTCAGTTTCACCAGTCCAGTCGACACGATCGTCGCGTGGGATCTCGATCAGGTCCTGCCTGCAATGCAGCGAGTCGAAGCTGCGGCCGCCGATGGTGTCTGGGCTGTCGGGTTCGTCAGCTACGACGCAGGGCCAGCCTTCGACCCAGCCATCCAGAGCCACCGAGCTTCAGATACGCCGCTCCTCGCATTCGGGCTGTTCGCCGATGCCGAACCGGATCTCTTCGACCCGGAAGATCAGGCGGGTACGTTCTCGACTGGCCCGTGGGATCCCTCGGTGGATCAGGCCCACTACGAGGCCGGTGTGCGGGCGGTCAAGGAACACATCGCCGCCGGCGACACCTACCAGGTCAACCTCACCCTTCGCCTGCATGCAACGTTCGAGGGCGACCCGCTGGGACTCTTTCGGGCCCTTGCCCGCTCACAACGAGGCGATCATCTGGTATACCTCGATCTCGGCACCCATGCACTCTGCTCGGCATCGCCCGAGCTGTTCTTCCGCCGGATGCCGCTCGCCGACGGCGGAACACAGCTGTTCTCCAAGCCCATGAAGGGAACGAGGGGCCGCTCCTCTGACCCGACCGACGATGCCGAGCTGGCCCACACACTCGTCGCCAGCGACAAGGACCGGGCCGAGAACACGATGATCGTCGACATGATGCGCAACGATTTCGGTCGTATCGCCCGTGTCGGCACGGTGCAGGTGCCTGATCTTCACGTCGTCGAGAGCTACCCGACCGTCCACCAGATGGTCAGCTCCGTCACCGCTGAGACTGATGCATCGCTGACCGAGACGTTCATGTCGACCTTCCCCCCAGCGTCGATCACTGGCGCCCCGAAGGTCAGCACGTCCCACATCATCACGGCGCTCGAGAGCGATGGCCGAGGCACGTATTGCGGCGCTGCTGGCCTCGTGGCTCCGGACGGCCGAGCCGAGTTCAACGTGGCCATTCGTTCGGTGTGGGTCGATCGCTCCGCTGGTCGAGCGACCTACGGCACCGGCGGCGGCATCGTGTGGGATTCAGACCCCACCGACGAATGGCTCGAGACTCGAACCAAGACCCGCGTGCTCGAGAGCGCACCGGTTCCCTTCGAACTCTTCGAAACCATGCTCTACACCACCGGTGGGGCGCACCTTCCCGAGATCACACTGCTCGACCGGCACCTCGACCGACTCGCTTCTTCCGCCGAGCGCTTCGGTTTCGAGCTTGACATGGACGAGGTGCGACGGCGTCTCCGCTCGATCGAGGCCCGGAGCCCACAGCGAGTGCGGCTCGTCGTTGGGCCCGATCGCTCGATCTCGATCGCCACGGTGCCGGTCAACCCAACGATCGGGGAGCCCTGGTGCGTGCCGGTGGACCAGCTCCCATGCGGCCGAGCACCGGTGGACTCTGGCGATTTGTTTCTCCGACACAAGACCACGCATCGCAAGGTCTATGACGACGCACGAGCCCGGCACCCCGAGGCCCCTGACGTCATCTTGTGGAACGAACGCAACGAGTTGACCGAGACCACGATCGGCAACCTGGTCTTGGACCTGGGTGGACAACTGCTCACACCCGCGGCATCCAGCGGGCTCTTGCCTGGCACGTTCCGGGCTGAGCTGTTGGAGCACAACAAGATCACCGAGGCAGTCCTCCCGCTCGCCTGCCTCACCGAGGCCAGGGAGATCTTCATGATCAACTCGGTGCGAGGCTGGGTGCTGCTGGACCTCCAGCACGGCTGACCGGGGACTCATGGCAAGCTCGCCCCCGCCGAATCTATGAGGATGCGGCAGCTCGCCAATCACGTTTCGATCGCTTCCGTGCTGGCCAACGGACTCGTGCGGTCGGTGTATCAGCCGATCATCAACCTGAGCACCTACGAGATCGTCGCGTACGAAGCGCTGGCTCGCGGCCCCGAGGGCACGAACCTCGAGAACCCTGATGCCCTGTTCGCTGCAGCAGATCGAGCTGGCCTTCGCGCCGAGTTGGATTGGGAGTGCCGAGCCTCAGCGCTTCGTGGTGCGCTAGCTGGCGAGATGGGCAAGGAAACCTGCCTCTTCATCAACCTCGAAGCGTCGTCATTCCGATCCCAAGCGCCGCCCCACCTGGCCGCCGAGCTCGAAGCCGCTCTTCCGCTATTGAACGTGGTCGCTGAGATCACCGAACGGGACCTCGTCAGCGACCCCGCAGCGCTTGTGCACCAGATCAGCGGCCTTCGTGGGCTCGGCTTCGGCATTGCAGTGGACGACCTCGGAGCCAATCCAGAATCAATGGCCCTGCTGCCATTTCTGGAACCCGATGTGATCAAGCTGGACATGAGCCTCATCCAGAACTCGACCTCGACAGAGATGGCCTCGATCTCCGCTGCGGTGGGAGCCGATGCCGAGCGGCGAGGATCGGTGATCATCGCCGAAGGCATCGAGCACGAAGAGCACTTTCGTCGGGCTCTGGTGATGGGAGCTGCCTACGGACAAGGTTGGCTCTTCGCCCGGCCCGGCCCATTTCACTCTCCGGATCCAAGCGGATCCGATGCGGTCCGGACATCGCCTTTCTGGGACCGACTGTGCCGCAAATTCCACCCGGTTCCGAACACCCCATGGGAGGCGGTCAAGGACTCGGGGAATGTCCAGATCGCTACCAAGCAACTCCTCATGCCGATGAGCATGAACATCGAACAGCACCCGATCTCCGCATTCGAGCGCCCTCTGGTCATGGCTGCTTTTCAACATGCGCACGCGTTCACGCCAGCGACCGCTACCCGCTACACCGAGCTGGCGAGGGAGGCGGCGTTCGTTGGTGTGCTCGGTGCCGGGCTTGGCTCGGAGCCAGCTCGAGGCGTACGTGGCGGCACCATCGACCACAACCATCCGCTTGCCGGCGAGTGGACAGTGGTGAGCGTCGGTCCGCACTATGCGGCGGCGCTGATCGCCCACGACATGGGCGATGCGGGCCCTCAGGCCGACCGATGCTTCGAGTACGTGATCACCCACGATCGCAACATTGCAATCGCAGCGGCGACATCGCTCCTCCGCCTGATCGAACCCCAGACCGAGCCGCGGCGCCGATCTACCGACATGCCCTGACATCGGCGTGTGGTCAAGCGAGCGCGACGACCCGCACCTGATCACGAGCGAAGTGCCGCAGTCGAGTCCGACCATCAGCCAACTCGACGACCATGTCGAGCCCATCGGTCGAGAACGTACGGACCATGCCCTTCAGCAGCCCGTTGTCGGTGTGGACGATGGCGCGCCGGCCAACGAAGCTCGGTGCGTCGAACGGGATGGAGAACATCGTGACCTCGCTTGCCGACGCTCGCCGTTGAGCGCCGAAGATCACTGTGTCATCTCCGTACCCGGAGTCACATGAGTCGTCCGGCTCAACGCGACATCGCTGACGATGGCAACCAAGATTCCACCATCTTCCCGGGACAAGCCCTCACGATGTTCCGACCGAGCCGAAACTGATGAAAAGGGAGAACAACATGACGATCATCGACGATCAAGCACTCGACAGCTCAAGTGAAACAGCGTTCGACGCAGCGTTCGAAGCTTCAAAGCCTGCGCTCGACCAACTGTCTGCATGTGTACTCATTGCCGACAGGCATCTGACGCTTCGCTGGCTCAACCGAGCGGCGGAAAAGGTACTGCGGCAGATCGAGCCGCATGTGAAGACAGCCTTTGGTCTGAGCTTCGACCAGATGGTCGGTGGGTCGATTCACCGTTTCCACCGTGACCCGGTGCGGGTCGAACGTATCTTGGAAGAACAAGACAGCTTCCGTCTCCCCCACCTCGCCGAATTCACCTTCGGCGAGGTCACGCTGAACACCACGATCGCCGGCCTCCCCGGGCCTGATCGCAACCGAGTCGGCTACATCGTGACCTTCAGCGACGTCTCGGCGCTGCGACTCGAACGGCAGCGTAACGAGGAACTCAAGGTCCACTTGAACACGGCGGCGGCTGCGATCGAAGAGCTCAACGTCTCCATCAGAGAGATCTCCGAGAACGCATCTCAGACCTCCGGTCTGGCCGTGAATGCAGAGGCAGAAACCCGACGAATCTCTGACGACGTCACGACCCTCGACGAGAGCCGCGCTGATATCGACCGATCGTTGAAAGCCATTGACTCGGTCTCAGCCAAGACCAAGCTGCTTGCGCTCAATGCAACGATCGAAGCGGCACGAGCCGGTGATCTCGGCAAGGGGTTCGCGGTCGTGGCAAACGAAGTGAAGGAACTGGCGGCTCAAACTGAGTTGGTGACCGCCGAGATCGCTCGCCAGATGAAGGCCAACCGGGAGTCGATTGCCGCTCTGCGAACCGACCTCGGTCAAATGGGTGACAACATGACCGACATTGCGTCAAGCCAAGGCGGCATTGCTGCAGCGGTCGAGGAGCAGCAGGTCACCGCAGCCAGCCTTGCCGAAACGATCAGCCACGCCGCGTCGAGCGCCTGATCAGTCGAGCTCAGCGGCAGGCTGGACATAGCTCCAACCGAAACGGCCTTTGATGCAGAGGTGACCGCTGGTGACGCTGTGATCGTTGGGGCTGGTGACCTTCACGATCGTGTTGTCCTGCACATGAAGCTCGAGGTTGCAACCGACACCGCAATACGAGCACACCGTGCGGGTCACCGTCTGCTCGTCTTCTTTCCAACTGTCCGCTTGGCGGAGGTCGAACTCGGTCTTGAACTGCAGCGCGTTCGTCGGGCAGACCGCCACGCAATTGCCGCAGTAGACGCACGCCGAATCCGGAAGCGACACGTCGAACTCGGTCGAGATCCGAGCGCCGAAACCACGACCTGACACCGCAATGGCGAACGTGTGCTGCGCGTCGTCACCGCACGCTTCGACGCACTTGTAGCAAAGGACGCACTTGTCGTAGTCACGGATGTAGAGGTTGTCCTGGATCTTGATCTCTTCGTCGATCTTTTCGGCCGCCGGGCCGTAGCGAGACGAATCGGCCCCGTACTCGGCCGCCCAATGCGCGAGGGTGTCCTCGCCGAGGTTCGTGGTCTGGCTGAGGTCAACACCAGAGTCGAGGAACTCGAGCACCATCTTGCGACTGTGACGCACGCGGGCTGAGTCGGTCTGGACGACCATGCCGTCTTCGGCTTGACGCGAACACGAAGGGACGAGGGTGCGAGAGTTCTCGAGTTCGACCACGCACACACGACACGCGTTCACCGGCGTGAGGTTCTCGGCGTAGCAAAGGGTCGGCGTGGAGACGCCAGCGGTATTGCATGCGTCGAGCAGCGTGGCTCCCTCGTCGACGGTGATATCGGCGCCGTTGATGGAGACGGTGACGGTCCGGACATGTATGTCGGTCATGTAATGAGTCCGAGCGAGATGGCCGAAAGCACGGCGGTGGATGCGGTGTGGCCGAGGCCGCAGATGGATGCGTCCTTCATGGCCAAGTCGATGTCGTTCAGAAGCTGCAGTTCGGTCTCGACCGACGAGCCAGTCTGAGTGGTGCGCAGGAGCACCTCGTGCTGGCGCACGGCACCAACGCGACAGGGCACACATTGGCCGCAACTCTCGTTGCGGAAGAACTCGGCAATACGAGTACAGACCGCACCGAAGTCGGTGTGTTCGTTGAACGCCATGATGACGCCGGAACCAAGCGACGCCCCGATGGCTCGGGTCGCTTCGGTTGTGAGCGGCGTATCCAACGCCTCCGGGCCGACGAAGCTGCCGGCCGCTCCGCCCAGCAACACCGCGCGCAGTTCGCCACCGGTGACACCGCCGGCAAGGTCGAGCATCTCTCGCAGCGTCGGACCGAACTCGACTTCGTAGGTCCCCGGCGTTGCGACGTGGCCACTCAGGCAGAACAGCTTGTGGCCATTCGACCCCTCTGTCCCCTTGGTGGCGTACCCGGCACCACCGTCGAGCACGATCGGCAGCACGTTGAGCAGGGTCTCTGGATTGTTGATGGCGGTCGGCTGTTGGAACAGGCCATGCGTGGTGGGGAACGGCGGCTTTTGGCGAGGTTCGCCGCGAAAGCCCTCGAGGCTGTTGAACAGTGCCGTCTCTTCCCCGCAGATGTAGGCGCCAGCGCCACGGCGGATCTCGATGTCAAAGCTGATGCTCTTGGCACCGGCGATGGCGGCGCCGAGGAAACCAGCCTGGCGGGCCTGATCGATGGCGCTCTGTAGACGTTCGGTTGCCAACGGATATTCGCCGCGGATGTAGATCCAGCCCTTGGTTGCCCCGACCGCGAAGCCAGCGATCGTCATGGCCTCGATCAAAGCGAAGGGATCGTTCTCCATGACCGTGCGATCCTTGAACGTGCCCGGCTCGGACTCGTCCGCATTGGCGACGATGTGCTTCTGATCACCGTCACCATCTGCGACACCGCGCCACTTGATACCCGTGGGGAATGCGGCACCGCCGCGACCCATCAATCCGGCCGCTGAGACTTCTTCGATGACCTGTTCGGCTCCCTGTCGAAACGCCGCGGCCAGTGCCTTGTAACCACCGGCGCCGATGTAGGACTCGAGCGAGGTGGGGTCGACCCGACCGACGCGCGACAGCAACACGAGTGACGGGTCGTGCTTCTGGGGAAGGTCCCAGCGTTCACCGCTGATCGAGGGTGCGTCAGCGGGCACCGAGTCGGGTTTGCCTCGCCCCTGGATGAAGAGTGCCGGGCCGTCATCGGGGTTCGCCCGGTCGCACTGACCCAAGCACGGGCTGCGGTGCACGTGCGCTCCGTCGGCCTCCAGCGCTGCGATCTTGGCTTCGGCGAATTCGAGGCAGGGGGCATCGACGCACACGTGGACGACATCGTCGTCGTGCTCCGGAGCCTCGTCGACCTTGAAGAGCTCGTAGAAACTGGCCACTCCGTAGGCCTCGGCCGGCGGTACTTGCAGCACCTCAGCGACATGGTTGAGGCCACCCTTGGAGATCCAACCCGATTCCTTCTGCAGCGCATGGAGCGCTGGCAGCAGTGCGTGGCGCCGCTCGTTGCGGCGATGGGTGCCCCCGCGAACGAGACGTTCGTCTTGCATGACCAGCGTGGGGTCGACCCCCATGGAGGCAAGCACGGCGTCGATCGCCGCCGCTTCGGGCGGTGTCGCCCGGTCCTCGGTGAAATGAAGGTCAGCCAACGGATTCGTCCTCCAGCACCGGTACCGATGCCAGTTTCTCTACTCGAATAGCCGCCGCCTTGAATTCCGATGTGCCGGAACGCTTGTCCCATGCGTCGTTGGTCAGCAGATTGATGTCGACCAGTTCAGGGAAGTGGTAGGTCGTGAAGGTCAACCCCTCTGGGATGTCCACCTGCACCCGGATGTTCATCTCGACCGAGCCGCGAGGCGATGACACCATCACCCGCTCGCCATCGACGAGCGCCAGCGCTTCGGCATCAGCGGGGTTGATGTCGAGTGCGTCGCCGTAGCGGATCGGCGAATCAAAGCCGCCACTCTGGACACCGGTGTTGTACGAATCGAGCGAACGCCCTGTTGTCAGCCGCAGCGGGAATTCATCGCTGAGTTGCTCTTTCGGGCCCTCGTGTTCGACCACGCTGAAGGGCGCCCCCGCCTTGCCGCCGAGGTCCTCTTCCCAGAGCCAGCCGTGCAAGAACGGGCTGCCGGGGTGCTCGAGGTCGGGACACGGCCACTGCAGACCGCCTTCAGCTTCGATCCGGTCGTAGGTCATTCCGCCATGGAGTGGCGACAGTGAACGCAACTCTTCCCACAGATCTTCCGAGGTGGGCTGACCCCAGTCGTAACCCATGCGACGAGCAAGCTCGCCGATGATGTCCTGGTCGTGCCTCGCCTCACCGGGCGGAGTCACTGCAGCTCGAACTCGCTGCACTCGACGCTCTGACGAGGTGACGGTGCCATCACTCTCGGCCCAACCCACCGAGGCGGGCAACACCACGTCGGCCAGTTCAGCGGTGCGGGTCATGAAGATGTCCTGCACCACGAGCAGATCGAGCCCGCTGAGCAGAGCGCGAGCGTGCTTGACGTCGGCCTCAGAATCGGCGGGATTCTCGCCGATCACATAGGCCGCCTTGATCTCACGGCGACCCATTGCCTCGAACATCAACGTGAGATGGATGCCGTCCTCTGGCGGAATCGGCACGCCATAGACCGCTTCGAACTTCGCCCGACTTTCGGGGTCGGTGACGTTCTGGAAGCCGGGCAGTTTGTTTGGCAGTGCACCCATGTCGCCACCACCTTGCACGTTGTTCTGTCCGCGCAGCGGAACGAGCCCACTGCCCCAACGGCCGATGTGGCCGGTGAGTAGGGCGAGGTTGCAGAGCGCCAGGACGTTGTCGACCGCGTTGTGGTGCTCGGTGATGCCGAGGGTCCACAGAATCTGCGCCTTCTCCGCCGTGGCGTAGGCCTCGGCCATCTCGGCGATCGCCTCGGCCGGAACACCCGTGATGCCCTCAGCGACCTCGAGCGTGTACGCCTCGACCGAGGCGGCGAACTCCTCGTAACCAGTGGTGCTGTGATCGATGAACGCTTGGTTGACCCACCCGTTGTGAATGATCTCGCGGGCGACGGCGTTCGCCAGCGCGATGTCGGTGCCAACCGACAGGCCGAGCCATGCATCGGCGAACTTCGACGACGAGGTGCGGCGAGGGTCGACCGAGTACATGCGCGCCCCGTTATCGATGCCCTTCAGAAGGTGATGGAAGAAAATGGGATGGGCTTCACGAGCATTGGAGCCCCACAGCAAGATGACATCGGTTTGCTCGATCTCGAGATACGAGCAGGTGCCGCCACCAGCACCGAACACTGTCGCCAGACCGACGACGGAGGGAGCGTGTCAAGTTCGGTTGCAGGAGTCGATGTTGTTCGACTCCAGGGCAACCCGAGTGAACTTCTGCGCGGCGTAGTTCATCTCGTTCGTGCTCTTGGAGCACGAGAAGACGGCGAAACCGTCGCCACCGAGCTCGTCCTTCACTGCAGTGAACCCGTCCACGACCTTGGTGAGGGCTTCGTCCCACGAAGCCTCTCGCAGTTCACCGCCCTTGTGATCCCGGATCATCGGGGTGGTGAGACGTTGCTTCGGGGTGCTCATGCGCATCGGAACAGTCTTCCAGACGGTTGGCCCCGCGTCACCACATGTTGGAAGCCTCCCGCATGGTGAGAATGTGTGCCGGCCGCAGGCCTCAGGTGGCGAGTGGGCTCAGCCGCATTCTGGTGAAGCCCTGAACGAGCAGAACACCCGAGGCGACGATGCCGATCATCGACAAGATGTGGAATCCCGTCATGCTGAGCACGAAGCCAGAGCCCAACGCAGCGACGCCCGAAACAATGCTGGCCATCAAATCTGCTGCGCCCTGCACCGAGACTCGGTCCTCCATCTCGACCGATTCGGTCAGCAGAGCGCTGCCCGCCACCATGCCAAAGCTCCAGCCGAGGCCCAGAAGGTAGAGCCCGGGGAACATCAAGATCCTCGGCGCTTCTCCAGCGAGCGCCGTCATGGTGGTGGCCACGACGAGGATCATGCCACCAATGGCGATCGCCGAGACTTTGCCGAAACGATCGGCAAACCATCCGGCCAGCGGGGCGAACGCGAACATGCCCGCGGTGTGAGCAGAGATGACCAAGCCGATCACGCCGACATCGTGACCGTGCTCGTCCATGTGCAGCGGAGTCATGGCCATCACACCGACCATCACAGCCTGGGAGATGACCAGCGAAACCAGCGCCAAGCGGGCCAGCGGCCGACTCAGCATGATGCGCAGACTCTCGCTGAACGAGGCCCTCTGAGGGCTGGTGGCCGAGTCGAGCCCGCCGATCAGCACCAGCGGGTCTGGCCGAAGAAATGCGCTGACAATCGCTGCGCCGACGGCAAAGAACACAACAGTGAGCGCGTAGGGCCCGACGTTTTCGTTCAGACCCAACGACTGTCCGGCCTCGTCAGCCAGACCGACCAGGCTGGGCCCGCCGACCGCACCGAGGGTGGCGGCAAAGACGATGAGGCTGATCGCCTTTGCCTTGTCCTCAGACGTGGCCAAGTCAGCAGCTGCATAGCGAGACAAGTTGCTCGCTCCCGATCCAATACCAACCCCAACGAGCCCGACCAGGAACAAGGTGATGGAGCCGATCTGCGCTCCAACCAAGGCCAGACCACCGCCAACAGTGGCGGCCGCATAGCCGAGGGCGATGCCAGGCCGACGACCCTTCTTGTTCATGTACGAGCTGAGCATCTTGGCGCTCACCGCCGTACCGACCGTGATCGCCACCGTTGACAGGCCAGCCCAGGTCGTGCCACCGAGCATGTCCTTGATCAGGAGAACAGCGACGGCGAAGCCAAGCGTCATCGCTCCTCGAGCGAAGATGCTGGAAGCAATCAGGACGGTGAGCGTGCGCTTCTGCGTCGCGATCCGGGTGGACTCATCCAGCAGCGGTACGGATGTGTCTGTCATCGGATCCATTTCGAGAGCACAGGTGAACCGTCTCACCCGTAGCCGGAATCTAACCTCGCCACGCTCGAGAGCAAAAGTGACCGAAGCCGTGCCTTGACGGCAACACCGACGAAACACTGGTCTCCTAGGTTCGCCCGATGAAGGCCGCTCGAGTACTCCGCTTCCCGACTGCCGCACCGGACGACTGTCGTGGCCTGCTGGAAGCCATCGAGCACGGCCTCGTCGAACCGGACGCCATCGTGGCAATTTTGGGCAAGACCGAGGGCAACGGCCTGGTCAACGACTTCACCCGAGGCTTCGCTGTGGCCGCGCTCGAGGCCGCGCTCGAACCGCTCCGAAGCTCAACGAATCCGGTGACCGACATCTCGATGGTGATGTCTGGGGGAACCGAAGGCGGGCTCTCGCCTCACATCATCGTCATCGAAGTCACCGACCAACCGGACACGATGCCCAACGAGCCGAGCTTGGCCGTAGCGGTCAGCAGGACTCCGCCGACACCGGCCGAGGACATCGGTCGTCTCCCTCACGTCATGACTGTTGCCGACGCCGTGCGGTCGGCCATGGCCTCGGCCGAGATCGACCATCCCGACGATGTCCACTACGTCCAAGTCAAATGCCCACTCCTCACTGCAGCGCGCATCGAAGACGCCGAGCAACGGGGCGCAACAGTGGCGACCACCAACACCCTCAAGTCGATGGGACTGTCGAGAGGAGCTGCCGCGCTTGGCGTCGCCGTGGCGCTCGGTGAACTGACGCTGGCTGACATCGAGCATTCAGCAATCGGGACCGATCTCGATCTTTGGTCAGGTCGAGCCAGTTGTTCCGCCGGGATCGAACTACTCGACAACGAGATCATCGTGATGGGGAACAGCTCAACGTGGTGCAGCGACGCCGTGATCAGTCACGGGGTGATGGCCGATGCACTCGACGTCGAGGCGCTCGACGCAGCACTCACCGCCTCGGGCATCGCTGTCGATCGACGACTCTCCAATGACGACCGCGGTCGGGTCCTCGCCGTGCTCGCAAAAGCCGAGCCCGACCCCAGCGGTCGAATCCGAGGACACCGACACACCATGCTCGACGACAGTGACATCTCGGCCACTCGCCACGCTCGCGCTCTCGTTGGAGGGGTCATCGGCGGTGTGGTCGGACACACCGAGCTGTTCGTCTCGGGCGGAGCGGAACACCAGGGTCCTCCCGGCGGTGGGCCCATCGCGCTCTTGGTCTCGAAGATGCCGACCTGATCGGTTGGCCAGCCACGACCGGGACGCTCAATCGCCTCGATCGAGGCCCATCTTGACGGTGAGTTCGTGCACAGCGTCGGCGACTGCCCGGATTGCTGGCCGCTCACTGCTCGACTTGCGATAGGCCGATGCAACCGTCCGACACACCGGGTCGGCCGGATCAACCAATGTCGCGCCATCGGGCGCGATGCGAAGGCCGAGGTCTGGCATCAGCGACACGCCGATACCGGCAGCAACGAGATGAAGCGTCGCCGGGTAGGCGGGCACTTCATGAGCCACGTCGGGCTCGAAATCGGCTCGACGGCAGGTGAGATGCCAGTGATCCTTTCCGCCGCAGACAACTGTTGAGACGCAGCTGACGGCGTGTAGCCAAAGGGTGGCAGGTCGACAACAGAAACCATGACCCTCATCGATTGCCACCGCTGCTGCCACCGCTGCGGCCACCGCAACCAACGGCGCAACCAACGGCGATGTTCGCTCGCTCAGCACCGTCGACAACACCGTTCTCGGCGAGTTCCGCTGCGCCGTGTCCGGCAAGGCGGATCGCGTGCGAGAGTCTCGGTCATGACGACCCTCGCCGACCACTACGGCCAAGAAGGCTTGATCACAAGGATCCTGAGCCAGTTGACCAAGGCTGGCATCGATGTCGAAGCACTGAGCAGCGCAGACCTTGCCGGGGTCGACGAGTTCCACCTCGGCGGTGGGATGGCAACGGGGGCGCTCCTGGCCGACCTTCAACTGGCCGACGACGCACAGGTGCTCGACGTCGGCTGCGGCATCGGTGGAGCGGCACGACAGTTGGCCGCGAATTCCCAGCGCCAGGTCACCGGCATCGACCTCACCGCCGACTTCGTCGAACTCGCCAACGAGCTGAGCGCCCGAACTGGCCACGGCTCGAACACCACCTTCGAAGTCGCCAACGCCACCGCACTCGCATTCACAGACAACAGCTTCGATGCGGTGACGATGTTCCACGTCGGCATGAACATCGGAGACAAACCAGCCCTCTTCACTGAACTGGCACGCGTCTTGCGACCCGGCGGGGCCCTCGCGGTGTACGACATCATGCGCATCGGAGAGGGCGCGGTGACGTATCCCGTCCCGTGGTCGAGCGCCGCAACAACCAGTCATCTGGCAACGCCACACGACTACGCCGCGGCGATGACCGCCGCGGGCTTGACCCCGGCCGCACCCGTTGATCGACGAGCGCTCGTGGGTGAGGCACTCGCCGCAGCCGCCGCCGATCCGCCTCCTGCAAACCTGTCGCACCTCATGGGCTCCGATTGGCCAGCAATGTTCACGAATCTGCGAGCCGCCCTCGGTGCAGGCATCGTGGCGCCTACCCAAATCATCGCCCGCTGACGGCTTTGCTCGAAAGAGTTGCTAGACGTGTCCCCCGTCGATGGCCTGTTCTGCGTTTGAACCGGCGTGCCACGCCACTTCTCTGTTGCTGCCCTCTCGATCGTCTGCTTCTGCGCCGGACTGCTCGTCCCGCTCGGTCATCGGTCAACCGAACCCGCTGAAGCGCACATCCGCGCTCTCGCTGACCAACGGCCGGACACCGACACCGAGGACGTGGCAGACACTGCGGCCATCAACACCGTCGGTCCTGCGGACACCGTCCCGCCATTCGTCGTCGACTTGGCGAGCTTCGACGCCACTCCCCCATCCGCTGCTTGGACGAAACCTGCGATCGGGGCTCCGTACCTCGACCCGGTCTACGGGACACAACTCCGGCGGCTGACATCGGCAGACGGCACACGCTTCAACCGCAACACCTACAGCCGCCGGCAGGCCGAGAACGCCGACGGCACGCAGTTCATGACCTACCACGGTGACGCCGAGTACCGGGTCTACGACCGGGTCTCGCTCGAGCTCGTACGCATTCTGGAGATCCATCCCGACAGTGAGCCCCAGTGGCACCCGAGCAACGCCGACCTCGTTCGGTCCGTCGCTGGTCCGAACGCCTACGTCGGCGATCTCCGCTGGTACGAGACATCGGTCAGTTCCGGCACCACGTCGGTCATCGCCGACCTCACGAGCCGCATCGTTGATCGATTCCCGGCGGCGCTGTACATGAAGGACCAGGCCGAAGGCTCCCCCAGCGCGGACGGCAACCGCATGGCCTGGACCATCTTCGACACGAACGAAGACGCCATCGGCATCGTCAGCTACGACCTTGCGACTGATCAGGTTCTCGGCTTTCTCGACCTGGCCGGCGTGCCGGGTGACGCAGGCCCACTCGATTGGGTGTCGATGTCACCAACTGGTGGCTACGTCATGGCAGGCCACTGGGACGCAACGATCGTCTACGACGCCGATATGACCAACGGACGGCGCGTCAACAACAAGGGTGATCACAGCGACATCGCCTTGGCCGCCGACGGCACCGACCGCTACGTCTACATCGACTTCTCGGCCGACCGCGACGGCGGCTGGCTCGTGGCCGTCGATCTCACCACCCTCGAACGCACTCGCCTGGTCGACCTCTACGACGATGCAAACACCAGCATCCATGTCTCGGGCAAGGGCTACGACCGGCCGGGTTGGGTTGTGGTGTCCACGTACAACTGCAAGGTGCCTGGCGCCTGGTCTTGCGAGAAGGTGATGCTGGTGGACATCGGGGGCGCCGGCCGGATCTACGACCTCGCCCACACCTACAACTGCGGTGACGGCTACTGGACCGAAACCCATGCCGTCGTCAACCGCTCGCTCACCAGGGTCTATTTCAACTCAGACGCTGGTTCGTGCGGGATCGATGCCGAGATCTACGAGCTGACACTGCCGGTGCTGCCCTCGATCGATCTGTCGGGCAATGACTGACGTCGCCTTGGGCACAACTCCGCTGCCTACTCTCACCACGTTGACCGATCCCCAGCATGACCCTCTCCCCGGCACCGCTCCGAGCTTCGACGAGGTGTACGAGCGCGAGTATCAAGCGCTGTTGGGTCTCGGTTTCGTGCTGACCGGCAGCCGTCCGATCGCTGAGGATCTTGTACAAGACACCTTCGCCGAAGCCCACAAGCGGTGGGCGACAGTCGCCGGCTACGACAACCTCGGTGCGTGGCTCCGCAGGGTGCTGGTCAACAAAGCCACAAGCCGCGGTCGCCGCCTCGTGGCCGAAGCCAAGATGCTCACGTCGGTCCGGTCTCGCCGAGTCCCCGACATCACGATTCCAGAGGACAGCAGCGAGGTGTGGGCTGCGGTTCGGGCACTGCCCAAACGCCAAGCGCAGAGCATTGCGCTCTTCTACTGGGAGGATCGAACGATCGCACAGATCGCCGAGATCCTCGACTGCGGAGGAGAGACAGTGAAAACCCACTTGAAGCGGGCCCGCGCCGCGCTCGCCCAGACGCTTCCCGATGACCAAGCCCTCGCCAACGATCCCGAGCAAAGCGCATGAACCTCGACGACCAGCTCCGTTCCGCCGCCAACGACGTCCGCTCAGAGCTCGCCTCGGCGACACCTCCACCGTTCGAGTCGCCCTCACCGATCGGGTCTCGAATCACTCTGCTCGCTCTTGTCGTGCTCGTCATCGGAGGCGGTTGGTGGTTGTTCCAACCGAGCAGCGAGCCGGTGACCGACGTTGCCGTCGACACCACGATCACCGGGCAGTTGAACGAGGATTCCTCCGGGCTCCAGACACCCGCCACTGCCTCCGCAGGTGTCGTCGGCTTCGGCGAGTTGGCGACCTCGCCGATGGCACAGCCTGAAGCCGGTACGTTCAGCATCGAGCCCGATACCGGGGTCGCGATCCGGTTGCTCGCTGCAGGCGGCGGCGTGTTGCAACCGGTCTACTCCCGAACCCAGAGCTACAACGCCGACGGAACGCTCGTTCTGCTCTATCGAACTCGGGACACCGATGCCGAGACCGGCCATGTCATCGTCGACGCACAGACGGGTGCCGTTGTAGCCGAACCGGACCTCTCCGCAGCGTCTGACATCGAGAACATCTCGTGGGACGCAACCGACCCGAATCGTCTGTATTTCACCAGAGGCAATGACCTGCTCGCCTTCGACATCGACACCGACGCAACCGAGATCGTCGTGAACTCCAGCTGTGGACTCGATGAAGCGTTGGAGGGAGCAGGTTCGCTCGACAATGGATCACTGACCGGTAGCACCACCAGCGGCACCGACCTGATCGGTCTTCTCTGCCGCCGAGACGACGGCGTTGCGACCTGGGCGGCCCGGGACATTCCGGCAAACACGCTCTTCGACGGGGGTGAGGCCCGCATCGATGCTGCGCCTGTCCCGCTGATCTCGGGCGACGGCTACGTGGTCGTCGGCGATGACGAGGTTCTCGTGCTCGACCGGACCTTGGACGTCGTCCGCTCCATTTCAATGGAAGCCTCGGCGTTCACCGTTGCCCAAGACACCGATGGCACAGACGTGCTCGTCGCCACGGTCTACGGCGGACCAACTGCGGTCGGCACGGTCGTGATCGCCGACGTCGAGAGCGGCTCGACTCGCGTCGTGGTCGGGCCCGACACCGGTGCCCCCTACCCGCCACGCGGCACCCAGCTGTCGACCGCAGCAACCGACCGACCCAACCTGATCGCCATCAGCACCTTCAGCGACGAGACCGGCCCGCTCGCCAACGAGATCATGCTGCTCGAACTCAACGGCGACGCCTCGGTGTTGCGCCGCTTGGCCCATCACCGCGCCGTCGACACCCGAGTTGACGGTTGGCCGTCGACGCCGACCGTCGCCATCAGCCCCGACGGCAGTCGAGTGCTGTTCTCCTCCAACTGGGGCACCAGCGGAATCGCCACCTACGAGATCGCGCTCCCCTCGTGACCGGCCAGACCTTCGAACCGGGAGCTGCACGCCAAAACCTGGCCCTCGCACCGGTCTCGATCGGTAGCCTCTGCCAATGCGTTGGTCCCAGCTGTTCTCACCCACCCTTCGAGATGCCCCGAACGATGCGGTGGCCCCGAGTCATCGGCTGCTGATCCGAGGCGGTTTCATCCGTCAGCTGCACGCCGGGCATTACTCGATGTTGCCCCTCGGCTGGCGCGTCCACCAGAAGGTCGCCGCCATCGTGCGCGAGGAGATCGACAACCTCGGTGGCCAGGAATTCCTGTTGCCCACGATGCATCCCGCCGGTATCTGGGAGCAGTCTGGGCGCTGGGACACCATGGGCGAGATCATGTTCCGCATCGAGGATCGCAAGGGGGCCATGAATGCACTTGGCATCACCCACGAAGAGATCTTCGCCACCGTTGCCGCCGAGCTCAGCTCATACAAACAACTCCCCCAGATCTGGTATCACATCCAGACCAAGTTCCGTGACGAAGCCCGCCCCAAGAGCGGCCTGCTCCGGGTGCGCGAGTTCCACATGAAGGACTCGTACTCCTTCGACATCGACGAGGCTGGCCTCGATGCCGCCTTCGAAGCCCACGATGCCGCCTATCGCCGCATCTTCGAACGCATCGGCGTGCCGGCGTTCGGTGTCCAGGCCAGTTCTGGCGCCATGGGCGGCAACAGCTCCGTCGAGTTCATGACGCCCTCTGACGCCGGCGAAGACGACGTGGTCGTCTGCCCCTCGTGCGACTATGCCGGCAACGTCGAAAAGGCGACGTCGACGCTGCCCAAGATCGACGACGGCGAAGCCATCGAGCTCGAGAAGTTCGCCACGCCCGGTGTCCGCACCATTGCCGCGCTTGCCGAGTTCGAGGGCGGTGCAGCTGCCACCCATCAGCTCAAGACGCTTGTCATGGTGCTCGACGGCGTAACCACCCTCGTGGTCGTCCGTGGTGATCACCAACTCAACACCCAGAAGCTGGCTGACGTCACCGGCGCCATCGAAGTTCGTCCCGCCGAGGTCGACGAAGCCGTCGCTGCGCTGGGCGCCCGTCCAGGCTCGCTCGGCGCCGTCGGCGTTTCTGACCTGCGGATCATCGCCGACCTCGAGGTCGAAGGTCGGGTCAACATGACCACCGGCGCAAACGAGGACGACTGGCACTACCGAGGCGTCAACGTCGAGCGAGACGTCAACGTCGAGCAATTCGTTGATCTTCGCCAGGTGGAAGCGGGCGAAGCCTGCCCCGTCTGCGGATCTGCACTCACCATCGTCCGCTGCATCGAGATCGGGCACATCTTCAAACTCGGTACGACCTACGCCGACAAGTTCGGTGTCACCGTTGCCGACCCCGACGGCAAAGTCGCCCCGGTACAGATGGGCAGCTACGGCATTGGCATCGGTCGCAACATGGCCGCCGCCGTCGAGGCTCACCACGACGACAAGGGCATTGTCTGGCCCGTGTCGATCGCCCCGTACGAGCTCGTCATCACGCTGATGCGAACCGACGAGGAGACCCTTGCGGCTGGCAACGAGCTCTATGCCGATTTCAAGAAGGCGGGCGTCGACGTCCTCATCGACGACCGAGACGCCCGAGCCGGTGTGAAGTTTGCTGACGCTGAGCTCATCGGCTTCCCGTACCGCATCACTCTCGGGCCTCGTGGCCTGAAGGAAGGCCAGGCCGAGGTCACCTTGCGCCTCACCGAGGAGACGAGCAACATCCCGCTCGCCGATGTTGTGGCCGAATTGGCACCCAAGATCGTCGCAGAGCGCGATCATGGTCGACATGGCTGATCCCAACGCACCATTCCGCCGCCACCCCGGGCGCTTCTTCGACGACGTCGACGCTGCCGCCAACGCGGTGGTCGCTCACCTTCGCTCGACCGATGGCCAGTTCGACCTGCTGAGCCAGCAAGCCGATCCTCAGCGGCTGACCGCCGAGGACATCGTTGCCTGTTCGATGACCGGGTACTCCGTGCCACCTGCCGCTGCGGCCTGGCTGCTCGGCCCCGAAGGCCAGTGGCTCACCACCGAGATCCTCGCCGACATTCCCGCCGACACGGTCCTGTGGGAATGCGAAGCAACCCACATCTTGCGAGCGGCAGACCTCTTCCAGTTGCTCCGTTCGCCGACATCGCAACTGCCTGCTCTGCCCGACACCGCTGCACTCGGGCAAGCAACCGCCACGCGCTTGCTCGCAGCCAAACGGCCGCTGCTGGCACCGATCGACGACCGCCAAATCCGCCAGACCCTCCGCTATCCGAAAGACGGCCTCTGGTTCCGCCGCTGGCGCGAGGTGATGGATGACGAGTTGCTCTCGATGGCCCGGACCACTCGCCACCTCGCCACCGAAGACGAGCCTGCCGCCGCGAACCTGAGCGAGCTTCGCGTGCTCGACATCGTCATCCGCCGCCGAGGCAAGAGCGCCAAAGGCTGAACGTATTCGCCAACCCCCGGGGGTCACAACCCCCGGGGGTCACAACCCCCGGGGTCACAACCCCCGGGGTCAGGTCCCCCCAAGCACAACTTCGTACTGGCCCGCGGACACCACAACTCTGAAGCTGTGCTTGGGGGGACCTGACCCCTAATCGACGGCGTCGGTGATGGCGTCACGGAGTTCGTCGAGGGGCGTGTCGACGAGCAGCGTGTCCTCGACCGAGTCGTCGTCGACCATCAACCAGGCCAGGACACCGAGGAACGCCCCGATCATCGGGAAGACGAAAAAGACCCACAGCTGTGTGACCGCATCGCCACCGACGAAAACTGCCATGCCGAAGCTGCGGGCCGGGTTCACCGAGGTGTTGTCGATCGGGATGCTGATGAGGTGGATAAGCGTGAGCGTGAAGCCGATCGCCAGGCCACCAGCAGCGGCGGGGAACCCCTGGTTGGTCGTGGAGAGCACCACGAACATCAACACCGCGGTGAGGATGACCTCGGCAATGATGACTGATCCGAGTGCATAGAAACCGTTGTCGACGCCGTAGAGATTCACGGCGAAGTTCGAGGCCTCGGCATCGAAGCCCCCGAGATTGCCTCGAGCAATCAACAGGATCACCAGACCGCCGAAGACACCACCCAGCAATTGGGCGGCCCAATACAGCGGCACCAGAGCGGTGTCGATCTTGCGCATGATGGCCATGCCGAGCGTGACCGCCGGATTGATGTGACAGCCCGACACCGGACCCACCGCGTACGCAGCGATCATCAGCGCGATACCGAAGCCGAGCGAGACGCCGAGAATCCCGACGCCGCCCTCACCGGTGGCGAGAACGGCAGTACCCGGACCGCCCAGCATCAAGATGAAGGTGCCGATGAACTCGGCGGCAAAGATTCGACCGTTGGTCACGCTGAACTCCTGGGCAAGACAATCGAGAAGTCCCGCATTTCAGCACACCTGGTGCCCGACGGCCCGCTCTCCGCTCGTTTGAGGTACGACGTCTGTGAAGTGCGACCAGTCGACGGTGGCGTCTCACCCAAGAGCATGGGGCGTTGGGAACCGAGAGCGGGGATATTCCACCCATACAGAAAATCCTCGAAGTGGACGATCACTAAATCAGCGTCCCACATGGCGCACCGAACGAAGCCGGGCCCTCGGGCCCGACGGGAGTTGGGCCCTCGGCACTGCCGCCGCTCGCCGAGGGCCTGCTCCCACTCTCTGTCTAACCTCTGCCCATGACGACCGACTGGTGGACTCGCCGACTCGAGGCGCTGTTGGGAATCCCGAGCACGACCGGCAACAACGTCACCGTGCTGCGCAACGGCGACGAGATCTTCGCCTCGATGCTCGATGCCATTCGATCGGCCAGGCGCTCGATCGACTTGGTCACCTTTGTGTTTTGGAAGGGCCAGATCACCCAGGACTTCACCGATGCCTTGATCGAGCGAGCCCAAGCCGGTGTACGAGTGCGACTGCTCCTCGACACGTTCGGTTCCCGCCACATCGCCACCTCTCAGAAGAAGGCCATGCGGTCGGCTGGCGTTGACCTCCGGTGGTTCCGCCCGATCGAACCGGCAGAAGGCAAGCGTCTGACCAGAGTCAACCGTCGCACCCATCGCAAGGTGTTGATCTGCGACGAACAGGTCGGATTCACCGGCGGCGTCGGTATTGCCCAGGAGTGGACTGGCACCGCCTCGAACAGTGACGAGTGGCGCGACACGCACTTTCGGGTGGAGGGTCCGGCGGTCAACGGCTTGCATGGCGGCTTCATCGACAACTGGCTCGAGACCGGGCCGCTCCAGATCGATGACGCCTTCGACCACTTCCCCCAGTTGGCCGCCCGGGGGGCTTCGACCGTGCAGGTGGTTCGTGGCGCAGCCGAGGCGGGCAGCAACGACATCGCCAACCTGTTCGAGATCATGTTCCGCGAAGCGCAGGACCACATCCGCATCACCACCGCCTACTTCAACCCAGACGACGAAGTCGCCGCGATGCTCACCGACGCTGCGCATCGCGGTGTGCAAGTCGACGTGCTGGTACCCGGGCGGTACGCCGACAAGCGATTCGTCCAGATCGTCGGCGAGGCTCGCTACGCCCAGTTGCTTGCTGCCGGCATCAACATCTGGGTCTACCAGCGCACGATGCTGCACGCCAAGATCGTGAGTGTGGACGGATTGGTTGCATCGGTCGGTTCGGCGAACATCAACCAACGATCGATGCAGTACGACGAGGAACTCAATCTCGTCATCCTCGACCCCGAGATCGTCGGCCAACTCGATGCAGATTTTGCCGCCGACGCAGCGGACAGCGAGACGATCGATCCGAGCGAATGGGAGCTTCGCAGCCCGTTCCAACGAGCGGCCGAACGGGCGGCATCGGTGGTCTCGGACCTGATCTGAGGGCAACGACCAAACAATTACGGGTTCGATGCGCTGACAGATCGAAACGCCCGCCGGCCCCTACCCTCATCGTCGTGTCATCTCGCCTGTTCGCCGTGGTCGTCCTGCTCGTGGGCGTCGCAGGTCTCGTGCTCGGCGCCCTCTCGCTGTCCGGCGACGACGATGGCAGTGATGCCTCGTCTGAGATCGTGCTCCCGCCTCGCTCCACCACCGGCCCAACCACCACGACCACCGCACCGGCAACCACCACGACCACCG
>CAYGQE010000050.1:5089-10199 GCA_964351995.1 uncultured Acidimicrobiaceae bacterium | reverse complement strand
ACCACGACCACCGAAGCTCCACCCGAGCGCAACCTGCTCGGCGGTGACGACCCCGAAGACCGGTTGATGCCAGACCTCGTGTGCTTCGACCTCCAGGCCGCACAAGACGAGATCCAGGATCGAGGTGTCTTCTTCTCCCGAAGCGAAGACGCCAGTGGCGACGGGCGCCGACAGCTCTGGGACCGCAATTGGGTCGTCATCGATCAGGACCCAGCCCCCGGCACCCCGATTGGCGAGCGCGACGCTGTGCTCTACGTCCTCAAAGACGACGAAGACCACGGCTGCTGAGGGTGACGCTCATCGGCACACCCGTGGCCAACCCGCGCCACAGTGACCGTTCAGCCACGATCTATCTCGCCTTCGTCGGGATCCTGATCGCCTTCGGCATCGACGTTGCCCTTCCCGCGTTTGATGACATCGAGGCCGACCTCCCGACCGGCGGCGCTTCCATCTCGCTCATCGTCACGCTTTACTTCGTCGGCATGGCCGTGGGCCAGGTCTTCTACGGGCCGATCTCGGATCGCTTTGGACGACGACCAGCCCTGCTGGTGGGCTTGTCGTTCTACGTGATCGGGGCGCTGGCTTCTGCATTCGCACCGTCGTTCGGGTTCCTGCTCGGGGCCCGGTTGCTCTGGGGTTTCGGAGCAGCAGCCGCAGCATCGCTGCGCATGGCCATGGCTCGCGATCTCTTCGAGGGCGACCAGATGGCTCGCATCGTGACGATCGTCATGGCCGTCTTCATGATCGGACCGATCTTTGTTCCCATCGTCGGCGAGCTCATCTTGACGGTCGCTCCCTGGCCCGCCGTCTTCTTGGCCGCCATGACCATGGCCGTCGGCGTGATGGCCTGGACGATCTGGTTCGGCGAGACGTTGCCAGTCGAACGGCGCCGAGCACTCGAGCTACGTCCCCTCGCCGAGGCGACCGGTGCGGTGTTCTCGACCAGAGTCACCATCGGGCACATCCTCGCCCAGACCTTCGCTGGCGCCGCCTTCTTCAGCTTCCTCGGCAGCTCGCAACCGGTCATCGATCGCATCTATGGACGAGAAGAACAGTTCGTGTACTTCTTCGGTAGCGGCGGCGTGCTGATGGTCTTGGCCTTGCTCATCAACAATCGATTGATCACCACTTACGGAGCGCGGCAAATGACCTGGGTGACCTCGGCGGTGTTGGTGATCGCGTCCACCGTCGGGCTGGTGCTGACGCTTGGATCTGGCGGAACGCCGTCGATCTGGATTTGGTTCGGGTGGATCGCTGTCGCCAACGCCATGTCGACGACGCTGGCACCGATGTGCTCCGCACTTGCCCTGCAACCCATGGGCGAACAAGCGGGCACAGCGGCTTCGGTACTCGGTGTCATCACGCTCGCCGGCGGGGCAGGACTGGGCGCCATCATCGACGCAGCCATCGGCAACACGGTCACGCCGATGGCGGTTGGCTATCTCGCCTGCGGCTTGGCCACCGTTGCTGCCCTTCGTTGGGCGGGAGCTCCTGAGAACTGATCCGTTCAGGGCTTGTTCACAACAATCGGGAACACACACCCGGGTCCACCAGTTCCTTGACCCAGCATCGACCAGACTGCGGGCAACTGCAGACCACCGCCAGGGGACCCATGACGACGATCGACACTGACGCTGACACTGACACCGAGGTTGACGACCCCGGTGAACCGGCAGCAAAGCTGAAGCACCCCCGTGCGGTTCGCTGGATGCACTGGATCAACTTCCCGCTACTGATCATCATGATCTGGACCGGCTACCGCATCTACTGGGCCGACCTTCGCGATCCCTTCGTTCTCGGCATCGCCGACTATGAGTTGCTCGAGTTCTGGCCCTCGTGGGTGAACGAGAACCTCGACCTGGAACGCCGGCTCGCTCGCGGCCTTGCCTTCCACTTCTCGTTTGCCTGGCTCTTCACACTCAACGGCATCGCCTACGGCCTCTACACGTGGCGCAGCGGTGAATGGCGCCAGATCGTTCCGGAACGGGGCACCCTCAAAGACAGCGTGCAGGTGTTCCTCCACGATCTCGGAATCGGACGTTCGAAACCGCTTCCCCCGCAAGCTCGCTACAACGGCGCACAACGGCTCACCTACTCATTCATCATCTTCCTCGGCGGCATCGAGGTTCTGACGGGGCTGGCGATCTACAAGCCGACGCAGCTGTCAACACTGACCTCGCTGTTCGGCGGCTACGAGTCCGCTCGCTTCATCCATTTCGCCATCACGATCATCTTCATCCTCTTCTTCGTCGTCCATCTGTTGCAGGTGGCCAGGGCTGGCTTCCCCAACTTCATGAGCATGATCACGGGCTACGAAAAGCAGAAACCCGCTGATTCCGGGCAAGACAGCAAGCTCGAGGAGAACAGCAAGCTCGAGGAGAACAGCAATGTCTGAGACCAACGAACAGCGAGCGGCCCGCTACGCCGAGCTCGAAGCGAAGTACCCAACAATGACTGCCGAGCAGTACAAGCAACGGTCGAGGCGTTCGATGTTGACGGGCGCAGCCGCTGCTCTTGCGGCGTTCGGAGGGTGGCGCTGGATCCAGAACAGCCCTGAAGATCTCAACATCCCACAGCCGTTGCGTGACGTGCACGAAGCCAACGAATCGTTGTGGCGCACGCTCTACCGCCAGGACAAGTTGGCGCCGACGTTCGATCGCTCCGAGTCATCGATGATCCGAGTCAACGGTCGCCGCGGCCTCGACAACGAGATCGATCTCGATGCCTGGACAATGTCGGTCCGCAATCAGGGAAGCGAGATCGCGTCGTATGACATGGGGGTGGTCGAAGGGCTCGAGAAGCACGAGATGACCATCGAGCACTACTGCGTTGAAGGTTGGAGCCACATCGTCACCTGGGGTGGCGTCCGCTTCAGTGATTTCGTCGCCGCAAACCATCCAGAGATCATGGAAGATCCCCCAGAGTTCGTCAGCTTGGAAACCCCGGACCGGGGCTTCTACGTCGGGCTCGAATGGGATGCCATGATGCACGACCAGACGCTTCTGGCCTTCGAGGTACAGGGTGAGCCACTCCCCCAAGACCACGGCGCTCCGCTGCGATTGGTGACACCTCTGAAGTACGGCATCAAGCAGTTGAAGCGCATCGGCGTCATCGAGTTCACGAACACCCAGCCCGCCGACTTCTGGGGCGAGCGTGGCTACGACTGGTACTCGGGCCTCTGACCTCGACGCATCGGCGGAGGGAACGAACCCTCGTGCTCGGCAATCGCCGAGTCGATGATGTTCTGCTGCGATGCTGGCTCGAACACGATGTGAGAGACATCGCCTTTTCGGCCGAGCCCAGACGGGCTGACCTCGATCATGACCTTCCATTGATCGTCATATCCGAGGGTGGCTCCGTGAGTGATGTTGCGACGGTGGCGCAGCATCTGAGAGACGAGATTCGTGAGTCGAATGCGGGCCGCTTCACGAGACTCGGGTGCATCGATGAGTTCGATCTCGCGGAGGCCGAATCCTTCGAGGCCCGAGGTGGAGGCGGTGACGCTGCCGTCTCGCCCCTTGCCCACCTTGATGTCGATCCACAGATCCAGCGGCAAGCTCGGGAAGGTCGAGGCGTGCTCGACAAAAGCCATTCGGTTGATCAATTGCGGTGTCGAAGGCCAGTACACCCCGAGGGCTTCGGGGGCTGCAGCGAGGGCCGATGCCGTCACCTTCGTTGCGAGAGAGAAGAGATCTGTTGCTCGGCGGTTGTCCATGATGACCGTGATGAGCATGTGCGACTGATGCCGCATCAACCCGTTGATCGCTCCTGGCCAGTGCTTCTCCGAGACATTGCGGTCGGGAAAGTCCGAATAGTCGATCGGCAGGTCGTTGTTGACGAGCAAGACGGCGGCCTCACCGAGGGCGAAGCCGACTTCGTGATCACCCCGCACCAAGTTCTGGGGGCTGCCGACTTCTGGCCATCGCCAACCCAGATCATTGACCAGCTGTTTGCCGTCGATGATCGGGCGACCCTCGAACAACACCAGAGCTTCAACTTCCGCCACGTCCTACCTCGATGATCTGGACGGCTCGCATCCGGACGTCTGACCGGACACGAACTGTCGACTCCTCTTGCCATCGGCAGAGTCAGCCATGCAGTTGAGTACTGGGCGTCGCAACCGGACGGGCAGATGTACCCAGCTCGAGGGTGGCAAGACATCACGAATCGTACGGACTACGAATCGAACGGAGGATCTCCCGGTCGTTCGCTCGTCTGGCCATGACCATCGACTGGCGACCCGACGGGTGCCGCCCCATCGAATCCGCCCTGACGCCACGCTTCGTAGACCACCACGGCGACAGCGTTCGCCAAATTCAGGCTGCGATTGCCCGGTCGCATGGGAATTCGTAACTGATGCGATGGAGGAATGGTTGCCAACAGATCGGCGCCCAGCCCGGAGCGCTCTGGCCCAAAGACCAACACGTCATCGTGGCGGTACTCGACGTCGACGTGGGATCGATGCGCGCTCGAAGTGCAGGCAAACCAGCGCCCGCTCAGCGACGCACGGACCGAACCGAGGTTTGAATGGAGGGTCACCTCGGCGAGTTCGTGGTAATCCAAGCCGCCACGCTTGACGGTTCGGTCGTCCATCGTGAAGCCCAGCGGCTCGACCAGGTGCAGCGGTGAGCCAGTGTTCGCACAGAGGCGGATGATGTTGCCGGTGTTCGGAGCGATCTCTGGGTGCACCAGCACGACATGCATCGAGTCAGTGTGCCCGCTTCAGGCAGTCTCATCGATTCGGACCACGGCCAGCAAACATGTGCTCGGGCAAACTGAGTCGTTTGACACCACAGAAGTGAGGCGCTCGCCACCTAGGGTGGGGAGTGACGGGCCACATTGGCCTGATGTTCGAGGTCAGAGCCCCCAATGGGTGTGGGTCAGCGCCTCGCGGAAAGCACCGAGGTATTCCCCATGACCACTGAACCCCGTGACCCGTTCGCGTTCGACGCACCGCTGGACGACCCCCTGGCTCCGCCACCCGAGCAGGGACCTGCCGCCGCCGAACCAGTCGCCGCCGCCGAACCAGCACCGGTAATCGAGCCAATGCCCGAACCCGAGCCCGAGCCCGAGCCCGAGCCCGAGCCCGAGCCCGAGCCCGAGCCCGAGC
>CAYGQE010000050.1:0-4989 GCA_964351995.1 uncultured Acidimicrobiaceae bacterium | reverse complement strand
AGCCCGAGCCCGAGCCCGAGCCCGAGCCCGAGCCCGAGCCCGAGCCCGAGCCCGACCCCGGCCTGAGGCCACCAGCGACGAGAGCGTTCTTGAGCGCACTCCCGATCGCGTACGTGCCGACCTGATCGGTCAGCTGCCGTTGATGGCGGCGTTGATATGCGCTATCAGCCCGGTGCTGGGGGTGGCGTCCAGATTCAAACGTCGTTGAGGAGTTGGCCTTGCTCCCCGGTCCATTCCTGACCTCCGTACACGAGGAGTCGACGTTGGCTGTTTGCGATTGATTCACCTTCGATGGGGGCACCGGGGCGTGCTGGGATTTCGATCCATTGATCGTTGCTGGTGTCTCTGACCCAGCCCGACGCGTACTCGTAAGTTGCTTCGTGCCGGAGCAGGACGCCGGCGACGTCGTTGCGCCACGAGTCCGATGAGGGTGGCTCGGGGAACTCGGCCCAGGTGTCGTTGCTCGGGTCGTAGACACCACCTTGGGCGGACGGCCCGAAGTGTGGGTTCAGGTAGAAGCCGTCGTCGCTGCGCCAGACTTGGTAGCCAGCTGTTTCTGAGGGAGTCAGTTCGGTCCACGTTCCGGTGTCGACACTGAACACGGCGCCGAGCTTCGAGGGCGCATCGCCATCGATTGGACTGCCGAACACGAAGATTTGCTGCTCGTCTCGGATGACGAATCGGTCGTAGACGGCCGGCAGCAGGTCATCGGGAAGGAGCTCCCAACGCGCTTCGTCGACGAGTCGGTAGCCGGGCGACTCACCTTGTCCATCGCTGCCGTTGAACGCGATCACGGTGCCGTCGGACAGGGTTGTGAGTGATGGCGACGGCAGCTGTTCGGGAGTTGGGAGAATGTCCCATTCGTCGTCTGCGCTGCGATACCGAAGTACTGCAGTTGGGCTGGTGCATTCCGCGTTGGCGATACACGCGGCGGCGATGTAGAGGTCGGTCCCGCTCGCAGCCGACGCTCCGCTCACGAGTGGAACCGGAGCATTCGTAATGGCATTCCATTCGTGAGTGCCGGGATCGTAGGCCGCACCGTCAAGGAACCTCGTCACATCGTCGACCACGCAGTCGGCACCCGGTGGGCACAGGAATTCCCATCCGCCGGTCACGACGATGCGACCACCGAGATCGGCAACGATCGCAGCGGAGCGAGCGCTCAGTGGAGGTTCAGGCAGTTGCTGCCATCCGATGCTCGACGACATGTTCTCGGTATCGGTCGGTTCGCTGGACGAAACTGCGTTCGTGGCGGAGATCGAGTGCTGCACGTAGGCGAGTTCTCTGTACTCACCCTCGGCACACTCGTTGGCTCGTTCCGCAAGCGCGTCGTCGACAAACAGGTGCTGCAGCGTCTCCGGGGGGATCCGTACCCGCCTCCTGTGTGAGCGGTCCGGGCCGTTGATATCCGTGCACGCTTGCAGTTGGGGCCGTCTGCAAGCATAATGCAAGCATGCCGAACGTCTTGATCCGAGATCTCCCAGCGGAAGTTCATGCGAGCCTGCAACGACGCGCCGAAGCAGCAGGACAGTCCCTCCAGCAGTACCTCACCAACGAACTCTCACGCGTCGCACAATCCCCGACGCTCGCCGAGGTGATGGAGCGAATCGCACAACGCTCTGGTGGTCGAGTCGGCTTCGAAACCGCCGTCGACGATCTCGCCGATGAACGCGCACACCGGTGATCGTCATTGATGCGTCGGTGCTGGCGAACGTGGTCGGTGACGACGAGTCGGCCGGGGTACTCGCACGTCAACGTCTGCAGGTCGCAGGCGCCGCATCAGCGCCTGACCTCGTCGACGTCGAGACCGTGTCGGTTCTACGTCGCCGATGGTTGAAGAGAGATCTCACCGATGAACGTTTCCACGATGCGGTCGACGACCTTCTCGCGCTGCCGATCACTCGGTTCCCAACGGGGCCCCTGATGTCGAGAGCGTTCGAACTCCGAGCGAACGTGACCGCATATGACGCTTGCTACGTCGCTCTCGCTGAGGCCCTGGACTGCACGCTCGTCACATCCGACCAACGACTCGCGAACGCTCAAACGATCAGCTGCCCGATCGAAATCATTCGGCAGTAGGGAGCTCCGCTCTCACTGGTATCCACCGTCGGGTGGCCGTCATTCCGGAGCGGGCAGGCGAGCGAATACGTGAGTGCCGATCATTCGCTGCGTGGTCGTCATTGGGGCGCCGGCGATATCGAGCTCGACTGCTGTTGGTCGTGGTCGTCGGCGCTCGGCGCTGGCGTCCGGCCCTCTCGTGATATCGGCAGATGGGCTGAGTTCGGGGTCGACCAACCGCCTGCCTCGATCGATCAGTCGAACTAATGTGACTCCGGTTCGTGTGAGCGACGAAGAGCGTCCGATGGTGGCCTCTCAATCGATCGCGCTTGTGATCGGTCGGCGTGCGGCTCGGAGATCGCCATTTCGGATCGATGATTCTCTTGCGTGCATGTTGGCGGTCCGTCAAGCTTGAGACCGTGTCGATACAGCGGACGCGGCTGGCGCGGAAGAAGGGCTACGACCCGGAGCCGTTCGATGTGCCGCCGTTGTTCCAGACTCCGCCGCGGCCGGCCGGAATGTTGCGCTGGCTCGTCACGAATTTCATGTGGCCGCAGTCGGCGTTGTGGATTGCGATCGCCGCGCTGGTGTACCACGTGTTCACACCCGGTCTCACCCGCTTTGCATCCTTGAGCGTCGACGACGTCGCGCTTCTTTGGCTGCGCAACGTGGTGTTGATGGTCGTGGTGATCGGCGGGCAGCACTGGTGGCTGCACATCCGTCGCGCCCAGGGCACCGAGTTCAAGTACGAGCAGCGGTGGCTCGCGAAGAACCGGAAGTCGTTCCTGTTCGACGACCAGACCCGCGACAACATGTTCTTCACGCTCGTCAGCGGCGGCGGCATTGCGGCGTTGTACGAGGCGGTCATGTTCCGGCTCTACGCGACGGAGTCGATCCCACAGATCGACTCCTTGTGGCTGATCGCGTTGATGACGTTCGCGGTCTTCTGGATCGAGGCGGTGCACTTCTACGTGAACCATCGTCTGCTCCACGTCGACCCGGTGTACAAGTGGGCGCACGCGTTGCACCATCGCAACGTCAACACCGGCCCGTGGTCCGGGATCTCGATGCACCCGCTCGAACACGTGCTGTACCTGTCGTTGCCGTTCGTGTTCGTGGTGATTCCCGGGTCGCCGTTCATCGCCACGTTCTGTCTCGTGTACCTGATGTTGTCGCCGTCGCCATCACACTCGGGTTTCGACCGGTTCAAGCTGACCGACTCGAGAAACATCCACGGCGGCGACTTCTTCCACAACTTGCATCACCGGTACTTCGAGGTCAACTACGGCATGCTGTTGCTGCCACTCGACAAGTGGTTCGGCACGTTCCACGACGGCAGCCTCGAAGCCCACGAAGCCATGAAGGCCCGCCGCCGGGCATCAGCCGAAGCCGGCGACACCGGCGAGGTCATCAACCCGGATCCAACAACCCGCGTCGGGCCTGACGGGACGTCGTGACATGGCAGCTGCGCTCACCGCGCAGCAGATCGACTCCTTCAAACAGGACGGCTTCTTGTTCCCGATCCGAGTCGCCGACGAACTGACCGTCACTGGCTGGCGATCCGACATCGAGTCGCTTGAATTCGGATGGTGTGACGACGCGTCGCTCCCGCGCCCCTTCACCGACTATGCCCGCGCCAACTTCCACCTCGTCAGCTCGACTGCAGCGCGACTCGCCCACGACGACGCTGTCCTCGACGCCGTCGAGTCGATCATCGGTCCCGACATCCTCTGCTGGATGAGTGAGCTGATCGTCAAGGAGCCATACAGCTCGAAGGTGCTGACGATGCACCAAGACCTCACCTATGCCCGGAAGCCACCTCGCAGGCCAGATCGAACACCGCGACACCTTCGGTGCGGACAACCTGCTCTCACGTGGTCAAGAAGTCGCCGTCGACCCCGACGACGAGGTCCCCGTCGAGTTGCGGGTCGGCGAGATGTCGCTCCATCACGGCCACATGTTCCACGGATCTGGACCGAACCGAACCGACGGTCGGCGCATCGCGATGGTGTTCAGGTTCATGTCCCCAAGTATTCGACAGACCGTCGGCGTGGAGAACTACGCGATGACAGTGCGAGGCTCGAACACGTCACAACACGTGCACGCCACGGCGGTTCCGTTCAACGACTTCAGTTCGGCGTCGCTTGCGATGCACGCAAGGGTGACTGCCGCGCAGGAAACAGCACTGACTGCGGGCACCGCTGATCAGGTCAGCTACCTCCGATAGCAGTCCCCGAACGAATACATGCCAATCGGGAGTCGAGCAGGGCATGACGATGTTGGAGCGTTCTGCGCTCAGTTGTCGGGCGGTGAATGCGTCCAAGTCCTTCAGAGTCACCCGCCCGTGCTCCCATCACCGGGACTCCGCGGCACCCTCGGAATCTCGCCCTGAGGTTCGGTCGAGTCCACCAGTCCGACACAGCCTCGAGTAGTGCGCGTTCTGGAGCGGGCGCGCGAGCGCCGACGTGAGGATATGAAGCTCCTATTGTTTGTCAAGGGGCCTGGATGAGATTGTTGAGGTCGCCGAAGACTTCCCTTGCGACGTAGCGCTTGAGGCATCGCATGATCTCTCGTTTGCTCTTGCCCTCGATGGTGCGGCGAGCGACGTAGGCGCGGGTTCGGGGATCGGTTGACATTCGGACCATGACGATGCGCCAGAGCGCTTCGTTCGCGATCCGGTCGCCGCGCGGGTTGAGCCGTTTGCGTTTGATGAGCCCGGACGACGCGTCGATCGGCGCGCTGCCGCAGAGGTGTGCGAATGAGGCTTCGCTGCGGAGCCGTTCGGGGTTGTCGCCGGCGGTGACGAGCAAGGTCGCGGCGGTGTCGGTGCCGATCCCGTGACGTGCGACGAGATCGGGCGCTGTGGTCGCGACGAGCGGACCGAGGATGGTGTTGACGCTGGCGAGCTGGGCGTCGAGTGTCTTTATGCGT
>CAYGQE010000049.1:36102-38106 GCA_964351995.1 uncultured Acidimicrobiaceae bacterium | reverse complement strand
GCATCGGCTTCGGAGCTGATCACGTCGCCATTGGCCACCGCCTCGCTACTCGAGACTCGACCAAATGGACGCCGTACGAGACCGCCCAGGGTCGGCAACTCGTGATCATTTATCGGCGCCAGCTGGGCGGCGCTGGCTTCGCCGTTCACAGCACTCTTGGCAGAGGCCGACCGCAGCGGTGCTCACAGAAGGCGGCGTCAACGTTCATCGCCGGATGGGCGACCGACCCGTTCGGATTCGATGCCTGGCGGTTCTGGAACGGCGTCCGATGGACTCACCACCTTGCTTCCGAGATCCCGTTGGAGACCTACGAGTTCGTGAGCATCAGCTGACGCTTCTGCTCTCAACTACGAGCGATCTTGGGCCGACGTAGAAAACGTGGTCGACATCATCGCCATCGCTTGCTTTGCTCTCGCCGGCGCACTGGCTGTCGCCGCAGCGATCGAGGATGCGCGAACTCACCTGCTCCGTAACGTTTACACACTGCCGATCATCGCCATTGCCGTTGTTGGACTGCCACTTGCCTCGTCCCTCGACGAGGGCAACGCGAACGCTGCGCTGACAGACATGGTGCAAGGAGCCGTATGGTTCGCTGGTCCATGGCTTATCACGCACCTCATTGCACCGAAGCAGATCGGGTTCGGCGATATCAAACTCTCCATCGGGCTCGGAATGCTCCTCGGTTGGCTCAGCCCATCGCTAGCGTTCCTCGGCTTCTTCGCCGCATCGATCACGTTTGGGGTATTCGCTATTGCGAGCCGAGTCACGACCCGAGAAGCCCTCCCATTCGGGCCCGCACTCGTCGTTGGCGCGGGACTTGTGACTGCGGTCCGCTTCATTCCGTAGCTAGGTCGGCTCGAGCGCTCGGAGGCCCGCGTTCCGGGCTGGAGTGGTAACCGACCTCCTTCGCTGAGACCATTCTGCGCCCGCTGTCTGGTTGTAGCCACTTTCAGCGCAGAGCACCGAGCTGGCCTCACGAGTTGGGGGCTGCAGGCTGACCATCACTCGATTGATCGACCATGCATTCGGTTGTTGGCGCTTGCCGGGGGCAGGAGCGCGACGGCTAGCTAGTTGGCGAGACTGAGAATGCGTTGCGCTCCGTTGGCGACGACGAGGAAGATGATGCCGCCGGCGAGCAGGTCGGGGATCTGTGAGTCGGTGATGATCACGCCGATCGCTGCTGCGATGACGAGGGCGTTAACTTTGATGTCGTTGGCGGTGAAGATCCAGCTTGCTTGCAGGTGGGCTTCCCCGGATCGCACGCGAAGCAACACCATCAAGGTGATGGCGTTGCCGGCGAGGGCGAGGAGCGACACCACGATCATCGAGGTCGGGTCGGGGAGTTCGTTGTCCGCCACAGAGCGGCGGATGACTTCGATTAGTCCGATGGTGGCGAGCCCGATCTGGAGATAGCCGCTGATCCGTGCGAGTTGCTTCTTGCGTGTTGCTGCGGTTCCGACCGCAGCGAGGCTGAGTGCATACACGCTGGCATCGGCACCCATGTCGAGCGCGTCGGCGATGAGGCCCATCGAGCGACTGATCAGCCCGATGGTGAGCTCACCAATGAAGAACCCGGCGTTGATCACGAACGCGACGAGCAGGGCGTTGCGTTCGCTGCGGGTGTCGGCGGGTGGGCCGATCTCGCTGGCGTCGTCAACGTGGCTGGCGCCGAGGTTCAGGCTGTCGAGGGCGGAGGCAATGGTTGCGGTGTTGGTGTTGTGGTCGATGATGACGTCGCGTTGTTCGAGGTTGAACTCGATGCGCAGCACCCCGTCGAGGTCTGAAAGCGCCATTCGTACGAGTTGTTCTTCGGCTGCGCAGTCCATAGCAGCGACGTGGAATCGGCTGATCGTCACGGCGACTTCACGACTTGGTTGGTTCGTAGTTCGGGCACAGGTCGATGTGTTGACCAGTAACAGCGAGAAGTTGTTCAACTGAGCGGAGCACGTCGATGACTTCGTTGTGGGCGATGCGGTAGTAGACCTCGCGGCCGGATCGGCGATC
>CAYGQE010000049.1:0-36002 GCA_964351995.1 uncultured Acidimicrobiaceae bacterium | reverse complement strand
CGATGACTTCGTTGTGGGCGATGCGGTAGTAGACCTCGCGGCCGGATCGGCGATCGGCCACGAGCCCGCAGTCTTTGAGGCATCGCAGGTGTCCCGAGATGTTGCCTTGAGAGCCGCCCATTGCTTCGACGATGTCGCTCACACGCCGCTCGCCGCCAGCGATTTTCATCAGAATGGCCAGACGCGTCGGATCACCGAACCCGCAGAACAGCTTGGCTGCGACCCGAATCTCATTCTGTTGAGCGGTGGTCTGCATCGAGTCAACATATCGGTATCCGCAGATACATCGGTCATGACCGATGTTAATGAGGCTGGGGATCGGCCGGCGCGATCCAGCTGCCCCCTTTGCTCGTTCCCTCGCCCTTGAGCCGCGAGGTAGCTGTTCCGAAGCCGATTTCGTAACCTGCGACACTGTGTCGCACATCAGCTCGATTCGAGGAAGCAAAGCGATCCGTTGGGTCTGCTTGGTTGTGTGCGCCGTCGTGATGGCTGCGGCAAGTCCGACTCTGGCACAGCAGTCCGACGAGCTCGATCGCATTCGAGAGGAACGTCGGGCAAACGAAGCGGCGGCCACCCAGAAAGCCGGCGAAGTGAATGCCGCTGATGCCGAACTGGAAGAGGTGGCTGCAGCACTGGGAGCAATCAACGCTTCGGTGAATTCTCAGCAAGGGCGAGTCGACAATGCGGAGCGGAAGCTGGCCGATGCCGAGATCGCCATCGCTGATTCCGAGCAGGCGATTGTCGACGGTGAAGCGTTGATTGCCGATCTCGAGGAGCAGCTCGCCAGTTCGGCGATTTCCTCATTCGTCAGTCAGCGGGATTCGGGCACGGTGCTGGTTGAGGCTGAGGACCCCAATCTTGGGCTGCGCATGCAAGTCCTGGTTGAAGAGGTGACCCAGTCGGGGGTGGACCTGGTCGACAGTCTTCGTCGAGCGCGAGAGGACCTTGAAGTCGCGGCTGCCGTCGCTGAGCAAGCCGCTATCGATGCTGAAGCGAGAAGGATTGAGCTGTCCGAGGAGTTGGCGCTGCTCGAATCGAGTCAGGGTGTTCAGGCTGATCTTGCCGCCGAAGCCGAAGAACGGCTGAACTCGCTCCTGGCTGAGCAAGCGGGCCTCGAAGCTCTCGGAGTTCAACTGGCCGAAGAGGAACAGGCCGAGCAACAGGCGCTGGCGGCGGAGCTCGCAAGGCAGGCCTCGCCTCCTCCTGCGGGCGGGAACGAGGGTGGCGGTGGAAGCGCCCCGACGACGCCGGTGACAGACCAAAGCGAGATCGTCAGTGTCGGCAACGGCATCCGGGTGCACCGTTCGATCGCAGACGACATCCGACGCCTCCTCACCGACGCTGCGGCCGATGGCGTGCCGCTCGCAGGCGGTGGCTACCGCGACCCAGCCGGCCAGATCCGCGTACGCAAGAACAACTGTGGGACGAGCAACTATGCGATCTACGAGATGCCGGCGAGTCAGTGCCGGCCGCCAACAGCTCGGCCCGGCACATCGATGCACGAACGAGGTCTGGCGATCGACTTCACCTTCAACGGCCGGATCATTCACAGTCGTTCTGGGGCGGGATGGGACTGGCTGAAGGCGAACGCCGCGAACTACGGGCTCACCAATCTGCCGAGCGAGGCATGGCATTGGTCGACGAGTGGCCGGTGATCGCCCGCACGCTTAGTGGTCGATGGTCGCCGCTCGGGTTCAATGCATAAACCTCCACTGATATTTGTCTTGACTGATATTTATCTCCGCTGATATGTTTCTTGGATGAAGCATGACAGTGCATTGCTGACCTTGGAGCGGTTTGGAACGGCGTTGGCCGATCCGATCCGCCGACACATCCTGTTGTTGTTGCTGGAAGGGCCGAGCTATCCGAACGTCATGTTGGGCGAGATCGAGACGAGTCAGCCGAACTTGTCGAATCATCTCGGTTGCTTGCGTGGGTGTGGTTTGGTTCACACGGTTCGGGAGGGTCGACGGGTCCGCTACGAGCTTGCGTCAGAACGCCTTGCGCACGCGCTTGGCGACCTCGTCGGTCTAGAGCTCAGCATTGGTGAGCACGACCACCTCGATGGAGGAATGTGATGGCGATCGGGGCGCTGGTGTTGTTCACCGCGATGTTTCTGTTGGTGTTCGTGGTTCGTTCTGTTGTTCAGAAGCGTGGAACCGGCGATTCGGGGATCCGAGCCGGAGTGCTGGGATCATCGTTCGGGTCGCTCGAGTGGTTTGCTGGGTGGCTGTTGGTCCTGGCCATGCTCTCAGCAATCGTGGCCCCCGTCGCAGAGCTCGTTGGTGTTGATCCGCTCACGGGGAGCAACTCGATTCGTGGCATGGGGGCGGTGGTAGCCAGCATCGGGATCATTTTGATCTTCCTTGCACAGATGAACATGGGCGAGCAGTGGCGGATCGGGGTCGACGAGTCCGAGCGGACAAAGCTGGTCAACAGCGGTGCGTTCCGCTTGGTTCGGAATCCGATCTTTTCTGCGATGATCCTGACCGCAGCTGGCTTGGCCGTCATGGTTCCGAATCCCATCTCGATCGCCGGTCTGACGCTGCTCGTGGTTGCGATCGAGCTCCAGGTCCGATTCGTCGAAGAGCCCTACCTCCGCCGACTTCACGGCTCGGAATACAAGGGGTATTCCGAGCGGGTCGGCCGTTTCGTCCCCGGCGTGGGCCGGGCCTGACCAACACGTGAACCGTGAAGCCGTTCGCCGGGCCATAGGGCCTCGGACGGTGATGTGATCAACGAGAAAGCAACGAATAGCCATGGACAAAACTCTTCAGCTCAACCTCGACATCGTGTTGCCAGAAGCACACGGCGCGGAGGACAAGTGTGTTGGCGATCTCTTGATCGCATTGCAGCGGGTTGACGGCGTCGACTCGGTGCATGTGGTCCGCAACGACGGTGAAGCGTCACGCGAGCAGGGCGGCGCGCAAGTGTGCTTGCATCTTTCGCCGGGTGCGGTCTCGGTAGCGCGACTGACCGAGCGAGTTCGGGCCACTGGGGCAGCGATCGAGGATCGCTACGGCCATCTGATCGTCGAGGTCGACGGTGTGGGAAATACCAGCCGAGCCGACGCATTGACGAAGCAACTGGGGTCTCTTCCCGGCGTGGTCGATGGTGCGGTCACGGTCGAGGGAGTCGTTCGCGTCGAGTTTGACCGTGCTGCAACCGACGTCGCCGCCGTTGGTGACGCACTGCATGCGAGGCTCGGCCTTCGGGTTCGAACACCGATGCCGTCGAAAGCGGGCGGAGCCCACGACCACGACCACGACACTGATGGTCATAGTCATGGCCATGGATCGAGCCGGGTCGAGTTGGGCGCCGCCCTGGTGTCGCTTGTGATCTATCTCGTTGCTCGGAGTCTCGATTGGTTCACCGACATCGATGGCCCGGTGACCGGGTTGTATGTCGCCGCTGCGTTGCTGACTGGCGTGTTCGTGGCCCGCGATGCTTGGTTGTCGGTTCGGGCTCGCGTCTTTGATATCGACCAGCTGATGCTGATCGCCGCAGTTGGCGCTGCGGCCATTGGTCACTGGTCTGATGCTGCGCTCCTTCTGGTGCTGTTCTCGTTGGGGCATGCCCTTGAGGGCTACGCAATGAACCGGGCTCGAAACGCCATCGAAGCGCTCGGTGAGCTGGCGCCAGCCACGGCCCGCCGCAAGGACGACCCCGGCACCGAGGTCCCCATTGAAGCGCTTGCAGTCGGTGATGTGGTCGTCGTTCGCCCGAACGAACGGATGCCAGCAGATGGCGTGATCGTGGCTGGTGAAACCGCAGTGGACGAGTCTGCGGTGACCGGCGAGAGCGTCCCAGTGGACAAATCGGCGATCGCCGACTCAACAGCAGCGCTCGAGGGAATCGCCTCGATCGCTCCGCAGCACCGAGTCTTCGCCGGCACCCTGAACGGGTCAAGCGCCATCGATGTGATGGTGCTGCGTGTGGCCGCGGACTCCACACTCGCCCGGGTTGTCCAACTCGTCGCCGAAGCAGAAACGCAGATCTCTCCAACTCAACGGCTCACCAAGCGAATCGTTCGGGTCTTTGTCCCGTCGGTCCTCGCCCTCGTCACCTTCTTGCTGATCGTGCCGCCACTGGCAGGCGAACCCTTCACCGACTCATTCGCCAGAGCGATGGCAGTCCTGGTCGCAGCCAGCCCATGCGCCCTCGCGATCGCGACACCAAGCGCAGTCCTGGCTGCGATCGCGCGGGCAGCACGGTCCGGCATCTTGGTGAAGGGTGGCGGTCCGCTCGAAGCCCTGGGCAGCGTCTCAGCGATCGCCTTCGACAAGACCGGCACGCTCACCGAAGGCAAACCCGTCTTGACCGACATCGAACCCGCCGACGGGATCAACGAAGCAGAGCTGCTGCAGGTCACACTCGCCATCGAGCAATCGAGTGATCATCCAATCGCCCGAGCCATCACCGCTGGGGTCACCGAACGCATTGATGCAAACAACCTCATCGAAGCGACCCAGGTCGCTGCAGTGAACGGCAAAGGCGTCACGGGCGACATCGACGGAGAACTTGTCATGATCGGCAACTCCGCACTCTTTGGAGGAATCGCCATCCCCGACGCCATTAAAGATGCCAACGACGTGCTCGAAGGGCGTGGGCGAACGACGATGATCGTGCGACGCGGGGACCGGTTCCTCGGCGTACTCGGCGTCATGGACACGCCGCGAACCGACGCAAAGTCCGCAATCGAAGCACTCCGAGGTCTCGGAATCGGGCAGGTCGTCATGTTGTCCGGTGACAACCAACGAGTGGCGTCTGCTGTAGCTGCCGAGGTGGGCATCTCCAACGCTCGCGGCGGTCTGCTCCCCATCGACAAAGTCGAAGCAGTCAACGAGCTCGCTGAAGGCGGCGGAGTCGCCATGATCGGCGACGGTGTCAACGACGCACCAGCACTCGCCGCAGCCAATGTCGGAATTGCGATGGGAGCCGCCGGTAGTGACGTGGCGCTGGAAACTGCAGACATTGCCCTCATGGCTGACCGTCTGGAACACCTCCCCGTCGCTGTCGGTCTGGCTCGCCGAGCCAGCCGCACGATCAAGCAGAACCTCTTTTTCAGTCTCGCTGTCGTCGCAGCTCTGATTCCAATGACGATCCTCGGCGTCGGCATCAGCATTGCGGTGATCGCCCACGAGGGAAGCACGCTGGTCGTCGTGGCCAACGCCCTGCTTCTCCTGAACTACCGCCCGAAACCGTAAGACCCGGGCTGCACCGGCCTCGCCCACGATCAACGCCCGATATCACGTTCGCGACACACTGTCGTAGAATGCTCCGGTGAAACGTTTGAGGAAGACTCCCGCTCTGGCTCTGGTAGCCGTCACGATGGCTGTGGGCTGCAGCAGCTCCATCGAACCAGCAGCCCAGGTTGCACCAAGCGACGTCACACAAGCAGAACTCAGCCAGGTTTCTGATCTCACCGGCATCAGCTTCGAGGTGTTTCGCGATCCCGGTTGAGGCTGCTGTTCCGGGTGGGTCGTGTACCTACAAGAACATGGAGCGTCAGCAGAGGTGACCGACGATGCACAACGCTATGACACCGCCGCTGATCTCGGCGTGCCGCGAGAGGCAATGTCTTGCCACACCGCAATCGTCGAGGGCTACGCAGTCGAAGGCCACGTGCCGATGGAAGCAATTCTCAGGCTCCTTGCTGACCAACCTGACGCTGTCGGGCTGGCGCTTCCAGGAATGCCCAGCGACTCGCCGGGAATGGGTGGCGACACTCAGAGCTGGCAACAACAACCGGTCATGCTCATCAACAACGATGGCAGCCTGGACCGCTTCGAGTACTGACCCGAGCTTCGGCTCGAGTGTGCCCAAGGCGGCGGGTCCCTGCTCGTGCTACCTGATCCCGAAGCGTGCAGCGACCGACTGAGGGAAAGACTCAGTCGACCTCTGTGTTATCCACTCGTCTATTTCGGCCTGCGTGGGTCGGCGGTCTTCGAACAAGGCGGTGAGCGCAACGATCTCGCTTCGGTGAGCGGTGAGCGATTTCAGCTCTTCGCTTTCGGAGAAGAACGCCACAATCGAACCGCGAGTGACACGGTCGCCGAGATCTTCTAGCCGCTCGAGCCAGTACCGCTTCCCCTGTTCGTCCGGTGCTCGTCCAAGGACATCGCTGTAGAGAAGATCGAGGAAGTCTTCGAAGCTGAGGTGGCCGTACCGGTCTTGATACTCCGGAGACTCAGCGAACAGATCGGCGACCTCGACAAGACCCAGCCCCTCGCTCTGACGATCAATCCAGTAGCGGTAGCCTCCGTGGTCTGGCGGTCGACGGAAGAACGCCACATACAGCCGATCGATCGCAGCGGCTCGGGACTCGATGCTGACAAGTGTCTCGATGGTGGGGACCAGCCCCTCACTGTTGACGCTCTCGACGAGCGAAGCACTCTCGGGAGCGACCGCGTCAGCACCGCGGAGCGTGCCGAGAACATCGGTCAGCAGCTCATCGGTCGATGGGAACGGGCCGAGCTCGTCAATAGCGACGACGCGTTCTGCTCGTTCGAGGGCAGCGTCGACACTCGCCGTCGGGTTGATCGGACTCCCATCGGGACGGCTGATCTCGAAGTGGAGACCGGGCCCCACCGTTTCTGCGTTCCCAGAGTCGCCCATGTAACCAACAACCTGCCCGGCGCGCACCGATGCACCCCGTTCGATTCCGGGGGCGAACGCGAACTCGAAGTCGTTCGCACCGTCATCTGTCCCAGGGGTGTCGTTGTTGATGTGGACGTAGTGATACGTCCACCCGCTGACATCAGTGATGTCGAGGTTGTTTCCACGAACCGTGTCATGTCGCATCCATGACACCACGCCGTCGGCAGCGGCGATGAGAGGCACCATTTGGGGTCCCATCATGTCGACACCTTCGTGGCTGCGCCCTCCGGACCTTGGAGCTCCGAAGGTGTCTGACCACACAACGACGTCAGCGAACTGAACGTCGATCGGCAACACGATGTCGCGAATTTCGGGATCGTGCTCGCCGGTCTCGTGCGCCCCCGCCTGATCGGCAAAACCCACGGTCAGGGCGACCGCAACGAGGAAGCCGCAGGCCGTAGCCAAACACCGAGTTGCGAAGCGAACGACTCCGGCTTCGTTCAACGCCGCCCGTCGCTCGGGTTTGACTGAGGTCAGTGTGCGTGTCGGTTGATCCACCATGTACTCCTCGACCGAATGTGACAGGAACAAGTCGCTGTAACGAATTCGACATCGTACAGACTGTCGCAGTTAATGCAAGGCGGTGTCAGTGGATGGCGGCCACGATCATGCCGAGATCGACGAGGCTGTGGGTGGCTGCGTAGCCCGAACCGAGCAGCGCTGTAGCAGTGAGGGCCGTCATTGCCAGCTGCTGCCAGAGCGGCGGCTCACAGGGAGTGACGATTCGGAGGGCGGCGGCTCGCTCGCGAGCGCTGATGTGGGTTTGGGTGGAGATGGCGGACGCTTCGGCGACGGTCTCGATTGCTGTTGCAAGATCTTGGGGGTCTGTTGTACCTGATCTCACGGCGCTGTCATCTGCCCACTTCTCGATCTCTTGACGCAGGTTTCCAACGATGCTGTCGACGCGTGGCAGCCAGCCCCAAACCTGAACATAGAAGGACAGAAAGAAGAGGTGTCGGTCATGACGTAGCCGCAGATGGGCGGCTTCGTGAGCCACAACGGCATCGAGGGCGAAAGGATCGAGTAAGTCGTGCAACGCCTGAGAGATCACCACGTGGGGGGTTGGTGAAGGTGCGGCGAGTGCGAGAACGTCCTCGATAGGCAGGATGCGAATCGCTACACCGCAGCGATCGTGGTGGACGGCCGACCCCAGCTGCGACGCCGCGTGCACGCGCCGTCGCCTTGTCAGCGTTGCTCTGACGGAGTTGCTGGCGAGCGTCGCAGCTAGCACGACCAGCGCTGCGGCGGCCGCCCACGCCCACCGCCCGCCTGGCGAAAGATGTGACAATCCGCTGATCGGCTCACCGTCGTGCCACAAGATCAGAAGCGGGCTTGCGGTGATTACCAGCCCGAGACCGACAACAGCGGAGCCGCAAGCGATGGCGGCGCAGGACAACCGTACCTTGGCCTCGGAGGTGAGTCGTGTTGCTGTCGCGACCGCTGGGACCGACATCAGCACCACGCCTGCAAGGACGACGAGAAGGCTCACGTCTTCTTACCGAGCAGCCTCTTGAGGTTGCTCGTGTCTTCGGCAGAAAGGTTCGCAACGAAGTGGCCGAGAGCTGCCGCCGGGTCAGCGGTGGCAGCAAAGGCGTCCGACATTGCGGCAGCGATGTGTTCCTCACGGGTCATCACCGGGCTGTACCGATAAGCCTTGCCGTCCTGCTCTCGGGTGACAAGGTCCTTCTTCCAAAGCCGACGCAAGACGGTGAGGACCGTGGAGTAGGTGACGGGCGGCTCGATCTCGAGCCGCTCGAGAACCTCTCCAGGCTTGAGCGCGTCGGGCGAGGCCCACAACGCCTCTTGTACTGCAGCCTCGAGGCTTCTCATTGGTCGACGCATCACGACGGTGTCCCTTCCCTGGACGCAAGGACCGTACCAACGGCTTCGCCATGAGGCCGACGAGAACGGTTCGTTTCTGAAAGGCCCCAGGACAAGAAGATCCAAGCAATGAACCCCCAGAGAATGAATCCGCCCCCGAGCTTCATGATCGCCCCGGCCAGATTCAGGTCCTCGACCGCATCGACGCCCCACACCCGCGGTGCCTCGGCGTAGGAGTCATAGAGCGGCTTGGTCGTCCAGGTCAGGAACGACGCCGGAATCGTCGGGGCGACGGTCGCAGCAATCAGGTAGACGACCTTGCCCCCTGGCCCTAAAGGCGCTGCGACCACCGGACGTTCGCCAAGAATCGGAAGCCAGAACAGGCCGGCCGCGACGATCCAGAGCGCATGAAGGCCGAAATGAACGAACGAGTTCGAGGCGTACAGCTCGACAACCGGCGGAACGTGCGTGCCGACCAAAACCGCCTGAAAGATCCCGAGCGAAATCAACGGTCTGGTCAACGAGTTCACGAGGGAAAGGACAGGAAAGAGGAATTCACGCTGCAGCCACGTCGGTGTCCCGGCGATCAAGAACGGCACAGCAACCATCGTGACCATCAAGAACTGAACCATGTGCGCGCTGAACAAGAAATCATCACCCAACCGATCCATCGGCCAGTCAACCGCGATCCAGAGCACAACCAGACCAACCGCGAAGCGGATCTTGGCCGAAATCGGAACCGTCGGAGGTGCATCGGGAAGCCGTTTGCGCAGGCTCGTGAGCGACCAGACGTAGGCGCCGCCGATCGCTGACATCAGCAGCCAGACGTCCGGCCTTGCCTCCCAAACCCACGGCGACTCGATGGCTTCTGCCGCAAACACGCTCATGACTCACTTGCTTTCGCAGCGGCGGCACGCTGACGAGAGGGTTTGGAACCAATGACGATCCCGAGCACGGCCCAACCCCCAAGCAGCCCGAACCCTGCGAGTATCAAACCAGCCTGACTCGGTTCCCTATCAACTAGATCTCCACGACGATCCGCCTCATCAGTCGCAATGGGCAACTCTGCACGCCGAGCAGTGTCTTGATCAGAAGCAATAAACGCGTTGATGAACAACAACACGAAGATCACCGCAAACACGGAGAACGCAATGCGATGCACATTCCGGGCGAGCAGCGACCACGTCGACGAATCTCGTACTGTCTGTAGCATGTCGGTGAGTATGCCACCGATGCTGCAGCCTGAACGCACCAGTCCGTTGAATCGGGGATGACGATGAAGCGCGTCGCTGCCGCAGGTTTCATGACGGCTGTCTCGGTCATGGCATGCGGTTCAACAAACCCGATTGACGACCAAGCTCAGCCGGTGGTCGACGCTCTGCGGGCCGCTGAAGTCCCTCGCCAGTATCAATCCACCTACGTGCCGGCGAGCCCGTCCCCGTATCTGGCCTGCCTCGAGGGCGTTGAAGAGGTCGAGGTGTCCGTTGACTGGGACCTCGGAGTCGTTCGCCTCCAACCTCGCCGTGACGCCCCGGCCGTGTTCGTGACAGAAACAACAATCGTGGTTGACCATCAAGATCCTCCCGATGTAGTGGTCTGGTCAGCGGATCTGGACTCCGATTCCCTGTCCGAAGTGTTCGGAACGTCACTCGGGGCGTTCATCGAAACCGGAATTCGATCGCCCGACCCCAACGCAACGATCGACGCTCTGATCGACATCGCCGTCAGCGTTCAGCTGACACAACCTCCGCGCGGCCTCGTCGGGGAAGCCATCGCCATCACCGTTGACCGCAATCAGTTCAACACGGCATCCAACCGCGAAGACGGAAGCCCTTCTCCACGCATCGTCGCGACAATCGACGGCAACGGATTGGTGACCGGCTTCCTCGTGTCTGACCCCACCGCAGGCTCCGACCCGGTCCCCGTCACCAACTACGCCGTGGTGATTGACTATGGGCCAGCTCCAACACTTCGCGTCCCACAGGTCGAGGAGGGACGATCATCGGTTGACGACATCGCCTATCCCTCAGCGGAGACTTCCTGCCAGTTCGAGGGATGAGTCTCGAGGGCGTTGCGTCAGTCAGCGGACCGACGACGCCCGCTAGTTCCGAATCGGCTCGATCTCGACGTCGAGGCCGATCCGTTCCGCCGTTGCGATGAATTCGTTGACCTCTACCCGTTGGTTGTTGGCTTGCCTGGCAGCCATTTCGATCACGCGGTCGTCGTCAGCGCGCTCCACAGCCGCCAGTCCCATGTTCACGCCGCCACGGTGATGCTCAGCCATCAGCTCGAGGAACAACCGATCTGCTTCGTCGCCCGTTGCGGCTCGTAGTGCTGCCAAGTCGTTGTCAGATGCCATGCCCGGCATGGACCCGAGCGGCATCCCCATTCCCATCCACTCCATCGCCACGTCGCTGCGGTCGGTCGGTGCATGCCCTGCGTCGTCGAGCCACGACGTCATCAGGCCGATCTCGTATGACTGGAACAACAGGATCTCTCGGGCAAACGTCTCGATTTCGGGTGATGAACCGTTCGTCAAAGCAATGTTCGACATCTCGAGGGCTTGACCGTGGTGGTCGATCATGTCGTGGAGGAATCCGACATCGGGGTCGGTCTCCGCAGGCACAGATGCAAGGGATCGAACGACGGGCCCGGCCAGCGCACCCAAGCCGAGTAGCACCAAACCGAGAATTGCTGATTGGAGCCAACTGAAACGAGGCCCACGATCGACTGCTGAGTGATCCGATTCCGTGGGTTGCTTGACCATGTCGCACAGTATGTAGGACCTCACCGCATCCCACACACCCGGCCCAATCGCGCTCGTCGTGCCTCGTCAGATGTGGCGTTCGTCAGAGCTCGCTACACGATCGACACCAATCGGGACCTGGATTGGAGCCACCGCATGTGCCGCCGCCAGCGGGGTGATCGGCGTCGTCGCCGGATCACTCGTCGGCGACCGGATTTCAGCGGCCGCGGTGAGATGGCTGTCAGCTGCGCTGTCGTCGCGTTCGGCCTAGCGCTCCTTGCCAGTCGGCCAAAACGATCCACAACGCGACGCCGCAGACCGATCGAGCGAAAACCGAATATGTCGCGTACCTTCACAGATATGCAGGTAATTGATTCGGACGTGGTCGAGAGCTGTGATCAGAAGCGGATGGACGCCGGAAAGATTGCGTCGGTGTCCGGGGTGCTACCTGACGTCGACGAGGCGACCGGCCTTGCGGAGATGTTTCGCTTGCTCGGCGACCCGACCAGGGTGCGGATCCTGTTCGCGTTGCTCGAAGGTGGGGAGTTGTGCGTGTGTGACGTCGCTGCCGTTGTCGGCACCACCGACACCAAAGTCTCCCAGGCCATGCGGTTGTTACGAGGCGCTGGGGTGGTGCGGAACCGGCGAGATGGCCGCAACATCTTCTACCGACTCGATGATTCGCATGTCCGAATGCTGCTCGATCTGTCCCGCGAACATCTCGCTCATGCCGAGGACCGTTCGTGATCACCTCGATGTTGAAGCGGCGACCGCTTCCAGACACCCTCGGTCGAGAACTCGATCGCCTTGTGCGTGAGGCAACACATCTGAAGCACGCCGATGCCGATATTGCGTGGGCGCTTCTTGCCGATGCCCACGTGCTTTCCCAACCATGGGTTCGGCCTCACGTGCGAGTCCATGTAGCGATGCTCTCGGTCGCGTGGTCGCAGCGAGACCGTTCCGAGATCATCGGCCAACTCGGGCGCCTGATCGTGGCGGGTCCGGGAAGCGCGACTGGCCGCTACCCGGCTGGCAACACAGGCAGGGCAGACGTATCAGCGTTCGCACCGATGCCGATCCGCGACGATCTCGCACAACTGCTTCAACACACTGCGGGCGAACAACAACTGTCCCCAACAAGCCGGGGCGAAAACGGCCTTGCCCTGTACAAGGTCACGGGTTGGGTTGGCGGGCTTGCGCTCAAGGCGTTTGCGGGCCGACGCAAGCCAGCATCAGATCCTGCCGCGACCCAACAACAGCAGCTGCTCGAAGTCGTCGAGACTGCCAAGAACACCAAATTCGGCCAAGACCACGACTTCAACGCGATCACCACCGTCGCCGATTTCCAGGACCGAGTCCCGGTCCGATCCTTCGACGATTTCTGGGCCGAGTACTGGTCGGGTCCGTTCCCGAAACTGACAGACGTGACCTGGCCCGGAACGATTCGATACTTCGCCAGATCCTCAGGCACGACGACTGGTGAGAGTAAGCACATCCCGTGCAGTGACGAAATGATCAAAGCGAACAATCGCGGCGGCTTCGAGGTGGTGCTGGCCCATCTGCTGAACAACCCGAACAGCAAGGTCAGTGCCGGACGCACCTTCCTGTTCGGCGGAAGCCCAGCGCTCGATGAACTCGCACCGGGCGTTTTCGCTGGCGAGCTGAGCGGGATAGCTGCTCGAGAAACAATCTCGTGGGCCGGGACCGACCGCTACTACCCACCACCTGAACTCGCAGGCATTTCTAATTGGGAAGACAAAGTCGAACGATTCGCGCAGGACTGCGTCGGCAAGAACATCCGATCCATCAGTGGCGTCCCCACATGGCTCCTCGTCCTGTTCAACCGTGCCTTCGACACCCACAAACCCGAAGACCGCCGACTCGTCTCACTGTTTCCTGACCTGGAACTGATCACCCACGGTGGCATCAACTTCGAGCCATACCAAGAAGCCTTCACTGCACTGCTCAAAGGAAGCCGGGCCGAGTTGCGCGAGGTATACGCCGCAAGCGAAGGCTTCATAGCGGTGGCTGACCGTGGCTCTGGCGAGGGGATGCGGCTCCTGCTCGACAACGGCCTGTTCTTCGAGTTCATCAAAGCCGACGAGATCGACCGACCAAACCCGAAGCGGTACTGGATCAACGACGTTGAACTCGACACGAACTACGCCTTGATCGGACGAGCTGCGCTGGGCTTTGGTCCTACACAATCGGCGACCTCGTTCGTTTCGTCGACCTCGACACCCCTCGGATCCTCGTCGCTGGCCGGGTATCCCAAACCCTGTCGACCTTTGGTGAACACATCACGGGTGAACAACTCGACATCGCCGTAGCAGCTGCAGCCCGGAACCTCAGCCTCCACGTGAACGACTTCGCCGTTGCCCCTGTGCTCGGCACAGAAGGTGCTGCTGGGCACCATCATTACGTAGTCGAGGTCGACGAAACGTCACACGCCGACCTCGCCAGTGGGATCGACGCTTCACTCACTGAACAGAGCGCGGACTACCGAACGAAGCGGGCCAACAACATCGTCATCGCACCACCCCAGGTTCACCTCGTGCCCAGCGGCACCTTCGCATCATGGATGACCGCAAACGGACAAGCAGGCGGCCAACGCAAAGTCCCACGCGTCACAACCACGACCAAGCTCGACGAGATTGTCAGATCCTCCGCCGCTCAGACATCCAACGGCTGAATTCGCCAACCGCAACACCCAATCACCGGAGCGGCAGCCCCGAGTCGCCGCACGCACGGCGCCAGAAAAACGATCGGTTTCGGCCCTTCGTGAGATCGGCGTTCAACACTTCTTGGGTGTGGTCAGCCCGGTTGATTTCAGAGCGGCCCGATCGGGTCGTGAGTGAGCACGTCTGCGGTGTTTAGCGGTTCGGGGCGGGGTGTGTTTCGTACATGCGGGTGATGACGACGGCGCCGGAGATGGCGGTGAGGGCGGCGACGGCGTAGATGGCGGCTTGGATGGAGATGAGGTCGGCGAGGAGGCCGGCGAGGAGTGCGCCGACGGCGAATCCTGCGTCGCGCCAGAGCCGGTAGATGCCGACGGATCGGGCTCGCCAGGTGGGGTGGGCGACGTCGCCGATGGTGGCGAGGAGTGTGGGGTAGACCATTGCGGTGCCTGCTCCGAGTATGGCTGCTCCGATGGCCCATGGCCAGAAGCTGTTCATGGCGGCCATCCAGGCAATGGCGACGGCTTGGGTGAGCATGCCGGCGACGATGAGGGGTTTGCGTCCGATGCGGTCGGAGAGTGCGCCGGTGTAGAGCTGTCCGAGCCCCCAGATGCCCGGATAGATCGCAGCAAGGATGCCGATGCGGCCGATGGAGAGCCCAGATGCGGCAAAGAAGATGGGGAACAGGCCCCAAGCGAGCCCATCGTTGAGGTTGTTGACCAGGCCTGCTTGCGACGCTGCCGAGAGGGATTTCTCTCTGAAGCTGGTGAGGGTGAAGATCTCGCGATCGGTGAGCGCGTGATGTGTCGCGTCGTTGGTGGGAGTGTGGGCGGCGGCTTCGTGGTGGACGTGGCCTTGGGTTTCTTTGACGAAGAGCACGGAGAGGCTGAGACCGAGGCCGGCGTAGGCGAGGCCGAGGAAGAACGGTTCGGGCCGTAGGCCCCATTCGTTGGCGATCCAGCCGGTGGCGAGCGCGGTGGCGGCGACGGCGCCGTAGCCGGCGGCTTCGTTCAGACCCATAGCGAGGCCGCGCTTGTCGGGTCCGGCGAGGTCGATCTTCATGATGACGGTGGTAGACCAGGTGAGCCCTTGGTTGATGCCAAGCAGGACGTTGGCGAAGATCACCCATCCCCACGTTGGGGCCCACATCAGCAAGAGGGGCACGGGGATGCCGATGATCCAGCCGGCGACGAGGACAGGTTTGCGGCCGTACCGGTCCGACAGGGTGCCGGCGAAGAAGTTGGTGGCTGCTTTGACGATGCCGAACGCGGCGATGAACGTGAGCGTGGCAGTGAAGGCTGTGAGTCCGAAGACTTCGGTGGCGAGCAGCGGTAGGACGGTGCGTTCTTGGCCGATCATGCCGCCGACGAGGGCGTTGACTCCGACGAGCAGCGAGAACTGGGCGAGGTTCGCTCGCAACCCCAATCGGATCGGTTTTGGTGTCGGGGCCGTGTCAGTCACGGCGCGACCTTGAGATCGACACCGGTTGCGGTGCTCCAGGTGTCGGGTCCGCCGTCAAACACCGACACGTCGCTGTCGCTTGTGTTGAGGATGCTGGCGGCGGTCATTGCTCGTTCCCCATGGCCACACATCACAGTGACCGGCGATGTCGGTGGCGACATGTCGGCAACGGCTCCGAGTTCCACGTTGATGGCGGCCGGGATGTGGCCGGTGGTGTATTCGTTGTGTTGGCGGACGTCGATCACCATCGGCGCCATGGAATGTGCATCGACCACGTCGATCGTTGCTGCCGGTCGACCGGCAGCGGTCCATGTGTCGATGCCGCCGTCGAGTTCGCCGAGGAGGTTTTCGTGGCCGACGTCGAGGCATTGGCGAACGACGTCGGGACGTTCTTGGTCGTCGCCGAGGACGAAGATCAGCGGCCGGTCCGGCTCGGTGAGCCAGCCGATCCAGCTGGCGAACACCGGCCGAAGCGTGTTGGAAAGCGAACCCGGAAGGTGGCCTGCACCGAACTCGGCCATTGGTCGCACGTCCACGACAAGGGCTCCGTCGGCGACGTGTTCGGCCACTTTGTCGACGCTCAACCGGTCCAGTGCGGGGATTGTGTCGAACTGGGTTGGGCCACGGCGGTTCAGTTCCGGTAGCCGTAGGAAGTAGGACGGGAACGTGCCGAATCCTCCGAGTAGTCGATCGACGAACTCGTCCTCGCTGCTGATCGACAGCAGCGGGCTTGTTTCCCGTTCTCGACCCAACGTTGTGGTTCGTTCGGTCGAACCGGGGGCTGAGCAGAACGAGCCTGCCCCATGAGTGGGGTACACCGCGAGGTCATCGGGCAACTCGTTGAAGCGGTGCAGCGAGTGGAACATCTGATGCGCCAAAGGTTCGGCCAGGTCTGGACCGGCGAGGTCGGTGCGACCAACTGCGCCGACCATCAACGAGCCGCCAGTGAATAGCGCGATCAGTTCTCCGTCGTCCTCGAGGAGATACGAGTGGTGATCGGGTGTGTGGCCCGGCGTCGCGACAGGAATCAAACAGCACCCGTTGCCGAGATCGACACGTTGCCCGTCTGCTACCGCTTCGTGAGCGCTGTCGAGCTGCGACGCATCCGGCGCCAAGAACGTCGCTCCCAACCGTGCCGTCAGGCCCGGGCTGCCAGTCACATAGTCGGCATGGGAATGGGTATCAGCCGTCCACACCGAACGAAGCCGGTCTCGATTCGCCAACGCCTCGTGCGCAATCGGGAACCGCGGCGGATCGACGACCGCCGCCGAGCCCTCACCGAGATCGATCAGGTACGACGAATGGCCAAGACCCTCATCCACGAAGTCAACGATCCGAACCATCACACCTCCTCAAAGAGTCTCTTGAATAGATTCCCTCACTATAGTCATAATTCAAGGAAACGTTTGAGGAGAATGGCCCTATGGGAAACCGCCAGGCGAAGAACGCACTGTTCGACGGATTCGCCGACGTCGCCAAAGCTCTCGGCAATGGGCGACGGGTCGAACTCGTCGACGTCTTGGCCCAAGGCGAACGACACGTTGAAGAATTGGCCGGCGAGATCGGCCAGAGCGTCGCCAACACCTCACATCACCTGCAGGTGCTCGCCGCAGCAGGACTCGTCACCACGCGCCGCGACGGAAACCGCATCTACTACCAACTCACATCCGGCGACGTCGAGCAGCTGTGGACGGTCTTGCGTTCGGTCGCCAGCACCCATCTTGATGATCTCGAACAGCTCGCTTCGGACTACCTCGGTAACCGCAGCCGCCTCGAAGAGATCAGCCGTGACGAACTTGCCCGCCGCCTCGACGACGGCACCCTGATCGTCATCGACGTTCGCCCCGAAGCCGAGTATGCAGCAGGGCACATCCGCGGCGCCCGCTCCGTCCCCATCGATCAGCTCTCCGACATCGTTCGCGGGCTGCCGACCGATGTCGAAGTCGTCGCCTACTGCCGAGGCCCCTACTGCGTGTTCGCCGACGACGCCGTCCGCCTCTTACGCCGACTGCGCCGTACCGCCCGACGCCTCCAAGACGGTTACCCAGAATGGCGGACCGCCCAACACCCAACCGAAAAAACCTTCCTTCGTAACCAGGTAGGCAAACAGTCGTAGACCGACCGAGCCTGCAAGAAAGCCAGCCCACTCGATAACACCCGCACAAAATCACGCTGCCTCCCCAAGGGCCACCGCAACAGTTCGGCCCTTCCGTGACACCGCAATATCACGAGAGCCTTTCTGCCGGGGAGGTGCTCCACCGTCTTGACGAACTGCTTTTGCTACGAGCCGCACTCCCGCAGACATCCGAGATCCGATCACAGTTGACGAGCGGCGGTTTCCGGGATCCGGAGCTGCACTTCAGCGTCTCCGACAGCATTGAGCAGGTCGAGGAACGCCTCCCTCACCTGTTTGCCAGCGGCCTCGACCAGGTATGCCGGGTTCCAGTCGCCGAACCAAGGGTAGATGGGTTGACTGAGTGGGTGCATCGGATCGATCCACATCCGATGGCTAGTGGAGCCAGAACGGGTTGCTGTGAGAACGGCATCAGCGTCACCGCACTCATGCCCACGCATGATCCCGAACACGCCGGCGGCCGTGTCGGCACGAGGCGGTGGAAGCGGCGCCGTGATGCGCTCGGCGAGTTTGTTGGCAAGGTCGATGAATCCGTCGACAACTTGAGCTTCGTAGATCTCGACGCGGTCGACGTATTGGTTCTCGACCGTTTGCGACCCAAGCCATCGGACCTCTCGGATGGCAGCGAGAAGGTTGATTACCTCGACGATGCTGAAGCGGTTTCCGGCGCGCCAGTCCTTGTAGTCGTCAGGGTCGTCCCCACGTTCCAGAACAAGCAGCGGCACGTCGTTGAGGACCTGCTCGACAAGCTCGTCGAGCTTGGTGTTGTCCGGCTCGTGCCCGTACCGATGTGCGCACATTCCCCACAACTCGTCTACCCCGTCGCTGTCCATGCCGAAGCACGACATCGGCCCGAACACATGACGGCGTTTGAACGAGGCCAGGGCGATCTCTCCTCCCTTGCGATCCGCCTCGAGAATGAGGTCTGGAATGAAGAGTTGGGGGAACTCGTACAGCAGAACATCGAGTGCCTCTTGAGGTGCCAAGGGCTCGGCGAACCGAGGACCATGTTGTCTGCTCGTTGTGGATGGTTGGAACCAGTGTTTGATCGACATGATCGGTGTCCTTTCAAGGGATTGCTAGACGTTGAGGTTCTGGTCTGTGAGGGTGATGGGCCATTCGGTTGAGCCGATCCGGTGCTGCACGACAGCCTTGTTGTCGGCGACCTGCCAAAGAGCACGTCCTCGAGCGAGGCGCGGCAGGATTTGAGCTTCGACAGCGGTGAGGCCGAGCATCTCGACTGCCTCGGGAACCTGGTCGGCGGACTGACGAAACAAGATGCGCGTCTGGGTGTCAGCGAGAAAGCCCATCGCTACCTTCGCTGCCGCTGTGCCGTCGTCGGACTGAGATCGAAGGTCGGCGATCCGATGGGCGACGGAGATGTTTGCAACGCCGTAGTCGCGACTCATCTTCTGGCACGCCTGGAAGTACTTGGCTGTGCGCTCTTGGCCGAGCAGCGCCCAGATCTCTTCCCACACCTGCACCTTGCGTGGCGAGTCTTCGCTGTCCGGTGCGGCGAGCAGAGATTGAAACCAACCCATCGCAGCGATCATCACGACGGTCAGAGCGTCTTGGTCGGCGAACACTGCGGACAGGTCGATGACGACGCCTCTGCCACCCCATGAGATCGATTCAGTGGTGGGCCCGTCGAACATTCCACGGAGGTGTCCGTCGAGAAGCTTGCCGAGGGCGTGGCGGACGTCGGAGATCTCGCGGGCGAGCTCCTTCTCAGAATCCATGCGGGCTTTATCGACCATGGCCGGCGTTGGGTACATGAGAGCAGCGACGACGTCGTGCAGCGTCGGGACTTGGCCGGTGTTCGGCCGCATGGTGATGTCATCGATCGCCCACCCGAGCGCAGCGTCTTCGGTCGGTCTCAGGTCGCGATGCAGAACGGCTGCGGCCATCGCCCCCACCATTTGCGTGCGGCGGGAGCGGAGATCTTCGATCGATTCGGAGTACGGCCCCGGATCGAGTGGATTGAGTCGGATCCTGCCACCGGGACGTAGCGAGAGCCGCGACAGCCCAAGGGCTTCAGCGAGCGGTCCGTACTCGCCCTTGGGGTCGAGGATTCCGCACCATCTTGGCCGCCCGCCGCCTGAGCCAAGCAGACCAATCGATCGGTAGAGGTAGGTCTTGACCGCTGAGGACTTCCCCGAGCCCACCATGCCCAGCACCACGATGTTAGGGCTGGTGATGATCTTGTCGGTGTAGAGCTGGAATGGGTCGTAACACCATGACGAACCCCCGGCAGAGATGTCTTCACCGATGTAGACGCCGCGAGACCCGAGACCGCTGTCGGTATGGAATGGGTACAGCGCTGAGACGTGTGCGGTGGTGGCGCGGTGGCGGGGCAGCCGCAGTCCCGGGGCGGTCATTGCTGACCAGATGCGACCCTTCGCCGGTTTCGCTCGAAGCTCAGACTCGGCGTTGGAATCGCGTCGGCCGCGATCGGTGAGCACCGGAGCCGGACTCAAATCGGAGGAGCCGTGTTGACCGAGCCGACGGGGACGAGGAGATCGCTGCGTCCCGGGGATGATGTCCGGGTCGTTCCCGGGGGAGCGGGCAGAAATCGACCCGGACATCAGATCTGGCGCTGTCGTCATGCGAACTCTTTCGGGGCCAGCCCACGGGCCAATGGCAGCGTGGCGCAGACCGCTTTGTCGTGCCGACCGTGCAAGGGACGCAGTTCAAGACCGACCGAAGCAGCCACCTGGATGACTTCATCGGCTGCTTCGTCGAGCTCGTTCTCGCTGCGAGCCGTCACCGTGACAACGCCGGCGTAGTGGAATTCGCCGTACCCAGCGACGAGTTCCTCTTCGCGTTCTTCGACCGCTTGGGCAGCCCGACGGTGATGTGCCCCGACGCGGAAGCCCTTCTCGGCCCGGTGTTCTGAGTCCGACTGGATCTTGGCTGCATCTCGAGTGATCGAGCGTTGCGACTTGGACCGGGCGATTGGTTCAAAGAAGACCGAGACGGTGCGGACGGCGCCGTTGTAGAGCATCAGGTCCGCCATCCATGCAGCGGGAACGTCGAGCCGAGGCCAGTCCGAGACATACAAGGCTCGGTGGTAGGCGCCGTCGGTCTGCCAAGACGTCCAGTTCTCAACGGCAGTGAGCGGTCCTGCGTTCTCGGGTGAGCACTCCCCCGCGCCGTCGCCCAGTGATCGAAGTCGTCCGTCCAGCGCCAATCGGGATGCAGGATCGAGACGGAGCCGCATTGCCCGGGCCCACTCACCGGGCGAAAGCGGTGCCGAGACGGTCAGGTCTGCACCTTCAAGTCGTTGCCCGAAAAGCCGCATTTCGGTGAGCAGCAAATCGACAGCGGCGCGCACAGCATCTTGCTGCTGGCGTTTGCGAAGGGTCATCTTGCCAGCGTTGATCGTGACGGTCACCAGCGTTTCATGCCTGGTCGCTTGCGAGCCGGCTTCCTGAAGGAGCCGCTCGTACGCATGGCGGACATCCATGAGCGGGTCGGCAGCCATGTGCTCGTTGAGCCATTGCCGATGCTCGTCGAGCCCTGCCGGAGCAGCCCACTCCGACCATCGCACCGAAACCACCGGCGAGCGCTCAGCGATGAAGGACTGCAGAGCGATGCCCCACTGGTTGACGAGATGGTCTTGATCGTTCCGCTCCACAAGCGAGAACTGCTTGCCTGCTACTCGAAGAGTCGCGGAGTAGGTGTTGACCTTGCGATCCCTTGCAACGGCGATCTTCGCGCCAGCGATGCCAACGCCGACGTGCCCCGCATCGACGATCAACAGCTCGTGGTCGGCCAACACACCTGGCGTGTCTTGTTGCTCGTCGCCACCAACCAGCGGCACTACTGAGTACCAGGCGGATGAGCCGGTCACCGAGGTCTTGGTCCACCGCAATGCGTGAGGGATGGCTTGTGGGATCGTCATCGATCCAACCCGAGCTACCCCGACGGCGAAGCCCAGTGCGATCACGGCGAGGCCGATTGGGACTGAGTGGACCGACATCATGAAGACTCCTGCGAACACTGAGGCTGCGCAGATGAGCAGCTGGATCAGGCCGAGGCCGAACATCCAGCCAGTGCGGTCCGGTGGAGACAACCGATAGGTGCGGCCTTCCGTCGTGATGGTCGCTCTTGAGGTCATGAGTCGTCTCCACTGTCGCCGGACGGATGGGAGCCGAGCGGCGTTGCGCTCGTCCCCGGCGTTGCTGGCGAACCGGCTCCGCCACTCGGTTGAGTCCGTCGAGGGGAGGCAACGGCGACGACGCCGGGTTGTGTCGCGACCTGAACGACGGTCACGCCACCATCGTCGTCACTTCCCGATCCCGTCCCTGTGAGCACGTCAGATCCACCTTGTGCGGCCGAAGTCGACGATGAAGATGCGCCACCGCGTCGACTGGCCGAAGCGCCGCCAGGAGCTTGGCCACCGCCAGAGCTGCCTGAGGACGCCGGATCCGAGCCGGACCCCGTAGGAGCTGGTGGCTGAGGACTCGAGGGCCCCGACCCGCTCGCACCAGTCGCCCCTCCACCCGTCGCCCCTCCAGCGCTCGTGCCGCCCGAACCGGTTCCTGCCCCGGCGAGCTTGGCTGCGCCAACAGCACCCAACGCAAGACCGGCTGCAGCGCCCGCTGTACGTAGCGGGGCGCGTTCGGCTCCGGCCATGTCGGTGGCGGACTCCATCACCGGAATCATCTTGAGGACCATCCACGGCATGAATGCCGCGAGCAGTACGACGGTGACGCCGACGAACATGGCCGAGATGTCCTCGACGGGGACGATCCCTCCGTCGCTCTCGCCAAATGAGTTTCCGGTATCGATCAGCGAAGCGCCGACGCCGAAGGCCAGAGCGATGCCCAGCTTCGACACGATGATGCCGAACATCACCTCGATCGTGCGTCGAGCGATCTGACGCGCACCGGTGCTGGCTCTCGATGCAAAGCCAAGCGGGGCGGCGACAAGGATGATGTAGACGAGGGCCGAGCGGATCAGCAGTTCAGCCCAAACGACCATCGCAGCGAAGATGTAGAGCAGGCCGAAGATCAGAGCCAACAAGCCGCCAACCGGAGCTGCGAGGCCGCCTGAGGCGGCGGTGGCGACGGAGTTTCCAGCGACGAGAACCGCCCCCACCTGGCCGACCGACTCACCGACGTCTCCCACGACAGCAGCTGATGCCTGGTCCACGATCACGATCAAGACGTTGGCGACCGAGGTGAACAGCGCTGTGTAGAGCAACGCAGTGGGTAGGTCGACGAGCACGGCACGGATCACTCCGCCCGGTTCGCCCCGGGACACCGAGCGCAACACGTTCAGGAACAAGAATCCGAGGACCAGGAACAGCGACATGCCGAGCACTTGCGCTCGGATGTCGGACAGCCCCGCAAACTCGGGCCCGGTCAGGCTCAAGGTCGACGTCGATTCCATCGCAAAGATGAGCCCGTTTGTGATGGCCTCGATAGCGCCGATGACCAACCCAAAGATGAAGCCAGTCACGGCGTCGAGCACCGCGGACGCGGCATCGGCGACCACGCCACCGACAATGTCATCCACGAACGGGACCTCTATGGCCACGATCACGACGCAAGACCTTCGTCGTCGAAGGTGCTCAACAGCGAGACCAGCGTTGCTGGCGGAGTGACGGTGAGGGCGCCTCGGGCAGGAACGGGTCCGAGCACCGACACGGTGTCATCGATGAGCCACGTCTCGTCTTCCCATAGCAACACGTAGGTGATTGTGCGCCAGTTGTCGACGACGGTCGCCGTACCGATGGCGACAACTTCTGCGTACCAGATCGACACTTCGTAGCCGCCATCGATCTCGACCGAGCGAGCCTCCATCGGAGCGAGCCACACCCGCACCCCCTGCGGCGACTGAGCGATCAGTGCCACCATTTGTTCCTCGACTTCGCCCGCAAGCCGATCGGCTGACGCAGCAGTGGAGATCGAGCGCTGAGCCTCGGCTGCCTCGGCCGGTGTAAGAGCGACCACATCTTCGGTTACCTCCAGATAGGCGACCGCAGCGGCCCGAGCTCCGAGTTCGCTTCGCTCGAACCCTGTGGAAGCTGGCTCGAAACCTTCCATCGCAGCTGCATCGATTTCGACGGCTGGAGGGCTGGTTGAGGGGGCTGCTGCGGATGCCGTCTCGCCGGTCAGCTCAGCGTTCGGTCGGTCTGCGGTGTTGTCTTGGAACCGACCAAGGACTCCCAGTCCGATCAATGCTCCGACGAACGCGAGGCCGAGAACCGTGCGCAGTGTCTTTGTCGTCACGGCTTCAGCCCAGGCCCGAGAGCTGGTTGACAATCTGCGCACCGAGGCCGATCACGATGCTGCCCGCTGCGCCGCCGAGGGCGAACGTTCGGCCCCGGCCCGCCTGCATCGAGTTGCCTCCGACCTGAGAGAGGCCCCAGACGGCGCCGCCGATGAACAGGCTGGCCAAACATCCGGCCAGGCCGATCCACTTCAACCAGCCCAGCACGCTCGTGGCGAGTTCGTTGCCGGGGAAGCTTGCATCTGGGGCCGGGTCGGCGATCTGGAAAGCGATACGAGCTGCGCCGAGCTGCAGCTGTGTGGCAAGTGGTCCGATCATTGGTGTCCATCTCCTTGGCTGACACGGGTGATCCCCACCCGATGGACCAGAGAGGGACACCTCCACGTCAGGCCTTGGACAACGAATCGCACGAGGGGTCCAGCGGGGATCTCTACTCCCCCAGCCGATGTCCAACCGATGCCGAGGACGTGTCCCTCTCTCTGGTGATGAACTCCCCACGTACAGCCCCAGACCCTGGCGGCGATGACGACGCGCAGGTCATCCACCTGCCAACTGTGATCGGCCCCGTTCGACGACTCCTCGGCTTCTACGACGATCTTCTTGCAGGCAAGGAGCCACCAATCGAGCAGCTCGACAACGCCGTTGTCGACATCAAAGCTCTGCCTCACATCCCGGGACGGCTCGGCCGAGACCTTGCACTCATCGCCACCGGTGGCAACGGTGCATCCCGCCACGAGATCGTCGGCTCGATCGAGCGACTGCGCCAAGTTGCAGCCATAGAGACACCGAGCTCCGCCTCGCCAGCAGCGTCGAACCTCTCATCCAAGAAGCACGCCCAAGGGCTCCAAGCCACTCTGCCTGGCCTCGCCTAACAGATACCGAAGGAGCTCCAGAAATGGCCCACTTCCAAGCAATCGGAGTCATTGCGACCGATCTCGTCCGAAGAGAAACGAAGAACGGCGTTCTCGCATCGTTCCGACTCCAGACCGGTACGCCCGGACGTGGCCAGCTCTGGATCACGGTCGAAGCCTGGGGTCACACTGCAGGCGTTCTCCATACTCACGCCAGTACCGGGCGCGGAGTCGCTATCGCCGGCAGGCTGACCAGCAAGAGCTGGCGCGACCGGTCGTCAGGCGAGAAGCGTTCAACACTTGTCGTAACGGCAAGCGACTTCGACTTCATAGAGCCCGGCCTCGATACCACGCAACTTGGCATCGCCAACCAAGTGACCGCATTCGGGCGCGTCGACTCACCTCCCGTCTTTGACTCGACCGGTGGGCGAGCCCTCTTCACTCTGGTCAGCGGCTCCGCCGGATCAAAGACAGGCCGGCTCTGGCTGCCCGTCGAGGCATGGGGTCGGACTGTTGAGCGTTCTCGAGACCTTCGAAGCGGTGATCACGTCGCAGTGACCGGGCGTCTCAACTATCAATCTCGACCTGATGCGAATGGCGAAAAGACGGGCGCACACGAACTGTCCGCCTACGCCTTGTACCGGCTCAACCGACATTACGCGGGCGCTCTCCCCTGAGGCCAAAGCACACCTCACGAACCAGCGACCCCGTCGATCCGCCGGCATCCATCGTTGTGAGAGGGCCGCGTCTTTGCGTTCACGGCGCTGCTATAAGTTCAGAACATGGCGCCTTTCGAGCCCCTAAACGAGACAGGTCTCTTCTGGCTCCCCGAGCTCGGCGAAGACGACGCTGCTACCGGGACTCTGAGGGTTGACCCGCGTAGCTTTCCCGAAGTCGAAACGCTGGGGACCTTGGACCCGAGCGACAATAACGGGCTGGAGCGTCACGAGTACAACAGTGTCCATGGGTTGCTCAGTTCAGCCACAGCGGTCACGTTGTTTGGCGCAACTGACACGCGGCGTTCGATCACAATGGCAGGTCCCCTGCGTCAGGTCCGCGCTGACTTCGCTGTCACCGGATCCGTCGTTGACCCGTCGGATCCAGCGGACCCGAGATTCACATGGGCCGCATTCGGAGGTCCGATGCTCAACGCTGTATACGGGTTCTCGTCACTTGAACTCGATCGGCACGATGCTTCGTTCGACCTCCCGCCGGAATGGTCGATTCACACTCGTGAAGCACCAAAGCTTGTCGCCGACATCGTAGGTCGGGGAACAGTCACTCTCGATACGGTCCCGAGGTACCAAAGCAACGGGGACTTCTCGGCCGAGGTGTCTCAGCAAACATGGTTCGAGATACGACCTCATGAACCAGAAGGCATCACCTTCACAGAGTTGGTGAATGACTACGTGGTGCCATTGTCAGCGCTCGTGGACTTCTGCACCGGGACGAGCTTCCGGTTCAATAGCGGATACTGCAAGATGGTGGGGCAAACGGAAGATCGAGCGGTGTTGCGGCTTCACAGTGCCGCATTTGACGTTGCGGCCGAGGCGACTGCCGAGCACGAGCGACGCGTCGTATTCGCCGACCCCGGTGTGGACTTCGAGAAGGTGTTAAGACGGTGGATGCCGATGCAAGCGGCAGCCTCGCGAGCCTTCACCGAGGTGTCTCGCAACGAAGTTCGGCGCGACACTTACGGTGTCGTCGACACCTTCGTGGCGCTGTCCGGTGCAATGGAAGCGATGCATCGGACATCCGCTCTGAAGTCGACGCGCATGAGCGCAGGCGAGGCGAGCAAGCTCCGAGCAAGAGCACGAGATGGGCTTGCCGCAGGCGAGGTGCGGGTGGTCAACGAAGCGCTTGCGAGAGTCGCCGACAAGACGCTGAAGACTCGTCTGGAGGAACTCGTAGAGCTCGTCGGTGATGCTCTCGCCGATGATGCAAGCGAGCTGGAAGCGGAACTGGGGCGGATCGTCGCTGTACGGAACGAACTCGTGCACCACACGAAGCGGAAGAAGGTCGACTACGTGCAGATGGTGCGACACAACCGCTTGCTCCGACGACTCTTCGTAGGCGTCGCCTGCCACAACCTCGGATTGCCCGCACAACGGGTTGGGGACGCTGTGCACTCGGTGAGAGTGGGGCCGAGGCATTGGCCCCCTGACGCTCTTCCGAAGCTCTAGCTTAACCGTTTGATCTCCGCCCCCCAGCTGGGCTCGCGGCCGCCGACCAGGATGGCTGGTACAGCTTTCAGAAGCGTCAATAGGTCTGCGTCACCTCGACGAGAGACACACGTCGGCAGGAGCAGTGCGTTGTGCGGCTCATTGCCCACCAGGACGGATCGTCGTCGCATATAGCGGCCAGAACATAGAGTTGCAGGCGGCCCCAACTCTACGACCAGGGCGAATGCAGCCAGATAAGAACACCTACTTCCGATAGTTCTCGTCGATCGTTCTTGCCGCAAATGAAGGTCTGCCCGACGAACACGCCTGGACGCGCCCGGCCCTCGCAGCACGATCATTAGATCCGGCTCGACCTTGGAGTTGCCTGGTTCGATTACCAGGGGCGTTCGATCTCCGATCGGAGCGTCTCCCATCCTGAAGACCAAACAGTCCGGTCGGGCTCGCTGAGGAACTGTGCCGCTGAGCCAGCCGTTGCGATCAAGGATTGAATTGACGGGGGCGAAGTCACCGGAGCAAGCGTGACTGTTGCTGTTCCAACGTGGCCTGCGAGCGCTTCTATCGTCTTGGGCGGATGCCCCCCGTTCGCGATGAGCTGTGCTGCAGCCTTTACGCTCCATTCTGTTGCCGAGAGGAACCCGTCACTGTCGAACAACAGGGCGTGGATGATGCCTAATCGGTATGCCACCGGAAAGTTGGCCGGGAAGCTGATGGCCGCCTCGACTCCCTCACCCTGTACAAGGAACGTCTGGCGGACTGCTCTACGGCCTACGGCGTTCCCGAGCCGACTCTGATCAGCGGTGGGAGTACCGTCGAAGTCGATCGACTGAAGACGGCTTCTCAACAGCCCCCCAGTGAATGTTCCACTCTCGAGCAGATTGATGAGCATTTCGATGTCGCTGAGAAGGTATGCCGGCAGCCTCCCGAGGATCCACCGGCACCAAACGATCGTCGCATCGACCACGAGACGGCCATGCTCGTCAGTTACCTCTGGGACTCTCGCAGTTCCGTGCCCTGCGCCGAGGGTGTTGCGTAGCGGCGGCAGGGTGAGGATGAGCGTCTTCATTGACTGTGCGATCACGACCAGTTTGGGATCGGACGAAAGGCCCTTGCCTGGCTGCCGATCCACCGCCTCGTGAGCGGCCGCGACGAGCGCAGGCATCTTGACCTTCGGGTCGATTGGCTCACCCCGCACGTCCAGCACGACCTTGGCGACCGTCTCGGCCAACACCTTCGAACGATCAATTGCATCAGATAGGTCGCTTGCTGCGATCGCACGATTGAGCCGATCCCCCGATGCGGCGATGGCAGCCCTTGACGGCTCGGGAAGTTCTGCGGGGATGTCGAGGTCGCTGACGGAGAAGTTGAACACCGGGCGAGCGTCGTCGCGTCCCGCCCGATCGTCAAACGGGTGGGAATAGCTCGTACCAGCTGCGACCGGTGTGCCGGGTGAGGACAGCGGGCGATCGTGGCGACGGCGTGGTCTGGTGTCGCCATCGGTCGTACTGCCCGACCGATGGAGCACCGAGGATCTGTCGTGCGGTTCGAATTGTCGACCACACAAGAGCGTCGGTGATCTGGCTTTGACGGGGCTCGAGATCAGCGCCGGCTAGCGCCTCGGACCATGTCTGGTGCCTGGTGATCGTCTGCACCGACAATACCGCCCGAGGCTGATCGAGGCGGCGACGCCACCTCTCATACTCCGCCCTCGTCGGTACGAAGCCGAGCTCTTCAGCACACTGTTGCAGCGCATCAGTTGGGGCGAATTTCGGCATATAGCTGCTATCGGCACTGACGATGATCCGACTTAATTGGCCTGGCCTGGCTACCGACTGTCACACCCCGTGATCTATGTTGGCTGCATGGTCACCACCGAGCGATACAGCCCCGCCGACATGCGGCGCGCACTCGAAGAAGCCGTTACGGCCGAGGGTATGGACTTCGGCAGGTTCGTCGAACTTGGCAAAGCGGATCGGTTAGAGAACTCCGAGCTGCGTGAACTCTGGATCATCTGGGGTTCGTCGATCGCCGCGAGCGACTAACCCGCGTGGACGACGCCTCGCAATTCCTGGCGGGCGAGGCGGAAGCGTTCGCAGCCCGACTTCTCGATCTGCTGTCAGCCGTCATCCCCGAAGAGGGAAGCCCACTCAATATCGTGGTGCGCCCCAACCCGGCATCGAACCGGGTCATGATCGGCCCCACGATCACCGGGACGGGCAAGAACCCAACCCAATTCGACGGCATCCCGCTACGGCGGTCCGTGGACCCGATCGACTCGCCTCCCCCTCTTGAGCTCCGTCTCAGTTTCTCACTCACGCTAAATGACACAGCGACTCACATGGCCGTCCATAGCTCGGTGTTCGGACTCGACGTCGGGCCTGATCCCCAGCGCAGTGTTCGCCCGGTCTTCCGGGTCGAGTACGTCCGGAATCCGAAGTCGGTTCCTGCCGCTCACATCCACTTCCATGCCGAGTCGTCCGAGCTCGGTTGGATTTACGGAACGTCTGGATCAGCTCTCCGGCGATTCGACTCGATCCATTTCCCTGTCGGTGGCCGCCGGTTCCGACCCACGATCGAGGACGTGCTGATCATGCTCGACCGCGAGGAGATCTTTACCGACTGGAAGACCCCGGAGTGGCGGTCCATCGTCGAACAATCCCGGGACGAGTCCGAAAGCCGACAAGCCGGTGCTGCCGCTGCGAGATTCCCTGATGAGGCGGCAGCCACGTTGAGACGACTCGGTTACACCGTCGAGGCTCCTGCCAAAGGAACCCAGTAGCTCATTCCGTCGTTTCTTACGGGCCGTGTTTCGCCATGGCTTGCTGAAGAGGGACCCGTTGTCTGGTCCATTTGCAACCGGTCGAGGCGAGGGACGAGCGCACCTCTAGTTCACGCTGCCCCGCGCCGAAACATCGGTCGTGATCTTGATGAGGCCGCGATGCCACTGCGTTCCAGCGGCATTGCATGCGGGACTATGCGGGCAACGACTCGCGCCGATGCCGAGTAGTCCTTTCGAAGGCCCCAGCGTGATTCCGCGTCGCCGATATCGAGTGCTCCTGCCAACGCGAGGCGATGTTGCGCCGCCATTTGGACACCAAAGCTGACTGCATCTTCTGCGACATCGTCGCCGGCAAGCTCCCATCGGCCACGGTCGCTCAGGCCGAACGGGCGATCGCCTTCACGGACATCAACCGGATCATGCGCTCGTATTCCCACGCTCGCACGCAACCGACGTGCACGACATCACCGCCGAGGATCTCGCGGCAAGCGACCACAACGAGCCGATACCTTCGACTTTCTTCTACGAAGGGCGCGATTCCGTGAGTGATAACAACACCGCCGCTGGTTGGTATCCAAGCCCCAACGAACCGGCAGCCGAGCGCTACTTCGACGGAACGCAATGGACCGAACATCGGCGCCCGCTCCAGGCGCCGCCCGCTCCTGTGGTGGCAGAAGCTACAGCTCAACCGTCCATGCCGTTTTGGAAAAGGAAGCGGTTCTTGATTCCGGTCGGATCATTCGTTCTCTTGGTCGGCATTTCCCCGTTCCTGCCGGAGCCGGAAGAGGACGCCGCTAACGATGCTGCACCCATCACGACCGAGGTGCAAGAGGCCACGACGACCGAATCGGCAACAACTAACGAGGTCGAACAAGCCACGACGACGACTGCGGCCACCACGACCGAGGCTCCGGCCACGATCGAAGTCGAGACGCTTCTTGTCACGTGCCTCGACGGCACCGAGTTGAACATTCGGGCCGACGCCTACGGCTCCGAGGATGAGGCGTACGAAGCTTCCTGCGGTTTGCTTGACGAGCTGCACGCAGCAGCACAAGGCGCATGGGAAGACGATCTTGCCGTGATCGTCGCCTCGGAGGACTCACTCATCGCTCAAGCAAGATCAATCGATGATCTCGGAAGATCAGTCACTTTCGTCGGTGCCGAGAGGGAGGCCTTCTTTGATGAGATGGTCGAGGCCGCTAAATCTGGCGAGATCATGACGAACACCGACCCGGCGTATCTGTCTCGCATGCTGTTCGTTTCACGAGCGCTTCTTGATGACAGCGACTCTCCACAGAACAACTTTGTCTTCGACTACTACCAAGTGGCGAGAGACCTGTTCAGGCAGACCGAAGAACGCGATGGAAGCTTCATCCAGGCCAACATGAGTCAGCTCAACGACGCCATCGCAGAACAGGGCTGGTAGCAGCTCACAAGCCTGACCTGATAAGCAAGCCACGGTCAACATGTGGTCAAGGACGCTCGCCTCCACGGAGTCGCCAGGTGCGAAAGTTGTGAATCGTAATCTCGGCGAATTCCGTCACGAGCGCAAACGCGGCGCACTTCGTTTGTTGTGATGATCGTGGCGCCGAGAAGTGCGCTTCGTGCTGCCAGATCGCTCGGTATTCCGTGACGTCACGCTTGGGCCGTTCCCGAGCGGCCGGATGGGTGTGGATTTGGGGGTTATGCGCTGGTGTTATCGAGCGGCATCGAGGTTGGCTTCGCTGCGCGGCGTGTGGTTTCAGTTATGGCCAGCTGGCGAGGAGCGCTAGGCCGAATGTGACGAATAGTGTGGCTGACAGCCAACTCATCACAGCCGCTGGGATTCGGTCGCCGATGAGTGATCCGGCGACGACGCCGATCATTCCGCTGGCGGCGGCGCCTGCGGTGGCTCCGATCCAGGTCCCGATTGGTGTTGATCGTGCTGCGAGCGTGGTGGTGGCGATCTGGGTTTTGTCTCCCATTTCGCCGATGAAGATGGCGAGTCCGATCGTCGCTGCCGCAGACGATCTGAGTCGGCTGGTTTCGACCTGGGTGCCTTGTTCGCGTTCGGGGCGGAGGGCACGGAGACCAAAGCTGATGAATATCAGGCCGCCGACTATCTCGATGGGGCGTTGGGGGAGGTTCGCTCCGAGAAGGCCGCCAACGACGACGGCGATGAGACTGGCGGCCCCGTATCCGAGGATGAGGCCGATGAGTGCCTGTCGCGGCGTGTAGCGGGATCCGAAGTTGACGGCGAGAAGCTGTGTCTTGTCGCCCAACTCTGCGAGAAACACGATGCCGAACGCTGAGGCGATGGCGGTGAGCAGGTCAGTCATTCGGGTTGTTTATCGGCGTTGGGGAGGGCTGCAGTACGTGCTCAGGCGCTGCCTCGACCTGAACTATTCGTCGGCCGATCCCGACGAACGCCCCGCCACCTAACTAGACGCAAAGGCTGTTCCGGAGTACTCACGGCCCTCGACGACGTTCACCCGAGTGATGGGGTTTGCTAGCAGTCTGGGTTGCTCTGTTGGACGCCGTATTCGATGGACCATTTTGTCCGGTGTTCACTCGCTGTCTATTGACTCAATTCTGATTGAGTGAATATGATCTCCGGGTGTTCGAGAATCTCGAAAGTCGTGCCCGCTTGCATGCGGCGTTGAGTGAGTCGGTGCGTTTGGCGATCGTTGAGGAACTGTCGGCAAGTGATCGTTCGCCCAAGGAGCTGAGCGTGCGGTTCGACATGCCGTCGAATCTGTTGGCTCATCATCTCGAGGTGCTGGAGTCGGTGGGTTTGGTTGAGCGGTTCGTGTCGGCTGGTGATCGCCGGCGCCGCTATCTGCGCCTTGTGCCAGGCCCGTTGGCCGACCTCGGCTTGGCTATGGCTGTCCCGGTGGGTCGGGCGTTGTTTGTGTGTTCGCACAACTCGGCGCGGTCGCAGTTGGCGGCGGCGTTGTGGCGTGAACGAACCGGTGCCGAAGCGTCGTCGGCGGGTACTCATCCGGCGGGCCGCATCAATCCCGGAGCGATCGCTGCGGGGAAGCGGGCTGGTCTCGATCTGGGGGGTGTCTCACCGCGGGTGCTGGCCCCGGGTGAGTCCGCGGATGTGGTGGTGACGGTGTGCGATCAGGCTCATGAGGAGCTGGATCCTGAGCCGTCGTGGTGGCACTGGTCGATCCCGGATCCGGTCGAGGTAGGCACCCCGGCCGCTTTTGATGCGGTGGTTGCCGATCTCGACGCACGCATCGCTGCGCTCATGAAATGAACAGGCAGATCGAATCAATGGAGGTCATCGAAGCATGACGAGTATTCGGATAGGGATCAACGGGTTCGGGCGGATCGGGCGGCTTGTGGTCCGCGCCTTGCGTGACCGGCCCGAGCTTGAGCTGGTGCACGTGAACGAGTTGTCGGGTGACGCTGCGACAGCTGCGCACTTGTTGGAGTTCGACACGGTGCACGGCCGCTACGCCGGAACGGTCACCACCGACGGGAAGACCCTCGTCATCGACGGTGACACTGTCACGTACTCATCTTTGGACACGCCCGGCGCAGTGCCATGGGACGAGTACGGCGTCGATGTGGTTCTCGAGTGCAGCGGGGCGTTCCGCACCACCGAGACGCTCGACCCGTACTTCGATCAGGGCGTCCGCAAGGTGATCGTGGCAGCCCCGGTGAAGAGCGATGGGGTGTTGAACATCGTGATGGGCTGCAACGACCATCTCTATGACCCAGCCACCGATCATGTCGTGACCGCAGCGTCATGCACCACGAACTGTCTGGCCCCAGTGGTCAAAGTGCTGCATGAACAGATCGGTATCGACCGGGGTGTGATCACCACGATCCACGATGTCACCAACACCCAAGTCATCGTCGACGCACCACACAAGGATCTGCGCCGGGCCCGCTCGGCGTTGAACTCGCTGATACCAACATCGACCGGTTCAGCCACCGCGATCACGATGATCTACCCCGAACTCACCGGCAAGCTGAACGGCCTCGCGGTCAGGGTTCCGCTCCTCAACGCATCACTCACCGACGCCGTGTTCACCATGAACCGAGACGTCACCGTCACCGAGATCAACGGACTCCTCCGTGACGCAGCAGAAGGGGAGCTCAACGGCATCCTCGGCTTCGAAGAACTCCCGCTGGTATCGGCTGACTACACCAACGACACCCGTTCAGGAATCGTCGATGGCCCCTCGACGATGGTGGTCGATGACCGGATGGTCAAGGTGCTGATCTGGTACGACAACGAATACGGGTACGCGTTCCGAATGGCCGATCTGGCCGCCAAGATCGCTGCGACCCTCCCACCGTTGTGAAGGTCCGCAACTACGCCTTGGTGACCGGCGGCTATTGGGCGTTCACGATCACCGACGGAGCACTGCGGATGCTGGTGCTCCTGTACTTCCACGACCTCGGCTACTCGCCGGTCTCCATCGCGTTCTTGTTCCTGCTGTATGAGTTCATGGGGATCGTCACCAACCTGCTCGGCGGCTGGGTCGGGGCACGATCCGGTTTGAACCGGACACTCCTCGCTGGGCTCAGCTTGCAGATCGTGGCCCTCGCCGCCCTCACCTTCCATGAACCGACGTGGCGGGAGTGGGTATCGGTGGGGTTCGTGATGGGCGCCCAAGCGCTGTCGGGGGTGGCGAAGGATCTCACCAAGATGAGTTCCAAATCGGCTGTGAAGTTCGTCGCCGGTGACGCTGACGACGCACTGTTCCGAATGGTGGCGGTGCTGACTGGTTCGAAGAACGCTTTGAAGGGTGTCGGGTTCTTCATCGGCGCCGCCCTGTTGTCGTGGGTTGGCTACGACGCTGCGCTGTGGTCGATGGCCGGACTGATCGCTGTTGCACTCATTGCCGTTGCGGTGCTGCTCGATGAGGACATCGGCAAGTCAAAGAAGAAGCCACCATTGCGGTCGATCCTGTCGAAGTCAACAGCGATCAACCGGCTCGCCGCCGCCCGGTTCTTCCTGTTCGCATCCCGCGACATCTGGTTTGTTGTCGCACTCCCGGTGTTCCTCGCCGATGTGTTCGACTGGTCCTCCGAAGGCATCGGAGCGTTCCTGGCAGCGTGGGTCATCGGCTACGGCATGATCCAGTCCGTCGCCCCACGGATCCTGCGGCGATCGTCGTCGAAGGCCACAGCAGAGATCGGCGCAGCCCGAAGCTGGGCGCTCGTACTCACGGGAGTCTCAGCTGCGATTGCGGTCGCGGTCGAGTTCGACATTGCCACCACGTTCGCTGTGGTCGGCGGATTGATCGTGTTCGGTGTGGTGTTCGCGTTGAACTCGTCGCTGCACTCGTACTTGATCCTCGCCTACGCCGATGGCGACGACGTCTCTCTCGATGTCGGCTTTTACTATTCGGCCAACGCCACCGGCCGCCTCGTCGGCACCCTGCTGTCCGGGACGCTGTACCTATTCGGCGGTCTCGAGGCGGCCCTTTGGGGATCCGCCGCATTCCTCGCAGCGACGTGGCTCCTCACCCTGCGCCTGCCACCCCTCACCGCCGAGCCGTCCAGCACCACACAGGTGACGACGGCAACCTGAGTCTGCGGGTCTCAGGCCTCGTCGCCGATCGGTGTGGTCTCGATGCGGCCGGTCACCTCGCACGCGGCGGCGAGGGTGTTGTAAACGGTCCCGTACTTGATGAGGTTGCGATGCAGGAGGTCGACCCGGTTGGCGGGCTCGTCGGTCACCACTCGCAGCGTGTACTCGATCCGGTCGAAACACGGCGGCCGGTCTTGGCGATGTAGTTCGACGTCGATCTCTGCCGATTCGTAGGCGAAGGGCAGTATCTGGCTGAACCGTTCGACGTTCTTGATGACACATGCAGCGAACGCAGCCGCCAGGAGCTGGCCCGGTCCGGGGAGATCGCTGGGGTCTGCGGGATTCCAGGATCGGTCAAAGACAATCGATGACGATTTGGCCTCGATGCGGCCGACTCCGGCACCGTCGCTGCCGGCCCGAACCACGTATTGCGGCGCGCTCACAGCGGCACCGAGATCGTCGGCCGGCTCGTTGACAGCTCAGACGAGTGAATCGGACATGCGTGTGTCATATCAACGCCTGGCTTTCGCTGAGCGGCGGAGAGGTTTGGGGCGGCTGGCTTCGCGGACGGCGTCGACAGCGGTGGTGCACACTTCGCAGCGAAGCACCCTCGCCGGCGGTTCCACATCAACATGCATGCTGAGGGCCACTGTCCGGGTGAGGTACTTGTCGCGGGTCGCGACATGGTCGACACAGACGCCCGCTCCGCAGTCATGGCACACCCCAACAGCGGGTGTTACCTGGTCGTTGGTTGCACAATCGAGACAGTTCATTTGGTCCTCCTCATTGACCCGGTGCCATCGTTCCTGGTTTGAAGTCGACGCCGGAGCCCTCGGATCGGTAGCTCTCTGTTGGGAACCATCCCTTGGTGCGGTTGGCGAAAGAAACCAGCGACAACATCACCGGCACCTCGATC
>CAYGQE010000048.1:23735-39737 GCA_964351995.1 uncultured Acidimicrobiaceae bacterium | reverse complement strand
GATAACCGGCAAATGGAGCGGCTTCAATTCAGCTCGGGGTGTGAGCCAAGCCATGTATAACGCTCGCACAGAATCACCATCGGAAAGTGGAAGAGACCACCCGAGACTCCCGAACGTGGCGCCGCAACTTTACCGGCGGCGCCCGTCGGGTGCTTGGGCAGTAGCGGCGCGCCGTCCCGTCGCAGTGTGGCTCGGCGATCTGAGCGGTGTCAGGCTTTGTCGATATCAATACTGATCAAAACGATTGATCTGTCAACTATCAGTTGACCGACCACCAGAGCCGCTTTGAAGAGCTTGCCTGTGACCACGAGGTAACGGTAGTCGTCTCTGTCGGGATAGACGGCAAGGAATTCGTCGAAGTGTTCGGCGAAGGCATCAGAGATCGTTGGAAGCTCGATCACCAAGAAGTCGCTTGCTGACGGCTCCCCGTTCGGCCCGCGCGACTCGCTGAGTTGACCGTCGAGCTCAGCGAAGAAGTGTGCGTCGACTCCGATGTTCCGGCGAGTCACCGTGATGGTTTGCTGCCCTCGGTTGCGGCAATTCGCTCATCCGCCTTGCGGAGGGCTCGGTCGAGCAGCTCGGGCGGGACTTCGTCCGGGTCGGTCACGAACCCAGAGCGGATCACTGCATCGCGTTCGTTCGGTGAGAGAGCTTCGAGCTCAGCCGCAGTCCAGATTCGATCAGCACCCATGGGCCAACCATAGTCTCTGACTACAAGACCAGTTCGGGCGGAGTTACTTCGCTTCGGCGCAAACCACTCGATATGACGCACCCATAACCCCGGCGTCGAGCGCGGAAGAGATGCAACAGTGCGGCACTTGTCTCCAGTCCTGATTCGGGTGTCTTCGATGTAAACGACGCAGCCATTTGCTGCGTCGTGGACGCGCTATCTCCTGTTGTCTTCGACGCAGAATTGAGGGCTCAGACGTGGCATCGGCAACGGCGAGATCGAGCGTTGCCGCTCTGGTTTCTTGAGTCCTCTGACCGAGCCTGAACGACCTTCGGCGACGACCGGACTGCACCCCCGATCAACTCGACCCCGGAACCCGCCTGGCCTTCCTCGTGTCGTCGCTGACGGCTGCGAGGCTGACCGTCGCACGCCGGCCGGTCGAGTCGGTGAGCCAGTCGTGCTCGGCCCGACGCAGGAGCTGGCTGTGCACGACGCTCCGCTGACCGAAGCTGGACCTCGCTGACCGCTGCGGCGAAGACATGTCATCGACGCAGACCCCCAAGTCAGGGGCCACGGAAAACGAAAGACTGGATATGGCGGCCCAAGTGCGACGTCACGGAGTACCGAGCGAGCAGCCGATCTGCCTCGCTCATCATGCAGCTCCAACCAGTCGGCCATCCGGAAGCGGCGAACCGAGTGCCGACAGTCGCTGATCCAGACCGACCTCATCCAAACGAGAAAGAGGCCCCCGCCAGCCGGCAGGGGCCTCCTCATCGTTCAACGCTCATCCACATCTCGGGGTCTACACCCCGAGATGACTTGGATTCAGCTGCAGCCGCTGGTGTTGCCGCAGCTCGGGCATGCGTGACAGCTGCCCGAGCGGTTCATCGTGATACCGCACTGCATGCAGATGGGGGCATCGGGATCAGACATGCTCGCCGTTGCTTGCGTGACCTGCTCGGCCGCCATCTTGGTGATGATCTCGTCGGCGGTGTCGACTGACTTCGGGTCCGATGCCATCTCGCTGCCTTGGACCGACACGGCCTCGTCGACGCCCGGCAGAGTCTGCTGCGTGCGCTCGGAGGTGGTGAAGATACCCATCTCGGCCCGCTCGGACGGCTCCATGTAGAGCACGGCGAGCTTGCGGAAGAGGTAGTCCATGATGGAGGTCGAGATCCGGATGTCGGGATCGTCGGTCATTCCGGCTGGCTCGAACCGCATGCCGGTGTAGGTCTCCACGTAGTTACGCAGCGGCACGCCGTACTGCAGACCGTGGCTGAGGCTGATGGCAAGCGCATCGATGATGCCAGCAAGAGTCGAGCCCTGCTTCGACATACGGATGTAGACCTCGCCGGGGCGACCATCGTCGTATTCGCCAATAGTGACGAAGCCCTTGCAGTCGGCGACCCGGAAGTCGAAGGTGCGGCTACGGCGGTTGCGAGGCAGACGCTCACGAACCGGCTTGTAGACGATCTTCTCGATGACCTCAGTCACCTGCACAGCCGGAGCAACTTCAGCGGTAGCAACGACGCCACCAGCCGCAGCGGCTGCGGCGATACCGGCATCGGTGTTCGCTTCGTCGCCGTCTCCCTTCTTGGCCATGCTCAGCGGCTGAGCCACCTTGCAGTTGTCTCGGTAGATGGCAATCGCCTTGACGCCCATCTTCCAAGCATCGATGTGCAGTTGCTCGACCTCTTCGACCGTGACCTCTTCTGGCATGTTGACGGTCTTGGAAATGGCGCCAGAGATGAAGGGCTGGACGGCTGCCATCATCTTCACGTGGCCGAGATAGTGGATGGGGTTGTCGCCCATCGAGCAGGCGAACACCGCCGTGTGATCGGGGTCGAGTCCGGGGGCGCCGAGGATGGTCTTGTTCTCGTCGATGTAGGCCGTGATGTCGGTGACCTGGGTTTCGGTGTAGCCGAGACGACGAAGGGCACGAGGCACCGACTGGTTGACGATCATCATCGTGCCGCCACCAACGAGCTTCTTCATCTTGCAGAGACCGAGGTCGGGCTCGATGCCGGTGGTGTCACAGTCCATCAGCAAGCCAATGGTTCCGGTGGGGGCAAGCACCGTGGCCTGCGCATTGCGGGTGCCGACTCGGGGAGCCATCTCGACTGCGGCATCCCATGAACGTTGGGCGGCAGCGAGGATGTCATGCGGAGCGAGATCTTCGTCGATCGTGGCGACAGCCTCCTGGTGCTGGCCGAGCACACGATTCATGTGCTCTTCGTTTTCGGCGTAACCAGCGTGTGCACCCATGCGGGCAGCAGTCTTGGCCGAGGTCTCGTAGGCACGGCCGGTCATGAGTGCGGTGATCGAAGCGGCGTAGGCCCGCCCTTCGTCGGAGTCATAGGGAAGACCGAGGTTCATCAGCAGGGCGCCGATGTTGGCGTAGCCGAGACCGAGCTGGCGGAACTTCAGCGAGTTCTCGCCGATGCGCTTCGTGGGGTAGTCGGCTCGCCCGACGATGATCTCCTGAGCGGTGAAGAAGCAATCGATGGCGGACTCGAAGCCCTCGACGTCGAAGGTGTCATCGTCGTTGAGGAAGGTCAACAGGTTGAGGCTGGCCAGGTTGCACGCCGAGTTGTCGATGTGCATGTATTCCGAGCAGGGATTCGAGCCGTTGATCTTACCGGTGTTGGCCGAGGTGTGCCAGCGGTTGATCGTGGTGTCGTACTGCATGCCCGGATCAGCGCACTCCCAAGTGGCTTGGGAGAACTGACGCATGAGGTCACGAGCCTTGACGACGCGGATGACCTCGCCGGTGGTGCGAGCAATGAGCTCCCAGTCGCCGTCATCGACCACGGCCTGCATGAACTCATCGGTGACACGGACTGAATTGTTGGCATTCTGGTACTGGATCGAGTGACTGTCGACGCCATCGAGATCCATGTCGAAACCGGCTTCGCGCAGAACACGGGCTTTGCGCTCCTCGGTGGCCTTGCACCAGATGAACTCTTCGACGTCGGGATGATCGATGTCGAGCATGACCATCTTGGCGGCACGGCGGGTCTTGCCACCGGACTTGATGGTGCCAGCGGAAGAATCAGCGCCCCGCATGAAACTGACGGGGCCAGAAGCGGTGCCACCTCCCTTGAGCATTTCCGCACTCGAGCGGATGCGGGACAGGTTCACGCCAGCGCCAGAGCCACCCTTGAAGATGGTGCCTTCTTCGACGTACCAATTGAGGATGTCGTCCATCTTGTCTTCGACCGACAGGATGAAGCAGGCCGAACCCTGCTGTGGGACGCCCTTGACCCCGATGTTGAACCACACCGGCGAGTTGAAGGCGCCGCGCTGGTTGATGATGTGGAATTTGAGCTCGTCGGAGAAGGCCCGCGCTTCCTCTTCATCGATGAAGTAGCCACCCTCACGGCCCCAGGTGGTAACGGTGTCGACGACCCGGTCGGCGACCTGCTTGAGGCTTGTCTCACGCTCGGGGAGGCCCTGCGTTCCCCGGAAGTACTTCTGAGCAAGGATGTTTGTTGCGTTGACCGACCAGGTGCTGGGCACCTCGACATCAAGTTGCTCGAAGGCGACTTCGCCGGTCTTCCAGTTTGCGATGCGGGCATCGCGCTTCTCCCACGTGACGGTGTCGTAGGGGTGAACTCCAGCGGTGGTGAAGTGGCGGCGGATGCCGATGCCAGCTTTACCCGTTGCGAGGTGTTCTGATGCGAGGGCCATGGATACTCCGAATTGAGGGGTTTGGTCGATTGGTTTCGAGCCGTGCGTGCGGGTGATCTTGTTGGTGGTGCGCCGGTGAAACGATCACCGGTTGGGCAGCGTGGCATGCGAGAGGCATGTCGGTGGCGGCGACCATCTTGTTCCGCCTTTGGCTGCGCAGTTGCGCACCGGATTCGATCCTCGCTCATCGTTGAGCAAGAGACACGTCAGATTTGCGTTGTGCAGGCGTCTCCACGTTGAACGATTGCTTCTGTTGCTCACGTTCAATGAAGGGACGCTTGCCCGATGCAAGCCGCTTGCAAACCGCAAGCCCCGATGGCAGCCAGGCCGCCACTAGATGTTGTGCCACGGGAACCCGGTGACGCCGACGGGCGCACAAGATGTGGATTGATGATTACACCATCGTAATTACGATGATGTCAACGTTTGTTGCGATTTCTTTCCGATCTCTCTGCCCACGCAACCACGACCCTCGATGCCACCGGCAGCGAAGCTCACCGCCAGTGAGCAACGACCACAACGATCGCTGCTCACCGATTGCCGGCACCCGAAGTAGCTGGGTCCAGGTCCGTCTGCTCGTGCACACATTTCGCACACCCACAACTCGCCCATCAGCACGAATCCGTGCCCTCATTCCGCCACTTCGGGCCACCGGCCACGTGCTCATGAACGTAGACAGCCAAGCCTGTGGATCAAAAGTGGATAGCGCTGTGTCTTTGTGGCTTTTCCTGTGGATTGCGACCCGTACCTGGGGACGAAACGTGGATCGTCACCCGGCGTCCACGTCCGCCCACAACACGTCACCGAGCAACACGTCACCGAGCAACGGCGCGGCATGCACCGGGCGTCGTCGTCGCTCTGCCACCATGCCCTCATGACACTGCACGGTTTGGTCGACCATTTCTCGATCAACGACACGGCCATCGATCCGCTCGCCGTGGTTCCTTCTGAGCCTCGATCCCACGCCGACGGACGACCATGGCTGTTCACGAACATGGTCGCTTCCCTCGACGGTGCCGCAGCGGTTGATGGTCTGTCAGGTGCGCTGGGCGACGATGACGATCGATCGATGTTTCGCGCCCTTCGGGCCTCCGCGGATGCCATCCTCGTTGGCGCTGGCACCGCCAACGCCGAGGGTTACCGCCCGCCAAAGCTGTCCCCCGACGTCATCTCGAGTCGAGCCGCCACCGGACGCAACCATCGGCCCATCATCGCCGTGGTTTCGGCGTCACTTTCGATGGATCCAGAACTCGAACTGTTCACCGACCCGACGTACCGGCCCATCATCTTCACTGCAGAGCGAGCGCCCGAGGATCGGCGAGCGACATTTGTCGACAAGGCGGAGATCGTCGTCCTTGGGCGAGATCAGGTCCACCTTCCCGCAGCACTGGCGCACTTGGGCGAGGCGGGGCATCGCACCGTGCTCAGCGAGGGCGGACCAACGCTGAACGGCCAGCTCATCAGCGCTGGACTGGTCGATGAATGGAATCTGACGGTTGCGCCGCTCCTCGTTGCCGGGAGCGCTCCCCGCCCCGCCCACGGTCCGGCACGCGACCACGACCAAGGCTCGAAAGCCGAGGCGGATCAACTGACCGGCTACGAACTGGCTCGGTTGTGGCGGGGGGATCGCGCCATCTTCGGCCGCTGGGTCAGACCCGACTGAGCATCAAGGCCGCAACACCACATCGACACATGGCCTCCGATGAGAGCGAACGAGGTCAACGGCTCTCCGACAGAGCCGTGAGGCCACGACGGACCAGATCCTCTGCGATCCCTTCGTCAGTGGGCACAAGGTCGACCGCAGCGGCGTAGCGCTGGCGAGCTGCCATCACGTCACTGCCATAGACCGCTGATCGGTTGTATCCAAGCAACGCCCGTCGGTAGACGCTGTCGGTTTGGATACCGGAGTAGCCCCGACAGAGGTGTTCGGCTGCGGCATAGGCCGCGTCGTAGAGATTGTGAGGATCTCGAATGTCGTCATCATTGCCATCGAGGCCGAAGATCTCCCAGCTGGTCGGGATGAACTGCATGGGCCCGACGGCTCGATCCCACTCGGTGTTGCCGTCGAGGGCCCCACCCTCAGAGTCAGGGATGGCCGCAAAGGGGTCGCCATCCAGAACTGGTCCGAGGATCTCGCCCGACGTTCGACCGTCTTGGCCGACCGTGTTCCCTCCGAATGAGCCATGACGAGACTCGATCAGGCCAACCCCGGCGAGCTGGTCCCACGAGATGCCGCAGCCGGGTCGGCGTTCTGCCATCTGAACAGACGCCCGGAAGTACGCGTCGATCACCACCAACGACATGTCGGTTCCCGGCGCAGATTGGCTGGCGACGGCGCGTTCGAGTTGTGGCCGCAAGTCGGCGATGCGCAGGTCGGCGTCGGCGAGGTCACGGACCGCCTGCTCGAGGTCACGGTCTGCCGCCTCGATCTGATCGGCGAAATCAGCGGCCAGATCTTCAGCATCAATGCGTGCCAGCCGTGCGTGGGACAGCTCTGCCCGGGCAGCGGCATAGCGCTGCTCGACGACTTCGGTGGCGGTGTCAGACAGTTCCGGCAGCGGACTCATCGCGCCATCGACGGTGAGACGAGCAAGGTCGACCGCTTCAGAGCCGAGAAAGCTGTCGACCGCGAAGACTCCGAGCCGATCGAATTCGGTGTCGGCTTCACTCGCCGCAGCGTCTTCTCGAGCGAGGCGGTCGGCGACGACGACACGCTGCGACCACGAACTCATCCGAGCTTCACTCCGGCGCAGGAGACTGTCGAGTCTGCGCTCCTCAGCGTCGACCGCATCGGTCATGGCGATCGTCAGGGTCGTGCGCAACTCGGCCACAAGGTCCGATTCCGGCATGACCTGGGCGAGGACATCGGGGTGGAAGATCTGCGAGTCCGGAAGCAGCTCGGCCAGCGTGAGCTCAACAGCATCGTCGCCCTCCTGGGCCGCAACCTCCTGTGCAGCTGTCGACGAGGCAAACCCAAACGTCGCACCAGCAACACTCAGCGACAGAGCGAGCACACCAACGCGCTGCCGCAAGAGGGAGAGGTCCATCCCAAGAGCATCGGCCACCGAACCTACGAGATTGAGGTGAATCTGACCGAGGTGAATCTGACCGAGGTGAATCTGACCGCTGGCCGCTCGACTCAGGAAGGTGCTGGAGCCTGATCCCTCTTGATGAGTGACATCTCACGCTCGAAATCCTCGACACCCCGGAAACCCTTGTACACGCTGGCAAACCGCAACGCTGTGACATCGTCGACCTGACGAAGATGATGCAGCACCTTCTTGCCGATCTCTTCAGAGGTGACGTGGTCGCCAATCAACCGGATCTTGTCTTCCACCGCTTCGACAACGGCCTCGATGGCCTCGGCGTCGAGTGCACCACCCTTTGCTGCGGTGGTGATCCCTCGAGCGATCGTCGAACGGTCGAAATCGACCTTGCGACCATCACGCTTGATCACATGAAGCTCTGCGTGCTCGAAGCGTTCGAAGGTCGTGAAGCGCGCGCCGCACGAACCACAAGCCCGACGACGACGGATGGCCTTTCCGTCATCAGCGGCGCGCGAGTCGACCACCCGGGTGTCTTCTTGGTCACACGCACGGCATCGCATCGGCAGAAACGATAACGCCACCGGCTCGGGCCTGGGTGTCAGATCGGTTGCGATCGGGAGTGTTTGCTCCACGGGTCAGCCAGCGGCTGGGACGACCAGCACCTGGCCGACGTACAACTGATAGCCACCATTGGTCGATGCAAGCGAACGAGCAAACACAACGGGATCAACACCGGGGTCGACTCGAGCCGCAATGGTGGCCCAGGTGTCGCCCTCGACAACGGTGACCGTGGACGACACCGTGAATGGGACGGCCCTGCCTTGAACGGATGTTTCGGACAACGTCCGCCAGTCAGATGCCGGCGGGGCACCCTGCACACCCCGAACCAAGATGACGAGCAAGAGGGTCGCAACAACTGCGACAACTGCCAACACTGACAGTGGATCGACCGACGCCTTGGTCTCGGTCTGGACCAACCGAAGGTGGCGGGGCTGCGCTGTGGGTTGAGCGGGCGCTGTGGGTTGGGCGGGCGCTGCGTGATGTGCTCGTGCCAAAGGGCGATCAAGCGAAGCGGGACGGATGTGTGCGGGGTGGAGAAGAGCGACCATGACAACCAGTTTCCTCAGGGGGTGTGACAGTGCCGATGCGGCACGTCGAACGCGACGAACAAGCGAGCAACCGCAGCGCGAAGCCACGGTGACCCGTGCTGCTGCCACTCGTGGACGAGTGGGTCGGAGCCGCCGACGCAAGGTGCAGCGGCCCCGACCCCGCTCGAAATGCTGCCCCCAGCAACTCCGACCGAACGAGTGTTCGCACAGTCAACACGAACAGTCGTTCGGTGACAACCCCTTCATCGAACAATTGTTCGCTGGTTCACGCGTGAACGCCGACCGGCAACAATTTCGATGAAAGCGAACACTTGTACCCCAGTGTCTGTCATACTCAGCAAACACACGTTCGACCACCGTTGCGACGCAGCAAGCCTTCGCAACACAACCAATTGCAGCAACGAAAGGGAGGCCGTCATGGGAGACCACAAGCTCACTGATCGGCAGAAAGCCATTCTCGAGTTCATCTCGAGCCAGATGCGAGATCGCGGCTTCCCGCCGTCGGTTCGAGAAATTGGTGCCGAAGTCGGACTCACGTCCCCATCCACGGTCCACTCCCACCTCGCCACGCTGCAAAAGGCGGGCTACTTGCGCCGGGATCCCTCCAAGCCCCGGGCCATCGAGGTTCGCTGGGATTCGAACTCTGGTGCCTCTGACATCGAGCGTCGCCCGGTTCGCCATGTCCCACTCGTGGGAACGGTGGCTGCGGGCACCGATGTGCTGGCCACCGAGCAGATCGAAGAGACCTTCCCGGTTCCAGCCGATCTCACCGGCGACGGCGACTTGTTCATGCTCCGAGTCCGCGGCGACTCGATGATCGACGCTGGCATCTTCGACGGCGACTACGTGATTGTTCGAGTCCAGAACGATGCCAAAAAGGGAGACATCGTCGTGGCTGGCATCCCTGGCGAAGAAGCCACTGTCAAGACCTACAGCATCGATGCCAAGAAGGGTCAGGTCGTGCTGCTTCCGTCGAACCATGCGCTCAAGCCAATGCGCTTCGACCCCGCAGACGTCCAGATATTCGGCAAGGTCGTCACGGTCATGCGCCGTCTCTGAGCAGCACCGCCGCATCGAAACCCAGCAGGATTGAAGCCGAGCACAGTCGGAACCAAAAGGAGCCCGAGCAATCGCCCGGGCTCCTTCGTCGTTCTCGTGTTGCGTCCGCAGTGGTTCAGTTCTCGACTCGCGTCTATTCGGCGAGAATACTTGCGGCCATACGCTCGGCCTCGTGCTCCGAGCGCTGCTTCAGCGACGTCTCGGCGATGTGGTCGACTTCGTCATCGGTGAACCCAGCCATGGTCCGGAACTTGCGAGCCAATCGGATCGGCGAGTCGTCTTCCTCGCCCCGCTGGCCTCGGAAGTTGAACAGACCATCGACCACCTTCTGGAACTCGAGAGCGGCCTTGCGACGTTCAGGATCGCCTTCGGTCACCGATCGCAGCCACTTCGAACCCATGCGGACGTGGGTCACCTCGTCGGCCAGCATGTAGTCCTCGCAGTACGACATGATGGGGTCACCCATTTCGTCACCGAAGTCCCGCATCTGGGTGAAGACGTCGATCGCAAGACCTTCCAGCGCACGGTTCACACCGGCGAGCCGGAAGACCGGATCCTCGTGGCACGCCGCTTCGAACAGAGTGGTCGATTCCACGTATTCGCCGAGTTCGCCGCCCATGTGCTCGGCCAACTTGATCGAGATCTCACAGTGCCTGGCTTCATCCCAACACTGGCGAGCCATGTCGAGCTTGAGTTCGTAGGGGACCTCGTCAGTGGAGAAGTCGAAGGCCGTCCGGCCCGCACCTTCGAGCGCCTGGATCTCTCCGACGAAGATGCCGTGCATCCGTCGACGGGCGCGGTCAGCAACGTCCTCGGCAGCGGGATCGACGAATCCAAGATCCATCTGATTGCGCGTTTCGGCGAACCGTTGTTCGGTGTCCTGCCGATTGAAACGAGCGTCTCGAGCCAGAGCTGATGGCGGAATGTTCTTGCGCATGTGGTGGTCCCCCGGTCGACGTACCCTGGAAACGTACTACGACGGGGGTGACCGATGCCACAAATCATTGGTCCCGCAGCCCCATCGGGCCTACCGATCGATCCTCACTTGCCCACAATCGAACGGGCAGTCACCGACGGTCCACTGGTGTTGACTGCGGCTCCCGGTGCCGGCAAGTCGAGTCTTGTGCCCTTCGCCGTGAACGCAGCCATCGAGGGCATTGCACCCACAGCTGGACGCGTGGTCATGTTGCAGCCTCGCCGACTGGCAGCTCGAGCCACAGCGAATCGACTGGCGATGCTGCTCGGCGAGTCGCTCGGTGCGTCGATCGGTTTGACCATGCGGGGTGAGCGAGTCGAAGGGCGACGTATTGAAGTTGCGACCGAGGCCATTCTCACCAACCGACTCCACCAAGACCCGGAACTGACCGGCATCGGCGCCGTCATCTTCGACGAATTCCACGAACGCAATCTCCACAGCGACATCGGATTGGCGATGGCGCTCGAAGCCAGAGACGCCTTGCGGCCCGACCTACGCATCGTGGTGATGTCGGCCACGATCAACCCGAAACCCATCGCCGAGCTCCTTGGTCCGAACACCACCGTGCTCGACATCGAGGGCCAGGTGTTTCCTGTCGAGACCGAGTACCGCCCTCGACCCACTCCGGCCGCCTGGCCAGACGCAGTCGCCGCCGCCACGATCGATGCCGCGCGTCGGGTCAACGGTGATGTGCTCGTGTTCGCGCCGGGCCGATACGAGATCGAGGCCGTTGTCGATCGCATCGCCGGTCGAGTTGATGCTGAGGTGGTTGCCCTTCACGGCTCGAGTCCACGAGATGTCCATCGGTCGGTGTTGCAACCAAGCACTCGCCGTCGAGTGATCGTGGCCACGTCCATCGCCGAGACCTCGGTCACCATTCCCGGCATCGAGGCGGTCGTTGACGGTGGCCTCGCTCGGAGACCCCGCCACGACCCCGCAACCGCAACCAACCATCTGATCACCGAGTTCGTCAGCCGATTCTCTGCCGACCAGCGACAGGGTCGCGCCGGCCGAACCCAAGCCGGCATCTGCATTCGTCTGTGGTCGGCCGCCGATCACGCCTTGCTGTCTGACCAGGCGGCGCCCGAGATCACCGATGGCGACCCGATCCAAATCGCAGCCGAACTGCTTCGGTGGGGAGACCTCGATGGTCAGCAGCTTCGGTTGCTGGATCGGCCAGACCCGGGACGCCTCGCCGTAGCCAGGGCGTCGATGAATTGGTGGGGGATCACCGACGGCCAGCGCCTCACCGAACGGGGTCAAGCGATCCTGGCCTTGCCCGTGCACCCCCGCATCGGCGCCCTCCTCGAAACCGCAGCCAGCATCGGCGACGAGACGCTGATCACGACCGCTCTCGAGACCGCTGCGGTTCTAGAAGACGCTCGTTTCCCCACCAACGACGATCTCGAAGCAGAGGTGAAAAGGCGCCGCACCGAGCAAGAGATCACGCGAGCGATTCGTCGCCTCCGCCCCCTCGTCGACCGATTCGAGCCGAGCAGGCCAAGGCCGGACGGCGTCATCCCGACATCGCTCCCCCAACTGTTGGCACTGGCATGGCCCGACCGCATCGCCCTCCCCCGGCTGGAAGACGCCGGTCGGCTGCTGATGGCCAACGGGCGCGAAGTCAGGCTCGAGGCGAACAGTTCGCTGCGAGGCGCCGAGGCCCACGTCGTGGTCGACACCACCGTGGTCGAGGCTTCGGGCCGTGTCCGGAGAGCCGTCCCCATCGAACGAGCGGACATCACACGATTCCATGAGCCGACGACAGCCGACATCGTGGAGTGGAACCGTTCAGACAAGCTGGTCGCCTCAAGGCAACGGCGACATGGGGCGATCACGCTGCACGCCGAACCTCTCAGCAAACCACCCGCCAGTGCCGTGCAGGAAGCGTTGCGAGTTGGGCTTCGCCAACGAGGACTCGACGTGTTCCGTTGGTCAGAAAAGCACCAACTGATCCGCACCCGCCTGGCGTGGCTTCACGAACAAGACAACTCGTGGCCAGACGTGTCCGACACCGCACTGCTGACTGAGCTCGACCGTTGGTTGGATCTTGCCTCGATCAAGACCATCGGCGCCCTCCGATCAGTTCCTGTCGGGACGAAACTGCTGGATCTCCTCGACTGGGAGCAGCGGCGCTCGTTCGACCAGCTCGCACCGGTCGAGATGGCCACGCCGGGTGGCCGGCTCAAGCGCATTGACTGGAGCGGTGATCGGCCCACGTGGCCTGTACGGGTGCAAGACCTGTTCGGTCTCGATGCCCATCCCACGATCGGCCCGAAATCTGCACCACTCACGGTTGAATTGCTGTCGCCCGCCGGACGTACAACGCAGACGACCACGGACCTGCCCGACTTCTGGCGGGGCTCCTACGCAGCGGTTCGCTCAGACCTACGGGGCCGCTACCCGAAACACGCCTGGCCCGAAGACCCCCTGAACCCCTGACCCCTCGTTCCGGTGCTCGGAATTCCCATTCCTGGGCCTCAGCGGTACCCGTTCCGGGTTTGCGTTGCTTCTTCAGGTGACAAGTGCGTGGAGTGCAGCGAACGTGCGATCGATCGATGAACGCTCGAGATGCTCGTGTTTGGTGTGGGCAATCGTGGCATCACCGGAACCGAAGTTGGTCGCCGGCATGCCGTGCTCGGCGAACCGCGCAACGTCGGTCCATCCGAGCTTGGCCTTCACGGTCATGTCGTTGTCGTCACGAAGCCGCTGAAGTAGTGGGTGACCGAGCGACGGCGGGCATGCATTCGTAGCGTCGATGACCTCGATGGTGTCGTCGTGACCCACGTGTTCGGCGAGGAGTGAACGAACCCATGCCTCAGCTTGGTCGAGCGACCGGTCGGGTGCATACCGATGGTGGATGCGCAGGACTGCCTTGTCCGGAACCACGTTGCCTGCAACACCCCCGTCGACGTGGACCGCTTGCAGGGACTCGACGAATTCGCACCCGTCGATCACCGGACGCCGAGCCTCGTACCCGGCGATTGCGGTGAGTGCGCCAGCCATGCGATGGATGGCGTTGCGACCCATCCACGGCCGGGCGGTGTGCGCCCGGGCCCCGGCGAAGGTCACCTCGAAGCGCATCGTGCCCTGACAACCGGCCTCGATGTGGCCATCGGTGGGCTCGCCGAGAATGGCGCAGTCGCCTTCCATGAGTTCCGGACGTTGGTCGTAGAGCTCGATCAGTCCGTTGTGCGGCTGAGCCACCTCTTCTCTTGCGTAGAAGACAAACGTGAGATCGACGGTGGGCTCGGTCACCGTGCGGGCGATCTCGAGGAAGCAGGCAAGGCCACCCTTCATGTCGGTCGAGCCAACGCCCCAGAGCGTGTCACCCTCGATCCGAGCGATGGCGTTCGTCCCATTCACCAGATCCTCGGCTTCGACCACGGGCACGGTGTCGGTGTGGCCGACCAACAACAGCCGCTGATTGCGTCCAAGCTGCGTGCGAGCGACCAAGTTGTCGCCGACTCGGTCGACCGTGAGGTGTGCCCTGGAACGGAGGTCGGCTTCGAGCCAATCAACGAACGGTCCTTCCTCGAACGACACCGACGTGTGGTCGACGAGTTCGGCGGTCAAGGCAAGCAGATCTGTCACGAGGGTGAGGATACCGGGGGCACCCAATCAGCCAAGAACCCCGGGCGAGCGAACGCACCTCTGACCCTCCTCTAGTCTCACGTGATGGTGCGTCGCCCGCTCATCGTGATCCTGCTCGCCTTCGCCCTGGCCGCCCTCTCGTCGGAGGTCGCTCCGTCGGCGGTCGGCGCCGGAGAGGTCGTCGATGGGCGCTTTCCCACCGAGGAGAGCTTCGTCGACCAGACGTACCGCGATCTGCTCGGCCGAGGCCCTGATGCTGGCGGCCTGACGTTCTGGGCCAACGAGATCAGGAACGGACTGCCTCCCCAGAACTTCGTCGAGCAGATCCTGCTGTCACCGGAGTTCGGCGGAACGATCGCCCCCGTTGTCCGACTGTACGACTCGGTGTTCGGCCGGCTGCCAGACGACAGCGGCCTACGCTTCTGGGTCGATGAGTTCCGCAACGGCGACTCTCTCGAACGCCTGACTCAACGCTTCATCGCCGGTGCCGAGTTCGACGAGCTCGTCAGCGCCGCCACGACCGTAGACGTCGTCGGCGCCGTCTACGGGCGATCGCTTGGCCGAGCACCAGACCCTCAGGGTCTCGCCTTCTGGGTCGACGGGGTCGACTCGGGGCAGTTCACTCTCGAGCGTTTCATCGTCGAGGTGTCTGAGTCACCCGAACACCAAGCCCTGACCCGAAGCCGAGTCCAGGCGGTTCTGGTGTACCTCGGCCTGCAACAGCGAACACCGGAACCTGGCGGGCTGGCGTTCTGGACCGGACGGCTCGACGATGGTCTCCCACTTCGAACGTTCGTTGCCGATGTGCTCGCCCTGCCCGAGTACCGAGCGCGCTTCGCCATCGCTCCGACGCTCACCGCCCAAGTTGTTGCTACCGGGCTGAACATTCCGTGGGACATCGAGTCGCTTCCCGACGGTTCGCTCCTCGTGACCGAGCGCACTGGACGCCTCCAGCTGGTCCCGGCCGGTGGAGGCGAGCCCTTCGCAATCACCGGTGATCAGGCAGACTTCTGGGCCAGCAGTGAAACGGGGCTGATGGGACTCGCTGTTGATCCAGCCTTCGCCGAAAATCGAAGGTTCTACACCTGCCAAGGCCACGAAAGTCCTCGCGAGATTCAGGTGATTGCTTGGACACTTGAGGTGGAGGCTCGAACGGCAACGAGGGTGGCCGACCCATTGGTTGGAGGAATCCAGATCGGTACGGGAAGACATGGCGGCTGCCAGCTCGAGTTCGATGCCGACGGCTCACTCTTCATCGGCACCGGTGACGCTGCCCTCGGAACGACGCCACAGAGTCTCACGTCGCTTGCCGGCAAGGTACTGCGAGTCGACTCGATCACCGGTGGACCAGCGCAGAACAACCCCTTCAAGAACGCAGCGAACCCCAACCAACGCCTCATCTGGACGTTCGGGCATCGCAACGTACAGGGCCTCGCACTCCGGCCGGGGTCGACCGAGATGTGGTCGCTCGAGCACGGCCCATCGGTGAACGACGAGGTCAACCGACTCGTGCAAGCCGGTGGCAACGCAGGGTGGAACCCCGTACCGGGCTACAACGAGTCGGTCTCGATGACCGACGTCTCACTCGGGGACGACGTGTTCAGCGCTGCCTGGTCGACCGGGAGCTCGACTCTCGCAATCAGTGGCGGCGACTGGACCGATGATGTCGACTGGGGCGCATGGGACAACGCACTTGGCATTGCGGCGTTGAAGAACCAGACCCTGCGGCTGCTGTTCTTCAACGACGAGGGCCTGTATCTCGGGCAACGCACGATCATCGACGGCGAGTTCGGTCGGCTGCGGGCCGTTCACCAATCATCCGACGGTTCGCTCTACGTCAGCACCAGCACCGGCACC
>CAYGQE010000048.1:0-23635 GCA_964351995.1 uncultured Acidimicrobiaceae bacterium | reverse complement strand
GGCCGTTCACCAATCATCCGACGGTTCGCTCTACGTCAGCACCAGCACCGGCACCGACCGCATCATCCGCATCACGCCGACACTCCCCGACTGACTCAGCCCGCTGGTGCCGGGGGTTATCAAGTTATCAACTGCCGAAGGCAGCGAAGCGAAGTTGATAACTTGATAACCCCCGGCACCACTTGCGGGTTAGAGGCCCAGGCGTTGGGCGGCGAGATGGAGGCGGTCATCGGGCTGCACCATCGCCACCCGGATGTGGCCTGAACCCGCATCGCCGTAGAACTCACCGGGGCTGACCAGCGCACCGGCTTCGCGAGCCAAACGTTCGGTCAGCGCCCAAGCATCGCCGTCGGGAGCAGCGGCCCAGAGGTAGAAGCCGCCGCCGGGCATCTCGGACTCAACACCGACCACGGCCAGCATCTGTCGCCCGAGTTCGAGCCGTCGGCGGTAGCGCTCACGCTGTTCGACCACGTGGGACTGGTCGGCAAACGCAGCTACCGCAGCATGCTGGACCGGACCCGGAGGCATGAAGCCAGCGTGCTTGCGGACCTCGCCGAGATAGTGCACGAGCTCGGCGTCGCCGGCGTAGAACCCGGCACGAGCACCGGCAAGATTCGATCGCTTCGACAGCGAGTGCACGGCGAGCACGCCCTCGGTGCCGTGCTGCAAGATCGACTGGGGATCGCTGGACCACGTGAACTCGATGTAGCACTCGTCACTCAGCACCGGGACGCCGTTGGCCCGACCCCACGCCGCCGCGGCGGCAAGATCGTCGATGCCGCCGGCAGGATTGCCCGGCGTGTTGACCCACAGGCAGAGCGCTCGCTCGGCATCAGCGGGATCAATGGCAGACAGATCAATACGCCATTGGTCATCGACGGGTACCGGAACTGCCCGACAGTTCGCCAGCCGAGCGCCCATTGCATAACTCGGGTAGGACACGGCCGGGTACAGCACGGTGTCGAGGTCTGGGCGGCGAAGCCGAAGCCAGTGTGGAATCCCGGCAACCACTTCTTTTGAACCAATGGTGCCTCGCACGTCGCCGGCGCTGATATCGGTACCGGCGATGCGGTTCAACCAGGAAGCTGCCGCTTCGCGGAAGACAGGAAGTCCGATCGACGGTGGGTAGCCGCGTTCTGCGTTCGACGATCCCAGCGCCTCGATGACCGCCGCAGGAGGTGGGTCGAACGGCGTACCGATCGAGAGGTCGATCACGCCACCCTCGTGCTCAGCAGCAATCGCCTTGATCGGATCGAGCCGGTCATAGGGGTACGGCGGCGGCACAAATGGTTCGATCATCGGAGTCCTCCATTGACGGCGATGGTCTTCACGATGACCTCACTCAGGCGCTTGGCCGAGGCATCTTCCAAACGGGCGATCACTCGCATACCTTCGTCCTCGGAGGTCTCGCTCACCACTTCCCCTTCTCGATGTACGGCAGCCAACTGATCGCCGCGGGCCCAGGGCACGAAGATCTCGAACACGGTGGTCTGTTCACGCAGCTTGTTGGCGAGCGCCTCCAACAACTCCTCGATGCCTTCGCCGGTTTTGGCCGAGACCGCCACCGAACCAGGATGTTGGCTGGCGAGCCGCTGAGCGGCGCCAGGATTGCCCTCAGCGTCCAGACCATCGGCCTTGTTGAAGACCAGCAGCTCCGCCACTTCCTCGGCATCAATCTCAGACAACACCTGCCGGACGGCGTCCATGTTGCCCTGCGGGTCAGCGGCGGTGCCATCGACCACGTGGATCAACAAGTCGGCGTCACCGGCCACTTCGAGCGTGGACTTGAAGGACTCGACCAACTGGTGGGGAAGCTTGCGGACGAAGCCCACGGTGTCGGTCAACAAAATCTGCTCGCCACCGTCGAGCTGGGTCTTGCGAGTGGTGGGGTCGACTGTGGCGAACAGTCGATCCTCGGCCCGGACGTCAGCGCCGGTGATCGCATTCAGCAGCGTCGACTTACCAGCGTTCGTGTAGCCAACGATCGACACCGTGCGGTGCGGCGAACGATGGCGGGCCTTGCGCTGGTTGGCGCGGCGGGCCGAGATGCTGACCAGGTCACGCTCGAGCTTGTGCATCCGGCGGACGAGCCGACGTCGGTCGACTTCGAGCTGGGTTTCACCCGGACCTCGAGTACCGATCCCACCGCCCTGCTGGCTGAAGTTCTTCTTGCCACGCAACCGAGGCAAGCGATAGCGAAGCTGGGCCAACTCGACCTGGGTCTTGCCCTCGGTGGAGGTTGCATGTTGAGCAAAGATGTCCAGAATCACCGCGGTGCGGTCAAGCGCCGTACGGTCGAGGATCTTTTCGAGGTTGAACTGCTGGGCCGGAGTGAGCTCGTCGTCGAACACCACCGTGTCGGCGTCGATGGCGATGGCTGCCTCTTTGATCTCCTTGACCTTTCCTTTGCCCACGAAGGTGGCGGGGTCGGGTCGGTCGCGCTTCTGCGTGAGACGGTCGAATGCGTCGGCGCCTGCGGTGTCGACCAGCAGTGCCAGCTCGTCCAGGGATGCTTGGGTCTCGAGCTCGGTCTGACCGCCCACCGTCATGCCGACCAGCACGATGCGTTCACGGAAACTGCGGTCGAGAAAGCCTGCTTCTTCGTCGAACGCATCTCGACCGAAGTCTTCAAGACCACCACGGTGCGTTCCAATGCCGTCGACCACGAGATCGGCGCCAGGCAAACCCCAACCGTCGTCGAAGTCGTCGCCTTCGATGCCGAGGTCGGCGTCGTTCGGTCCGGTCATGCGGCACTCCCCGTCGAGTCGGAGGTGTTCGACAAGCTGCCATCGAACACCACGGCACCGACGAACGCTGCTGGTCCGGTGAGGAACACGGTGTCGTCGGCGACCTCGATGCGAGCGGATCCGCCCGGCATCACCACGTCAACGGCGGCGTCGACGAGTCCCCACTGCTGGGCGGCCCATCCGGCAGCGCAGGCACCAGAGCCGCACGCTTCGGTGTAGCCCGCGCCGCGCTCCCAGACGAACAATCGAATGGTGGACCGATCGACGACGTCGATCACGTGGACGTTGACGCCCTTGGGGTAGTCGGCTTCGACCACGGGTCCGACGACGGTGACGTCGTGTGCTGCGGCATCGGCGACCAACGCCACCAAGTGCGGGTTGCCGATCTCGATCGCGATCTGCCGTTCGACCTCGACCCCCACCTCAGCCCAACGGTCGGAGATCTCGCCGACTTCAGTGGCGGGCCCCATGTCGACACGAACCTGTGCGACGGGGTGGGCCGGTTCCACCTCGAGTGTCCGCACCCCGCCGTCGGTGGCGACGGTGAACGTGATCGGCTCGAACGCACCAACGTGTGCTGCCAGTGCTTGACCCAAACAACGAAGTCCGTTGCCTGACACCTCTGGTCGGCTGCCGTCGCTGTTCCAGAGGATCATCGTCCACAACCCGTCGCTGTTGGGTCCGTCGTTGGTCCGCACAGCGCTGATGAGACCGTCAGCTCCGATGCCTCGCCGACGATCGCACCAGTGACGGGCATCATCGGCAGTAAGGGGACGCTCCGGTTCGACAGCAATCAAGAAGTCGTTGCCGAGTCCGTGATGCTTGGTTGCCGTGATCGTCAAGGCCGAATCGGAGGGTGATGAAATGGGAGCCGTGGTCAAGTGGACCATTGTCGCATCATTCAGTGACGAACCCATCGGTTTTCTACCTCGGCAACCACGGCCTCGGTGGAAGCGGCATGATCGGCATCGATGGGAATCCAGTGGATGCGGGTGTCTCGTCCAAACCAGCGTTGCTGCCGGCGGGCAAAGCGGCGAGTGCGACGCCTGGCCTCGTCGAGCGCTTCGTCCAGCGTCATCGTTCCTTCGAGGTGCGCAATGAGCTCGCGATAGCCAAGCCCCTGGCGGGCGTTGCGAGAGAGACCACCAGGACGGTCCAACAAGCGTTGCACTTCATCGAGGAAGCCGTCGGTCATCTGCTGCTCGTAACGAAGATCGATGCGGGCATCCATGAATGTTCGGTCGATCTTCAGGCCGATGATCTGGAAACGGCTCGGGGGGAACGCATCCATGCCGGGGCCGAACGAAGAGAACGGTTTGCCTGACCCAAGGCAGACTTCGAGGGCTCGCACGACCCGTCGACGGTTGTTTGGTTCCATCTTTGCTGCGGCCACAGGATCGAGATCGCGAAGCTCAGCCCACATGTTGAGCGTGTCGCTTTCCGGTCGCCCTTCTAGCTCGGCACGAACCTCGGGGAACTGACCCGGAATGTCGAGGTCATCAACCACGGCCTGTACGTAGAGTCCGGTTCCGCCTACGAGCAAGGGAACAGCGTCTCGAGCTTCGATGTCAGCGATTGCGGCCTGACACTCGCTCTGAAAGCGGGACACCGTGTAGTCCTCGGACGGATCGGCGACCCCGATGAGGTGATGGGGAATGCCCCGGCGCTCTGCAGCTGAGGGCGCTGCGGTGCCGATCTCCATCTCGCGGTACACCGCCATGGCGTCGACCGAGACGATCTCGACGGGTGTGCCATCGGCAATGCTGCGGGCGGCGACCTCGATCGCCAACGACGACTTCCCCGACGCGGTCGGCCCGATGATCACCAGCGGTCGCCGTGCTGGCCAAACCCCGGGTTTCTGACCCTCAGTTTCGATAGCTCCAGCCCCAGGTTCGACGCTCAAGACAAAAACTGCTTGGTGACAAGCTGCTTTGCAAGCAACTGTCTTGCAAGCAACTGTCTTGCAAGCAAGTAGTGATCGAGGCGGAGCAGCTCGGGGTCTTGCCCGTAGGTGTCGTAGAACACGTAGACGGCTTCGGGACCGAGAAAGCGGTGAATGCTCTCGTGAGCGAGCGCCAGATCCAGATGACGATCAGCCAATCGCACGCCACCGAGGTCGATCCAACCGGCGAAGACGCCTTGCTGAGCGATCATGTTCGTCAGCCCAGCCTTGCCGTGGCAGATCACAAGGTCTTCGGTCTCGGGCCGCCCCTGTCGCCAGAGGTCGAGCAGCTTCTCGCCCGAGTACCGCTGATACGGCTCGTCGACTTCGCCAAGCCCCCAAGCAACGTTGGCAGCGGCAACAACCTCGAGCGCGTCCCACCCGCTCTCGACGCTCGAGGGTGCAACGTCAACCGGGAGCGCATGCAACTCCCGCAGAGCATTGCCAGCCACTTCGGCCAGCGAACCGACATCACCGTGCAGATCCGGCCGGTGCGCCGGCACACCGATCAGGCGATCGCTGACCAGCCACGCCGAGTCTTCTGCATCAGATCGCAGCAGCGGGGCCGCTGTTGCGACATGCGCGCCGAGCCAGGCGGCATTCGTCGCGCCGGCATCAAGCGTGCTCGCCGTTCCGGAAGGGACTGATTTCACCGCATGCGTCTCGGTCAGCCACACCTGGCTGGAGCCAGCAGTGGTTGCGTCGACCGCAACCCAGCTACTGACCGGGCCGGCCAAATCGACAACATCAGTCGGCGGCGCGCCGGGCACGAAGACAGCAGAATTCACTCCTGCAGGCTACGGCGAGAGTTGCCCTCGAAGCTGGGTCAGCGCTCGGTGAAGCCGGACTTCACCGAACCCTCTGGATCGCCGGTGATCTCAGCAATCTCGGGAATCGAATGACCGCCGTAGAACCCCAACACCACCATGACTCGCCAGTTGGCCGGGAGCTTCGACAGCGCACGGTCGACGTGTCAGGCGACAGCGAGAGGAACGAGATTCCTGACTGCTCCCCTTGAGTTCAGCGGGTGACACAAGACTCACCAGCCCAGACCAGATCCACGGAGAACTCGCCGGCTGACCCGCTGATCGCCCCGTCGAAGAACTCCCAATCGAATGTGCTGTCTTGGACCAAGCCTCCCGACGAGGCAACCACCATCACAATCGGCGCACCGAAGCCGACGCCGTCTGTTGTTCTGATGGCGGGCTTCGGGCTATTTACGTCCCATCCAAGGAAGCCTGCCGTCGCCGGATCGGCTGCCCCCGGCGCAAAGTAGAGCGTCAACCCGCCCCAATCGACCGAAAGCAGCTCGGTTCCGTTGCAGTCACCGACCAGATTCTCGCTGGTGGGCGGGCCGTAGGCGCGTGTGACGAGATCGGCTACCTCACCCTTCGGCGAACCGAATGGGACCGATGTTCACTCGCCTGTCTCTGGCTCAATCGCCCGGAGACCCTGGCCGTGCAGGGCAACTGCGAAGGTCGCCAGAGGAGCGTCGTCTGGCCGGGGCACCTCGTCGGTGGTCGTGACCGGATTCGGTTCAACTCTTTCGTCGGCAGGTCCGATGACGACACCGTCACGGGCCGCCCCGAGGCGGCTGAGGCCGATCACGCCGAGGCCGATCAAGCTGATCGCAGCGACGATCGCGAGAAGTCGGCGTTAGCCACGGAGACCATCACGCCCAGAGTCGCTGCGAATCAGGTCGAGGGTGCGTTCGATGTCAGGATCGATGGCGGACACAGCGTTACGCATCTCGTGCTCGAGTCGTGCCTCGAACGCGGGACCATCGAAATCGGGGGTGTCTCTCATGCCCCTACGTCGATCGCGACCCTGGAATCGTTCCCGACGTTCGCGATTTTCTCACCAGCGGTCGATCGAACGACCAGCCAAGCTGACCAGCGCTCCAGTGACGGTGACGGGGTCGACGACCATGTGGAGGTGCTCGCCACCGAGCCGAGTGGTCGCCCAACCTCCTTCTCTGGCTTGCCGGAACGACGGGCGGTACATCTCACCGAGGGCGAGGTAGCCGAGTCCGACCTCGCCGGGAAGCTTCGGCGCCGGTATGGGTTGGTCGAACACGGCCCGCGGGACCGGCTTGGCCTCGCTCAGCACGCGAGCGCGGGCTTCATCATCGGGAAGCATGTCGGAGATCATCGGCCCCCACCAGCGGTGCCACGGCGGCAAGTAGCCGTCCGGGCGCTCGAGCGCGTCGAGGGTGTCCATGAAGGGCGAATCGCGCTCGGTTGGCACCACGCCATCTTCGGGAATGCGCCCGTTGACAACGATGATCGAGCTGACCCCGTGTCCGAGCTCGATCAAGCGGTCAGCGATCAAGGCAAGCCGCGGTGTCGAAGCCGAATGAGCAACGACCACCATCGGCATGTCCGTCGGTTCTGACACGCTGGCCATCACCGCATCAAGCCAAGGTTTGATGTGGTCGGTGTGGCGGGGCGTGGTCCGGTGCGTCGGCGTGACCACCACGTCTTGGCGAAGTCGCTCGAGCACATGGGCGACCCCGAGCCACGTCTCTGGTCCCAACAGAAAGCTCGGCACCAGCACCCAGCGCCGACGGACGAGAGAATGGTCGATGACGCCCTTCCAGCCTGCCTCAGGTTTTCGTTCGTGTGGCACGCCTTGGTCCCTGCTGCTGTCGGATCCCTCCCGCCGAGGCTGTTGTGACCATAGTCACCTCGGCGTTCCGCAATGAAAACGCTTCCACAGGTTCCCGAGGCAGCCCCGCTACAGCAGATTCCAGGCAACCGGCAGGTGTTCGCGCATGCGCACGAATGCCAGTTCCGGCCTTGTGAGCGCCTTGGTGTTGTCGAAGCCCTTGACCTCTTCAGGAACGAGGGTGATCAGCGTCAAACCACTCGCCTCGTACACCTCGGCGGTCATCTTGTCGTAGGCGGTGGCGCCGACTCGGCCGAAGTATCGGGTTGCCATTCCCGCGGTCGGATTGTCCGTGTCGGCCAGCGGACTGAGCGCCGCCACTCCATCGAGGATGACTGCCCGGTAGGGCGGGCGTTCGTCCTGGATGGTCAGTGAGATGTTCGGATTCCGCTCGAGGGCACGGCGTTTGGGGCCGGTCGAGGTCGTACTCATGTAGAACGTACCGTCTCGATGGGTGTACCAGATCGGCGCTTGGTTCGGCCGGCCGTTGGCCCGCACGTAGCCGAGGACGGCAATTCGGCGCTGGTCGACGAAGCCTTCGATGTCGCCCGGGTCGAACGGCGGCTGGCCGCCGAGGGCCTTGAAGGGTCGCCGACTGAGTGGCATCGATTGAGTCATGACCGAGATGTTAGGTCATTGACCTATTATAGGTCAATGACCTAAAATGGAGATCTCGGCTATCGTTCCCGCATGACCAACACGTCGTCGGGATCGAAATCCGACCACATCGTGACGATTGCAGCCCGCCTTCTCGCCGAGGCCGGTCTCGACCAATTCGTGATGCGGCACATCGCCGAGCAAGCAGACATGAAGCTCGGAAATCTCCAGTACTACTTCCCGACCCGCAACGACCTTCTCGAAGCCGTCTGCAGGGCCGAGTTCGCCGAAGATCTCGCCACCATTGCTGCAGTTGAACACGACGATCCCCAGCAATTCTTGTCAGGACTCGTCGAAGCGCTCAGCAACAGATGGTTCGATCGCCTGGGAAGCGTCTACCTCCCCCTTGCCGTTCTGGCGCTTCACGACCAACGCTTCGAACAGCTCATCTCCGAGATCTACCTCGAATTCCACACATTGATGGCCGACATCGTCACCGCCATCGACCGATCGGCCACGCCGGCCGTTGCGAAACACCGAGCCATCCTGATGACCTCGCTCTTGGACGGAGCGTCACTGCAGCCCATCAGACACACCACGTCGGACCGAGCCAGACTCACCGCCGAGCTGACCCGACTGGCGCACTCGATCGCTGCAGGAAACTGACCGCAAACGCAACAGAGCCGGGCACATGGCCCGGCCCCGTTCGTTCTGCGGGAACCCAGCGGGTTCCGCCAAACATCCTTCGAGCTTCAGCCAGCCTCTGAGTGAGTGACGGGCTCTTCACCCATCCATTCGCGCAAGGTGTTCTTCATCTTGGTCTGCTGGATGAAGAGGTCCTGCTCGGCATCGGCTTCGCCGGCGGCCTGCGGGGCCTTCAGGTAGAAGCTGAGCCATTCCTGCACGCCCGACTGACCGGCCCGCATGGCGAGGTCCATGAACAGGGCCAGGTCGAGCACGATCGGGGCGGCGAGGATCGAGTCACGACACAGGAAGTCGATCTTGATCTGCATCGGGTAACCCATCCAGCCGAAGATGTCGATGGCGTCCCAACCCTCTTTGTTGTCACCACGTGGCGGGTAGTAGTTGATGCGAACGACGTGGTCGATGTTGCCGTAGAGGTCGGGATAGGTCTCGGGCTGCAGAATCTTGTGCAACACACCGAGCTTCGACTCTTCCTTGGTCTTGAAGTTCTCGGGCGCATCGAGGACTTCGCCGTCGCGATTGCCGAGGATGTTGGTGGAGTACCAACCACGGAGACCGAGCATGCGGGCCTTGAGGCCAGGCGCAATGAGGGTCTTCATGAGGGTCTGCCCAGTCTTGAAGTCCTTGCCAGCGATCGGCACGCCGAGAGTCTTCGAGAGCTCGATCATGCAGGGAAGGTCGGTCGACAGGTTCGGTGCGCCATTGGCGAACGGAACACCGGACTGAAGCGCGGCGTAGACGTAGAGCTGGCTCGGCGAGATGTTCTCGTCGTTGTCCTTCATGCCTTGCTCGAAGGCAGCAACGGTCTCGTGAACGGCGCTGGCCTGCTGGTAGGCCTCGGTCGAGCCGCACCACACCATGACGAGCCGATCGCAGCCGTTCTCGACCCGGAAATTCTCGATGTCGGCCATGAGCGCCATGGCCTGGTCGAACTTGTTCTCGATCTGCTTGACGCGAGTGCCTTCGAGGCGACTGACCCACTTCTGGTCGAACACCGCTTCCATGGCAACGATGCCTTCCATCTCGCTGGAGATGGACGCAATGTCACGCTCGTCGAGCACACCACAGGTCTTGGCAGCTTCGAGTGCGTTGGAGGAGATCGGATCCCAGCCGCCGAAGACGATGTCATCGAGGGATGCGAGCGGGGCAAAATCCTTGATGAGCGGGCTGCGTCCCTCTTCGATCTTGCCGAGGCGGATGTGCGCCATCTGGCTGACCGAGCCGAGCGGTGCCTTGCCCTCTTGACGGGCCTTGAGCACACCAGCGATGAAGGTGGATGCCACGGCGCCCATGCCGGGGGTGAGCACGCCGAGTTTGCCGGTGGCCGGAGCGATGTCGAGACCGTTGGTTGAGGGAGTGGAAGTTTCTGCCATGACGTGAAATCTAAGTCTTACTACGTCATAGCGTGGTTGAGTTCAGCAATACTGAACAATTATGCGCGAGCGCTCACTCCCCCAGGTCACCATCCAGCAACTCGACTACCTCGCAGCGGTTGCCGACACCGACACCTGGGCCGAGGCTGCAGAACGACTCGGGGTCACACCGTCGGCACTCAGCCAGGGGCTGGCCGAGCTCGAGCGGCGCGTCGGCATTGAAATCTTCGAGCGAGTCGGCCGTCGTCGCGTGATCGCAGATCAAGGAGCACCCGTCTTGGCCTACGCACGAAGCGTGCTCGGCCAAACCGGCGACCTCGCCCGCTGGATCGAGCGTGCGAAAAGCGGAGCCGCTGGCTCACTTCGGGTCGGCATGATCGATGCAGCTGCCATCGGCCACTACGCCCACGTATTGCGGTCCTTTCGGACTGAACGGCCCGATGTCGACTTCACGCTGTCGGTGGCGCCGTCGGCTGATCTGCTTCGCAAGCTCGAAGCTGGCGAACTCGATGTGGCGGTGGTCGTGCGGCCAGAGGTTCGACCATCCGGCGTCGAGTGGCAAGAGATCTTGGAAGAACCGTTGGCGGTCTACGCCCCACCTGGAATCGAGGCAGGGGGACCATCGACCTGGGGACCATGGGTGTCGTTCAACGCCACCTCACACACGCGCCAACTCATTGCAAGTGCGGTGAACGATGCGGGCGCCCCGTTCGACGTCGTCGCCGAGTCGAATCAACCAGACGTGCTTCGGGAGATGGTGAGACTCGGAATGGGCTGGACGGTGCTCCCGGTGATCCAAGCCGAGAGTGAGCCCGCTCCATTGGTTCGAGCTCGCCCAGAGCCGCTGTTGACCCGGTGGCTCGTCGCTGCTCGCCGAGCCGGTTCGGTCGAACATCCCCTGGCCGATGCGCTCGTCTCGCAACTCACTCGAGAACCACCTCAGCACGTCAGCTGATGGCGAGCACGGTCCAGAATGCGGTCATGCCAACAGCGAGGGTGACGATGAGATCCTTGGTCTTCCACGCCACCGGAATCGCAACGAGCACACCAACGATCTCTGCAAGTGAGACGCCTCGATTCGAAGTCTCAGGATCGGTGACGAGACTGACGACCAGCGCAGCCAGCACCGCCGGAGCGACATAACGCAGCGCCTTGATCAGCTCCGGCGGCAGTTCAGCGTCGGCCAGTGCCAAAATCAAACCGGCACGCATCGCATAGGTGATGACGCCAACGGTCAGCACCACGAACAACGCAGTGGTCACACTCATGAGATCACTTCCGATGCCGATGCTCGGCGCTCGAGCATCGTCTCCGCGACATAACCGGCGGCGACACCGCACAACGCCCCGATCAAGAGGCCCACTCGGTTCGGAAAGCCGATCGTGGCGAAACACACCGAGGCCCCGACCGCGGCGGCAACCACCCCGGGACGGCTCGTCAGTCCGAACACCACGAGTCCGGTGAACATCACCGCCGGTGCGTACCCAAGCTGCCAGCTGTCCGGGATGAACGAGCCGAACGCCAGGCCCAGCACCGTGACGAACTGCCAGCCAATGAAGAAGACGGCGCCGGACACGATGTAGTAGCGCCGAAAAAACGCTGGCTCGTCTTCCATGTGTGGGATCGCAAGAGCGAAGACCTGGTCGATCAACATCACCGGACCGACCCAGCGAAACCACCGAGGTTGCGCTTTGAACGCCGGCGCCAACGCCGCCGAATACATGAGGTGGCGGGCGTTGATCACGATCGCCGCAGCCATGGCAGCCCAGATCGACGCCGTCCCAACCAGGCTGACCAGCGCCAACTGCGCAGCACCAGCCATGATCACTTGGGATGAGAGAAAGCCGACACCATTCGGGATCACCGATTCCGTGATAGCCAACCCGAGCACGAAGCCGAACGGGATGGCAGGCAGGAAGAGCGGCACGGAGTCGGCCAGCGCCAACTTCCGGGCATCGGCCAGCGACTGACCTCTGGAGGGTGATTCCACTGGCGCAGGATCGCAGCACATCCGGCCAAACACGAGCGGATTTCGGCCCACTTCTGAACGCCTACCATGCAGCGATGAGCATCGACCCCGTGCCACTGTCGGCCATCGAATTCTCCGACAACGAAATCGTGCCGATCAAGGAACTCACCGAGCTCTACGAGAGCGTCGATTGGACCTCCTACAGCATCGATCCCGATGGCCTGGCTCGAGCCGTCGATCATTCCGACTACGTCATCACCGCCCGAGACGCTGACGGCAACCTCATCGGGCTCACCCGCTGCCTGACCGATGATGTGCACATCTGCGTGATTCAGGACGTGATCGTTCGCCCCGACCATCAGCGCACCGGCATTGGCTCGGTCATGGTCGGCCGCTGCCTGCGAGTCCACGAACACATTCGCCAGATCACCTTGATGACAGACGACGAACCCATCACCCACGCCTTCTACGAATCACTGGGATTCTCCCCCAGCACCGACCACGGCCTGGCCAGCTACATCAAGCTCGCCAACTGACCTACGGCCTGACGTCCCGGCCGAGTGCAATGGAGATCTCGGTGCCATTGCCCGGTGAACTGACGATCGTGAGCGTGCCGTCGTGGGCATCGACGACGCTCTGCACAATCGAGAGGCCGAGACCGCTTCCCCCGCTGTTTCGATTTCGCGATGCATCAGCCCGATAGAAGCGTTCAGTGGCACGTCGCACGACTTCGGCGGTCATGCCGTCACCGCCGTCAGCCACCACGAGTATGGGATGTCCTTCCACGACATCGAGCGACACATCGATCTCACTCTCGGTGTGGACGAGCGCATTGAGAACCAGATTTGCGAACGCCTGGCGGAGCAGATCCTTGTCCCCCTCGATCGAGACCGCAGCATCGGGGGCTGCAAGCCGAACCATGCGGCCTGGGTAGGAGGTGCGCGCATCCGAGCACACCTCGCGAGCCAGGAGTACGAGGTCAACAGGTGAGCGGTCGAGCTCGGGCTGCCTGTCGAGATTGGCGAGGTCGAGGAGATCGTTGATCAGTCTCGACATCCGTTCGCCTTCCTCTCGAGTACGCCGCATGGCATCGTCGAGTTCGGCCGGGTCGTCGAGGCCGCCCGTGGTGTAGAGCTCGGCGTAGCCACGGATGGTCGAGACCGGCGTGCGAAGCTCATGGGATGCGTCGGCAACGAACTGCCGAAGCCGCTGCTCGGCCCGAGTGCGTTCATCCAGCGAGAGCTCGATCTGTCCGAGCATCGTGTTCAGTGCTCGCCCCAATTTTCCGGCCTCGGTCGCGGTGTCGGTGTCTGCGATCCGCTCCGACAAGTCTCCCGCCGCAATGGCCTCAGCGCTGTCGGTCATTCGCTTGATCGGAGCAATGCCGAGACGCAACACCCACCACGTGACCAATCCGAGGATGAGCGAAAGCGCCGCGGTCGAGATGGCCACCAGGGTGATCACCCCATCCATGGTTCGTTCCACACCATTCAGAGGAATCGCTGTGATGAGGTACGTGCCGCTCTCGGTCGAGACGCCCCGCAGTCGGTAGTCCACGTCGCCTGCCGTTGACTCGACCGTGATCGGCTCACTTCTCGCTCTGCCCAACGCTTCGGCCTCGACCGCCGGGGGAGCAAGCTCCCGAAAGGTGTTCGACGCAAAGAACGTCACCAACGTCCCATCGGCGAGGAGCTCGCCTTCGAACACATCACTGAGGGGATCAGACTTCTTTCCGCCGCTCGCACCGCCATCATTGCGCCGGCCAACAGCTTGGGTGTTGTCGGTATCAGTCTCCGTTGCATCAGCGTCAGGCGTACCCGCATCTTCCACACCGTCGTTGATCTCTGCCGCATCGAGGCGATCGTCGATCTGGTCCACGAGTTCGTCTTGGATCTCAATGACGATGAAGAAGGCAACGGCAATCTGCACCGCCGCCAGCACGCCGATGGCGATGAGCAATCGGCTGCGAAGGTCCAGTCTCTTCACGAGGGTTGGACTCGCATGGTGTAGCCCGCCCCTCTCACGGTGTGGATCAGCTTCGGTTCGGTCGTGTCGACCTTTCGACGTAGGTAGCCGATGTAGGTCTCGACAGAGCGTCCGTCGCCAGCGAAGTCGTAGTCCCAGACGTGGTCGAGAATCTGCGCCTTGGACACCACGCGACCTTGGTTGACCAACAGGTAACGCAAGAGTTTGAACTCGGTTGGCGAGAGATGAACGCTCACCCCGGCCTTGACCACCAAGTGAGCGTCATCGTTCAGGCTGAGATCCTCGAGTTCGTACATCACCATCGCTGGCTTGGTCGTCCCCGCCCGCCGGAGAATCGAGACCACTCGAGCGACCAGCTCCTCGAGGCTGAACGGCTTCTCCAGATAGTCGTCACCCCCGAGGGTGAGTCCACGGACCTTGTCTTCTGTGGAGTTGCGCGCCGTGAGGAACAGAACGGGTGTGTGATCGTGCTCCTGCCGCAGGCGCCGGCAGACCTCGAAGCCATCGATCTCGGGCATCATCACGTCGAGGACGATGAGGTCGGGACGACGTTCTGCCACAACAGACAGCGCCTCTCGTCCGCCCACAGCCGGAGTGATCTCGAAGCCGTTGTGGCGTAGCGCTGCGCACAACATCGAGCGCAGGTTGTCATCATCGTCGACAACGACGAGGTGCTCACCCGGCATGGTTTGCGTCCGCTCGCACATGGCAGAAGTCGATCATCGCTCGAGTACACCACGTGAAACTGAGAGTTCGCCGAGAGCCAAGTGGGAACCTCTCGCACGGCGTCAGGTCGAATGAGGTCCTGCAGCCGTTCGATCATCGGGCGCGTGTCGACGAGTCGCGACTCGCTCGGGCATCGACACCGACCGCTCTCCACGCTCGCTGGCCGAGACACTCGCCAAGAACGTTGCTGCTGGTACGGGGTGTCCCAGGAGGTATCCCTGGCCGAGAACAACGCCCATTTCGACGAGTGCAGCCAACTGCTTCTCGGTTTCGATGCCTTCGGCGATGAGTTTCTGTCCAAGACGGTCGGTGAGACCAACAACCGCTTCGACGATTGCTGTGGTGCCGGTGTTGACTCCGAGTTCGGCGATGTAGGTGTGATCGACCTTGAGGATCTGAGCCGGAATCTGCCTGAGATGATTCAACGACGAGTAGCCGGTTCCGAAATCGTCGAGCGCGATCCGCACTCCCTGAGCAGCCAGCTCGTTGAGCGTCTGCAACACCTCGGCGTTGGTGTCGAGAAAGACGGTCTCGGTCACCTCGAGCACGATGGCTGAGGGCGAGATTCGGTGGCGTTCGAGCGCCGAGAGAACCGAAGCCACGAAACCGGTTTCAGCGAGTTGCCGGGGAGAGATGTTCACCGCGATCGGATGATCCGGCCAGCTCGCAGAGAGCCGGCAAGCTTCGTTCAGAATCCATGCTCCCAACTCGCGGATCATTCCGTTGCGTTCGGCGGTGGGAATGAACTCCGCCGGTGAGACCAGTCCGCGTTGGGGATGGTTCCAACGCACGAGCGCCTCGGCACTTTCCACGGCTCCCGAGAGCAGGTTGAAAACGGGTTGCAGGTACAGCTCGAAGTGCTCTTCTTTGAGACCCGTACGAAGGTCGTTCTCGCTGCGCAGACGGTCCTCGACGCCTCGGCGCTGCTCTTCTTCGAAGAAGGCGAGTCCTGCGCCTCCTTGCCGCTTCGCTTCGTACATCGCAAGATCTGCATCGCTGATGAGCCGTTCGATGTTGCAGGCATCGGGAATGGTCGAGGCAATACCAACGCTGCATCCAAGCCAGACACTCTCCCCGTTGACGACGAGGGGTTGAGCAACCGCCTCGACGATCCGACGCGCAAGGTCCTGGGCGATCGATCGCTCGGTCACCCCAAGAGATGCAACGATGAACTCATCACCGCCGATACGAGCGACGTGGTCGTCGGGCCGCACCGTTTCGCGGATCGCTTTCGACACTGCAATCAGGATCTCGTCGCCTGCAGCGTGACCCATGACATCGTTGACGAGTTTGAAGTCATCGAGGTCGACGAAGAAGATCGTCAGGCCGTCACGCCCCGCCTCGTCCGCATGTCGTGCCAACCAATCGTTCAAGCCTCGTCGGTTTGGCATTCCGGTCAGCTCGTCGGTGAGCGCTTGGAGATGCAGCCGGCGCTGGAAGTTGCGATGAGCAGTGACGTCTTCGAGCAGCACGATCGCACCATCGTTGTTCTCAGTCGATGGCATCGACGTCGTGCGAACTCGACAAAGACGTGCGTCTCCATCGGCGCCATACCCCAGAACGTCGCATTCGAGATGCAGTCCTCCCTGCGTTGCCTCAGCGATGGTGGAACGAAACAGGTCTCGATCGCCTGGAGCAATCCATCCAAGGTCGGTGAGCGCTTCGCTGTCGAGTCCGGTGAAGCTCCTCATCCAATCATTTGCGAAGCCAACCGCACCATCACCGTCGACCTGAAGGACACCGATCGGCAGCGATTCAGTCAACGTGGCGAAGTGCAACTCGGAGTCTCGGGCCCGAGCGAGCGCCATCATCTCCCCGTCGATGTCGATCAGTTCTGTTTGGATGAACCCACGTTCGGGATCAGCAAGGTGATTGGTGTTGGTTGCCTCGAACCAGCAGTACTCACCCGATGCGTTCCGGTACCGCAATCGGATCGGGACGGCCTCACCTCCGGCGATCATCATGAGCCAGGAGTCCACCGCACGGTCTGCATCATCGGGGTGGACGATGTCCAAGGCCGTCATTGCAGCGAGCTGATCACCTGACCATCCCAGGACCCTCGTGACGTTTTCATCAGCCCACAGCAGTCGAGCCGACGCATCTCGGTGCAGCACGAGCCGTCTTGATCGACCCGGGTTGCGTTGCGCAGATTCCACCCTGGCCAACTCGCCGCCACGGACAAACAGGTAGACGCCGATGTGGCTGACCAGGTCGATCACGTGGAGCCGGCAGCGATCATCGATGTCTGTGAACCGAATCGAGGCCGAAGCGAGCCCTTCTACTCTCGCTCGACCAATGAGCCCCATGACGATGGCGTGATCCTCCGTGTGCACCAGATCGAGGGGTCGGCTGACACCACTTGCCGCCCATCCCGATGTCGTGAACCCGAAGTCCAAGACCGACGCCGGAAGAGCGACTACATCGAACGCCGGATCGAGACACGTGGCGTCGATCGATCCTGGAACCAGTTCGGCCAGTGCTCTCAGTCGCTCGTCGGTCGAAGCAACGCCCGTCGTGCTGGGCATCTCTTCAGAGGTCATTCATCTGTTTTCGGAACCACACCAGGATGGTATGAGGGGCCAAACGCACACTCGTTTTCGGGTAGAACTGGTTCGAGAACGTGTGTTCATCGCTCCCGGAGCGGGATCGTTCGACGTTGCACCGCAGATGTCAACACAGTTCCGACCTGGCTCTTGGGTAACTCTGAGGTTCGCTCCGCACGCTGGTGACGTACGTCCCCTCTCGGTTGACGTGGCTCGGTGAACCGAGCAGAGCCGAGGGCACGTCAACAACTGCGTCTACTGGAACGGCTGACCCAATGAACCCGATCTTCAACTCACTGACCCTGAAGACTCTTGCCGCGGTGCTGATCATCGTCGTGGCCGCCGCATGCGGCGACGGCGGCGGTCCCGGTGGGGGCGGCGGAGGCGACGCCCAAGCCGTCGACCCTGGCGTGCCCGCCGTGAACGAGTTGATGATCCCTCCGCTGCTCGAGCCAACCATCGACGGCGACACCTTCCGCTACGACTTGCAGTTGAACGAGAGCGAGCACGAGTACCGCGACGGTATTGCCGCCTCGACCCTTGCGTACAACGGCCAGTCGGTGTTCGGTCCGACGATGCTGTGGCCAAGCGGAGGGTCACTCTCCATTGGGGTCACGAACAATCTCGACGACATCACCACCACCCACTGGCACGGAGCAGACGTTCCCGCCGAGGCCGATGGAGGCCCGTGGACACCGATTGACCCCGGCACCACCTGGTTCGCTGAGTTCGACGTGATCCAGCCGGCGGGAACGCTGTGGTATCACCCGCACCGCAACGGCACCACGGCCGAGCAGGTGTACGCCGGAGCCGTCGGCATGATCATCGTGGAAGACGACAATCCCAATGCTGCGTTGCTCCCTTCCACCTATGGCGTCGACGACATTCCGATCGTGCTGCAGGACAAAGAGTTCGACGATGACGGCCAGTTGTTCTTCGAGATCAACGACTCCCCCGTTGGCGACCAGAACGACGAGTTGACGGTCAACGGAACGTTCGACCCGTACGTCGACGTTCCCGAGGGCTTCGTGCGCCTCCGGATCCTGAACGGGAACCAAGCTCGGGTACAGGAAATCACTCTCGACGCTGGCGTGATGTGGAAGATCGCCGGCGACGGCGGACTTCTCGAGGCCCCCGTGGAGGTCACGAGTGTTGAGGTCTCACCGGGAGATCGAGTCGAGATCATCGTCGACACCAGCAGCAGAACCACCGCATTGCTCGATGAGGAGTTCGGTCGCGTCGTCGAACTCCGAGTGGACTCTTCCCTGCCCGCCGACGGCACGCTCCCGACTGAGCTCGCCGAGTTCGAGTCGTTCGCCGACGTTGCCATCGACAACGAGCGCGAGTTCGTGCTGGACGAGACGGGCGAAGGCTGGGTGATCAATGGCGACACGATGGACATGTCCGTGGTCAACGAGACCATTCGGTTCGGTGACACCGAACGTTGGACAATCACCTCACTCGACGGCATCCACGCCTTCCACGTGCATCAAACGCAGTTCCAGATCGTCGAGTGGAACGGCGAGGCCCCGGGCCCAGAGAATTCAGGCTGGGAAGACACCGTGTTGTTGCGCGAAGGCGATGAAGTGGTCATCGTCGCTCGGTTCGACAGCTATACGAACCCGGACGTGCCGTACATGTTCCACTGCCACATCCTCGATCATGAGGAGACGGGAATGATGGGGCAATTCCAAGTGATCGAGGGCTGAGCCGACCCTCGGGCCGGGCATTGGGAGCAGGGCCAAACGGCTGGTCGACACCACGACGCGTCGTCCATGTCACTCGGTAGGCGTCTCCGCCGTCCACGCCATTCGGCCGTTGGCTGAGAAATCAGTTCAGGTCTGGGTCGAAGGGTGTGAGGCTCGGCTCGACGGTGGTTCGCCATGTTGACTCATCGACTTGCCGAAGACCTTGGGCCAGCACCTCGATGGCTTGTGGTCGGTCGCCCCACACTGTCAGCAGCACACCAAGGTCATCGTCGTACCGGAGGTAGCGGGCAGTGTCAGGAGGTTCGGACCGGTCGATTGGTTCAGCAGTCTCCTGATACCAGGTCTCCAGTATCAGCCAGCCGTCGTCGCCGATGCGAAGGTCGGTCGAGGGGTCTTCATTGATCCACGACAACTCGAGCGCCACAACGGCGGCGGGAATCTTCTGGACAACGACGAGGATCTCGTTTCCAGCGCCATCGCCGTAGAGGACGTTGTAGCTGGGCGGCCCCGTCGCGCTGTCTCCGTAGGGAGAGGCTTCGTCGAGGACGAGCGACCAGGCAGGGTCGATCGGGGTGAGTCCGGTGAGTGCGCTCTCGTCTTTGGGAACGACTGTTGCTGCAAACGCTGCGAGCTCGTCAGCAGTCAGGGTGGTGCTCCTCATGGCGATGGCGACGTCGCCATCGATGACGTTGAGGTTGGCGTAATCCTCGTAGCCAGTCACTCGGCCCGAGAAGCGACCGATCGAGATCGGCGCACCGTCGATGTCGCCCCCGTGAGCGATGTGGAACGAGTAGACCTCGGTCACGGTGACAAACACCTCGGGATCGAGCGGGTCGGGGTTGGATCTTCGATCGAACCCCTGCAGCCAGGAAAGCCGCGATTGAACCTCGACCTGTTCCTGCATGGCTTGGCCGAGTGCTCGGTCGTCGTCGGACCAAAGTGACGGGTCGTAGACCCTGTCTGGCGTCCAAGGCTGCGCGGCCAGGAACCTCGGCAACTCGACGACCTCGATGGGTTCTTGCTCTGCGAGTGTTGCCGCCAGCTCGGCTTCACGGATCTGCTCGGCTTCATCCAATCGTCGATCGAGGTCAGCCTCGGTCGCCGGCTCGAGCGACGAGAGAAGTGCACCCAGGTCGACATTTTGCGACGTGGTCTGGGCTTCGAAGAGTCTGCCGTCTCGGTAGGCAATGGCGAACCCAATGCCTTCGCCGGCCTCCCCGCTCTCTCCAATCAGGAACCCAGTGGTGCCGAACATGTCCACCTCGGCCCGTGTGACACCAAGCGAGCTCGCCTCGCCCAAGGTGCGGTAGAGCTGGCCCGCGGTGCCCGGATTCGCATTGATGGTCACGGTCCGCGAGCGGTCGATCGACCCGTCTTCGGCCCGTGGCGCCACGTCCATCGCCGTCGCCGTTCCGCCCAAGTGGGCGCTGCTTGGTTCGCTCAAGACCAGGTCGGCACCAGGAAGCGACCAACCACCCTCGGTCCGAACGATCCCATCGGCAGCAGACCGCAGCACCGCTGGGTCGATGTCGAACCCAGTGAGACCAAGACTCCACGCTTCGAAGCCGCCGTAGATCGTGACACGGTTGTAGGCGGCCTCGGGTGGAGCGTCGGCGAACGACGTGGACTCCATGGCGCCGGGCGTCTCGCTCGCCGTCAAGATCACGAGCGACCCGTCGAGATCGAAGACCACGACCTCGCCGCTTCCCGCGCCGGGCTCCTGCTCGAACTCGTCGGAACGCAACACCAACCAGCTCGGGTCGCTCGGCAACAACACGCCGATCTCGCCCCCGTTTGACCGATCATCGGGGATCGGCAGTGTGCTGGTCGGCTCGGGTTCGTCGGTGATCACCGTGTCGTCAGAACCTCTGCTGAGGACGAAGGCGCCAGCGACAGCAAGCAGGAGGCCAGCGGCGATCCCGGCGAAGGCGAGGCGGTGGCGATCAGAGGACCCCGCCCGACCAGGGTCTCCTGCTTCGATCACCCCACCGATCTGTGCTGGGCCGAAATTCTCGGCGAGTGCGTCGCCGTAGTGGCGCAGCTGTTGCTCGATGTCAACCATGATGAGCGACCTCCAGTTCACTCCGCAGGGCGGCCAGAGCCCGAGACACGTGCGTGCCAACGGTCGAGGTCCCGATGCCCAAGGCTTCGGCGACCTCTGCGTAGGTCCATTGACAGGAGTGCACGAGCCACACTGCAGCTCGCTGTTTTTCCGGTAAGGCAAGCAGCGCGGGGATCAGCGCTGGTTCGATGTCAGGAACGCCGATCGATTCCGGAGCCGGGAGCGTCAGCGGCGCCCTCTGCGGCGTCGACCGTGTCGTTCCCACCCGGTAGAGATAGCCAACGGGATTCTCCATGGCGAAGACCCGATCCCGATGCTCCCAGGCGTATGCCAGTGCTTCTGCCGTTGCCTCATCTGCTCGGTCGACGCCAAGCGCACCCACGAATGCCCGCCACAGCCGAGGCCTCGCCGCCTCGATCAGATCTTCAACGCCTCGCGTTCGTTGATGCACACCCCTAAACGCCAGCGAAGCGAGATCGCGCTACATGGTGCGACGAGAATCTTCGATCGGCCTTCAACCGTCGGCGGCACGGAGGCAGCGGGCGTCGTTGATGGTCAGCCTCCACCGCTGGGCCTCACGAGGTGGAAGTTGGTGCCGCTGCCGGCCTTGGCGACGTAGAGCCCGTCGGCAGCCTCGTAGGAGTCGACCGCGTGCAAAGCGGTGAAGAACAACTGCTCGACTTCCATCACTTCGGCTGCACAGCCCATTTCGGTCCAACTCAGTTCCGACACGACGAAGCGGCCGAACCCTGCTTCGATCGACCAGTCGAGTTCGCCCTTGTACGAGTTGCAGCTCGCCGTGCCGCTGATCGTCTCGTCCTCGATGGAGACTGTAAGCGGCGACGTCGAGTCGATCACGACCCGCTCACCATCGACGATCAAGTCGTTGACCAACCACTCGCCGTCCAGCTGCACTGCTTCCGCCGAATCCACACTCGGCCCCTCCCCATCGAGCGCCTGATCGCCAGCCACGATCGCATCGGGCTGATTGTTGACCACGGCGATCTCGCCGAAGGGGTTGTCGACGCACTCGCCAGCCCGATCGGCTGCGGTCGATCCAGCGATCGCCTCCACATTGCCGACGTAGTAGTACCCACCGCCGCCGTTGACGGTGTCCCCTTCGCCGACCGATTCGCCGTTCGCCAGCAGCACCCGACCGGTGTTGGAATCCCAAGCCGTCGATGCAGGCCACACAACGGGGTAGCGCTCGCCCACCTCGTCGAACGCCAGATACAGACAGTCACCCTCGATCTCGATCACACCGCTGATCAACGCATCTTCTGACTCACTGGAGGAGGGCTCGACGTGGCGCATGACGGGCCCATCCAAACCCGCAGCGGCACGGCCATCGTCACCTGCGGGCCCGGCCATGTCGGTCGAAGCGGACCCGCACCCGCCGAGCACGACCAGCACCGCCAGGGCGCCAATCCACGAGACAACCCTCGAGCACGTCACAGAAATGGAGCCTAGATCACGGCCACCGGCGCGCTTCGGCGGTGGGTGCGATCACCAGCAACTGACATTCACGAGTGCAGCCAACCAACAGCAGAGCCGACCGTGATGGTGGCGAGCAAACGCTGCTCGTCGATCATCGCCTGCCGGTACTCGTCCCAGTCGGGGTGCGGCTTGCCGCTGACGGCCTCGAAGTATTCGGCGAGCGCATCGGCGGTTTCGTCATTGGGTTCCGTCGTGGTGGCCGAGAGGTCGGCAACACCGTCGAACGAGACGTACGACATCTGCCGGGGCTCGCTGACGTGAAAGACCACCCTTGGATCGGCCGCGATGTTGCGGGTTTTGGCCCGTGTTTCGGTGAGCGAAATGACGATCTTGCCGTCCTTGATCCAGTAGGCGACGTCGGATGATTGAGGCCGGCCGTCGCGCCGAATGGTGATGAGGGTGCCAACCGAGCGTTGCGATGCCCAGTCGATTGCGGTGGTGATGTCCATGGTGATGCCTCTCAGGCGGTCGTGCGGTTGGGGTCGGTGAAGTAGGCGATGAAGCTCGTGTTGATGGCGGTTGCGGAGAAGATGGTCATGAGGGTCCCCGGCATGAACTTCACGAAGCCACCGAGATCGAGGAACAAGAAGTAGCCAATGTCAGCGAGACCGCCGACGAGAGCGGCGAGGAACACAGCGGCCACGGAACGCCGCCAGATCAAGCCGGCACACACGAGCGTCACGATGCCGATCCAGAAGAGATTGAAGCCGTGCTGGTTGATGACCGCCCCAACCGCGTCGGGGTAGGCCATCTCGAGCGACGTCGGCTCGACATCGTCGGCGATGCCTTGCACCGCCTCGGTCGTACCTCGGCTCATCGTCAGCGCACCGGCCCCCATGTGAACGAGCCCCCAGATGACCCAAAGGGCCGAAGAGATACGCAACAGCAATGTCGCTCGTGGATGTTCGGTGATGGTCTTCATGATGTCTTCCTTTGTTTGGTTCTGTTTTTCTTGGATTGCGAGATATTCGCTACTGAACTGGTTGCTAATTGAGACAGCGCTGTGTCTCGGTGGTCAACGATTGATCGAGCGACCGAGGCCGCTACGGCTCTCGACGTAGCTGCACCGGGGAGATCTGCAGCGATCGCCGGATCTTCTGGTCCATCTCGGC
>CAYGQE010000047.1:0-40818 GCA_964351995.1 uncultured Acidimicrobiaceae bacterium | reverse complement strand
ACGGCACTTATGCTCGGGTGCGGTCGATCCTTGCAAAGGCAGCGCATAATCCCGGAGTAGTACCAGACGCCTCGCATCCGGGAACCGGCGAATGTGTGAGGGAAGCGCCACATTGGGATGTCGCAATCGCTCCAGATTGGGCACCTCCCGTGTGCCGTCGTCCTCATCAAGCAGCGGTGGCCAGCCACGGTTGTGACACGAGATGCGAACATTGATGACTGACAGGTGCGGCGCTACAGCTGATGCGAAATCGCACTGAGACTTCTTGGGAATTGCATCCCAACTTCAGTCCAGTTGCATCGAAACTTCAGCGCAGTTGTCGTGCGCCAGTCGCATTGAAACTGCAGAGAACTCGCCGTCGAGAGGTGGCGGGTTCTTCGTGAGAGGGCAGTCGATCTCGGTCCCATCTTCAACAACGGCACCGGTCGACGAAAAGCCGAGCAGCGAAGACGCAGTCTGAAACGGCATCTGCCCTCAGGATCGAGAGTCGGTGGTGAAGCTGTTCCACGGTTTGATCAAGAGCGGTGCCGGCTCATCGTGGAGCAACTCGTCGAAGTCGTGAGAGGGGTTTCTACGATCGAGAGGTCGATCTTCGCGCTCGAAGTCATTGACGAGCAACACCAGTTTCTGTTCCCGTGCCGGAATGTGCGGTGATGTCGACGGTGGCGCCAGCGATCACGCTCGTTCCGTTCTGTCGCTGGAGGAGCGTGCTCGTCGAGCGCATCCACCGGTACGAACCGTCATCGTTTCGGTATCGGTAGACCCACTCGTAGCTTCGCCCGGGTTCACGTTCACCCAGCATTGCGTCCTCGAGGTCCCGTCTGTCATCTGGATGGAACCGAGCGATCAGATCACCAAGCCCAGTCCAGCCTGAAGCTGCTCCTTCGTGCATCTCATCGAACTCTTCCGAGACCCAGAACTTGTCGGTGCCAACTTCGCGTTCCCACAGCCCCACCGCTCCTGCATTGACGGCGCTGCTCAGCCGCTCAGCGGACGAAAGGACTTGGCGATGAAGCCGGTTGAGATCAAGAAGCTGGGCTCGGGCCTTGATCGCTTCGGAAACGCACGTTCCGAGCCGGTCGAGCTTGTTGGCATCATCGAGCGTCCACACGCGGGGTTGATGTTCGATCACACACAGCGCGCCGATCGGCTCGCCTTCGTGTTTGTAGATCGGGGTGCCCAGATAGGCAATGACTCCGAGTTCATACACCGACGGGTTGTTCGCAACCAGCGGTTCCTTGCGGGAGTCACCGACCACGAGGACTTGACCACGTGCGACGACATGTTGGCAGAACGAGTGGCTCAACGGGGTCTGTCGTTCGCTCTTGACGGGTTCAGCGAGCCCGGTGGAGCTGGTGAAGAACTGCCGGTCCCGCTCGGGTTGGACGATCGAGAGCAGCGACACCGGGGCATCGAAAACACTGGCGGCAAGCAGCGTCAGATTGTCGATCTCGGGTGCAGTAGCGGCGTCGCCGACGAGTCCAAGCTCCTCGACGGTGTACCGGTGACGGCCCACCCAGTCGTCGCCCGAACGTCCTTCTGTGAACAACGCACCGCTCATCTGGTTCCCCTCAGCGATCCACCAGTCGCCGTTCGATGTTGCGAGCCTCGAAAGCGAACCTCGCAACACGCTTTGGAATCAACGATTCGCACGCAGATCCCGCTCATGGCCACGGATGTCAGCTTCGGCAAGCGTTGAGCGGATAGAAGCGGCCATCCGGATTCGATCTTGTTCAGCCGCCGGTGGACGCCGGGCGATCGTGTGACGTGGTGACAACGTCGGCGCCGAGGATCGAACGAACGTGATCGGCGGGCATCGGCAGCTTGAACACGGCGGACGCCTCGATCATTCGGGCGTGATGGCACCGATGAAGCCGGTGCAGATCAGGCGGTGACAGTCTCGGCGCTGTCTGGCTCGATGGCCACGGGCTCGAGAGGAGCATCGGTCGGCTGACCGCTGCTCGTTTCGTTGCTGCCCGGTTCGTCCTGGTTTGGCTCGGGAGCGGTGGAGCTGTCGTCGGGCGGCTCATCGGCGGGAGACACGGCTTCGGGGCTGACCTCGGCGTCGTCCGGCGTCTCTGGCTGATCGACGGGCAGCACTCCATCGACCATGACGCCGGCGGAGGCGGGCTCACCGAGTGTGTCGTCGTCGACGGAGTCGTCGGTGTTGGGCATCGTCGCTGGTTGGGTGGTCGTGGGCCCGCAGGTCGAGGTGGTTGTGACGACGTCATCTGCAACCGATACAGCGGTGGTGGTGCAGTTCGGAGCGGCGAGATCGGGGTCGATCGTGGCCGTCGTGGTGGGATGATCCGGTACGACCGGAGCCTCACCAATCGTGCTGCTGGTGACCACCTTGTCTGAGGTGTTCGCCGTGGGACCGTTCGGGGCGGTCGACTCGGGTTCGTGTGTCGTGGACGGCGCCAACACCGTTGGCGGAGTTGGCCCGGGGCCTGTACTTGGTGGCGTTGCGTCGACTGCTGCGGTGGTGGGGGCGGCTGTCGTGCTGGGCGCTGCTGTCGTGCTTTGAGCGGTGGCGGGGGCGGCTGTCGTGCTGGGAGCAGAGGTGGCGGGGGTCGTGGTCGCCGGCGCAGCATGTGTCGTTGGCGTTGCTGCGGTCGACGCCGTGGTGTCGTTGTTCGAAGTCGGTGTCGGTGTCGGTGTCGAGGCGGTGGTGACCGATGGCCCGGCTGGGGGATTGGTCACGTCGCTGGACACCAGCGTGACCGTCGTGGTCGGTGGGGCGACCGATGCGGTGTTGTCGCTGCTGTCGGGCAGCGAGATCGAAGTGACCGCAGTCGGAATCGAACCGTCGAGCGCGATCTGCTGACTACGAGCGTTCACGGCCTGATAGGCAATGGGGCCAGCCACGACAACAGCAGTCAACGTGGAGAGCGCCAGAGCGAGGCCGAGGCGTGAGGGGCGGAGTGCGGGAGCGATCTGATTCATGGGGCGAAACGCGCATGCGGGAGCGCTCCGATGTTCTAGCCAATTCTTGCCTTCGTAGCTGGGGTGAGGGTGCTTTCACCCAGCCGGTTGTCACTGGTGGTGGTGAGCACTTCACCAGCGGTCGCAGAACGTGGTTGTTCGCTACCCTCCGTCGCATGACCGATGCTTCTCGGCCCGATGCTCGACCCGATCCGAAGGCTGATCTTCGGCGTCGCGCCCTCACCAATCGGGCCTCGCTGGCGGTTGATCACGCCCGCGTGTGCGCTGCCCTTCGGCACTTCTTTGACCCGCTCGATCTCGGCGGATGGATCGTGGTCTTCGATGCCATGCCGGGCGAGGCAGACGTCGGTGCGCTGTTCAACGATCAACCTCCTCGCCGCCTGGCCCTCACCCGGACCCCAACCAGCGGGCGAGTGCTGTCGGTGCATGACGGCCGAGCACCCAGGGAAACGCATCCCTACGGCTACACCCAACCCGGCGCTGATGCCCCGGTCGTTCCAGACGACGAGATCAGCGCCGTGCTGGTTCCAGGCCTCGCCTTCGACCGAGTGGGAGGACGACTCGGGTTCGGGGCGGGGTTCTATGACCGCTTTCTGGGCCGGCTGCGTCCCGACGTGCTGCGGATCGGGGTCAGCGACGGCTTCATCGTCGATCGGGTGCCAACCGGTGATCACGACGTGCCAATGACCCACCTGGCGTCGGAAGCCGGTGTGATGCAGTTGCCTCTTGGCCACTAGCGTCTCGGCCATGCCGCTCGATCCTCACATCCAGCCGATCGTTGACTTGGTCAACGCCGGGGCGGCGTCGGCGCCTCCCGTGGCCGAACAATCATTGGCTGAGCGCCGCGAGGCGTATCACAAGCTGCTCTCGGCCCTGCCGCCCGGGCCCGACATCGCTTCGGTGTCTGAACTGCTGATCGAAGGACCGGTCAGCCCGTTGGCGGTGCGGATCTATCGGCCGGTGAACCCGGTGGGCATCGTGATCTTCTTCCACGGCGGAGGTTGGACCATCGGTGACCTCGACACTCATGACGAGCCGTGCCGCGAGATCGCAACACAGTCCGGGGCCACGGTGGTCTCGGTCGACTACCGGCTGGCTCCGGAAGCGCCATTTCCGGCGGCGATCGAGGACAGCTTTGCCGCCGTGAAATGGGTGTGGGTCAATCGGGCAGACCTCGCCAGCGCCGACGCCAAGATCGCCGTGTGTGGGGACTCCGCCGGAGGCAACATTGCGGCAGTGATGTGCTTGATGGCCCGTGACGTCGAGGGATTCGAGATCGCCACTCAACTGTTGGTGTACCCCGGTGTCGATGCTCGGATGTCTGAGTTCGACAGTCTGAACCGAAACGGCGAGGGCTATGTGTTGTCGCTCGAGACCATGGAATGGTTCTCGAGCAACTATTTGCCGAACGACAGTGACCGTCTCGACTGGCGAGCGTCGCCGCTCCTTGCAGAGGATCTGTCAGGCCTGCCGCCAGCGTTGGTCATCACCGCCGAGTTCGATCCGCTGCACGACGAGGGAGCAGCGTATGCCGATGCGCTTCGAGCAGCAGGCAACGAGGTCGTGCACACCGACTACGACGGCATGGTCCACATCTTCTTCCAGCTGGGGCCGATCGTGCCAGCGGCCGCAGCCGCAGTCACCGAGGTGGCTCTCGCCGCACGTGCCGCACTGGCCCCTTGACGCCAGCACAGCCCTAAGCCTCAGCTCTCGACAGGACCGTCCGACGCTGACCATTGCAGCCAACCGCCGCCGTAGTCTGCGACATCGGTGAAACCGTTCGTAGCCATGAATTCGGCCGCTGCACGCGAACGGCTGCCTGCCTTGCAGTAGACCAGGTAGGGGACCGATCGATCGAGGGCCAACACCTGATCAGCGAAGGTGTCGTCGTAGATGTTGATCATGATGGCACCCGGAAGACGGCCGGCATTGAACTCTTCTGGTGCCCGCACATCAAGGAACACAAGACCATCCGGTGGTGCGTCCACAAGTGTCTTGGTTTCTGCGGTGTCGACGAGACGGACGTTGGTCATGACTGGAATGCCGCCAGATCTGTGAGGACTTCAGAGCCGTGGCCAGCCGGATCGCTGACCTCGTATGTCTTTGCGATCATCCCGTCGGGATCGATCAAGTAGCTGATGCGCTTCGGGTAGTCGGCGAACGGGTCGTCGGCGTCGCGAAGGACGTCATAGAGCGTGCCGACGGACTTGTCGATGTCGCAGAGCAGGTCGAATGGAAAGTCGTGCTTTGCGCGGAACGCTGCGTTGTCTACGGGCGTGTCGAACGAAATGCCGACGACGCGACAACCTGCATCACTGAACTGTTGGGCTTGATCACGCAAGCCCGTGCCTTGCAGCGTTCAACCAGGGGTGTCGGCTTTCGGGTACCACCAGACGAGGACCCAGTGTCCGCGTTCGGCGGTGAGATCGAAGACGGTGCCATCGTGCGCGGGCACGGTGAACGTCGGGGCGGGAATTCCGGTGTCGAGCATGGGCAACTCCTGGTCTTTGAAGTGTGACTGGCTGCACGGTACCTGCCCCTTGGTCGGCCGCTCGCCGTGGCAAACTGGTGGGATGCCTCGCTCCATGTCCCGTCTGGCCGCCGTGCTGTGCGCCCTCGCCCTGACCGCCGCCTGTTCTGCTGACTCCGATGACTCTGCCGATGCCGGCGCTGAGGAGTCAACAGCCACAACGGCAGCAGATGCCGCAGGAGGTGACGAAGCGGTTGAGCAAGAAGGCGCTGATGCTGACGCTCCGGTCGACGAGACCAGCGATGCTGAAGTCAGCGGCGAGCTCGTTGCGCCGGGTGAGCAGTTCGCACCCGTCAGCGTCGTGGGCGAACCGCTCGAAGCCATGCCGCCGCAGATCCCTGTCACCGAAGCATCAAACGATGCAGCGATCGGCGTGGTCGCCCCAGACGTCATTGGCACGAGCTTCGACGGAACACCGGTCACCATCACCGCTGACGGCACGCCGCGGGTGATCATGTTCGTGGCCCATTGGTGCCCCCACTGCCAGGATGAGATTCCTGCGGTGAAGGCACTGATCGACGAAGGTGCTGTGCCCGAAGGGCTCGAGATCGTGGTCGTCTCGACTGCGGTGCGAGAAGGCGACCCGAACTTTCCTCCTCAGGACTGGCTCGAGGGCGAAGAATGGCCTGGACCCATCATGCGGGACTCTCCCGAGTTCGATGCGCTGTTCGCCTTCGGCGCCGGTGGTTTCCCTTTCACGGTCTATCTCGACAGTGACCATCGGGTCGTTGCTCGTTCAGCTGGACAGCTCCCCGAAGACATCCTTCAGCAGATCTGGTTGGCGACAGCCGACGCGTGAGCGAAGATGGTCGCCATGTCTGATACCGACACTCTCCTCGACGAAGACGTCGACACATCGCTCGATGACCCGGGCGACCACGATCGCTTCTCGCACTACGTGAAGAAGAACAAGATCATGCCCAGCGCCATCGAGGGCACACCTCTCGAAGCGCTCTGCGGCAAGAAGTGGGTGCCCAGCCGCGACCCAGAGAAATTCCCGGTGTGTCCGGAGTGCAAGGAGATCTACGAAGCGCTCCGCTGATGCGTGATGGGCTGATGAACGATGGGCTGATGCGTGACGGTTCGACGTCCGCAACCCATGACGTGCTCGTCGTTGGGAGTGCCAATCTCGACATCTCGGTTCCGGTCGAACATCTTGCGGTGCCTGGTGAAACGGTGCTTGGTGGCGATGCGTTGTGGTCGCCCGGCGGCAAGGGCGCGAATCAAGCTGTGGCTGCGGCCCGTCTCGGGCGCTCGGTGGCGTTCGTTGGTTGCGTTGGCTCCGACCCCGCTGGCCAGCAATTGCTGGATGCGCTCGACGCCGATGGTGTGACGTTCGTCGGTCGAGTCATCGATGGTGTCCCGACGGGTCTTGCCATGATCGCCGTTGCCGCTGACGGTGAGAACTCGATCACGGTCAGCCCCGGCACGAATGCTCGGCTCACTGTCGACGATGTCAGGGCGGCCGTCGAGGCGGTTCGCCCATCGGTGGTCCTCGCCCAGTTCGAGGTTCCGCTTGCCGCGCTCGCGGTTGCCGGGGCAACGGGTCGACTCATCGTCAATCCCGCCCCCGCCGTGGGTCCTTCAGCAGAGCTGTCCGCAGTGTTGGACGCGGCATCGATCGTTGTGCCGAACCAAGGCGAGCTCGCACAACTCCTTGGCTTCGACACCGCCACGACGCAGGACGAACTCGTCGATCAAGCCAGAGCGTTGCCGACCGACACGGTGGTCGTCACCCTGGGCGCCGCCGGTGCCCTGGTTGTGGAGGGTGACGTGGTGATGATGGTGCCGTCGATTCGCGTCGATGCCGTCGACACCACCGCTGCTGGCGATGCGTTCTGCGGTGGTCTGGCCGACGGCATTGCCGACGGCTTGTCGGTGGCGGACGCTGCCCGATGGGCCGTACGCGTCGCTGCCGTGGCTGTCATGCGGCGAGGTGCGCAGCAATCGCTGGGCACACGAGCCGAAGCGCTCGCCATCGCCTGAGCTGCGCTGTTGGTCGACTTCGAACTGATGGGGTCAGTCTGCTGCGGGTTCGCCGTTGAAGCCGTGGGGATGTTTCGACTGCCAACGCCACGCATCGCTGATCATCACGTCCATGCCTCGATCGGCTCGCCATTCGAGCTTCTCGTTGGCCTTTGTGGGGTCGGCGAGCGAGGTGGCGATGTCACCGGAGCGACGACCGACGACCTTGTAGGGAATCGGCTTGCCGCTGATGCGTTCGGTGGTGTGGACGATGTCGAGCACGGAAGCGCCGGTGCCGGTGCCGAGGTTGATCTCTTCGCAACCGGGTTCGATGTGGTCGAGGGCGGCAAGATGGCCAAGGGCCAGATCGAGGACGTGGATGTAGTCACGAACGCCAGTGCCATCGGCAGTGTCGTAGTCGTCACCGTAGACGCTCAAGAATTCACGGCGACCAACGGCGACCTGCATCACGTAGGGCACGAGGTTGTTGGGGTGGCCAGTGGGGTCTTCGCCGATTTCACCGCTGGCGTGGGCGCCGACGGGGTTGAAGTAGCGGAGGAGGCTGATCTGCCAGCGCTTGTCCGACGCTGCGAGATCTCGACAGATGTCTTCGATCATCAGCTTCGTGCGGCCGTACGGGTTGGTGGGCCCGGTGGGGGCATTTTCCGGAATGGGAAGAATCTCTGGGTCGCCGTACACCGTGGCGGAACTGGAAAAGACGAAGTCCCAGACGTCGTGACGCATCATGGCGTCGAGCAAGTTCATCGTCGAGCCGAGGTTGACCTGGTAGTAGCGCAGCGGCTGCTCGACGGACTCGCCAACGGCCTTGAGCCCAGCGAAGTGAATCACCGCTTCGATCGGGTGTGCTTCGAAGATCGGATCGAGCGTCGACGGGTCAGTGAGATCGGCCTGGATGAACGCGATGTCTCGTTCCGCCAATCGTTGGACCGCCTCGACCGACTTCACCGAGCTGTTCGACAGGTCGTCAGCGACCACGACGTCGTGACCCTGTTCGAGAAGGGCGAGCGCAGTGTGGCTGCCGATGTAGCCGGCGCCGCCGGTGACGAGAATGGTTCGACTCATGGCCTACTCATCGACACGTTCACGCCGTCACGTTAGAGCGACTTGCAATGCAGAGTGCGCCACCTCATCGAGTTGACTATTGTCCGGTCGCAAACACATCAAGCTCATACATCTGGAGGGAACCCACATGAGTGACATCAATACTTCGCGAGCCGCGGGCTGGTATCAGGCCGAAGGCGACCCGCCCGGCACCCAGCGTTATTGGGACGGTGCGGCATGGCAGGGCGGTCCGCAGGCAACACCGGAAGCGGCAATGGCGATCGCTGATCCGGGATCGCCGCCGACGAGTGGTTCGGTCGTCCCCGAGATGGGCAGGGCCGACGACTACAAGGGGTTCTTCCCAACGCTGTTCGACTTCAGCCTCAATTCGTTCTTGGCCCCCAAGGTGATCCGGATTCTCTACATCCTCGCCGTTGTGGTCATCTGCATCCTGACCGTCGTGATGGCGATCGTCACGATGATCAACGGCGGTGGTGCAGCGGGCATCGTCGTTGGCCTGTTGGTTGTTCCGTTGGTGGGGCTGCTCTACCTGCTCCTGCTCCGGATCCAAGCCGAGTTCGTGATCGTTTCGTTCCGAACCTACGAACAGCTTCGTGTTGTTCGGGCTGATCTTGACGACCGCATTTGAAGTCGTACTTGTCTGGTGGACTCCGGCCGGTCACTCGAACGGAGTGATCGGCCGGATGCCTCCCACATGAAGTCACCATCCTGCAGTCGCACGGCAGTGGTGAGTAGTGTCTCCGCAATAACTAGCCACAGAGGAAGCTCAACATGACCGACATCCCCCCGACACAACCGCCCGGTTGGTACTACGCCCAAGGCGACCCGCAGGGAACCCAGCGCTACTGGGACGGCACCGGTTGGCAGGGAGGCCCGCAGGCGGTCCCCGGTTCTGAAAGCGCCGGTCTGGCCGGCAGCGGCGGACGCAACGCAGCACCGAACGGCAAGCGCTTCGTGGCGTTCCTCGTCGACGCCGGAATCTTCGTGGCTATCTACATCGTTGGGTTCATCCTCATTGCGATCATGAGCTCGATCGCTGATGCGCTCGGCGCACTCTTCGCCGTGCTCTTCTTTGTTGCCTACCTTGGCTACTGGATCTACAACTTCATCTACCTCCAGGGCACGACGGGGCAGACGATCGGCAAGAAGCAGCAGGGCATCACGCTGCTTCGTTCCGACACCTTCCAGCCGGTTGGGCCATTGATGTCATTCGTCCGGGGCATCGTTCAGGGGATCTTCTCCATTCCGTGCTATCTCGATCACTGGTGGATCTTCGTTGACGAGGACAACCGTCGCCTCAGCGACAAGGTCCTGACGTTCCACGTGTACGAGGACTGAGAACTGCGTTTCAACGCTCACCATGCCCTACGCCGCTGAGGGAACAGGCAATCGCCTACCAGGGCATGGTGAGGGTTGACGGACCGGCGATGTCGCCGAGTGCAAGTCGCACCATCCAGACTGCCGTGGCGAGGCCGACGTTCGAGAGCGCCACGCTCGTCCGGTTGCGCTGCCACCACGTCTGGCCCGAAGTCGAGGCCGACCGGGCGCCAACACGCGCAACAGCGATCCAGACCGGGATCTGCAAGGCGAGTATCAACACCATGGGGTGGGCCTCCCAACTGGCAGCGAGGTCACCCCGGAGCAGACGCCCGGCAGCCCGAGTCGTGCCACACAGTGGACAGTCGCCGCTCGTGCACCGGCGGTAGGGACACAGGACCACGCCATCGTCAGTGCCCAGAAGTGCAGCAAGTGCCATGGCGCCGAGTACTGCGGGAGCACGCCTGAGGCTCTGGTCGAAGCGGGCACGTTGTGGTGCGAGCGCCGTGCCAGTCATGGCGCCAAGCTAGCCGCTGGTCTCCCCGTGCCCGTTCCCTCCGGCGTCTTGACTCCGGTGAGGTCCAAGACCTGACAGTGGGTCCAAGGCGCAAGGCGGTAAGGGCCCGAGACTATGCTCGCCCCGTTCAGCCTCTTCGAAAGGGACGCCATGTCCACTTCTTCACCAACACAGCCTCCCGGTTGGTACAACGCCCAGGGCGATCCGCCGGGCACCCAGCGTTACTGGGATGGGGCACAATGGCAGGGTGGCCCCCAAGCCGTTCCGACCGCAGAGACATTCGGGTCGCCGGGGATTGCTGGCGGCTTGCAGTTGGCGCTGTGGCGTCGCCTCGTGGCTCGCTTGATCGACTTCTTCATCCTGCTGGTACCTACGGTGGTCGTGAGTCTGGTCTTCCTTGGTGGTGCGGTTGGGTTCAGCGCACTCGCCGGGGGAGCTGCGGAAGATGTGTCGGTGGGTCTACAGATCCTGGTCACGTTGGGGACGGGCTTCATCGGGTTCGTCTACGAGTACCTCTTCCACAAGAACCGAGGTGCCACACCCGGCAAGATGGCGATGTCGATCAAGGTCGTCAACGAAGATGGTTCCCGGCTGACGAACGAAGCTGCGCTGAAGCGGATGATCATCCGAGCAATCACGCTGGTTCCCATCATCGGCGGGCTGTTCTGGTTGCTCGCCACGTTCATCACGTGCGTGTTGGTTCTGGTCGACCAACGAAACCAGGGACTCTCTGACAAGATCGCCAAGACCCTCGTAGTAATGGACAACTGACATGGCTCGACACAAGCAAGGGAACGGGCGTGTCACGACGCCTCGCCCCACCCACGATGCGAACGACCAGATCTTGCCGCTGCGCACCCGCAAGCCCCTGATGTTCTGGATGATCATGCTGGCAGTGGCGGCGATGGTGTTGAGCACCTTCGCCGGTGTCGCCACCCTGTTCTGAGAGACGACAGAGTTCGATGTTCTGAGCGAAGCGAAGAACTCGGGTTTCACCGAAGGTGAATACGCTCTGAGCGGGCCGATCGAACGCTACAATCGGAAGGTCTGTTGCCGTTGTCGCGGCATTCCCGGGCACGTCGGGGCAGCTTTCTAGGAGATCCATGACCTTCAAGTCCGGTGACCGAGTCGTCTACCCCCACCACGGGGCAGCGATCATCGAAAAGACCGAAACGATCGAATTCGGCGGTGAGAAGACGAAGTACTTCGTCCTCAAGACTGCCCATGACGATCTCACCGTTCGAGTTCCGGTCGACAAGGTCGATGAAGTCGGCATGCGGCCACCGATCAGCCTCGAAGACGTAGAGGATCTTTTCGTCCTGCTTTCGAAGAAGGACGTGCGAGAGCCAGCCAACTGGAGCCGGCGGTTCAAGAACCACCAGGAGAAGCTCAAGTCTGGTGACGTCTACCAGGTTGCTGAAGTCGTGCGAAACCTCGCGCTCCGGGAAAGCGCCAAGGGCCTCTCCGCTGGCGAGAAGAACATGTACTCCAAGGCCCGGAAGGTCTTGGTGTCAGAGCTGTCCTTCGCTCTCGAGGTGTCTGAAGACGACGCCATGGATCAGGTCGACGCCCAACTCGTCGCCGACCCCATCGACGAAGACTGACATCATCGAGTTGTTCGCTCACAACGCCCTCGGCTTCGGCCGGGGGCGTTGTGCGTTTTGAGCACCGCGCCTTCAGCCCAGGCCGAGGAGTTCCAGCATCGAGGCCGGCACTGAGCCATCACCGCGAGCCAACCGCGCCGCCCGCTCGGAGTTGATGGCATCGAACTCAGGGTTGGCCCACGACTCCCACGGTCCTGGCCCAACATCGTCGCCATCGGCAGTGACGCAGGCATCGAGATAGTTGGCGAGCCCGGCAACTTCGGCTCGTCCACCGACCATGCCGTGGCCCGGCACGAACGTCGATGCAAGTTCGGTCACACCACGGAGTTGGTTGGCCCATGCGGCGGGATCGCCGGCGAACGCCAGCGGTCTTGTTCCGAACGAGCCGAGTGCGCCAAGGAAGACCGTGTCGACGCCAGGCAAGTGAGCGATCAGGTTGCTCTGTGCTTCGCCGGTCGCAGGAAGTGCCCGGATCGATGGCGTCAACCAGACGTCCTCGTCAATGGTGTGGGTGACCGGTCGAGTCTCGAACGTGTCGGGGTAGGCCAGCGCCAAGTGGGGGAGCAGACGGCGGATGGCAAGGTGGTTGACGGGCTGGTCGAGTTCGTCACTCGTGGCTTCAGTGCCATAGAACCCGGCCCGCCAGAACAAAGCAGAACCTCCGGTGAAGGGCACCCGGCTCGAGGTGACCATCGCCCGCTTCAGCGGCAGTTCGAGCTCGGCGGTGAGCGCTTCGATTGCGGAGCGCGCCACTTTGCCGCGAACCGGTGTCGAACCGGTGTCGATGATGGTGAGACCGTCGGCATCGATCACGAGACCGATCGTGCTCTCACCGAAGCCGACCTCGGGCCGAACCAGAGCGAACACGCCGGTACCGAGTTCGATGAGCATCGGCTCGACCTGATCGCTTTCGGCCGCGACCAGATCGGTGGGCTCGGGATCTGAGCGATCGAATACGTACTCACCGTCCATCATGGTGGCGAACCTATCGGATCAGCCGACGACGAAATGGCGTCAGCTCCGAACGACGCCCAGCGGGGTGCCCGGTGCCATGGTCGGGAAGATGCCGGTGACGCCGACACGTGAGGTCAGAATCTCATCGAGGCCTTGGCGGTAGTCGGTCATGACGCGGAAGGCCCGGCGATTGCTCGGATCCTCGGTGACGGTGTCGGGATAGTCGTTGCCGAAGACGCCGCCTTGGACACCGGCGCCGATGAGGAACATGGTTCCCGCCCGGCCGTGGTCGGTGCCGCCGTTGCCGTTCTCGTCGACGGTTCGGCCGAACTCTGAGATCACGGCAATGGTGGTTTCCGCCAGCCCCTCAGGGCCCAGCTCGTCGATGAACGCCCGGAGGCCCTGACCGAGTTGGTCGGCGGTCCGGTAGAAGCGGCCGTCAGGATCGACTGCCGTGCCGAGTTCGTTGTGTTGATCCCACCCACCCATGTCCACGACCGCACTGACGAGACCAACGTTGGCCTTGATCATGACGCTGACGTCTCGGAGGTCGCGACCGATGCCGGTGTTGGGGAAAGCGGTGCCGTCGGTCGACAGCGCCTGCAACATGCCGGCCACGTCGAGCGTCGATGCTCCTTCGGTGTTGATCATGCCGTTGCCGGTGTACATCGAGCGGAGTGCGCCCTCGGCTCGAGCCCGGTTGACGAATCCGTTGACGCCGAAGCTGTTCAGATCGCTGACGTTGAAGCTGTGGCGTGACCCTTGGAGGATCTCATTCGTGTTGCCGTCGGTGGAGACGCCAGCGACCGGCCCCGGGGCGTTGAGGCCGGCTTCGACTCTGGCGAGGAAGCCTGATCGAACTGACGAGCTGGCCGAACCGCGCTTCCAGTACTCCATGGCCGTGAAGTGGCTTCTGGTCCGGCTCTCACTGTCGGGCAACCCTGAGGCGGGGAGCACGGCCATCTGTCCGTTGGCCCAGACGCTCTCATACAGAGGCAGCAGTTGGGGATGCAGACCGACCACACCGTCGAGGCCCTGAGGAAACACTGCGTTGAGATTCGAAGAATCAAGGGGAAGCGACTGATCCGGCGTGATGGCGATCGTCGGTCGAATGGCGGCGTACGAGTCGTAGGCGGCACCCGTGGGCGGTGTCATCGACAGACCGTCGGCGCCTCCTCGAAGGAAGATGACGACAAGAGCGTCGCCCGTTGCTGGATTGGAAGGGGTGGCGAACGCAAGCTGGGGGCCCATGGCGAGGGTGGCGCCGGCGCCGGCGGCAGCGACGGCGGACTTCCGGAGGAATGAGCGTCGCGATGAACGATTGGGTGGTGTGGCGGTCGCGAGCGGAGCGTGGGCGGTGGAAGGCATCAAGGATCCGATCAACGAAGCATGAAGAGTGGGTGGGCGAGCAAGAAACTGGTGAGTTCGATGAGATCGTCATCGTCGATGTCGTTTGCGGGTGTGACCGCTGTGGCGCCGACCAGACCGAGGAGCTCGTCTCGCAGCGACTCGGGGAGCGTGCCGAGGTTGCATCGGAAGCTCAGCCGGTCGAACAGTTCGCCGCCGGTTGCTGCGTTGCCTCGGAGCGCTGACAAGTCGGTCACCAACGGCGAGTCGTCGTCTTGCCTGGTGAGCTGATCCCGAGCCAGCAGGCTGGTGTACTCCCAGCCGAGCAACAGCGCAGTCGAGTTCACCCACGGCAGTGCTTCGTCGGGAAAGCCGTCGGGCATCTCCCATGTCCAGGGTTGGTGCCCCATTCGTTGGAGGGCACGGATGAGATCCTCAGCAGCGTCGGACTGCGGGTCCATCGGGACGCTGGTTCCCAACGACCGCATTGCTGCGGACAACAACTCGATCGGCCGACGAACTTTCTGGCCACCCGATTCGGCGAATTCCGGACTGTTGAAGATGTGGCGGAGAACCGGAACGATGGCAGTGTCATTTGCGAGGTACACCGCAGCGGCAGAGTTGACCAGGCTTGCCGGCGGTAGGTCCGAGACGAAGCGGCGGCACAGTTTGAAACAGATGTACTCCGCGGTCTGGGGGTGGCGGGCGAGGAACTGGAGAAGGCTGTCGCCTGCTGCTTTGCCAGCAAGGCCAGCATTGGTCCACTGACCGCCGAGGATCGACACCGATTCGGTCGAGTGATACTCGGGCCGGTAGAGAAATTGCCCGTAGTTGGCGCTGTTGCGATCGCCTTCCCGAGCCCAACCGCTCATGACATGAGCGGCACCGACGACGTCGGCCTCTGTGTAGATCTGTACTTCTGACTCGTCGATCCCGAAGGTGTGGAGCTCGAGGAGTTCTCGGCCGTAGTTCTCGTTGATGCCTTGCCGAGCGTCGGAGTCGGTGTTGTCGAGGTACTCCATCATCGCCCCCGATTCAGCGGTAGCAACGAGGAGGTCCACGAACCGTCCCATGGCGTTCGGCCGGATGACCTGCTCTTGGTAGGTGACGGTGTAAGCGTTCTGGTCGCCGCTGAAGTTGATGTTGAAGTGGTCCATCCACAGGTGGGTCATCATCTCGAACAGCTGATGTGAGCTGTAGCGAGCCCTGACCAGCTGGGCGTGCGTGATCTCTCGGTAGTGGTCGCCCTCATCCCGCAGTGCGTCATAGGCCTGTTTGGGGCTGGCGTTGAGGATCTCGTAGCTGGAAAACAGATTCTCAACCGAGGGGTCTGGCCGACTCTTGGAGAGTTGGTCTTCGACCCAGCCGCCGATGCCGAGTGCGACGATGCTGGCGTCGACTTCAGGGGTGATGCCGAAGGTGAGCCGCGAGGTCACGAGGCGAGCGCTGGCAGCCGGAGGCGGAGGCGGCGGGACCGTGGTCGGCGGAGCGGTCGTGGGTGCCGCCGTCGTTGTGGGTGCTGCCGTTGTCGGAGCTGGCGTTGTGGGTGCTGTGGTTGCCGGAGCGCCGGTGGTCGACGGTGTTGCGGCGGCAGTGGTGGACGGAGCCGCCAGCGTGGTGGCGACGGCGGCCGTCGTTGTTGGACCAACTCCTCCTCCGCCCCCACTGGGGCGACTGGTCGTGGGCGGAGTGGTTGACGATGACGTGCTCGACGGTGCGGTGTCCTCGCCAGGAGCGATGAGTGGGCCTTGGTTGTCGGGTTCGGTGTTGCCCTTGCCGTCATCGACGAGGGGCTGCTCGCCGTCGAACATCGACAGCTCGGCGGGTGGGGTCTCCGCCTCTCTTTCGCCGGTGGCGTCGTCTCCGGATGAGCCGAGCGGGTTGCAGGCGGTGGCGAGGACGGCGGTTCCGCCGAGCAAAAGGGCCCGTCGGGTGTGCCGACCCTTCGCCGGTGGAGCCTCGTGCTCCTCTTCTACGGGGGGATCGGGGTTTGCAATCGTGGTTGTCACAGTCAATCTCCAGATGGGCGCTGCTGTGTCATCGGTGCAAACGACCCAAAAACTTGAGTCAGATTTCCTACCCGCTGCTCTCGTTGCTCATGAGTCGCGTGGATCAGCCCGCAGGCCCTGGGCGTGAGTAGGCTCGTCCGACGTGACTGACTACGCCCCACCCCTTCGCGATATCCGCTACGTACTCGATGAGGTGTCGGGGTTCCCTGAACTTCTCGGGACGGACCGATTCGGTCACGTCGATCAGGAGACGGTGCACATGGTGCTGGCTGAGGTCGGTCGCTGGATTGCTGAGGTCGTTGCACCGACAAATGTCGATGGCGACACCATCCACACGACCTGGCAAGAAGACGGTTCAGTGGTCACTCCTGACTCGTTCAAGCCCGCCTATCGGCAGTACGTCGAGTCGGGGTTCGGAGCGATCCCGTTCGATCCAGACTTCGGCGGCGGTGGCTTCCCATGGGTCGTCGGCATTGCCATTCAGGAGATGCTGACAAGCGCCAACATGGCCTTTGCTTTGTGCCCGCTGCTCACGCAGGGCGCCATCGATGCCTTCTTGCACCATGGCTCCGACACGCAGAAAAACCTGTACTTGCCCAAGATGCTCACCGGCGAGTGGACAGGCACGATGAACCTCTCCGAGCCCCAAGCTGGCTCCGATGTCGGTGCGGTCGCCACGAAAGCCGAACCAGTTGGCGACGGCTCGTACAAAATCACCGGCCAGAAGATCTGGATCACGTACGGCGAGCACGATCTGGCCGACAACATCATCCACCTCGTACTGGCTCGTACTCCGGAAGCACCTCCCGGCACCCGAGGCATCACGATGTTCGCCGTGCCGAAGTTCTTGATCAACGACGACGGGTCATTGGGTGAACACAACGACGTCACCTGCGTGTCGATCGAGCACAAGCTCGGAATCCACGGCAGCCCGACCTGCGTACTCGCCTACGGCGACAACGGCGGAGCCATCGGTTGGCCAGTCGGTGACGAGTTCACGGGTATGCGCAACATGTTCACGATGATGAACAACGCCAGGCTCTCGGTGGGGCTCCAGGGGCTCTCGCTCGCCGAGCGGGCGTATCAGGACAGTCTCGACTATGCGATCGAACGCAAGCAGGGCACCGCTCGCGGCGCCGACAAAGGTGTCCAGAGTTCGATCATCGACCATCCCGACGTGCGTCGAATGCTGATGACACAGCGCTCGTGGATCGACGCCATGCGGTTGCTGACCTACACCAACGCAGTTGCCATCGACCGTTCGTCGTCTGCGGCCGACGCCGACGAACGAGCCGAAGCCAAGGAGTTCTCTGATCTCCTGATTCCGCTGTCGAAGAGTCTCTGTACCGACCTCGGCAGCGAGCTCACCTCGCTTGCGATGCAGATTTTTGGCGGGATGGGATACGTCGAGGAAACCGGTGTGGCGCAGCACTATCGCGATATTCGAATCGGCCCGATCTACGAGGGAACCAACGGCATTCAGGCCGCTGATCTCGTCGGACGCAAACTCTCGATGCGCGGCGGCGGAGTCATCTTCGACCTGCTGGCTTCGTTCGAGGCGCTGGCGAGTGAACTCGGCGCCAACGAGGCCACCGTGCAGTTCGGCGCCAATCTCGTCGAGACCTGTGCAACTGCTCGCAACGCCACTCAATGGCTGCTCGAACTCGACGACCCCTACGACGCCCTGGCCGGATCGGCCCCATACCTGCGCATGCTCGGCACGGTCGTCTGCGGGGGTTTCATGGCCCGATCAGCGGTGAATGCGGGTGCGAAGTTGATCGATGCATCGGGCGACGACGCCAACTTCTATCAGGCAAAGCTGGTCTCGGCGATCTTCTTCGGTGAGCAGACCCTTCCCACAGCGAATGGCCTGTTGGGTGCAGTGAAAGCCGGCGCCGCCGACCTCTTCGCGCTCACCGCCGACCAACTCCGCTGAACTCGCGAGGCCGGGAAGCTCCGCCGTTCCCGGCCTCCCAATGTGGTGAACGGGAAGGAAACGAGTGAGCCGATAGTTTCTTCTTCGTGCTGTTGGCCAATGTTGTTGCGTCCATCCCGTCTCCATCGAGCGACTCGTTCGGGATCGGTCCGCTGAACTTCAACTACTACGGGTTGATGATCGCGCTCGGTGTGCTGGCGGCGGTCGAGATCGGGCGGAGGCGCTGGGAAGCCCGCGGTGGCAACGGCGACGACATCATCGAGATCGCCAAGTGGGCGGTGCCCGCCGGCCTCATCGGCACTCGGATCTACCACGTCATGACCGACTGGCAGCGCTATCAGGGTCGTTGGCTCGATGCGTTCAAGATCTGGGAGGGTGGCCTCGGTATTCCCGGCGGCCTTGTTCTGGGCGTGGCGGTCGGCGTCTGGTACGTCCGCTCGCAGGGTTGGAACGTGACCGGCTTGCTCGACTCGGTCATTCCGGGCATCCCCGTGGCTCAAGCCATCGGGCGTCTCGGCAATTGGTTCAATCAGGAGATCTACGGTCGTCCGAGTGATCTGCCGTGGGCGGTCGAGATCGACAACCCGAGCGCCGAGTTCGAAGGCTTCTCGACCTTTCACCCGACCTTCCTCTACGAAGGATTGCTCAACCTCTGCATCGCGGCCACGTTGATCTTCGCCGACCGCCAGAAGTGGCTGAAGCCTGGAGCAATCCTGCCGCTGTGGATGATGCTGTACGGCGTCGCTCGGTTCATCGTCGAGGGCATGCGCACCGACGAGGCCTCGGAGATTCTCGGCATTCGCGTGAACCACTGGGTCAGCGGCATCGCCGTTGTTGTTGGAGGTTTGTGGTTCCTCTACCTGCAGCGTCGAGCCGACGGCGAAGAGTTGGCACCCGGCCCGATCGACAGCGGGGAAATCGATGACACCGACGATGCGGTTGCGTCGGAAATGTAGCGCCAGCTAACCACACGACTTCGGTCTGCTAGCTTGCCTGCCACATACGCATCTCTTGAATTCGGAGGGAACCATGAGTGATGCAAAGACAAAGCCGACAGAGAACGATCGCGACGGTGATGGCCTGAGCAACAAGGCTGAGGTGATCCGAGGAACTGATCCCGACAATGCCGACACCGATGGTGACGGCGTGAACGACGGGACAGAGGTCAACATCGGCACCGATCCGTTGAATGTCGACAGCGCCAGGCTGATCGACGAAGCCTCGGAGACGCTCGAGATCAGCCCAAGGCCCAACTTTGGTGACGGCCAAGTCGTCGGCGGCGATGACGGGATCGACTCCAGCACCGTTGGCGAGGGCGACGTCTTCGTCTTCGGGTCCGGCAGCGCATTGTCCGGTCAGCGGACAGATGACACCGACGGTGACGGGTTGTCCGACGACGACGAGCTGAAGCTCGGGACCGACCCCGAGATGGCCGACACCGACAAGGATGGGCTCAGCGATTTTGACGAGGTCAATGCTGGCACCGACCCGTTCGCTGCCGACAGCGATGGCGACGGCGTGTCTGACTACGACGAACTGAAGCTCGGAACCGATCCCAACGATGCCGCGGATGTGCCAGACGAGGACATGCTCGACGCCCTCGAGTGACGCCTGCTTCGGTCGTTCCGCGGCCGGTACTCTTCGGCCCATGACACTGCTCGACGCCAACCTCGTCACTGATCACGCCAACGCTGCTTGGGAAGGCATCGTCCCGATCCTGCACGAGTACATCGCCATTCCGAATGTCTCGCTCGACTTCGACCCCCAATGGCGCGAGCACGGCTACATGGCCGAGGCGGTCGAGCTGATCGCAGGCTGGTGTCGTGAGCGGCCGATCGAGGGCATGACGCTCGAAGTCATGGAGCTACCCGAGCGGACGCCCATGATCATCATCGAGATTCCGGCGACGGATCCTGCCGCTGATCTCGATGACACGGTCTTGCTGTACGGCCACCTCGACAAGCAGCCCGAGATGGAGGGTTGGCGCGACGACCTCGGCCCATGGACACCGGTGATGGAAGGCGATCGTCTGTACGGACGGGGCGGTGCCGACGACGGCTACGCCGCCTTCGCCAGCCTGGCTGCGATCGAGGCCGTGCATGCCGCTGGAGGCTCACATGCTCGCTGCGTCGTGCTCATCGAGGCCAGTGAAGAGTCCGGCTCTCCCGACCTTCCGGCCTACATCGATGCGCTGGCCGATCGCATCGGCACACCCAGCTTGGTGGTCTGCCTCGACTCTGGCTGCATCGACTACGACCGCATGTGGGTCACGACCTCACTGCGAGGCATGGTCATGGGCCGGCTGACGGTCGACATCGTGACCGAGGGTCTGCACTCTGGCGATGCCTCCGGCATGGTTCCCTCGTCGTTCCGCATCGCCCGCCAGTTGCTCGACCGGGTCGAAGACTCGGCAACCGGCGAGCTGCTGCTCCCTGAGTTGAACGTCGAGATTCCTGCTGGCCGGCTTGCCGAGGCCCAGGCCACGGCCGACGAGATCGGAGCGATTGCCGATCACTACCCGTTCGTCGATGGCGCCGGGCCAACCAGCGATGATCCGGCCGAGCAGTTGCTCTCTCGCACGTGGCGAAGCACGCTCAGCGTCGTCGGTGCCGACGGGCTGCCCCCGGCTGCGAGGGCTGGCAACGTGCTTCGTCCCTCGACCACGCTGAAACTGTCGTTTCGTCTGCCGCCGACCGCAGACCCCGATGCCGCGCAGGCTGCCATCACCAATGCGTTGACCATCAACCCGCCCTATGGGGCCCGGGTCAGCTTCACCGATGTGGACGGCGCCCCCGGTTGGAACGCCCCAGCCACTGCGCCATGGCTAGCTGACGCGCTCGATGCTGCGTCTGAAGCGTCATTCGGACAGAGCGCCCGAAGCTTCGGCGAGGGCGGCTCGATTCCGTTCATGGGGATGCTGGGGGAGAAGTTCCCCGACGCCCAGTTCGTGATCACTGGTGTGCTCGGCCCGGATGCCAACGCCCACGGCCCCAACGAGTATCTGCATGTTCCGACCGCTCGTCGCCTCACGATGGCGGTTGCTCACTTGCTCGACGCACACAGCCGACGCTGAAGAACGCAACCTCTGCTGAAGAACACAACCACTGCTGAACGAGCACAGCCCGGGTCAGTAACGAGCACAGCCCGGGTCAGTCCTGTTCGGCGAGGCCTCGAGACATCTCGGCGTAGGTCGGGTGCCGGCGTTCACTGAGGGGCCGAGTCGCCGCTGGCACTTCCGCAAGGTAGAGCTCGCGTCCGGTCATCGTGGTGACATCGGCGAGGAACCACCCGTCGCCGGGGATGAAATCGACGGCCAGTGCCTCGGGCCCAAAGAGCTCGTTCACGCGAGTCAGCGACCACTCGATCGGGTCGCCTCGGCTGACGTCTGCAAGGGCGATGAGCTGAGGTTGGCCGTCGAGAGTTCGCGACGCAGCGAATGCCGCAGCGAAGAGCAGCCGAGGAAACCTCGCGATCTCGACGTCAGTTGTCGGGTCGACGAACCAGATGTCGTCCGAGCCCGGAGCGAAGCGGAAACCGCTGCTTGGATCACGGGAGAATCCGCTCAGCAGCGGTGTTCCTGATCGCGTAAGAAGTGCGAACGAATCATCATCAGCTCCGACCCGAAGTTCGAACGCCGGGGTCAGCACTGACCATCCTGCAGGTGATGGCACAAAGGCCTCGTCCATCCAACCGGTGATGGCGATCACCGGGGCAACCGAGCTGAACTGCCAGACGTTGGTCAAGGGGCTCGGCACGTCATCCCACGTTCTGGCGCCATCAGCCGACGTCGTCACCAAGTTCTGGTCTGCGTCGAACGCAAGGCCGACCATGACACCGTCGGGGCCGGGAGGAAGCAGGCCACCGAATCGAGGTGTGTCGACGCCTGTCTGCTGCCAATTCATGCCGTCGGCCGAACGCCGCAGTTCGGCACCCCCGACTACGAAATCGTCGCCGATCGCGGCGATCCAATCGATGCGATCCAGGTCGACCTCGACGAGGGTCGCCGTTCCATTCACCTCGGCAACCGAAAGTTGATGGACCGGCTCTTCAATCGTTCGCAGAGCCACGAGATCGGCAGCGCTGAGCTCGAGGCCTTCGATCGGCAGCGTCTCCACACCGTCGTCGCCTGACACGATGACAGCCGATGGGCTGACCATCAGGGACGAGATCAGCGGATCGTCGATGTCGAACTGCTCGTTGAACCGCTCGACGTCGAGAACGCCGCGAAGTGTCTGAAGAATCAGCACCTGATCGCCCTTGCGTTCGACGGCCAAGCGAACGCCGACGTCGACGAGGTCGCTGTCCGGGATCACCATCGGGATCACGTCGACACGTTCTTGCTCGAGGCCGACAAACGTGAGTTCGGAGGGGTTGTCGGTTCCGTCGCCCCTCACGCGAGCTGAGCTGCGGATCGGAGCCTCCCCGGCGGCAGAGCGGCTCTCCGAAACGGTGAGCGTCCCATTCGACCCGAGGACGTAGTCGGACTCTCCCGCCTGGCCGAGAAAGCCATCTTCCACCCATTCAAAGTCAGTGGCGTCAAAATCGAACTCGACTCGTTGCCACACCAGCTCGGGCCCGCCTCCGATCTGGGCAACGGGCCGATCGGGGACGAGCGCTTCGGTTGACGGAGGCGCCGAACTCGTTGGCGGGATCGTGGTTGGTGTTGATGGCCCGGCGTCGCGAGTGCTGTCTGAACCCAATGCGGCGACCGCGAAGGCAACGACGACGAGCGCCCCCAGGACCAAAACAACGTTGCCCTTCGAACGACCCGTTGTCAGGGTCTCGGCCGACTCCGCGGTGTCTTCGGGCCAGGCGACACCGAGCAGTTCGATCTCGTCGTCTGTTTCGAAACCGTCGGTGCTCATGACAGCTCGGTATCGGCGATGTAGAGCACGTACCCGTCGACGGTGGTGACGATCGCCAGGAGGTACTGGTCGCCGGAGATGAAGTCGACGGTGAGCGCCCCTTCCCCGAAGACCTCGGTGGGCGAGGTGATCAACCACTCGGGGTTGTTCAGGCCTGTTGGCCATCTGGCCAATGCCATCTGTTCCATCGGGTGTTGGAGGGCAAGGGCGCTGTCGATTGCGTGGCCTCGCACACTGGTCAGTCTGTCGCCTGTTCTGGGATCACTGAACACCAACGTGTTGGTCGGTCCGTCCCACACTGCTCCGCTGGCCGGATCGTAGGTCCAACCCGCCATCACTTCGCTGAACGGCGACGGCCCGCGGAGTTCGAACCGGTCGCCGTTGTCGAACAGGCTCAGCGTGTACCGATTGGAATCGGTGTCCACAAGCACGCCGCCGATTTCGGAGCTTCTCCACCACGGATCACCGAGTACCACCACGTCGCCGGCCACCGTTCGAAGCGTGTCTTCGAGCGGGACAGGTGTGAGATTCCAGGTCTGGCCTCCATCGCCTGACCGGGCGATCGACGCACCTTGCGAGTTGAAGTCGAACAGTTGTGTGCCGGAGTTGACCAACCACCGAGCGACGCCGCGGGGCTCGGTCGACCACTGGACTCCGTCGAACGTCGAAGACAACCAACCGCGGCCGCCCGTGTCGGTCCAACCGACCAGCAATTCCCCATCGAGGCCGATCAAGAGGTCGTTGTTGTATTCGAAGCCGGCGAAGTCAACGCGCTCGACGTCACCCGTGACGAGATCGGCGCTCAACACGTCGCCAAAGGGCTGGCCGACGTTGCGCAGATCGTCGATCTCGGCTTCGGTCAGCCCAGCATCAGCGATGGGGATGGGATCGAGCATGGGTTCGGGGCCGCTTGGATAGAGATCGATCTGGTTTCCGTTGACCCCGATGTGGGCGATGCCGGTCAGGTCCCGCCCACTTCGAGCCTCGAGAACGGCGATGTCGACCTCGGTGTACACCGAGCGATGGATGACCAACCGATCGCCGATGATCGCCCCGTAGAACCACACGTTTGCTTCGGTGAGTTCCGACGGCTGCGGGTTCGTCAGCTGCGGGAGGTCGAGACGGACTGCGTCCGACGCGTTTGCAATGACGAGGAGGTGGTCAGGATCTGGGCCGTCTGGCACCAGCAATTCGCCACCCTCGAGACGAGCAAACGAATGACCGGGGTGCGCGATGAGTGCGCTTGCTTGCTCACTGACGGCCGGACCCGATGCAGCCAGCTCGATACCCCACTGAGTAGCGCCGTCGTCCCTGACGAAGCGACCGTTGTTCCAACGCCAGTGCCTGGCGTTGGTCTCGACGTCCACGAGCTGCCACGTGAGCCCCGGTCCGTCGCCGATGGCGACACCGAACTGTGCTTCGAGCTCTGCGCGTTCGGTGAGAGGCAGCTCGACCTCGGCCGGCGCATCATCGACAGGGCGCTCGACAGGAGGACTCGAGCCGTTTTCAACACCGATGACCAGTACCGCAGCAACGATGGCGACGGCGGCTGCGATCACGGCTCCCACGCCTTTGCCCGACGCCGTCTCCACGTGGTCCACCGAGACAACCGAGATGGGTTCGACGTCGAGCAGCTCGATTCCGTCGTCAGCGCCTGCCTTCACAGTGCCCCGGTGACATCGGCGAGGTAGAGCTGATAGCCCTCGGCGGTGGTGGCGATGGCCAAGAGCTGGCCATCGCCGGCGACGAAGTCGACGGTGAGCGTGCCCTCACCGAAGATCTCGCTCGGTGCGACGAGCAACCACTCTGGCGCTTCCTCGTCGGCTGGCCAGTGGCCGAGCATGACCTCGTTGAGCGGGCTGGCTTTGGCCAATGCAATCGCCAGGGCGGAGGCAGAGACACCGAGCAGCTCCTCGCCGGTGGTCGGGTCGTTGAAGACATGCTCGTTGGCGGTCTCGTTCCACACCGCGCCGCTGAACTGCTCCCACAGATGGCCGGTGAGGACGGGGTCGGTGTCGTTGGCGAGCGGGCGGACCTCGAATCGGGCGTCGCCGACGATGAACAATGCGTAGTCCTCGCTCGACGATTCGACGAGGACCTCCTCGCCGCTGAACGAGGAGTTCCACGAGCGGCCGAACGCCAACACGTTGTTGGCCAGGATGGGTTGAGCATCGCTGCGGGGCATGCGGGCACTGGTCCACGTCTCCCCGTCATCGAGGGAACGGCGGATGCTCGGATCACCGCCGACATCGAACAGCTGTGTTCCCGAGTCGATGAACCACCCCATGTTCGGCATTGCTTCGCGTGACCACGTCACGCCGTCGGTTGTCGACGCGGTCTGGAGCCCATGGTTGCCGTCGGCATAGGTGACGGTGAGAGTTCCATCGGCCTGCACCGGCGACATGTCGATCCACTGAAGATCGGGCAGGTCGACTGGCTCGGCGCTGCCGGTGGCGATGTCGATGGTGTACACCCGTTCGACATGGTTCTGCGTTTCTTGCAGCTGGGCGATTTCGGTCTCGGTGAAGTCGACGTCTTCGTAGAGGATCGGATCAAGTGTCGAGGAGTGGCCGAACACTCGGATGCGATCAAACGCAACCTCGACGAACATCGCATCGGAGAGCTCTCGGCCCGTTCGCAGGGCGACGGCGGCAACATCGACCTGTGTGTCGGTCGAGATGGCGGCGACGAACCGATCGCCAACGATCGACCCGTAGACCCAGGCAGCCGACTCGATGAGTTCGCCCTGCGGCAGATCCTCGAACGGGGGAAGGTCGACACGCACGGGTTCAGTGTCGTCGGCGGGAAGTACGAGGACGTGATCGGGAATCGGATCCTTCGGGACGAGCAGCCGTTCGCCGCCGAAGGTCTGCAATCGGTGGTTGGGGAAGCTGAGCAACGGGCTCGGGCGTTCGTCGAACACCGCACGTCCGTCGTTCAACCACACCCTGAACTCGGTGGTCCCGTTGTCGCCGATGAACCCGTCAGCCCACGAAGCGAACTGCATCGTGTCGACATCGGCATCGACCCGTTGCCAGTCGAGGGCCGGCCCATCGCCGAGGACGACGCCGAGATTGGTGAGCGCCGCTTCCCGTCGTTCGCTGTCGGACAGGGTGCTCGTGGTGGTGTCGACCGGAGCGGTGGTGGACGGTGACGCTTGCTCTGGCGGCTCATCGCTGCTGCTGGCGAGGAAGAACACAAGGCCGAGCGAGACCGCCACGCCGAGCATGGTCAGAACGCCACCAGGGGCGCGGACGATGTCGTCTCGGGTGTGGGCACCGTCGGTGTCGAGCAGTTCGACGTCGAGGAGTTGCACCTCGTCGTCTGTGTCCCCGCCCCGGCCCTTCATGGGAGCCAGTGTTTCACGTCTCTGGCGCACGCAGGAAGCGGCACGCGTGATCCTGCAGCGTCAGGAATCGGTGCTTGCGACGTAGTAATCGACGCCCTGAGTCGTGGCTACGACCGCAAGAACGTGGCCATCGCCGACGGTGAACTCGACTTCCACCGCGGCGTTGAACACCTCGTCGACCGACTGGATACGCCATTCAGGGTCGCTGCTGCCTTCGGTCCATCGGGTGATAGCGATCTTGGAGGGCTCGCTGTTGCCGGCCTCTGCATACGCTCGAAGAAGGGCGCCTTGTGGGACGGTGAGCAGCTGGTCACCGGACGCAGGATCGCTGATCGCAAGACCCTGCCCGAAGGGATCGAAGGCCAGCCCAGTCGCTGAGTCGTCGAGCGTGCCGCTCAGTACGACCTCGCCCGTCGCGGGGTCGCTCAACTCGAACGACCGACCGGCGCCGGTGATGGTCACGACGTAGTCGTCGGTGACGATGATCGCCGGTTCGTCGCTGATCAAGGCTTGGGTTTCCTCGGCAACGATCAGGAGATCATCAACAGCGAGGTTGTCGAAACTGGAAGCAAACGGGCGTCGTGACCGTTGCCATGTGCGACCGAGATCGCCCGAGCGGCGGATGGAACCTGGTGCCCCGACCGGGAACGAATAGATGCGCGATCCAGAAAACCAAACGTCGCCTTGTGCACCGGAGATCGGTTTGGTCGACCATGTGGTCCCGTCGGTCGAGGTCGTGAGCCATTGCTGTGCGTCTCTCCCAATCCACGTCACGGCCCAGCCAGTCGATGTTCGAGCGACGGTGCCCACCCGTATGAGGCCATTGATGTCGACCGTCTCGACCCCGCTGCTGTTCAGGTTCAACGAAAGCAGGTGACTTCGGCCCGACTCAGTGTTGGTGCGTAGCAGGTCGTCCAGTTCCGCTTCGCTGAGGCCGATGTCTTCGAACGCGATGGGCTCGACCGATGGGTCTTGATCGCCGCTGCTCACCCGTGGCCGGAGCTCTCCGTTTCCGATGGCGACGGTGTCGAACACGCTGAGGTCACGGCCGGACCGGATGCCAAGAGCGTCCATGTCGATCTCGAGGGAGTGCACCCCGGCGAGGACCAGCTGATCATCGATCAAGAGGCCGTCCCACCACCAGCGAACGGGTGTCACCAGATCACTCGTCGGAGCGTTGCCCACGGCGGGCAGCTCGAACCGGACAGGGTCTCGGTCATCGACAACGACCAGGACGTGATCGGCGGCGCCATCTTCGGGGACGAGCAGCCTCGCCCCCTCGATCAGCTGCATGAAGTAGCCCGGGTACTCGAGTGCAAGGTTGTCGCTTTGGCTGACGGTGACCCCGATCATGGTTGGGCGGATCGTCCACTCGGTCGCTGCGTCGTGGCCAACGAAGCCATCGTCGACCCATTGGAAATCATTGGTACCGATGTTCCACACCACCCGCTCCCAATCGAGATCGGGGCCCGGTCCGATTTCGACGCCATAGGTGGCTTCGAGTTCGGCGATTTCTGCAGCCAGTGCGGCTTCTTCGGCACTCACCGGCTCAGGTGGCACCGTGATGCTGGGTGCCGGCGGTTCCGGCGCCGGAGTATTGCCAGCGGTGACGAGGCCGAACAGTGCGACCACAGCGACCATTCCTCCCGCAAGTACGGCCAGTGGCGACAGCGTCGCTGCCGGCTCACTGACGATGACGTCGTCATCGGTGGCGTCGAGGGGAGTGTCGAGATCGAGAATCTCGACCTCGTCATCTTCAGGGGCGCCCTCGATCAACCCGTCGCGACGTCGACGGGGCACAGCGCGTCAGACCTCGGTTGGTGTGGGAACGTCGGCCCGCTTGATGTTCAAGCCCAGTTCGAGGAAGTTCTCGATGGGATGGTTGTAACCGCGGTCGAGGTGGTGCGTGCCGGTGATGGTGGAGGTGCCCTCTGCTGCTGCGGCGGCCAACACGTAGGCGAAGCCGCCCCGGATGTCGGGAACGACGACGTCGGTTCCGGTGAGTGGGCTCCCGCCTCGCACCACGACCGAGCACGGGGTGGTCGAGCCGACGAAGCGAGAATCGATGCTGCCGAGCGCGGTGTTGTACATTTCGATCTCGGCTCCCATCTTGTTCAGCGCTGGCACGTACGTGAAGCGGTTCTCGTACACCGTTTCATACATCACCGAGATGCCCTTGCATTGGGTGAAGAGCGCCACCATCGGCGACTGCCAATCGGTCATGAACCCAGGGTGGGTGTCGGTCTCGACTGCGGTGGGTGACAACGAATCGGCCCAGGCCGACACCGACGAGTCGGTGATCTCGAAACGAGCGCCCATGCCGTGCAGGGTGCTGATGGCAGTGACGAGGCGTTCCTGGCTACAGCCATGGACCCGAACTTCGCCGCCGGTGATGAGGCCAGCGACCAAGTAGCTGAAGGCCTCGATGCGATCACCCTTCAATCGATGGGCCGCTCCGTTGAGTTCTTCGACGCCGTCGATGATGTAGCGACGGTTGGGGCGCATCTCGATACGAGCGCCCATCCGCTGAAGGAACAGTGCGAGCTCGATGACCTCGGGCTCGGTGGCTGCGCCGTCGAGAACGGTGCGGCCCTTGGCGAGAACCGCGGTCATCAGCACGGTCTCGGTTGCGCCGACCGACGGGTAGGGCAATTCGATGTGTGCGCCGCGCAGCTCACCAGCTTTGGCCTCGAGGCCTTCTTCGGTGATGGTGATCTCGGCCCCCATCTTCTCGAGCGCTTGCACGTGGAAGTCGATGGGTCGTGAGCCGATGTCGTCGCCACCGACCAGCGGTACGAACGCTTCGCCTACGCAGTGGAGTAGCGGTCCGACCATCAGAATCGGGATGCGGTTCAGGCCAGTGAAGCGCAGAGGGACTCGGCTCGATGAGATCGGTTGCGGGTCGACGGTGATGCGGTCTTCCTCTTTGTGGACCACACAGCCGAGAGCCTCCAGCATGCTGATGGTGATGTCGACGTCGCCGACATCAGGACTGTTGCTGATGGTCGAAGGCGTGCGGCCGAGCATCGACGCAACGAGGTGCTTGGTGATGCCGTTCTTCGAGCCGCGCACGGCAACGTCACCGCGCAGCGGACCAGAAGGGTCGACGATCCAGGCGGGAGTGGTGGTAGGAGCTGATTCCATTGCCGGAAAGGCTAGTTGGACCGGCACCGCTCAAGTGGTAGGTCTCTCAAGACGGGCGCCCCGTCGTCAGATGAACTCGACTGGGGCCGCCTGCAGCCTGCTGGCCAAGCGATTCAGGGGGTGGAGTGGCCCTAGGTCTTCCCGCCCGCTGAGGTCGGGGTGGGCAACGAGTTCGTGGAGCTCGAACGCAATGTCGATGACGAGGAGCCGGTCGGCGAGATCAGGTGTGGCGAACAACTCCGGAAGGTCAGCTGACAACCAGGACAGCACCTCGATGTAGTCCTCGGGGCGTTGTTTGCTCGCTGCCGGCTCGGGCACGTGAGCGAAGGGGAAGCGGCAGTAGCGAGTGATCGAGTCGATGTCGAGCTCGGCGGGTGCGCCGCGGCACCACTCGAAGTCGAGTAGCGCCGTGATTTGCCGGCCGTCCCACAAGATGTTCTCGAAGCTGAGGTCGCCGTGAATCAGGTGACTCACGGCGAACTGCTCGAACAGGTGAGCTCGCTCAGACACCGTCCGTTCGATCAGGTCGATGAGACGGTGATCTGGTTGTGAGGACCGACGGAGCGCTCCGATGGCCTGCCAGACCGGGCGAAGCGTCGGCCCGGGTCCTTCGTCGAGCAGATGGGTGGTGCGACGCAGGCGGGGGACGGTGGTCGGAGCGGGCGTGTTGTGGAGATCGTCGAGTGCTTCGGCGACCTGGGCGATCGCGAACCGGCGATCCCGAGGGGCCATGTTTGGCCACGCCCGCGACAGCGGTCGGCCCGGACGTCGGGCGACGATCAGGTAGTCGGCACCGACGTCGCCGCCGTGGCCGATGATCCTGGGCGTCCAGCTCCGAGGCGGCAGCTCGGCGACGAGTTCAGCTTCTCGGCGCAGCCGCTGATTGGGCTCGCGGTTGACCCGGACGACGTAGTCGCCTGTGATCAGGACTTCGTTGCGCGTGCTGCTTGCTTGCACGACGTCGCCATCGATGGGAAGGCCAGCCTCCTTCAGGGCGTGACGGGCCCGGGCAACAGCAAGGCGATCAGCAGGTTGGTCCATGATGAAGGGCCGTTCAGAAGAGGACAGGCTCCTGCCCCTATCGGCGTCCAGAGCGAAGCCTTGATGCCGTTCGTCGAAACAACTCCGAACGACCCATGTCGTTGCCGGAGAAGTTGTGCTTGGGGGGACCTGACCCCAGGTGATGATCAGGCTGCGGTGAGGATTGCTTGGCTGAACGGGGGCCAGGCTGCTGATGCCCAGGGGCCGAAGTCGCGGTTCGTCAGGGCCACGGCTGCCATTGACGCCGCTGGGTCTACCCAGAACATCGTGCCAGCCCGCCCGAAGTGGCCGAACGTGGTCGGGGCATTCGAAGGTGCGGTCCAGTGTGGCGACTTGTCGCCGCGAATCTCGAAACCAAGACCCCACGGGTTTGGCTGTTGGCGACCAAAGCCAGGCAGGACGCCGTCGAGCTCCGGGAAGTGCGGCGTGGTGGCTGCGGTGAGTGTTGCTGGCGTGATCAACGTCGGGTCGAGCAGTTCGCCGGCGAATCGGAGCAGATCGTGCACGGTCGACACCGCAGCGAAGGCGGGTGACCCACGGAGTTCGGTCGCCGTCATCCCCAAAGGGATGGCGACGGCTTCGCGAAGGTACTCAGCAACGGTGAAGCCGGTTGCTGCGGCCAAGAGATCACCGAGTATCTCGAAGCCGGCGTTCGAGTAGATGCGGCGAGTGGCGGGGGCGGTCACCAGTTCTGGCTGGTCGGGACCCATGCCACTGGCGTGGGCGAGCAGGTGACGAACGGTAGCCCCATCGAGCGTTCCGACCGGTCCAGCTGGTGTGTCGAGCGAGAGCGATCCCTCTTCGATGGAAACGAGGACGGCGTAGGCGACGAGGGGTTTGGTGATCGAGGCAAGTGGGAAGATTGCGTCGGCGGCGCCGTGGGTGTGGTGCACGCCGCTCCGGTCGATGACTCCGGCGGCAACGGCTGGCACGGGCCACGTCTCTGTCTGGCGGAAGGCATCTGCGAAGCTGGGCACCCTCTGAACCTACCAACCGAGTCCGAGGTCAATCGGTTGGGACTAGGGTCGGCGAATGGCTGATGCGGCGGCGATGTTCGAGACAGCAACGGGTGGCCACCGTGTCTTGCGGACCTTCGGTTTCGTCGACATCGGCGGCTTCACCGCCTACGCCAACGCTGAGGGGGATGATCGTGCGGTCGAGCAGCTCAGTGAGTTTCGGCGCATCGTACGTGGCGTTGGTTCTGCCACGGGCATTCGGATCGCGAAGTGGCTCGGTGATGGAGCGATGTTGATCGGCCTCGAGCCGGTTCCTCTCGTGTCCGCTGTTCTCGACATCATGCGCCACATGCGCAACGCCGAGCTCGACCTTCCCCTGCACGCCGGTGTTGCCCAGGGCCGTACGATCTTGTTCGAGGGCGATGACCACATCGGCTCGACGGTGAACCTCGCTGCCCGCCTCGCCGACGTCGCCGGCCCCTGGCAGATCTTCGCCCCAACCGACACGTTGCCGGGTTTGGCCAACAGCAATGCGCCGATCGGTGATCTCGAGATCGCTGGCTTCCCTGACCCGATCAATGTGGCCGATCTCTCGCGGGTCGAGGCGCTGATCCGCACGTGGGATCTCTGACCGAATCGTCGTCGCCCGCACCCCTGCGTGCGCCAACAGCGGTCGTGTCACCACAGCATCCGGCTCGTCGGGACCTCCCTTCGGTACCCTTGCCAGCCATATGACTCGACCTTTCGCCGATTTGGGCGTCGCACCACCGATCGTCGAGGCCTTGGCTGCTCGGGGCTTCGACACTGCCTTCGCCATTCAAGACCTCTCGATCGAGGACGCACTTGCGGGCCACGACATCTGCGGAAAGGCCCAAACCGGCAGCGGTAAGACGCTCGCCTTCGGCATTCCCGCCGTCCAACGACTTGCCGATGGGCCCAAAGGCGACGTCCGCTCGCTCATGTTGGTCCCCACCCGCGAACTCGCCAACCAGGTGTTCGATGAACTGGCTCCGTTGTGCAAGGCCGTGGGCCTCACGCCGCTCGCGGTCTACGGCGGTGCCGACATCGACAAGCAGATCAACGCCCTCGCCAAGGGCGTCGACATGATCATGGCCACCCCCGGTCGCATGATCGATCTGCTCGAGCGCGGTGCACTCACCATCGAAAACGTCGAGATCGTGGTTCTGGATGAAGCCGACCGCATGGCCGACATGGGTTTCATGCCGCAGGTCGAGTGGATCCTGCGCCGCATCGAAGGTGACCATCAGACGTTGCTGTTCTCGGCCACTCTCGACGGTGCGATCGACACGCTGGTGACTCGCTACCAGCACGACCCCATTCGTCACGAGGTCGAAGCCGACGAAGTCACCGTCGAACACATGACGCACCGGTTCATCACGGTTCACCAGATGGATCAGTACAAGGTTGCGGCCGCCATCATCAAGGCGTCGCACCGCACCATGGTGTTCTGCAACACCAAGCGCATGTGTGACCGACTCGCTGCCGACCTCGAAGAGCAAGGCGTCAAGGCCGAGCCCATCCACGGCGATCTCCGGCAGCGTCAGCGCGAGAAGGCGCTCAGTGCGTTCTCCGAGGGCAAGCTCCAAGCGCTTGTTGCCACCGATGTTGCCGCTCGTGGCATCCATGTCGATGACGTCGATGTGGTGGTGCACTTCGATCCGCCAGACGATCACAAGACCTACCTCCACCGCTCGGGCCGCACGGCTCGTGCTGGCGGTTCAGGTCTTGCCGTCACCTTCGTGCTCTGGAACCAAGAGCTCGAAGTGAAGCGCATGCAGAAGCGTCTCGAACTCGACATCCCGATCGTCGAGATGTTCTCGAACGACGCTCGCTTGCAAGATCTCGCCAACTGGGATCCAACCGCTGAATGAGCTCGGCCTCGACCCGTGGGAGGTCGTGCGGGCCAATGAACTCGCTGCCTCACCGCAGGATCGGGCGGATCGCGGAGCGTGGTACACGCCTCGATCTGTTGCCGAACTGATCACCGCACGGGCCTTTGGTCCGGGCGTTCCGGCGTTCGCGATCGACCCGACGTGTGGCGGGGGAGCGTTCGTCCTGGCAGCACTGGATGCGTTCGTGGCTCGTGGCGTTGCTCCAGCGGAGGCTGTCGCGCGAGTGGCTGGCCTCGACATCGACCTGGCGGCGGTTGCAACTGCTCGTGACGTCGTCCAGATCTGGGCAACTGGTCACGGGTTGGCGTCGGTGGTACCGCGTATCGATGTTGGTGATGCGTTTGAAGATTGGCCGAGAGACTGGCCGGTTCCCGAGCTGGTGCTCGGCAATCCACCGTTTGCATCGCCGCTGCGGGCGACGAAATCGCGGTCGTCAGCTGATCTACCGCGTGCGGCTGCGGCGTTCCGAGCGTTGCACCGCACCGAACTCGGTCCCTACGCCGACCTCGCCGCCATGCACCTGCTGAATGCTGCGCACCGAGTCGACCCCGAGGCCGGTCGACTGGTGATGGTGCTGCCGCAGTCGATGTTGGCTGGGCGGGATGCGGCACCACTTCGTGATTGGCTGGCTCGAGAGCTCCCGCTCGAAGGTCTCTGGATCAGCGACGAGAAGTTGTTCGACGCAAGCGTGCGCGTCTTCGCTCCGATCCTGGCCCGCTCCGCAGCGTCATCGGGTCAGACGTGGACCGAAGCGGCGGCGACCGCAATGGGCGTTCCCGATCCGGGAATGTCGCCAACCGTCGAGCGACTGGGATCGATGTGTGAAGCGACGGCTGGTTTCCGAGACGAGTACTACGGCATGGCCGCAGCCTGTGTCGAAGGTGAGGTCGGGGATGCACGCTGTCGGCTGGCCACGGTCGGGTCGATCGAGCCGCTCGAATCCCTCTGGGGCGAGGTGCCGACTCGGTTCGCCAAGGCGCTGTGGCAGCGTCCTGTCGTGAATGAGGAAGCGGTACCGGCGCAGGTCCGACCATGGTTCGAACGGCAACGAGTTGCGAAGGTGCTGTTGCCGACGCAGGCCCGAATTCTCGAACCGTACGTCGATCGCGATGGCACGGTCATCCCGATCACACCACTCCTTTCTGTTATCGCACGTGATCCCGCAGAGCTCGATTTGATCGCCGCTGTCCTGCTGGCACCAGCGGTGTCGGCGTGGGCGGCGCGCCGAGGTTTCGGTTCGGCGTTGTCGACCAACGCCATCAAGCTGCGGGCCGCTGACGTTCTGGATATTCCGCTGCCGCTGGACCGAGCGAAGTGGGAAGAAGCAGCGGCTCTGGTCGGCGACGGCCCCGCCGCCGTCGATGTCATTTCGGTTCTGATGCACGAGGCATACGGCGGCGGTGCCGAGCTCATGGCGTGGTGGCAGAAGCGACGGGGCTGAAAGGCGATCCGCTGCACTCTGGGTCGGCCGCGATGTTTGGATAGTCTCAGCCGATGTTCGACCCCGACTACCCCCTTCGCCGCTCTGCGGCCACTGGCGCCCCGGTGCCAGCAACGGGGGGTTGGCGTCAGGGGATCGACCCTCCAGCTTGGCGCCGGATCGTCACCGTTTGTGAGGATCGTTGCTTTGCGCTCGAGGGAGGCGGACGCCTCGATCGGGTCGAGGTGGCTTACGAGAGTTGGGGAACGCTCGATGCCTCCGGCTCGAACGCCGTCTTGGTATGTCACGCGCTGACCGGCGATGCGCATGCTGCCGGCCCATCAGGGCCTGGTCAACGGAGCGCTGGTTGGTGGGACGACATGATCGGTCCAGGCAAGCCGCTCGACACCGATCGCTACTTCGTGGTGTGCGCCAACGTGCTCGGTGGCTGCGGCGGCAGCACCGGTCCGATGTCGCCCCACCCCGACGATGGCAAGCCCTATGGCGCTCGGTTCCCGGTGGTCACACCGCGCGACATCGTCCGCACGCAAGCCATGTTGGCCGACCAGCTTGGTATCGCCCGCTGGCTCAGTGTGGTCGGCGGTTCCATGGGCGGCATGCAGGCCCTCGAGTGGGCCACGATGTTCCCCGATCGCGTGGCCTCGCTTGCGGTCATCGCCAGTGCGGCCCAGGCCAGCGCCATGCAGATCGGTTGGAGTGCCACCGGTCGTCTTGCGATCGTCAACGACGCAAAGTGGAACGGCGGCGACTACTACGACGCCGCCGACGGTGAAGGTCCGCACGAGGGTCTGGCTCTTGCTCGCCGAATCGCTCAGCTCCACTACCGAGCCGACGCATCGCTCGAGAACCGCTTCGGTCGTTCCAAGGCCGACAAGTTCGACCAGATCGGCCTGTGGAATCGGTTCCAGGTCGAGAGCTACCTCGATCATCACGGCATGAAGCTCACTCGCCGGTTCGACGCCAACTCGTATCTCGTGCTGAACAAGGCGATGGACTTGCACGACCTCGGTCACGGCCGTGGTGGTGTCGAGGCGGCGCTCGCCCGCATCAACTGCCCGACCCTCGTCGTCTCGATCGACAGCGACATTCTCTACACGCCTCGCCAACAGCACGAGTTGCGAGACATGCTCGAGGCAAACGCTGGTGTGCGGGTGACCTTCGGCGAGATCGTCTCTGACCACGGTCATGACGGGTTCCTCATCGAATTCGACCAGCTGGGACCGATGGTCGACGAGTTCGTCAGCGAACAGTTCAAAGCCGGCCGTTTCTGACTGTGCGGGACTGCTGACGTGCCCGAGGGTGTCGAGATCGAGATCTATCGGCAGGCGGCCGAACACGCGCTCGGCCGCGAAGTGGCCACCGTCGAAGCGAATGACGAGTGGTTCTGCAAGGAAGGCACCACCCCGGAAGCTCTTGTTGCGACGCTGTCCGGAACGACCTTCATCGCCGCTCGTCGGCGGGGCAAATTGCTCGTGCTCGATCATGAAGGCGGCACGCTCGGACTGCGTTTCGGGATGACGGGCCGCATCATCGTCGACGGCGATGCGCCCATCGACGCCCTCGAATACTCGAGTGATCGGAATGATCCGGCATGGGATCGATTCGTGCTGCACTTCGCTGATGGGGGAGCGCTGCGCCTTCGAGACCCGAGGCGGCTCGGGGGTGTGGTGCTCGATCCCGACGAAGACGCGCTAGGTGCGGACGTTTTCACCATCACTGGCGCTGAGCTCGATCGGCGGGTGTTCGTTGGGCAGGTGGCCTTGAAGGCCAGGCTGCTCGACCAGGCGAGGATCGCCGGGATCGGCAACCTGATCGCTGACGAGACGCTCTGGCGAGCTGGCATTGATCCGGCACGGCCAGCGAGTTCGCTCGATGCCAACGACAAGAAGCGGTTTCATAGGCACCTTGCGTCGGTGCTCGACGACTTCGTGAGAGACGGCGGCTCGCACACCGGGAAGCTCCAGCCGGCAAGACAGCGGGGTTCCACGTGTCCGAAGGACGGTGCACCGCTCGATCGTCGAACGGTTGGCGGCCGAACCACGTTCAGTTGTCCCCAGCACCAGCGCTGAGTCCGAGCACCAGTGCTGAGTCCAAGGCCGAGACGAAGAGCGAAGCGTCTATCCGCTCGGGCCCTGATCCGGCTACCTTGCAGGGCGTGTTCGTCTTTGCGCAGCTCAGCACGTCGGTCAGCGACGATCAGATTCGCTTGATCATCATGGCGCTGTTGGTGGTTGCCGTGCTGTTGGCGGCATTGACCACCTGGTACTTCGTGAAGACCAGCCCCAGCCGTCGAGTGCGCACTGCGCAGGCACGTCGCCAGCCGACGGGTGCGAGCCGGGCAGGGGTAACTGGTGCGGGGACTGCTGCAAGCGCAGCCAACCCAGCGCAACCACGGCCGACGGCCTCGGCGTCGCCGAGCCATGGCGCTGTCGCGACCAATGAGGCTGACGACGACGAGTGGGATCGATTGACGGCTCCAGAGCCTCGCCGGCCAGCGAACAGCTGACCCAGGGACCCGAGGGATCTCGTCGGAATCGCTGGTGGATTCCACAACGGAATCGCTATCCTTGCCCACCGTTGCGGACGTAGCTCAGTTGGTAGAGCACAACCTTGCCAAGGTTGGGGTCGCCAGTTCGAATCTGGTCGTCCGCTCCACGTAGTACCTGGCCAGTGCTGGTCAAACGAGGGGGCCCACTTCGGTGGGCCTCTTCCAATTTTGGGCTTCCTGCAACGCCGCTTGGGACCGTTTCGACCAACGAGTGAACGAAACGGTCCCAAGTCGCGTCACGCTGTCCTGCCCAATGTTGCCAGCGCCGGGTTTCTCGTCAAAAAAACTTCGGGATCAGCACCTTGTCGACGAAACCCTCTGTAAGGTTCCGGCACTCTCGGCCCGAGAGTGCTTACGCGAAACGGGGCAGAGGTCTCCCATCGACTGGGACCCGTCTCCCTCGCCGAGCCTCCAACGACTTCGGTTGATTCCCTCTCGTTGCTGGACCTCGCGGTTCTCCTGATGTGCAGGATCAACCTCGTCAGCGATTCCCCCACGGACGTTTGGACCTCGCTGATGAACAAGTTGCTTCTCTTTACCCCTGGGCCGGTGAATGTGTCGGGCACGGTTCGTGAGGCCATTGCCCGCGAAGACATCTGCCATCGAGAGATCGAGTTCGAGCAGCTGCTTCGCAGCATCGAAACTCGATTGCTCGAGCTGTTCGAAATCAAAGAGCCACAGCACTATCAGGCGGTGGTGATCACTGGCTCGGGGAGCGCAGCCAATGAGGCGATGCTGGCCTCGGTCGTTGGCGATCAGAACATCCTCGTGCTTTCCAACGGCGAATTCGGCGAGCGTCTCCACGCGACGTCGGCAATTCACAACAGGAACACCTCGCTGTTGGAGTTCCCGTGGGGAGCGGTCCTCGATCTCGAATTGATCGACAACTACCTGCGTCGTCACCACGTCGACGTGATCGTCGTTGCTCACCACGAGACAAGCTCAGGCATGCTGAACCCGCTCGCAGCGATCGGCTCCCTCGCACGATCACACGGTGCGATCCTCCTAGTCGATTGCGTGAGCAGCGCCGGAGCTGAGGCGATCGACATGGAGCGAGACAACATCGCCTTCTGCTCGGCATCGAGCTCGAAAGCGATTGGCTCATACCCCGGCCTGTCCTTCGTCATCGGCAAGCGGACCGAGTTCGAGAAGCTGGCGATGCTGCCGGCCAAGACCGTCTACCTGAATCTCCACAAGTTCTATGAGTTCGCGACGCAGCGTTCGCAGACCCCGAACACTCCGGCTGTGCCCCTCTTTTTCGCGCTGGACGAAGCGTTGGCAAACATCCTTAGCGAATCCGTGACGGGTCGACGGGCGAATATTCTCCGAACGGCCACGAGACTGCGAAAGGGCATGACCAAACTCGGTCTGACCTTCTTGTTGGAGGCCGACGAGATGTGCTCGGTGCTCACAACGGTCCATCTCCCGCCAAACGTTGACATCGACAGACTCCGTGACTCTCTGCGTGAGCAGTCGATCATCATCTACGAAGGCAAGGGCCCGTTCAAGGGCCGAGTCTTCCAAGTCGGAAACATCGGTGAACTCTCGAAACTCGACATCAAGCGGTTCCTCCGCACACTCGGCGACGCGCTCGCTGTGACACAACCGATAGCGATGCCGGACGTCGACCAACTGTTGGGAATTTCGTCGATCCCGCCCGGGATTGCGCCTACTGCCGTGCCGGCCTGAAAGGCATCGGTGAACGACAAGCTGACGCGCCTTTGGGCGGCCAAAACGCGGGATGACGAGTGGTGGTCATCGTTCGTGACAGCTCCCGCTGCGATCGCGTGCAACTACTTCGTCGTAGACATCAAGTGGTTCACTCCGAACATGGTCACGCTCGCATCGTTCGTGACTGCGGTCATCGCCGCTGCGTTCATCGGGATCGGCGGCACGGTGTACTTCATCCTTGCTGCTGCTCTCATCCATTTGAGCCACGTCTTCGATTGCATGGACGGGCAGATGGCCCGATACCGGGAGACCACCAGCGCATCGGGGAGCTTCTACGACCGGGCGACAGACCAGCTCCAAGTCTCACTCTGGTTCGGTGCGGTCGGCTACGCGGCGTATGACCAGTCTGGAAAGGTCCTGCCGATCTTTCTGGCCTTCACCGGCGTGGCGTTCTACTCGTTGCGTGGTTACGCCAAGTACGTCGAGATCCACATCGAGGTGTCGCGAAACAGCAGCTACTTGGAGCAGGACTCCGGGCCGATGCCGCCCCGAACGGAATCGGCGGAGACGAACCGAGAATCCGATCTTGTAAAAGCCTTGAAGTGGTTCGCTCGCGAGCAACCCAAGATCCTCCACTTCAACGAGGGCGTCTTCATCTTCATGCTGTCGCTCGCCCTGATCCTCGATCAACTCACGCCCATGCTGTGGGTCTTCGCCGCGAGCCAGACCGTTCTTGGAATCACTCGGACGTTGCAGCGAGGGCGGAACATCGAACTCGGCCATCAGGAAAGAGTTGCCAAATGACCTCGACCAACCCCGATCCGTCGCCCGACAAGGCGATCATCCTGGCCGCCGGGGTTGGGTCACGGATTCAGCCCCTCACCGACAACTGCCCCAAGACCCTCCTCCAAGTCGGTGGCGTTGCCATCCTGGAACGAATGCTGACAAACATCCGATCGTGCGGCATCGATGAAGTCATCATCGTTCTCGGCTACCTGCATGAGCAGATCGAGTCATTCGTTCAACAGAACTTCCCTGACCTCGTTGTCCGTTTCATCATCAACGATCGGTACCGGGAGACCAATACCGGGTATTCCCTGATGCTCGCTGAGGAGATGGTCGGAGAGTCGAGCTTCGTGAAGTTCGATGGCGATGTGGTCTTCGATGTCGAAATCTTGCGCAGGATGCTCGCCGGAGACGGAGCCAATCAGCTTTGCATCGATCGGAACATCCAACTCGACGCAGAAGAGGTCAAGGTCACGCTGTCGAGCGGCACGCGAGTGGCCAAAGTCAGCAAGTCGCTGGCGCCCGCTGAGGCCGTTGGAGAATCGATCGGTATCGAACGGATCAGTTCCGGGACGGCCACGCTGCTCTTTGCGGAGCTCCGAGCGATGATGCAGGATCCGCGGAACCTCCAGGAGTACTACGAGGGTGCGTACGAACTCTTGATCGAGAACGGTGCTGCGTTTGAGGCACTGGACATCACCGGACTGGCATGGACCGAAATTGACACCCACGAGGACTTCGAAACCGCTGCCAGGATCTTCGTCTGACGTCTCTGCGGCCGATCCCTCGGCCGACTTCGGTCGTGGCCTGAACCGGCCAATGGTTGCAACCACTGGACAATCGGCATCGCAAACCTGAACTGCTGCCGTAGTGTCTGCGTTAGCACTCTCATGGCG
>CAYGQE010000046.1:0-41920 GCA_964351995.1 uncultured Acidimicrobiaceae bacterium | reverse complement strand
CCCCCGGGCCGCAATCCCCGCGTGCCGAACAAGCCAGAAGGTGGCGGGTGGCCGAAGTGGTCTGTCTGGGTCGTCATGGGTGTGCTCGCCACACTCCTGATCGTGACCATGGCCGCACCGAGCGACGACTCGAGCACGATTCCGTACACCGAGTTCCTCGAAGAGGTCCGATCCGGAGAGGTGAAGTCGGTCGAGTACGACAACGCCACCGCCCGCATCGAGATCACCACGATCGAAGACGAGATCCTGACCACCACCGGTCTCGCCGAATGGCCGGCCGACGACCTCGCGTTGCTTCGTCAGAACAACGTCGAGTTCAAGCCAGTCACCAACACGGGCAACTTCTTCCTCAATCTCATCCCGCTGATGCTGCCCTTCATCCTCATCATCGGTTTCCTCTACTGGCTCGCACGACGCCAGCAGAGCCAGATGGGCGGCATGATGTCGATCGGTCGGTCCAAGGCCAAGACCTATTCGTCGGAACGTCCGGGCACCACGTTTGCTGATGTTGCCGGCTACGCCGGCGTCAAGAAGGAAGTCACCGAGGTCGTCGACTTTCTTCGTGATCCCTCGAAGTTCGGTGATGTCGGTGCTCGTATCCCCAAGGGCGTGTTGCTCGTCGGGCCTCCCGGCACCGGCAAGACGCTCATCGCCCGAGCGGTCGCGGGTGAAGCCGGGGTGCCGTTCTTGTCGGTCACCGGTTCTGACTTCATGGAGATGTTCGTCGGCGTCGGCGCCAGCCGTGTCCGCGACCTCTTCTCCGAAGCCCGAAAGATGGGCAAGGCCATCATCTTCATCGACGAGATCGATTCCATCGGCCGTAAGCGCGGCGCTGGTATGGGAGGTGGTCACGACGAGCGTGAGCAAACCCTCAACCAAATGCTCGCCGAGATGGACGGGTTCGAGCCGACTGAGGGCATCGTCATGATGGCGGCCACCAACCGTCCAGACATTCTCGACCCTGCGTTGCTCCGCCCTGGCCGGTTCGATCGCCAGGTCATCGTGTCGCTCCCCGAACTCGAGGATCGCAAAGAGATTTTGGCTGTGCACATCAAGCACAAGCGCATGGCCGATGATGTTGACGTCAACATCATCGCTCGTGGCGCCCCAGGTATGAGCGGTGCCGACCTGGCCAACCTGGTGAACGAGGCAGCTCTGTTCGCCGTGCGCCGTGGCGCCGAGAAGGTCTTTGCTGCCGACTTCGATGCTGCCCGCGACCGCGTGCTGCTCGGCATCCAGCGTGAGTCGATGGTTCGCAACCAAGCCGACCTCGAGCGCACTGCGTACCACGAGGCCGGCCACGCCCTTTGCGCAGCCATCCAAGAAGGCCACGATCCCGTGCACAAGGTCACCATCGTTCCGACCGGCATGGCGCTGGGTGTCACGATGACCCTCCCGACCGAGGATCGCTACAAGATCGAGCAGAGCGAAGCCGAGGCTCGGATCATCATGGCTCTCGGCGGACGCAACGCAGAAAAAATCATCTTCGGCGAGGTCACCTCCGGAGCATCGGACGATCTTCGTCAGGCCACACAGATGGCCCGCCGCATGGTGACCGAGTGGGGGATGTCCGAAGCGATCGGGCCAATGTCGTTGTCAGACAACCAGCCGGTCTTCCTGGGTGAGGACATGATGCAGTCCAAGTCGTTCTCCGACGAGACGGCAAAGTTGATCGACGACGAGACCCGCCGCATCTTGAACGACATGGAAGCTCGCTGCCACCAGCTGCTCACCGTGAACCGCGGAGCACTCGACCTCATCGCCCGCCAGCTCCTCGAGCACGAGACCGTTGACGGCAAAGAAGTCGACCGACTCATCGAGGTGGCCAAGGATCCGGTCCAGGCTGCCGAGGCGTTTGCGCAGGCGCTTCCGCCGAAGGCGCTTCCCGGTGAAGGCGTGATCGGCTGACGCTGACCTGGCGAGCGAGCCGTTCGGCCAGAAGCAGCCGCTCACTTGCGTTGGGAGACGCTGAAGTCGCCCGCTGCAGTGCGACAATGGCCCCGGCCGAGTCCCCCGATCGACCCAGCAGTTCGCCGCGTGTGGCATGAAACAGGTGATAGCCGTCGAGCCCCTCGATCGCATCCACCGCCTCCAATCCCTTCTGGGGACCGCACGCCATGGCCACGGCGGCGGCACGATTGAGCGCCACGACAGGCGACGGCGCCATGGCCGACAACTGGTCGTAGAGCTCGACGATCTTCGCCCAGTCGGTATCGGCTGGCGCCGCAGCGTTGCTGTGATGCGAGGCAATGAGGGGCTGGCAAGGACATCGCGATGTTCGCCATTCGGATCTTGCGCTTGGCCCGTGAGATTCGTTGAGCCAGCGTTGGCGTGGCAACAAGGAAGGCCAAAGCGATCTCTTCGGTCGTCAAGCCGCTGACCAGTCGGAGCGTCAGCGCCACCTGCACATCCAACTCGAGTGCAGGATGGCAGCACAACAGGAGCAAACGAAGCCGCTCGTCGCCCGGATCGAAACCGCTGTCATCGATGAGCGACGAGTCGGTCTCGTCAGCATCAGACGCCAATGCAATGAGTTCGGGACCATTCGTTGCAACACGTCGACGCTGCACATCACTGCGCCGCAGACGGTCGATCGCCTTGCGTCTCGCGACCTGATGGAGCCAGCCTGCCGGGTTCGCCGGCACCCCGTTGGCGGGCCAGGTTCTCGCTGCTTCGAGCAGTCCGTCCTGGACGGCGTCGTCGGCGAAATCGAGATCTCCAAAGCGCTTGGCCAACAACGCCACCACCCGGCTGGCGTCCTCGCGAGCCAGGTGGCGGAGCGATTGCTCAACAGCTGTGTTCACACCGATGGTGGGGAATCAGCTGCGTCGGGGCGGAAACCGACCGGACGAACCTCGAACGAACCGACCGGAATCGGCACACGGCTGGCGATCTCGATGGCTGCATCGAGATCGGCAGCCTCGACCAAGTAGTAGCCGCCGAGCTGTTCCTTGGTCTCGGCGTATGGACCATCGGTGACCGTCGATGAGCCATCGAAGCTCTTGGTGATCACCGTTGCTGTATCCGTGGGTGCCAGGCTGGCGCCGCCGACGAAGTGACCGGCGTCGATCAACGTCTGGTTGAACGCCATCCACTCCCCCATCATCGATTCGAATTCGGGGCTTCCCGGAGCGAAATCCGGGACCTGGGTCTCGTCGCTGTAGAGGAGGATCATGTATTCCATCAGGAGCTGCTTTCTGTTGGTTCTGTTGAGTGCTGCACAGCGGCATCGAGACGTTCGAGTGTGATGGCCATGGATCTGGCCAGATCGACGGACCGGTCGATGACACCGGCTCGTTTTTGCAGGAGGCGGATGGGTAGCGGTGAAGCGACATCTTGGCGCACGGTTTCGGTCACGACCGTCCCACCCGCCTCTGGGCGGAGCTCATAGGACCACGTCGGCCCCGACCGGCCGGGAACCTTGAACGAGAAACGGCGACCCCTATCGGCGACCATCACTTCGGGTTTCGTCGACCAAGAGTTCGGGCCGAGCTCGGGTGGTGCGTTGATGTGACGCTCGACGGTGGCAGACACCGGCGTTCGCTTGCTCATGTTCATCTCCTCGGTTGGTTGTTGTGGTCAGGTGACGCAGCGCCACGCGAAATTCGACACACAAACGAGAAGTTCTTTGAGCCGATGCGTTTTCAGCTGGTGACGGCCTCGATGGCCTCGGACAGCGCACCGTCTTTGAGCGGCCCGAAGAAGACTGCGCTCACGGCTCCATCAGCGCCAACCACCAGTGTGGTGGGGACACCATCGATCTTGTAACGCTCGTGTCGTTTCGGGTCGTCCTGCACGTTGACGCGTTCGATCACGAATGCGTCGGTCTTGGAGCGTTCCACTTCTTCCCACACCACTGGGCAGCTGTTGCACGTCGTCGACGCGAACACCACGACGAGCGGCAGCTCGTTGGGCCCAGCAAAGTCATTGCGGTCCAGCTGGGACGGTGCCCGATACGACGGAGCGCTGGGTGGCTCTGGACGACGACGCTGCAGCACGAGCGCAAGGCCAATGGCGGCAACAGCGAGGACGATGAGGATGGCCAATCTGATCACTGTTCGGCTCCATCTTCAAAGGCCGCGGCGACGGTTGGGACCAGCGCCACGACGTCGAAAACGTCGGTGCTGACCAGCTGGATCTCGGCGACGACGGGAAGATCCGACGTCACCACCACAGCGGCACTGGCGGCAACGGGATCAATAGGGATCACGGCTCGACCAGTCGCATCAACTGACCCGCGAACCGGCGAACTCAAGCTGCCACCGATCAACAGTCGAACCTCGACCAGCGCACCTTCCTCACCGAACACCACGACCGCCGTACCGTTGTCGGTCAACAGCGATGCCGATGCAGCGATCCAGCGTGTGGAGGCAACCGAACTGCCATGGCTCGAGGCCACGCCTTGGCGAGCGGTCGGCTGAGCGTAATCAGGCCCGACCAATGCCGGCGCCAGCTCGTCGGCGGGCACTTCACCGTCATTCTGCCTGCGTCTCTCGTTGACGTTGGCACCCACCGCCTCGACGTTGATCCCAGGCTGGCCTTGCCAGCGATGAGCGACGATCGGGACGCCATTGGCGGAGGTCACGGTGATGCCGACGTCATAAGGAAGCACCAATGCGAACTCATCGACGGTGGTGCGGAGATCGATCGTGGCCAAGCGGCCGGGTTGCACGGTGAGTTCAATCGGAACCAGGCCGAACTGCAAGCGATCAGCTGCATCGATCGGATCGAGACGTACATCGACCTCAGCCACCGAATCCGTCGGGTTGAAGACGGTCAACGTGTGGTCGCCGCCCTCATGGATTCGGCCTGCCGGCATGATCCATGATTGCGCAGGACTTGCCACGCCGGACTCGAGGGCCGCCCCGATCGGACCGAGCGTTCCATCGACGACGATCAAGCGCTCGACGACCAGTTGACCGCCTGCGACCGTTTCGATGCGGGTGGCCACGACGGGTTCTCTCGCCACGAACTCGCCCACATCGATCAACAGCACCGACTGTGCCGGCACCGTCCGGGCCTCGAGCTCACTCGGTTGACGGGTGCGAGTTGGCGTCTGGAATGTGGCGGTGAACACGACGTCGTTGGCGAACGGGTTGAGCAGCGCCATGTAGTGGCGGGTGTCGCGAGTGGTCGAGCCACCGGCGAAGAACCACGAGGAAGAGGCCTCCGACGCACACGACCCTTCCGTGGCTCCAGCGGCGGTACTCAAACGATGGCTGACCACGCCTTCACCACCGATGAATTCAACGGCAACACCTGCGGCGTCGAACGTCCCGAGGTTGGCGAGTGATACGACCTCGGAGGTGCCAGCTTCGATCTCGAGCCGCTGCCCGGGCCCAGGGCCGTCAGAGGTGCGAATGTCCAGGTTGGCGACTGCGTCTTCATCACCCACGTTGGTGACGATCACGTCTCCATCGGCGTAGGTGCCTTCGCCAGCTGAACCGACGGCACAAAACCAAGAGGAACCGAGGGTCTGTCCGGCGGCCATCGCAGGGGTCGGGCGAACGATCGTCTCGATCACTTGGTCTTCGTTGGGGTCCTGCTCGACACGATCGAAGAGGACTGCGGCCACGAGAGCGCCGACCAAGATCATTGCTGTTGTCCAACGAATCATGCCGACACCTCGTCGTGGCCGGTGGGGGCGCTCGACGCAGCGGGTTCGCGATCCGGTTGGGCCACGATCGCTCCGACGGCAATGGCGATCAGCTGGAGCACCAGCATGAAGCGGCTCAGCGTGGAAGTGACGAATGAAATCGATGCCTGTTGATCGCCATTCGCCCGAACACGAACGAAGTGGTCGCTGCTCGACACGATCGTGGTCGCTTCATTCGCCGCTTCCCATCCGTCACCGTCGATCAAGACGAAACCCTCGATCGTCGATCTGGGCTCTTCGTCGCGCAATGGCCCAGCAGCCCACCGACCGGTGCGGTCATAGGACATGTCAAGACGCTGACGACTCGAGACTTCGGTGGCCAACTGCGCTCCGATGTCTGCCGCTGGGACATCATCTGACACCACAACCGGCCCACTTGACGCCGTGTTCCGGTAGACCCGCAACCCGAGCGTGCCGTTGACCCGCTGCAGGTCGAGTTGACGGGGCAGAACGGATTCGATCCCATTGCCGGCCGGATACGTCGGCCCACCGTACGGAGGCGGCGCGAGTGTCGGCACCACGATCACGAGATCGATGCCATAGGCGGCAACCAGTCGGCCGAGTTGATCGGTCTGACCGTCGACGACCAGATCGAGACGATCGCCGATCTGAGCATCGAGTTCGTTCGACACCGGCGCATACCGGTTGATGATGTCGAGGTCGCGACCGTCACTCACGGCAAAGTGAATGCCGCCCATCGAGGTAGCACCATCGATCGGGAGCACCTCCGGCGCTCCGATCCACAGCGAACGAACCGGGCCGGGTTCGCTCTCCAGCAACAGCTCGGCAAAGCCGATGTGACTTTGGTTGCCGAGATCCCAACGTCCATCGAATGACGACTGCAAACCCAACAGCACGACCAAGGACAGGCCCAGTCCAGCGACACCCTGGACCGCCAATCGCCTCGAGGCTCTGACATGTTCGCTGTCGACCTCCGCTGACCGAATACCGGCTCCAGCGGCAAGTGCGACGCCAACAGCGGCAAGGCAGAGGAGAGCGTCAGCGGCCGGCAACTCGATGCCTGGCAGCCCGCGTCGGGACGCCCACGCCACACCCCACGCACACACGGCGAGGGTGAGCCCGCGAGCCACCGCATCGAAACGCACGCCCTTGCTGATGACAAGCGCACCAAACGCCACCGCCAGCGAACCGAAGATCAGGAACCCCGGCTGCTCGAGACCGGGGGCGAAACGTACGAGATCGGCCATCGAGTCAAACGACGAGTTCGCCGACGTCGGGCCCACGACCCATGACCAGGAACCGCTACGAACGAGCTGCCAGGAGAACGGCAGATGAAGAGCGGCGGAAAGAAGCACGGCCACCGAAGCACCCAGCAGCATCGCCTGCACGCCAGCCGGGCGGGCAATCATCACCGAGGCAACAGCGAGCGCCGCCACCACGACAATGGCCAGCGGTACCACCATGGGGGCGAACGTCGCCGTCGCCGCGACGAGCAAGCCGAATCGAAGCAACCGAATGCTGAGGGGGTATGGGCTCCCGTATGGCGCCGCACCCTGCAACCGGAGCGCCGACGCCACGATGAACGGCGCCGCTCCCCAGATGATGAGCGTCGGCCAACGCCCAGCGCCGATGATCGCCAAGGGCACCGGATTGCACGCGTAGACCGCAGCCGTCGCGATGGCGGCCCGAGGGCTGCCCAACGGCTCTGCCAGTCGCCATGCACCGATAGCTCCAGCGATCAATGGCCCAAGCACCAACAGCGTGTCGAGGACTCCCGAGCCCCAGAAGAACAACAAGCGGAGCACTCCGAGGATCAAGAACGCCAGAGGTGCCGCTGCCTCTTGACCAGAACCAGCCGATCGCCAACCGCTCCACCATTCGCCCAAGAGGTCACCAGCTCCCGGCAGAACGGGGATCTGTCCGATCGGCGCCACACCCTCGGAGATCAGCCCTCGACTGCCGAAGATTCCGAGCGCAGCCAGGAGCACAGCGCCAAGAGCCGCAACTCGCTGCGCCGTGAGCTCATCACCGCCGAGATTGTCACGCACCGAACCAACGAGACCAGCGAGTCGGTCTTGGCCGGCTCCAAAGCGGTGGCGGAGGTACTCGCTGAGCCTGGCCGAGCCTCCGACCTGCAGCGCACGAACCTCCTGGTCTGACATCTGCCGCACCGCTTCGAGCTTGCTTCGACGGTCGCGGATCTCAGCCAGGTCGGTGAGCGTTGACGGCAAAATGCCGAGCACCGATGCCGCCCGAGCCCGCTTGCCCGAGAACAACAGGACGATCGCTTCGATGACGAGAAGCACGATCGCCACCGGAACGGTTCGCACGAGCGTCCACCGGCTGCCGGTGACAAGGAGGCTGCGCAATCGGTTGCGCAGCAGGAGCCGCGAAGGATGTAGATCGGGTGCCGATGTGCGTTGGCGAACGGCGGTGCTCGGGCTCACCACGATGCGAGCGCCGGCCACGTGCGCTCGCCAGCAGAAGTCGACGTCTTCGTTCTCTGAACCCATGGCTGGGTCGAACCCGTCGAGCGTGGTGAACAAGTCACGTCGAATCAGCTGCACGCCGGCGGGCGCAACGAAGACGTCGCGCACGCCGTCGTGCTGTTCTTGGTCGAACTCTCGGGGTTCGACAAGACCCACCTTGACCCCGAATTGGTCGGCGCCAGTGCCGACACTGACGAGTCGACGAGGATCGTCCCACTCGACCAGTTTGGGAGTGACGATTCCCGCGTTCGACCGAAACATCTCCTCGGCCATGGCCGTGACCGTGCGTTCTTGGAGTTCGACGTCATCCCGGCAGAACAACAAGAACGTTGCATCCTTGACCAAGGTCAATGCTTGGTTGGCGGCGGCAGCGAACCCCGGCTGTCCCTGCAGGCGGTGCAGGTAGGCGTCGGGTGCGATCGATGCCACTCGGTCAGCAATTGGCTCGGGATGGCCAGCGTCGATCACGAGGATCGACAAGTTCGGGTAGTTCTGCGCAACGAGCGACTCGAGGCAGACCTCGAGGTCGCCGTCGGCATCCTCGGTGATGCACACCGCCACGATCGCTGGGGCATCGGCGTCGCCGCCACCCGGCTCGGCGCTGTCTTCCTCCGATCCGCCAACAGGGGTCGACAAGTCGACCACCGGTTCGTCGGCTGGATTCGAAGCGGGCGACTCCGCTGAGGGGGACTCGGTCACGAGCCGCAGATCCTACTGGTCACCGAATCAAGGCGGTGTCACCCCGGGCGCGAGCGCTAGCCTGTCGCCGTGACTCTCCCCGAGCCGATGCGCGCCCTCATCACCGGTGCGACCGGATTCGTCGGACCGCATTTGGTAGCTCACCTCACCTCAGAGGGTGACCACGTCACAGGAATCGGCCACACCGATGGTCCCGATCTCCTCGATGGTGACGCCTGGAACGACCTCGTCGGGTCCGCAGCACCGGATGTGATCTACCACCTCGCCGGGTTCAGCGATGTCGGTGCATCGTGGAAGTCACCTCGCACCGCCTTCCGCTTGAACGCAGAAGGCACGATGTCCGTTCTCGAAGCAGCACGGATGAACCGGGTCAAGCGTGTGGTGCTGGTGAGCAGCGCTGACGTATACGGCATTGCCAGCCCAGCCTCGCTTCCACTGACCGAGACCGCACCGATCCAGCCTCGCTCTCCCTATGGAGCCAGCAAGCAGGCCGCCGAGGCGCTCGCCCAGCAGTACCACCGTGGATGGGGGCTCGACGTGGTCGTCGTTCGACCCTTCAACCACATCGGGCCCGGGCAGTCACCCAACTTCTTTGCTCCGGCCATCGCTAGCAAAATCGCCTCAGCCGAGCTCGCTGGCGGCGGCACCGTGACCCACGGTGATCTCAGTCCCGAGCGCGACTTCACCGACGTACGCGACGTCGTCCGGGCCTACCGGCTCATTGCCACCGCTGGACGCAGCGGTGCGACGTACAACGTCTGCACTGGCAAGGCAGTGGCCATGTCCTCGATCCTCGACGACATGATCGGCGCAGCCATGGTTCCCATTTCGACCGAGCCCGACCCCGGCCTCGTTCGCCCCGTCGATCTTCCCGTCCTACGGGGCAGCTTCGAGGCCCTGCGGCACGACACCGGCTGGGAACCCTCGATCGAGTTGAACGAGACCCTGGCGGACGTACTCAGCGATGCACGGCATCGCATCACTGACGCTCCCGAAGCCGCTGACACGAACATTTCCACCCCGAAGGACGGTCCATCATGACCAAGCGTGCACTCATCACCGGCCTCACCGGCCAAGACGGCTCCTACCTGGCCGAGTTGTTGCTCGAAAAGGACTACGAAGTGTACGGCATGGTCCGCCGGTCGAGCACGGTCAACTTCGAACGCTTGACTCATATCCAAGATGATCTCCACATCGTGCAGGGAGACCTTCTCGATGAGAGTTCCCTCAGCGAAACACTTCGAGACGTCAACCCCGACGAGGTCTACAATCTGGCGGCCCAGTCGTTCGTCCAGACCTCGTGGCAGCAGGCAGTTCTGACCGGTGAGACCACCGCGCTCGGGGTCACTCGCATGCTGAACGCCGTCAAGAACACCAACCGCGACATCCGCTTCTACCAAGCTTCGAGCTCGGAGATGTTTGGCAAGGTACAGGCCGTTCCTCAGACTGAGGACACCCCCTTCTATCCCCGAAGCCCCTACGGCGTGGCCAAGGTCTACGGCCACTGGATCACCGTGAACTACCGCGAAAGCTACGACCTCCATGCGTCGAGCGGCATCCTGTTCAATCACGAGTCGCCGCGCCGAGGGCTCGAGTTCGTCACCCGCAAGATCAGCAACCACGTCGCTCGCATCAAGCTGGGGCTGACCACCGAGCTTCGGCTCGGCGACCTGCATCCCCGACGCGACTGGGGCTTTGCCGGCGACTACGTCGAAGCGATGTGGCTCATGCTCCAGCAGGACGCTCCGGATGACTACGTGATCTCGACCGAGGAAACCCATTCGGTTCAGGAGTTCTGCGAGGTTGCGTTCGGGCACGTCGGTCTGAACTGGCAAGATCATGTCGTCCAGGACGAGGCGTTCATGCGCCCAGCCGAGGTCGACCTTCTGATCGGCGATGCCAGCAAGGCCAAGAAGAAACTGGGCTGGCAATCGAAGACACCGTTCGTCAACCTCGTCACGATGATGGTCGACGGCGACCTCGACCTCGTCGCCCGCCAGCAGCGCGAACTGGCCTGAGATGCACGCGCCCGTCGTCGTCATCTGTGGCGGGGTCGGTGCGGCTCGCCTGCTCAGAGGAATCGTGCCGGCCGCTGGCAGCGGCCTGACGGCCATCGCCAACGTCGGCGACGATCTTGAACTGCACGGACTACGCATCAGCCCTGACCTCGACACCATCACCTACACCTTGGCTGATGCGGTGTCGGCCGAGCGCGGTTGGGGCCTCGAAGGCGAGAGCTGGCAGGCCATGGAAATGGTCGGTCGCTACGGAGGCGTCGCTTGGTTCGGCCTTGGCGATCGTGACCTCGGCACCCATCTGTATCGGACGCATCGCCTCAGCCAAGGCGCTGACCTGACAACGGTCACTGCCGAGATCACCACGGCGTGGGGCCTCGACCTTCGGTTGGTACCCGTCACCCACGACCGGCTGCGCACGATGGTCACCACCGTCGACGAGGGCGAGATCAGCTTTCAGGAGTATTTCGTGCGGCGCCAGCACGATGTAGCAGTGACATCGGTTCGCTTCGATGGCGCAGCGACCGCCACCCCTGCGCCCGGTGTGTTGGATGCCATCGCCAACGCCGAGCGCATCATCATCGCCCCGTCGAACCCCGCCGTCTCGATCGACCCCGTGCTTGCCGTTCCGGGCATCACCGCAGCACTGCAGGCCAGACGCAACGACGTTGTGGCGGTCTCACCGATCATTGGCGGGAAGGCGTTGAAGGGCCCAGCCGATCGTCTGCTCCACGAGCTCGGCCGCGAGTCGTCGGTCGTTGGCGTGGCCGAGTGGTACGCCGAACTCATCGGCACCCTCGTGATCGACACCGTCGACGCTGACCTCGCTGACGCAGTCGCGGCCGCTGGGCCGCGCCCCATCGTGACCGACACCATCATGGCGCAACCGGGCGTCACCGAAGCCCTCGGTGATCTGCTGCTCACCATCAACTTGTAGTTGGGGGGACCTGACCCCGAGAATCGGGGGATGGAAACCGACCTGATCGTCAACAAGTCCGACCTGAGCGACGTGTCACTGGTCGGGTCACCGACAGCGGACACCGAGCCAGGTCCCGGACAGGTCAAGCTACGAGTCGATCGGTTCGGACTCACGTCGAACAACCTGTCGTACGCCAGTGCCGGTGACATCCTCGGCTATTGGAACTTCTTCCCCGCCACCGAACCCTCCTGGGGCATCGTCCCGGTCTGGGGATTCGCCACCGTCGTGGCCAGCAACCACGACGAGATCGCCGTGGGCGAAGAGCTCTTCGGTTACCTCCCGATGGGTCGCTACCTCATCATCGAACCCCACGACGTGAACGCAGCGCACTGCAGTGATCGGTTCACCCACCGAGCGGACTTGCACCCCTGGTACAACCGCTACTACCGGGTGGCCAACGACCCCTCGTCATCCGCTGCCAGCCAGCACCTCCAACCGCTGCTCTGGGCGCTGCACATGACCGGCTGGATGCTCGCGAATCAGTTCGCCGACAACGGCGATTTCGGCTGCGACCAAGTGATCGTCGCCAGTGCATCCAGCAAAACTGCGGTGGCCTTCGCTCGTTCGATGCAGACGCGAGAAGAGGAACTGGGCGACAGTCCGCGACGAGTCGGGCTCACCTCATCGACCAACGCGGCTTTTGTCCAATCACTCGGCTGCTACGACGAGGTCAGGACGTACGACGCCATCAACGCCGTAGCAATGGAAGGAACCGCTGCGCTGGTCGACATGTCCGGCAACGCCGAGGTCGTCAGCGAGGTCCACCATGGGTTCGGTGATCGTCTGCTCGACAGCATCCGGATCGGGTCGACCCACCTCAGCGCACGGGGAGACACCGAGGGTCTACCTGGACCATCACGCCGCTTCTTCTTCATTCCCGATGTTGCAGAAGCTCGAGCTGCCGAGATCGGACACGAGGCGTATCACGCCGAGTTCGCCGCTGCTTGGGCCGAGTACGGGTCCTGGGTCAGCGACTTCGTGTCAGTTGATGCATCAACCGGACCCGAGGCGATGAAAGACGCATACCTCGCCGCCCTCAGCGGAACGCACAATCCAGCGACGGGCCTCATCTTCAACTATTGAGGATGGTCTAGATATCGGTGAGGTTGCTGAGTTGACCGATGGTCGGCGGCGGCGGGATGTCCTCGCCCTCGGGCAGGAGAGCGAACGTGATGGCGGCGATGTCACCACGGAAGCGGAAGTCGGCCAGATCGGTCGAGATGATGGTGTCGGGCTCTGCGCCGGTTTCGGCCAGCAGAGCGTTGTCCCAGTAAGCAATCTGCCAGGTGGCTGGCTCACCGTTGCAACCCGCGGATTCAACGACAGCGTCGGCTGGAATGTTCGGTCCCGGGGTGTAGCCGTCGTCGTTGAGTTCGCTTCCGGTTGCTCGGAAGAAGGCGTCGACGGTGGCATTCGAACCGGAGGCGCTGGTGCGGAACGGGTGGATGTGAATCACGCCGTCGGAGTGGGTGTGAATGCCCTCGGGGTCGGTGGTGTCCAAAATGATGTCTTGCCACTCGCCGCAGACATTGATGCCGTAGGCAGCGTGCCAGTGATCGGTCAGCGCTTCGGGGCGTTCACCTCGGGTTGACTCGCGACCAAGCGCAAGGGCGCCGACCGCCACCGCACCAAGAATCGTGACGACAACCATGACAGGCAGGAACCAGGATCTCCCGGTTTCTGGGTTCTTCACCGTGCTGACCTTGACGCTGTCAGCTTTGTTTTGTTTACGAGATGCTTTACCCACGATTGCTGAGGATAGAGCACCGAGGCGAAAGGTCGCGTAATGTGCCCAAGTGCACCGACGCCTCGAGATCATCCCCATTCCCGGCATGCCCGAGATCCGTCCGGGCGACGACTTGGCCGGCCTCATCATGGACGCCTGCCAGGCTGAGCTCGGCCTCGAGGATGGTGATGTCCTCGTCGTCAGCCAGAAGGTCGTGTCCAAGGCCGAGGGCAAGCTCGTGAAGGTCGATCCCAACGACCCCCTCTCACACAAACCGCTGGTGCTGGCGGAGTCGGCGCGTGTGATCCGGCGCCGAGGTGACCTCATCATCAGCGAGACCAAGCACGGCTACGTCTGTGCGAACGCCGGCATCGATCGCTCGAACGTCGAGCCAGACATCGCCGCACTTCTTCCTGACGATTCCGACCGATCCGCTCGCCGCTTGAGAGACGCCATCCAAGGCCGGCTCGGCGTCACCACCGCCATCATCGTGGCCGACACATTTGGTCGACCATGGCGTCGAGGTATCACCGACATCGCGCTCGGTTGCGCCGGCATCCAGGCCATTCTCGATCTCAGAGGAACCGAAGACGCCGTCGGCCGGGAGCTCCACGTCACCGAAGTGTGCATCGTCGACGAACTCGCCGGCGCTGCTGAATTGGTGCGGGGTAAGGCAACTGGCATCGCCGTGGCGGTGATTCGCGGAGTGGATCCGGCGTGGTTCGGCGAAGGAAGCGTGGTCGGCGACGTGGTCCGCTCCCCTACCGAGGATCTGTTCCGGTAGTGGACGATTCCGGCCGGTCCGTCGGCGTTCTTCTCTTCGACTCCATCGATCCTCCGCATCGAGAAGTCGCCGGCGACTATCCAGAACTCTTCGCTTCGCTACTCGACTCGAACGACCTCAGGGTCGAGTTCTTCGACGGTCGAGCCGACACACTCCCAGAACCAGCGCAATGCGACGGGTGGCTGCTGCCCGGTTCACGAACCTCGGTGTACGGGCCGGAGGACTGGCTCCCCTCAGTTCGACGATGGACGTCTGCGCTGTTGGAGGGTCAACAACCGGTCGTTGGCGTCTGCTTCGGCCACCAACTCATTGCCCAGATCATGGGCGCGCCCGTCGGCCCAGCCGATGCCGGCTGGAACATCGGAGCAATCCGCTACGAGGTCACAGGAGAGGATGCTCAACTCGGCACCGATGGGTTCACGCTGATTGCAAGCCACAAGGATCAGGTGCTCGACGTACCCGATGGAGCGGTCGTGGTGGCCTCGTCTGATCGTTGTCCAGTCGCCGCCTACCGCGTGGGCGACCACGTCAGGTGCGTCCAGGCACACCCTGAGTTCGTTCCTCACCTTGCAGCGTCGTTGTACAACTCCCGTCGAGGCCAGATCGGCGATACCGAGGTCGATGCCGCGCTGGAAACCCTTGGCACCCCCCTCGATCGGAAACGCATCGGCGACTGGCTGACCGCACCGCTTCGCCAGTGAAGCCTCAGGCCTCGAGTTTCATGTGGAACGATTTCACGCAAGTGACGCTGTCGTAGCCCAGCGCCGAAAGGCTGGCCCCCGACCGGTGTCTTTACAACCGGTCCAGCACAACGCAGGATCGAGGTCGTCGCACATCACCCGCATCGAATGGTCGACGTCGATGAGGATCTGAGGCGCAAGGTACGCCGTGTCGCCGGTGTCGGCCGCAAAACTCGCTGGCACGATCAAGGCCGTCGCCCCGCAACGATCGCATCTGCTTTCTGGGCCCGAACCTCGTCGGCAAAGCAACGGTGGGCCATCGGCCCGTACCTACCCCGCTCCGGGATGAGGATCAACTCCGCGCTGGTGGCGTGATCAACGTGGATGTTCGTGAACCCCCATCAGGCTCACGACGAATCGAGCGATGAAACGCTGCGCTGTCTTCGATGATGGTGTCGGCCAGCGCGTCACTCGCGATTGCCCCCATGTGGAACGCACGCTCCTTGACGCCACTGATCTCTCCGCCGTGGCGGACCAGTCGGCCCATCAGCTCCGCCACTTCGAGGACGATCTCGTCGTTCATCGCCTCGAGTGCCAACACCATGGCTCATTCTCGTCATCTCAGCGGAACGAGAAGACGTTGTTGGCCTTGGCCTCACAGCCGGCCAGCAGACCACGCTTCCGCAAGATCGGCATGACGCCTTCGCCGAACCAGAACGCTTCTTCGAGATGCGGGTACCCGGAGAAGATGAATTCGTCGAAACCGAGATCGGCGTACTCCTGGATCCGATCGGCGACCTCGGCATACGAGCCGACGATGGCGGTGCCCGCCCCTCCTCGCACCAGGCCGATACCGCTCCAGACGTTGGGGTGGATCTCCAGGCCATCTCGAGATCCACCGTGCAGAGCTGCCATTCGACGCTGCCCCTCGCTCATCGTCGAGGCGAAATCTGCCTGTGCCTTGGCGATGGCGTCGTCGTCGATGTGTTCGAGCATTCCATTCGCCACCGCCCACGCTTCTTCAGACGTGGGGCGAGCGATGACGTGGAACCGGATGCCGTAGCTGAGCGTGCGTTCGAGTCGCGCTGCTTTGACTTTGACCACGTTGATGCGCTCAGCGGCTGCCGCCGGTGGTTCGCCCCAGGTCAGGTAGACATCGGCGTGCGCTGCAGCCACCTCGAGCGCAGCTGCAGATGCCCCACCGAAGTAGATCGGCGTGTTGGTGTCGGGAACCTCACGCGTGGTGGCGCCGGCGATCTCGTAGTAGTCGCCGCCAAAGTCATAGGGCTCGGTGTCGTGAAGTGCATGCTTCATGACATCCAAGAACTCGCCGGTACGGGCGTACCGGCTGTCCTTGTCGAGCCAATCACCAAAGCGATTCAGTTCGCGAGGCTCTGCTCCGGTGACGATGTTGATCAACAACCGTCCGTCTGACATTCGCTGGTACGTCGATGCCATCTGAGCGGCCAGTGTCGGCGACATGAACCCCGGGCGGAAGGCAACGAGGAACTTGATGCGGTCGGTGAGCGGGATCAGCGACGCAGTCGAGAGCCAAGCGTCTTCGCAACCTGTGCCACACGGCGTGAGCATCGCATCGAACCCAAGCTGATCACAGGCAATCGCCAACTGCGCCAGGTACTGGTGCGACGGCGGTCTCCAGTGCACTGATTCGCCTTCGGGCAACACGTCTCGGGAGTCACCCCCGGTGGGCAGGAACCAGTGCATTTTCAACATGTCGGCATCGTAGAGCAGCGAAGTTAGAGTGTCTAGCGGCTTGTGAGATATCGACACAAAACGCGGCATGTGCTCACACTCCCGTAACACGGGGGTTACAGAAGAAAAACTCCCTGTCAGATGAAGCCCGGCTTGAGATCACCGAGGCGTCATCGATGTGTCACGACGCAAGCGAATCAACGAAGCCGAGGTCCGAGCTCGCCGACGTAGCTCATGCGATTGGCCCACACCCGAGCGTGGGCGATGTCGATCTTCCGATTCGTGGCGAGGGGAATCCGGCGTCGAAGAGATCAGCTGAGGCCAGGTTGCTCAACAAGATGAAGGCGGCCCTTGGCTTCGAAACTGGTGCACAAATGGTCGACGAGGTGACGGAGCGACTCGTCGACGTCGATCGACGATGGGTTACCGTGACCGGCTTCGTAGGAGACGAACCCATGAAGCGCACTCCGGAGCGTGTGTGCGGCATGCGGCAGATCCTTCGGACTCAGCCCGAACCCTCGCAGCGCCAGCTCGAGGACCGAAACCGTGCGATGGACAGCGGCTTCGAGTTGCGGGTCACCGCTGACGGCATGACGATCGGTGGACCGATACCTACCGGGATGTTCCCGTCCGAACGCTCGCCACTCGTTGGCGATCGCGGCGACCGCATCGGCATCGGTGCGACCGACGCTGGCCAGAGCAAGGCGTTCTGCCAGCAGTTCACGAGTCGAGAGCCCGAGCGCTCGCCACATGCCGGCGAGACCGTCGACGTGTCGGTACAACGCGGGCTGTGTGACCCCCAGCAGCTCGGCAACTCGTGTGAGCGTCATCGCTTCCGGCCCCTCGGTGTCGAGGAGCCGCCCAGCCGTCTCGATGATCGAGCCGAGATCCAGTGAAGTGGACACATCGTCGCCGGTGCCTTCAGTTGCCTCAGATCGCATGGCTTGGAACCTATCACGGCCTGTTAGGGCGCCTAACGCACCGGCGCAACACTCGACGACCGCCGCCGGTGATCACCAAGTGCGCAAAGCCCGCTCTTCCATGGCACCATCGTCGACGATGATGATCCTGCACCCGCTCGACGGCCACGCCCTGTGAACGACAAGCGAGAGCCGCTGAGCTACGAGCGGATCGTCGACTCTGCTCGAGACATCGCCGACGCCGAAGGCCTCGACGCCGTCTCCCTCAGCCGAGTCGCTCGAGAGCTCGGCTCGAGCCAGCCTGCGCTCTACCGACACATCGGCAGCTACCCCGAGCTCGTTCGAGCGTTGGGACTTCAGTGCCGTGAGCTCCTGGCTGCGAGGTTGACCAATGCCGCAGCGGGTCTGGCCGGCGATGACGCTGTCGCCGCCGTTGCCGCAGCATGGCGCACGCTGGTCAAGGATCATCCCGGCGCCTACGCCGCAACGGATCGCTACCCGTGTGCTGGTGACCCCGAACTCGAGGTGGCCGTGCAGGGCATTGTCGACATCTTGTCGAGAACGCTCATCGCCTATGACCTGACCGACGAACAACGAATCGACGCCGCTCGCACCCTTCGGAGTGCGCTTCACGGCTTCAGCCACCTCGAAACCGGCGATGGCCACCCACTCGATCAGGACTTGGATGCGTCGTTCGACACCCTCGTGCGGGTGTTTTGCCGTGGGGTCAGAACGCTGGCTGACCCTACGGGCTAGCTGCTCGGCAGGCTTCGGAATCGAAACGCCACAACAGCTGCGGCCAGCACACCGAACGACGTGACCGACAGCGCCACGTTGCCAGGAATTGCTCGCCGCTCGAGGGCAACCACCAGGAACCAGACGCCGACGGTCGCCACGACCACCACAACACTGCGACCCAGCCAGCGGATCACGATGTCTCGGTGCAGTGATGCGGTGTGCGGCGTCACGGCCATGAGCGCCACGCTCGTGTGGAACACATGAAGGCCAAGGCCAAGGGCAATCGTCCAGGGTGAGGTCACCGACACATCGAGCGTGAGCCATTGGAAGAGCACAATGGACATCAGGACCAGGCCGAGTTGTTCACTCGGTTCCACCGCAACGACGACGGCAATCACGGCGACGAAGTAGACGACCCAGGTGTCGGGGTATGGCGTGGCACGAGCGATCCCAGCCGAGGCCACCACCAGGGGAACGACGGCAAGGAGCATCAACACCCACCGATGCAACGATGTGGCCAAGGCTTGGTCGAGCCTCGCCTGGAGTTGGCTGACGATCATGACCGAAGCCGGGGCGCCGACGACTGCCGGGAGACGTTTCGAAGAAAGTGATCAAGACTGCCAGGGCCCAACCACTGCGACACGGCGATGCCATGCTCCGCAGCGCGACGAAGTTCTCGTCTTCGTTCCAGCAGCCGAATGCGCCACGCCAAGGCCAGCAACTCGTCGTCATCTTCAGTGACGTGGTCAGGCAGCGTGTCGACGACGACCACCGACCCTCCTCGCTGGCCGAGGAGCACCGCTCGTTCCAGCGCTTCCGGCGATGCCAACGGCGACAAGATGACCGTGACCTCGGCGGTCGACATTGCTCGCCCCGCTCCTTGCTGGAACCGACCCACGGGAGCGTTCACGCGAGCGAGGGTGTCGAGCACCCGGCGAAGGTGCGCTTGACCGGCTGCGGGTGGGATCGCGATGCGCACAGAGGGATCGAAGCTGCGCAACGACACTCGATTGCCGCGTCGCACGTAGTAGTCGGCGATGGCCCCGGCAGCTCGCACCGTGGTGTCGAGGCTCGACGATTTCCCCTCGATCCCTTCGCTCACGCCGAGGTCATCGCCGACATCGATCACGAGTGCGACGTGGGTGTCTTGATCCGCCCAGGTTGCGTTGACCTGCAGTTCTTCTGATCGAAGCGAACGGTTCCAGTTGATCCTTCGCATCCGGTCACCGACCTGGAACGCTCGAACACTCGAGAACTCGCTTCCTTCACCGGGACGAATCGAGCGATAGGCGCCGACCAGACCGTTGGTCGGACGGACCGGCGCGTTGGAATCGAATCGGGACGGTGTTGGCAACGTGACGATCGAATGGAGCGGGCCTTCTGCGGTGAACTGGAAAGCTCCCCACGACGACGCCGCCGAGATCTGCAAGCGTTCGAGCTCGCGTCGGCCCCAACGCATCGATCGGATGTGCAGTCGCAACGAGCCAACGCCGTTGCTCGCTCCTGCCGTCATCGAACCCTTGCTCGGTCGGCGCTGGATCCACAGCATGTCGGGAACGGCGACCGACACGAGGTCCACGTTGCGATCGCCGCTGATCTCGGTGTGCCACGACGTGGCATCGCCTTCATGAACGGTGGCGTGTCCCAATCGGTCCACAACGTTTGGCGGCCCCTGCGGACGTGTCAGAGCCGACCAAGTGGTCACCACCGCCGCCGGCGTTGCGATCACCAGCAAGTCGGGACGGCGGAACAGCACCGCCAATGCAATCAGCGCCACCGCAACGGCGGCCGACCGATAGTAGGCCCTCGTCGGCACCCAATCACTGGTTCGCATCATGGCGAGGTGACCGTGACCTCACCTGCCGACGGTGTCGGCACCGACGACAACACCTCGCCAACGATCGAAGCTCCCGAGATCTGATTCATCCAGAGCTCGGGCCGCACCGTGATGCGGTGCGCCAGGACCGGGACCGCCACGTGCTTCACATCCTCCGGAGTGACATAGCTGCGACCGGCGATGATCGCATGGGCTCGTGAGGCGAGGAGCAAGCCCAAGGCACCACGAGGCGACGAACCCATCAACGCGTGCTTGTGGCGACGCGTCGCGGTGGCGAGTGCGACGCAGTATCGGCCGACGCTCTCGTCGACCTCGACCCGTTCCACGGCGGCCTGCATGGCGAGGAGGGTCGAAGCGTCGACGATCTGACGGAGCGTCTGATCTTCTTGTCGGCGATCCATTCGACGCTGGAGCACCTCCCATTCTTCGTCTTCGGTCGGGTAGCCGAAGCTCGTCCGCAGCATGAAACGGTCGAGTTGCGCCTCGGGAAGGGGGTAGGTGCCTTCGTACTCGACGGGATTTGCTGTTGCCAGGACGAGGAAGGGTTGCTCGAGCACGAAGGTCTCGCCCTCCACCGTGATCTGGTGCTCCTGCATTGCTTCGAGAAGCGCCGCCTGGGTTCGAGGTGGGGTGCGATTGATCTCATCAGCAAGCAACAGGCCGGTGAACAGCGGACCTTGTCGGAAGATGAACTCGCCCGCCCGTTGGTCGTAGACGAAGGATCCGGTCAGATCGGCAGGCAGCAAGTCCGGGGTGAACTGGGCTCTGGCGAAGTCGAGCCCGAGCGTCTGGGCGAACGATCGAGCCGCGAGCGTCTTGCCGAGGCCCGGGAAGTCTTCCAGCAAGACGTGACCGCCCGCCAGGATCGCTGCCATCACGATGGTGAGCGGTTCTCGCTTCCCGATGACTGCGTTCTCGACTTCGTCGAGGATCTCTCCAGAGAGTCGAGAGACGTCTGCGGTGGTGAGGGTTTCGTTCATGATCGGGTCCAGTCAGATCTGCTCGATGAGCGTGACGATGCGAGTGAGTTCTTTGGTGTTTGCGATCGAGCCGGCGGCCTCAGGATCGGTGACGAACGATGCGAGTTTCGGGCCGATGATCGAAGCGGCAGCCTCAGGGTCGCTCGACCGCTTGATGCCGTGGGCGTGGAGTAGCTGGTCGTCGATCACGTCGACGAGGGTGTGGTAGAGGCGGTCAGAGTGCCCATCCAACGCTCGGCCGAAGAGAATGCCTGTCCGCAGGGACCTGACCCGCTGGTCGGCTCCGGCGGCGCGGGGCGCCGCTACGGCTCGGGGAGGTGGTGTTGGCATCCATTGCGGTTGGGAGAGAGACAGCACACACCAGACCGCCGCTCCGATGAAGGCGCCGAACGCAACCACCAATGTCGTTTCTGGGCCCATGTCAAAAACGACCATGAAGGCCACCACGAAAGAGATCGCCGCGACGATCAACCAGAACGGAAGCCGCCAATGGCCGAGGGAGGGATTGCGTTGCATCGTCACGCCGCAGCCTTCGACGCCGTGCGAAGGCTTTGGTGCACGGCGTCGAGAGCGTCAACGGCGACTGCTCGTTCGGTCTCCCCCATGTCGTGGGAAGAAAAACGTGCCTCGCGGTAGAGCGCTGCCAATTCCTCGACCGCTGATGCGTCGATACTGAACTGCCCGAGCACTCGACTGGTGAACTCTTCTGACGTATCGGCGGGATCGCGGTCGAGACCAGCACCCTCGGTGACCGCTTCGAGCCGAAGCCAACACGCCACGATCGCGTTGCGAGGAGTTCCAGTGGCGAGTGCATCACGTTGGGCTGAAGCGTCAGCTGCCACGCGGTTCGCCAACTCGTCGAGAACATCGAAGTCCTCGGGAGGGCGTTTCCTACGCCAGCGCAGGCGAGGACGACGATTCCATGCGCTGATCAACAGCGCAAGACCAGCGGCGACCAACAGGATCTGCAGGATCACCTTGATCGCATCGGGGAGGTCGACTTCCCAGATCTTGAAGACCTCGGTCTCTTCCTCGGGCAGTTCGACATCGAGGCCGAACGTCGTGCCATCGGGAGGGTCGAGTTGGAAGCGCTCGAGCGAGATGTCGGGGTAGCGCTCGAACATGGGCGTCTCGCCAGACGTCGATGTTGCGACGAGGAGCAGCGCCACGAGCACGCCAGCGATAGCTGCGACAACCCCCTGCCGATTCATCGAAGACTCCGTTCGTTTTGCATCACCAAGGGTGTTCGGAACCGTCCCAGTTGATGAATCGGCCGGAGTCGCTGAGCGTGAGCCCATCAACGGTGGTAACGATCGCCGTCGCCGATTCGGTCGGGGTGAGGTCAGCCGACGAGCCGCCCATGTCTGTGCTGACCCAGCCCGGGTGCAACATGATCATGGCGATCCGCTCGTCCTGCAGCGCCTTCGCCGCCTTCACACTCCACATGTTGAGCGCTGCTTTGGAGACGCAGTAGCTGGTGTCCCGGCCCTTTGTCGCCGCCACTTGCATCGAGCCGAGTTGGGAAGAGATGTTGAGCACCATCGTGCTGCTCGATGGGGCACTGCTCGAGGGGGATCCGGCGCCCGCCCGCAAGAGCGGCAGGGCCTCACGGGTGACGAGCATCGGGCCCGTGGCGTTGATGCGAATGACCTCGGTGAATGGTTCTGCGTCGACGTCAAACGGACCCCTGGGGTCTTCGATGCCGAAGGCCCTCGCATCGAGGCCAGCACAGTTGACGAGCAGGTCGAGACCAGCGATCTGGCTGGCCAGCGCCTCGAATCCGGCAACGATCGAGGCTTCGTCGCCGAGGTCGAGGGTGATCGACCCCGCAGGTCCGAGAGCGAGGAAGTCGGCGGGGTCGGCGGTGCGTGCGCTCCCCCACACCTCGTGTCCGCCGGCGATCCACGTCTTTGCCAGCTCCAGGCCCAGGCCTCGATTGGCGCCGGTGATCAGAATCCTCATGACGAACCCACCTCATCATCGGGGTGGCCGGACCGCGTGATCGCCTGGCCACAGACCATCTGGCCCGAGTCGGCGTTGTGGGCAAGAGTTGGGCTGCCCGCCAATTCCCATCCATCGTTGAGAGCTTCGGTGACTCGGTCACAAAAACTCGAGTCGTCTGGACCGGTGAGGTATCGGTAGCGGATCACCCGGCCAACGTAGTCCGAGCAGCCCCGAAGGGACGTAGGGGAGCCGCAGCAGCGAGCGCCGGTACGGTGACGGCCGTGTCTGCATCCGCCGAAGGTGTCACGTCCCCATCGATGCCGCCGCTGATTCGTCATCTGCCGCCCGCTCCTGACGAGTCCGCCCTTCTCGACGGCTTCATGGCCTACGCCGAGGAGATGGGGCTCGAGCTCTACGAAGCGCAGGAAGAAGCGATCTTCGAGCTGCTTGCTGGTAACCACGTCATTCTGAACACGCCAACCGGGTCCGGCAAGTCGATGGTCGGCGTTGCCGCCCATTACGCCGCTCTCGCCGCTGACAAGCGCAGCGTGTACACCGCACCGATCAAGGCACTGGTGAGCGAGAAGTTCTTTTCGTTGTGCCGAGAGTTCGGCTCGGAGCGAGTTGGCATGATCACCGGCGACGCAAGCGTGAATCCAGATGCGCCGATCATCTGCTGCACCGCAGAGATCCTGGCCAATTGGGCCCTACGGGAGGGCCGGGACACCCCGGTCGACGTGGCGATCGTCGATGAGTTCCACTACTACGGCGACCCCCAACGCGGTTGGGCCTGGCAAATTCCGCTGCTCGAGATGTCGAACACTCAGTTTCTGTTGATGTCGGCCACGCTCGGATCCATCGACTTCTTCAAGAAGGATCTCACCAGGCGAACGGGCCGTGACACCACGGTGGTCAGCTCGAGCGTTCGCCCCGTTCCACTCGAGTTCGAATACCGGCGGACCACCCTGCACGCCAGCGTCGAAGAGTTGCTCGAGAGTGGGCGGGCCCCGATCTACCTCGTGCACTTCACGCAACGAGAAGCGACCGAGGCGGCACAGGGGTACCTCTCGCTCGACCCGTTGACCAAGGACGAGAAAGCCAGGATCAAAGTGGCGATCGGCGGCTTCCGCTTCGACTCCCCCATCGGCAAGGATCTGCGCCGCTTTCTCACGGGCGGCATCGGGGTACACCACGCGGGCCTGCTGCCCAAATACCGACTGCTCGTCGAGAAGTTGGCTCAGGACGGCCTGCTCAAGATCATCTGCGGTACCGACACGCTTGGCGTGGGTGTCAACGTGCCGATCCGGTCGGTGTTGTTCACTCAGTTGTGCAAGTACGACGGCGTGTCGAACCGCCTACTTCGCAATCGTGAGTTCCAACAGATCGCTGGTCGGGCGGGCCGCAAGGGCTTCGACGATCAGGGCACGGTCTGGGCTCAGGCTCCTCCCCACATCGTCGACAATCTGAAGGCCGAGGAGAAGGCGGCGAAGAGCGGCAAGAAGAAGGTCGTCAAGAAGAAGCCGCCGGAGCGGGGCTATGCCCACTGGACCGAAGAGACGTTCACCAAGATGATGAACGGCGAGCCAGAGGCGTTGCGCTCGCATTTCCAGGTGAACCATCAGATGGTGATGAGCCTGCTGGATCGGCCGGTGATCGGCGGCGTCGACGGGTGCGCTGCGACGAAGCGCCTCATGCAGAACAATCACGAGACGAAAAGTAGGAAGCGGAATCACATCCGGCGTTCGATCGCCATCTACCGCTCGTTGGTCGAAGCAGACCTGCTCGAGTTTCCCGACGAGCCAGACGAGTGGGGCCGTCGGGTACGAGTGAACTTCGATCTCCAAGACGAGTTCGCTCTGCATCAGCCGCTGTCGCTCTGGGCACTCGAGGCTCTGGGCCAGCTGGCCGAACCGGAAGAGGAAACCGAGCTCCATCACGCCCTCGACATGCTGAGCATCATCGAGTCCGTCCAAGAGAACCCTGGCGTCATCATCGCCGGCCAGCTCAACATCGTGAAGGACGAGATGATGGCCGACATGAAGATGCGAGGCATCGAGTACGAGGAGCGGATGGAGCGCTTGGCTGAGGCCGAACCTCCCAAGCCGAACGCCGAGTGGCTCTACAACAGCTTCAACGAGTTCCGCAGCCGCCACCCGTGGGTCGGATCAGACACGATCAAGCCCAAGTCGGTGGTGCGCGACCTGTTCGAACGGGCGATGACGTTCAGCGAGTACGTCAACTTCTATGGGCTGAAGCGGAGCGAAGGCGTGGTGCTTCGCTACCTCTCCGACGTGTACAAGGGTCTGAAGCAGAACATCGCTGACGATCTGAAGACCGATGAGATCGACGGCATGATCGCCTGGCTCGGCGCCTTGATTCGGCAGGTCGACTCGAGCCTCATCGACGAGTGGGAGCGGCTGATCGACCCGGCCGAGGCCGTGACCGATGCCGTCAGACCAGAGGTCAACGAAATGGCCTCGGTGGTCGATGACCCCCGAGCATTCCGGGTGATGGTGCGAAACCAGGCATTCGAGTGGTTGAACCGTCTCGCCACGAAGCAGGGCTACGACGCCATCGTCGATGCTGCGGCTGACCCAGACGTCTACGGCACCGTCGATGATCTGGTTGGCGTGATGGCGGCCTACTGGGACGAGTACGACCACATCGTGATGGATGCTGGAGCCCGGAGTCCGGGCCGCTTCTTGTATGACCCCGCCGACGATCAGAGCGTCATCCAGATCATCCAGGATCCCGACGGCAACGACGAGTGGCGCATCACCGCATTCGTCGACATCGATGCCTCGACCGAGCAGGGCAAAGCCGTGCTTCGCTTCGTCGACGTCGGCCCCGCCTGAACTTGGGAGGACCCGACCCCTCCCAAGTCGAACTCCGGGAACGCCAATGGCGCCCTGCGCCGACGCGTTCACACCAGGTCGGTGCGGGTGGGATCTTCCCGAAGCTGGGAGACGAGCTTCTTGACGTCTTCAGCTCGGTCCTTGGGCACGATCAGCGTTGCTGTGTCGGTGTGTACCACGATCAGATCGCTCACTCCGATGAGTGCGGTCACCCGACCATCAGCACCGGTTCCTTCACTCACCACGATGTTGTTCAACGAGTCGATGACCTCGACATCACCGCGTATCGCATTGCCAGCCGCATCGTTGTCGAGGTGGTTGGCAACCGCAGGCCAGCTGCCGACGTCGTCCCAGGCAAAGGTCCCGACCGCCATCACGATGTTGTCCGCCCGCTCCATCAGTGCGTAGTCGATCGAGATCTTCTCGAGCGGCTCGAAGCCTTCCGCCAGAGCTGCAGCAAAGTCCGGGCCATCAACCGACGGAACCAGGGCGTCGATGAAGTCCGCCAGTTCGGGACGATGGGCAGCAAAGGCCGCCTGGACAGCGGCAACAGACCAGACGAACATGCCGGAGTTCCAGGAGTACTCGCCTGAGTCGACGTAGCTCTGGGCGGTTGCACGATCCGGCTTTTCCACGAAACGCTCGACGGTCCGGAACTCGATGTCGCCCGGCGGACCGAAGGCATCGACGGCCCTGATGTAGCCGTAGCCAGTGGCTGGATGACGAGGCGTGATGCCGATGGTGATCAGCACGTCTTCAGCCGCCGCCAATTCGAGCCCGGCGGCCAAGGTCGAGCGGAAGAGGTCGAGGTCACCCATGACGTGATCGGCGGTGACGATGCAGAAGACACCTTCGGGGTCCCGAGCTTTGACCACGGCGGCGGCAAGGGCAACGGCGGCCGCAGTGTCACGCCGCATGGGCTCGCCGATGACGTTGCCGGCAGGTAGCCCCGGCGTCGCCGCTCTGGTTGGTGCGACGAGGTCTTCGCTGGTGAGCACGAGGACGCGCTCGACAGGAATCAGCCCGTCGAGCCGATCGACAGCCATCTCCAGCATCGTGCGATCACCCAGGAGCGACAGCAGTTGTTTCGGCTTGGCCGCAGTGCTGGCCGGCCAGAAGCGCTCGCCATAGCCTCCAGCGAGGACGACGGCGTAGGCGTGGGAGAGGTCGGTCATGAGGGCTCCTCGGAGGTTGGACCGGCGATGAGTTCAGTGAACAATCGGTCGAACGCTGCTGCTTGTGATGCGGGGGTGAAGGATTCGGCCAAGTGATCGCGGCCGTTGCACCCCATGACGGCGAGCGCCTGCGGGTCGGCCAACATGTCTTCAAGAGCGACCAGGAAGGCCGCTTCGTCCTCTGGTGGCACCGCCCGACCAGCACCGGCAGCGTCGATGGTGAGTTCGACCTCCGAGCCCTCGTCGATCGAGGCCAGTACGGGACGGGCGGCGGCAAGAATGCCGTACATCTTCGATGGGGTGCTCGATTGGGCGAGGCCTCGCTTGAGCAGGATCAGGTGGAGATCGGCAGCGCCGAGTACCTCGCTGACCCGTTCTCGGGGCGCGAAGTCGGCGACCGAGACGTTGTCCCTGGAACCCGCCCATGCGTCGACGTCTGGGCGGGCAGCGCCTTCGCCGTTGATCACGAAGTGAACATCGGGCCGATCGGCGAATCGGTCGGCAGCGGCGCGCATGAGATCGAAGGACTGGCTGAGCCCGACGTTGCCCGAGTACATGACCACTTGCTTGTCGCCCAACCCGTGCGCGGTTCGGTACGGGGTCATCCGGTCAACGACTTTGATCTTGTCGGTGTCGGCGAAGTTGTGGATGATCCGAACCTTGTCAGTTGCCCCGACGCCGTCGAGTTTGCATTGCACGTTGCGCTGCTGGTCGGTCGAGAGCACGGTGACGGCGTCAGCGCGGCGATAGAGCGACCGCTCGTGCTTCTGGAGCACGGCGATCATCTTGGGGTTGTTGATCGCCCCGAGGTCGACGGCAACATCGGGGAAGATGTCCTGCACGTTGAAAACGAACGGCACCTTCCAGCGCTTGGCCACCGACCACGCGGCGTCGCCGAGGAAGATGGGTGGAGACATGCCCATCACGACATCAGGCTTGCCGAGCGTGAAAGCAGCCGCTGTCACCAACGAGGTGAAACCGGCAAAGCCGATTGCGCGGGCGGGGATGTTGTTTTTGTCGACGGGAAATGGCCAGACGCGAATGATCTTGCCGTGGGCGGCTTCCTCGCTTCTCCACGGCCGGCCCCGCCAACCATCGTGGACCGCATGACCGCGATACCAGGGCAGGCTCGTCACGACATCGACCTCGTGACCACGATCGGCCAGAGAGTGCACGAGCTTGGTCATCACCTCGCCGGTTGCCGCATGCAGATCTGGCTCGAAGTGCGGGCACAGCAGCATCAGCTTCATGAACTCGGCCCTTCGCTCGATCGGGCCTCGATGGCCAACGCGTCACGGTAGGCAGCGATCAGCGCTTCACCTGCGCCCTTCCAGCCAAACATCTCGGCGCGAACCGGCCCCGCGGCTCGGAGCCGCCCCTCGAGCGCAGGATCGCCCAGCAGGCTCCGAATGGCGTCGGCCAGCTCGACCGGCGAACGCGGCGACACGAGGATGCCGGCATCACCCACGACTTCGGGAATCGATGCTGCGGTCGTGGCGATGAGCGGACACCCACGAGCCATGGCTTCCAGCGCCGGATTTCCGAAACCTTCATACGTCGAGGGAAAGACGGTCGCAGCCGCAGAACGGTAGAGACCGTCGAGTTCGCCCTCGGTGACCCGGCCGAGACGATGCACCCGGTGAGCAAGCCCAAGCGATTGGGCGTGCTCGTCCAACGCTGGCGTTTCCGGTCCAGGTCCACCAGTGAACACGACCGAGAGATCGGGGATGTCCTCAGCCAGCCGACCGAGGGCATCGAGCAGGTCGACGTGACGCTTGTGGGGGTACGCAATGGCCGGAAGGAGCACATACCGGCCGAAGCGGCGGTGGAGGTCAGCAGCCACATCAGTGTGGGCGACACCAGGCTCGACCGGTTCGTGCCCGTGAGGCACCACGCGAATCCGATCGACGGACCAGTCGACATGACGGGTGATCGAATCAGCGGTGAACTGGCTGGGGCAGAGCGCAAGCGTCGCGTTTCGGATCGACGGCGGCAGCATCCGCTTCATCCAGTTGCGCTTGACGAGGGAGAAGTTCTCCGGAAGATCGAGCGGCTGCAGGTCGTGCACGGTGAAGACATAGGGCCGTGGGGACGTCGGCGGCACAACACTGCCAGCGTGGTGAAGCAGATCGTCGTGCTTGGCCGCTCGTACGAGCCAGGTTGCGTCTGCTCCGATCCTGGCCACCTTGTTCGACAGCAAAGCGGGAGCGACGACGGTCTCGAATCGATTCGTCAGGTCTGGGTAGGCCTCGGCGAGGCTGGGCTGGGCGTAGATCCGCAGCTCGAGATCCACCGGGTCGAGTCGATCGAACGCCCGGAGCAGGCGAACCGTGTATTCCTCGCTGCCGCCAACGACACCGGGCACCAGCCACAACAAGTTCACGCCCACCACGAAGGGGGATGCGGCGCTGCTCATGTCGCCGTCCTGTTCGGTCGCTCAGGATCTCCAACAAGCCGATCGAAGATCGTGCGATAGCCGCCAGCGGTCTTGGCCCAGCTCGCATCGGCGGCGCGAAGACGGCCGGCAGCCTCGTACTCGGCCCGGCGCGTCGAATCCCCGAGGGCGGTATGGAGGCCGTTGCGAATGCTCTGAACCTCGTGAGGGTCGACCAAGACCGCTGCGCCCCCTGCGACCTCTTCGGTGGCGGTGCTTTGGGATGTGACCACCGCCGTGCCCTGAGCCATTGCTTCGAGAACGGGGAGGCCGAATCCTTCATCGAACGAGGGAAAGGCGAACACGGTGGCCAGAGCGTAGACGGCATCGAGGTCAGCCTGATCAAGACGACCAAGGCGAGCCACTCGCTCGCGAAGCGGGGCGAGGACGTCGTCAAGGTCAAGGCCCCAGCCTTCTGGCCCGACGACCACAAGTGGGACATCAAGTGGCAACATCGCTGCCACCAGGCCAGCGAGGTTCTTGCGAGGTTCCGCCGTGCCGACCCAAAGTACGAAGGGTCCGGAGAACCCAAGGCGAGCCCGCATGGACTCGACGTTTGCCGCCTCCGCAGGACGTATCTCGACGCCCCACGGGACCACCTCGACCTTGGCTGGGTCAGCTCCGTGTTTCTGCGCCGCCTGGCTGACGACGGCGGAAGGAACGGCGATCACATCAGCTCGGTCGAGCGCAGCTTGCCACGCTCTCGGAAAGAAGGACGCTCCACGTCGGCTCAGCCGTTCCGGGTGTTCGAGGAAGTCGACGTCGTGAACGGTGACGACCGTTGGCTTCGAGTGCGGGGGGACCGCCATGGCGGGAGCCCAGATCACGTCGGCGGCTCCGCCAGATCGTGGCCAACCCAGGCGGTGCCAGCCCTCGTACAACAGTGGCCGCGGCAGCCAGTGATTCGCAGTCTCGATTGCGATGTCAGCCGGGGCTCGGTGCGCAGCAGCGAGACCGGTCAGCCTGAGCCCTTCGTGGTCGAGGAGCGCTCGGATCGTTGCATCCACGGCGGTACCGGTCCCACCGGGCACTCGATGCCACGCATGTTCGACGACCACTGCAACTGAGTAGCCAGCTTCGCTGAAACCGGAGTTTGGCTTCGCCGAACGCCCCGAGAGCCGTTTCCGGAGGCTCATGCGCTATCGAAGCGACTGGAAGTACTCAGCGGTCCGGAGAATGCCTTCGCGCAACTCGACCTCGGCCTCGAAGTCGAACAACTGCTTGGCCAACGTGAGATCGGGCTTGCGGCGAGTTGGATCATCCTTGGGAAGCGGCAGGAACTCGATGGTGCTGTTGGAGTTGGTAGCCGCGATCACTTGTTCCGCCAACTCGAGCACGGAGAACTCGTGTTCGTTACCGATGTTGACCGGTTCGTGGTAACCGCTGGCGAGGAGCCGCAACTGGCCCTCGATCTGATCGTCGACGTAGCAGAAGCTACGGGTCTGAGAGCCGTCGCCGAACATCGTGATCGGCTTGTCGGCAAGTGCTTGGTTGATGAAGTTCGATACGACGCGGCCGTCGTCTGGCCGCATCTTGGGGCCGTAGGTGTTGAAGGTACGAACAATGCTGACCTGGAGCCCGTGGGCCCGGTGGTAGGCAAGCGTGATGGCCTCGGCGAAACGTTTGGCTTCGTCATACATGCTGCGCGGACCGATGGGGTTCACGTTGCCCCAGTAGCTCTCGGGCTGAGGGTGAACCAGCGGGTCGCCGTAGACCTCGCTGGTGGAGTTGAGATGGAACTTCGCACCCTTTTCCTTGGCCAGACCGAGGCAGTTGTGGGTGCCGAGGCTGCCGACTTTCAGGATCTGGATGGGAATCCGAGCGAAGTCGATCGGTGATGCCGGACTGGCCAGGTGCATGACCACGTCGACTGGTCCAGGAACCCAGATGTGGTTGGAGACGTCGTGCTTGACGAACTCGAAACCATCACGGCCGAAGAACTCTTCGATGTTGCCGATCTGACCGGTCTGGAGATTGTCGAGACAGACGACTTGATCGCCCCGGTCGAGAAGACTTTCAACCAGGTGGGAGCCGAGAAATCCGGCGCCACCAGTGACGACGATGCGAGCCATCTCGGCTCAGCGACCGATGCCGCGATAGAGGAATCCACGACGCTTGAGACCAGCGGGATCGAGAAGATTACGGCCGTCGACGATGTTGCGTCCGCTCATCAGCTCGGCGACTTTGTCGAAGTCGTGCCACCGAAACTCGTCCCATTCGGTGAGGACCGTGAGCACCTCGGCGCCTTCGACCGCTGCGTAGGGGTCGTCGACGATCTCGACGTCGGGAAGCTCGGCGAGCTGGCCTTTGACGGCGGGGTCGAACGCACGAACCTTGACGCCGGCGGCGGTGACCCGGCGCAGCACCTCGATCGACGGCGACTGACGAAGATCGTCGGTGCCAGCTTTGAAGGTCAGCCCCCAGCAACCAACGACACGACCAGCAGGATCGTTGCCGAGCACGTCGAGAATCTTCTGCGCGGTGCGATCGAACTGCTCGTCGTTGACCCGCAGCACCTCCTTGAGGAAGCTGAAATCGAAGCCAGCATCTTCGGCGATACGGGCGAGCGCAATGGTGTCTTTGGGGAAGCACGAGCCACCCCAACCAGGGCCGGGCTTCATGAACTCAGAACCGATTCTCGTGTCGTACCCCATGCCGAGGACGACATCGTTGACATCGGCGCCAACGGCTTCACAGAGCGTGGCAATCGAGTTGACGAAGGAGAGCTTCGAGGCCAGGAATGCGTTTGATGCGTACTTGATGGTCTCAGCAGAGACGGGGTCGGTGACCATGATGGGAGCCCGCACCTTGGCGTAGAGGCCAGCAACCTTCACCGACGCGTCTTGATCGCTGGAACCGATGACCACGCGGTCGGGGTTCAAAAAGTCGTCCAGAGCGGTGCCCTCACGGAGGAACTCGGGGTTGGAGACAACAGAGATGTCCGAGCGAGCCAGCACTCGGGCCACGACCTCAGTCGAACCCACGGGCACCGTGGACTTGTTGACCACGATCGAGCCGGCAGGCAGGACGGGGGCGATCTCCGCCGCAGCGTCCTGGAGGTAGCTGAGATCGGCCGATCCATCATCAGATTGCGGGGTCGGCACGCACAGGTAGTGGAACTCTGCGTTGCGAGAAGCGTTCTGGGCGCCGAGAACAAAGCTGAGGCGACCGGAGTCGATACCTTCCCTGACGAAGCGCTCGAGATCCTTTTCGACGATGGGGATCTCGCCTCGCTTCAGACTCTCGACCTTCTTCGGATCAATGTCTGCACAGATCACGTTGTGACCCAGGTGCGCGAAGCATGCTCCGGTTGTCAGACCGACGTAGCCGGTTCCGATCACTGCGATGTCGGCCATGAAAGCTCCTCCTGATGAACAGAGGGAGACTACCCGCGGGGTTCTGGCATGCCATGAGGTGAACGTCCCGCCGCTCAGTCACACAGTCGGACCGATGGCCCACCGTCGGTTGGGGACAATGGCTCGGGGACAGCGATCGAAGGCTCGGTGCCTGAAGACGATGGTGTGGTGATCGTGGTCGTTGGGCTTGCGGTGGACGGGTCGGCGGCGGACGGCGGTGCCGAGGATGGGCCGGTGGTGGAGGTCGATTCGGCGCTCACCTCGCCCCCGAATGAGACCACGATCTCGCGACCGGGCAGCGCCTCGTCCAGGATCGTCTGGGCCACCGCAACGCCATGCTCCTCGAGGAAGGCGATCACGATCGGCAGGGCGGTCTCGCCGTCGCGGCCGTACGCCACGGTGACGCCAATGGGCACGTCCGCACCCGCTCGAGGAGCCTCGGCGCTGGCGATTTCGATGTCGAAACCGGCCTCGGCGAAACCGTTGGCCACATCGTCGGCGGAGGCGAGGGCATCCACCACGGCGCGGACCGTGACACCAACGGTTGATGGGTCACTTGCCGAGGCGCCTTGCAGGAGACGGACGACAGGAGCGGATTCGTCTTCGAGCGTGCGAACAACGCTGACCGTTTGATTGCGTTCGAAACCGAACTCGGTGGGCAGGCTGTAGGTCTCGAGGAGGTCCGGATCGAACGAGTCGAACGCTCGGCCGATGTCGATGAGTGCCTGCGGCGTCAGTTCTTGATCGATCGTGAGGTTCGGGACTGCTGCGGTGATCAATTCGCGCAGCACCAACGGATTGCGGGCACCGAGGTCGATCGAGCGGGCCAGGAAGGACTCGACGAACAGCTGCTGGCGGCGAATGCGCTCGAGGTCGCTCCGCTGACCATCGTCCACCCATTCCCCGTCGAAGAAGATCTCGAAATTGCGAGACCGCACGAAGGCAAGGGCGTTGGTCGGATCCAACGATTGACAGCCAGCAGCGTCGACTCCGAACCCGCTCATGGACCGAGGAGGGCCGCTCGCGGGGGAAGGATTGAAGTCTCGTGACGGGTATGCGAAGAACAAATCGACGTGGTCGACAACGTCCACGAGGCCTTCGAAGCCAGCCAGGTCAACGCTCATGAAATTGTTGATCGGGATGTCGAGATGGTTCTCGATGGTTTCGATCAGAAGACTCGGGCCGCCTAGTTGGAACGACGAGTTGATCTTCTGATCCTCGTAGCCGGGTACGGGCACCCAGAGATCGCGAGGAATCGACAGCAGCGTTGCTGTGCCGGCTTGTTGGTCGACCCTGGCGATGATGATGACGTCGCCGAGCCGTTCACCCTGCCGCCCGATGGCGATGGGATCGTCAGGGTCGAGGTTTGCTGCGCTGTCGTATCCGACCAACAGCACATTGAACGGCGGCATCTTTCCGTCGACCGTTGCCTCGACCGGTGTGAGCGAGTCGCCGAGTTCGACTCGATTGATCGACGAGGCGACATCGTCACCGGTGTCCAGCGCCCAGGCGAGACCCAGGGCGACCACGATGCCAACGGTGTTGACCGCAAGCACGGCTCGCTGGCCCCACGTCCGGCGCAAGGATGAACTCATCCGGCCCCGGCCGACTCGTTGGGTTGAAACGCCAGAAGCGCACCGGTGCGAATCTCGACCACGGCGACCGGCGCGAGGAGAACGTTACTGACACCTCGCCCGTGAGACGGGTGCAGCGTTTCGTCATCGAGCGGGTACTCGAGACCGTTGGTGGTGACGCCGAAGCAGCTCCCGCCGATGGGCACGAGCGAAACAATGTCACCGACGCGGCCAGTGAGCGTCCGTCGTTGTTGCACGACGGCAACCGGGGTGTCGGCGAGGAGGACATCGACCTCGAACGGCCTGAGCCTGGGATTGCTCATGAGCAGAAGATTGGCCAGCGCATGGTCGGGCCGGCCGCCGTCCATCGACACGAAGATCATGCGTTCAGGATCCTGCTCGATGGCCAGATCGATGGCGAGTTCGAGATCGGTTCGGTCCTTCGCCCTTGGATGCCGGATCATTCGAGCACCGTTGCGTTCAGCTTCGAGCAGGCCACGGCCCGTGACCGAGTCGAAATCACCGACGGCGATGTCGACGGTGAGCCCGGCTTCCTGGGCACGGTCGATGCCGGAATCGACGCCGATGATCACAGCGGGATCGTGCTTCGTGGACGCTGATTCGAGCACCGCGAGGTGCCAGTCGGCGACGGGATTTCCTCCATTCACGATCACGACCGTTGTTGCCATCGGCCTCGGATCGTAGAGCGACCGTTGTACGTTCTCTCGAATGCTGTTGGATTCCGGTGCGAACACGTTCGCCGCAGAGTCGACTCGAATGCCGTGGCTCGGAGCCATCGCACTGGCTCTGCTGTTCATCGTGGCCGGTGGATTGGTCGCTGGTTTGAGCCGCAAACTGGCCAGCGGCATGGTCGGACGCAATGCCGCGATGGGTCTTCGATTGCCGTCGACGCTTCGCTCGGAAGCTGCTTGGCATGCTGGGCAAAGGGCATTCGCTCCGTTCGGTGTGGCCGCTGGCATCGGGTGCGCCCTGCTTGGTGCAGGACTGCTCTTTCGCCCAAGCGAGGGGGTAGCCGTGTTGTTGGCGAGCCTGGCATCGATCTGGCTGGTCGTGCTTCCAGGGTTCGGTGCCTTCCTCGGCGACCTGGCCGCCAAGGACGCCAAGGACTGACCGCGCAACGCAGGCAGCCATCCCGGACTGTTCTCTGTCGGTACTGGCATGGGCGAGAGCGGTTGGTGTTTCCCGCGTTCGACCCACGCAGGGTCAGAGCCCGAGTTCGGCTTCGAGCATGGCCATTCGCTGTTCGAGCTCGGAGACGCGAAGCTCGAGGGCATCGACGTCGGCTCGAGCCGGCGATGCCACCGGGGCTGATGCGCTTGCGAAGACTGGACGGGCAGGCGCTGGCTGGACAGGTGCGGGGGGTCGCTCACCCATCGGTGCCGTCACCGGCGAGGGAACCGACTCGGTCGGCCCCGCTGGAGGTGTCGGGGTAGCGAGGCCGCTCTCGGTGGCGAGCAGATGTGTCCAACGATCTTGGCTCTGGCCCGAAACTCGACCGAGGTTGCGAACATGAGGTTGATCGCCGGAGGCGAGTTGGTGCAGTACAGCCTCGACGGCATCGAGGCTCTCGAAGCCGTAGGCCCGCTCGGTTCGAGTGCGGATCTCGCCAGGGCTCTGAGCACCGCGCAGCATCAATACGCCGAGAACCGCAAGGGCGGCTGGACCGAGGCCCCACGCTTCGTCGAGCACGTGGCGGTGCTTCTCGGTTCGGCCAGAGATCACGGTGCGGGCCAGGCCGGCGGGCCGGAGGAGCAACATCGTGTTGGCGACCGTGCGTTGTCCGTAGTCGACCACGGGATCTCGGCTGCTTTTCTGGTTGCACGCGTTGGTCAGCGCGTTGGTGGAGAGCGGGTACTGATCGGGGGTGGTTGCCTCCTTCTCGATGAGCACTCCCAAGACGCGGATTTCCTCTGGCGTGAGCTCCATGCCCGAACCGTAGTTTGGTCAGCCGACAACTGTGCGTCCATGCTCTCGTCGTGGCGAGCACGGTGCAGATCTCATCAACTGGCGGACTGGTCATTGCCGCCGATCACTGGCCCGGTTCCGGACGCCCGATCGTCTTGGCTCACGGCGGTGGACAGACGCGACACTCATGGGGTGCGACGGCGGCTGCGTTGGCCGAGCGGGGCCATCGGGTGCTGTCGGTCGACTTGCGCGGGCACGGCGACTCGGCGTGGGCCCCTGACGGCGAATATGCCATGGCTGATTTCGTCGACGACCACCTGGCAGTGATCGAGTGGATCGGTGACCCGATCATCTGGGTTGGAGCGTCACTGGGTGGCAGCTCGGGCTTGATGGCAGTGGGACGGGATCCTTCGGCCTTTTCGGCCCTGGTCTTGGTCGACATCACACCAAGTCCGGCTGCGGCTGGCGTCGATCGGATACTGGCATTCATGGCCGAGACATCGATCCGAGGATTCCGCGATTTGGATGAAGCGGCGGATGCGGTTGCTGCCTACCAGCCCCACCGAAAGCGGCCGAAGAACACGTCGGGGCTGGCGAAGAACCTGCGACAGGGTGAGGACGGCCGCTGGCGTTGGCATTGGGATCCGGCCTTTGTCACCAGCCCGAAGAGCATGACGAGTGAGCGGGGGCGCCACGGTGAGGCCGAGGACATCGCTCGTGCGCTTCGCCTGCCGACGATGTTGGTGCGGGGAAGGCTGAGCGACTTGGTGACTGAAACGGAGGCCGAGGCCTTCCTCGAGATGGCACCGCATGCGGAGTACGTCGATGTTGCGAATGCAGCGCACATGATTGCTGGCGACAAGAACGATGTGTTCATGGCCGCGATTGTCGACTTCGTCGACCGGTTGGAGACCTGAACCGTCGGCTGCGCCAGCCGTCAGCGGATCGGGTGCAGCAATGTGACGTTGGTGTGCAGCGGCGTGAAGCCGAGGTCGGCGTAGATGCCGTAGGCCCCGGAAGGGTTTTCGGTGTCGACTCCGAGCATGGCGTGGTCAAAACCGGCGGAGGCGAAGGCGTGCAATGATTCGACGATGAGCGCCGAAGCGATACCGCGTTTGCGATGCGATCGAACGGTTCCCAGGGTTTCGATCCAGCCATCGAGGCGGCCGGTGACCTGCTGGTCATCGGGGTAGTGCCCGTTCAACGCGATGGCGACGATCTCCCCGCTGTCGGCATCGGCGGCGACGAAACTGAAGTCGAGGCGGTGACCGGCGCTGGCCAGCATGTGCTCCCAATAGGGCGCCGACCGATCGGTGGAACCCCAGTGATCGGCGAACGATGCATTGAAGACTCGCCGAGTGGACTCGGGGTCGGTGCCAACCCACGGGCGAATCTCGATGCCGGCGAGATCCGGTCGCTTCGGCACTTCGTCGAGTGTGCGCATCATCTCGAGATCGAATCGCGCCTTGGCGAAGCCATGTGCTTCGAGAAACGCGAGGCGGTCATGTTCGAAGTCGTAGGCGAATGTCATGAGCGTTGCGGGGAGCGCGGTCGAGGTTGCCTCGAGCTGTTCGCGGCCGCGCTCAACCTGCCACTGGATCATGGCTTGACCAATGCCGCGGCGGCGAAACCCTGGATGGACTCCACCGAACAGCAACGCCCGCTCGAGTCGGGCGCCAGATTCAGAGTGATCGACCACGCCGTAGGCGACGAGCTGTTCGTCGCATTCGATGACTCGCAGGTCCGACGCCGGGTCGATGTCTGGTGACGAGAACAGCTCGGTGACCTCGTCGATCGAGGCGAGCATCGGGAGACCATCGCCGGCTTGGACGATGGTCATCAAGTGGTGAACGGCCTCCACCTCGTCGATCGATGGAGGACGAAGGCTCCAAGTGTTCATTGCTTGCTGTTCATTGCTTGCTCTGGGTCAGCCGAGGGCAGCGAGGAGGGTGGCGTGCATGGCGTCGAGTTCGTCCGCCTTGGGTGAGACCTCGGCGTTGCGGAAGTCGAGGTTGGCCATCGATTGCAGGGGTACGACGTGCACGTGGGTGTGCGGCACTTCGAAGCCAGCGATCATGAGACCGACTCGCTCGCATTCGATCGATGACTTCTGGGCGATGCCGATGCGGTGGGCGACACTCATGAGATGGGCGGCGAGCGCGGGATCGAGGTCGGTCCATTCGTCGACCTCTTCCTTCGGAATGACCAGCGTGTGACCGGGGTGGAGGGGGCGGATGTCGAGCATGGCGAAGCACTGGTCGTCCTCGTGGAGGATGCGACCGGGGATCTCGCCTTGGATGATGCGGGTGAAAATCGACGGCATGGCGGCGGATGGTAGAGGATGTGGCGATGGACAGCCCTTCGAACGAGCCCGTCATCGTTGCCGTCGAGGGCGGCGTTGCCACGATCACGCTCAATGCTCCCGAGCGAAAGAACAGTTTGTCTGTGGAACTGGTCAACGCGCTTGCCGATCGTCTTGATGAAGCGATTGCCGATGATCAGGTGCGAGTGATCGTTCTGACCAACAGTGGGAACACGTTTTGCGCCGGGGCCGATCTGTCATCGTCGGCCCCTGGTTTGTCCGCTGGGAAGCGGACGTTCGTCGACCTGTTCAAGATCATCCAGGCCTCGCCGACGCCGGTGATCGGCCGGATCGATGGTCATGCCACGGGCGGTGGTGTCGGACTGGCCGCCGTGTGTGACGTTTCGGTGATGCGCAACGACGCCAAGATCGGTTTCACCGAGGTTCGGCTGGGTGTGGCCCCTGCAGTGATCTCGGTGGTGTGCCTGCCCAAGATGCGGCGCGCTGATGCCAGCGAGCTGTTCCTGACCGGTGAGCGCTTCACTCCGGATCGTGCCGCCGAGGTGGGGTTGATCAACCGGTCCGTGACTCCCGCTGACGTGGATGCGACGGTGGAGGAATTCGTCGACAAGATCGTTCGGGGCGGTCCGCTGGCGCTGGGTGCGGCCAAGGATCTGATCAACCGGGTACCGGACATGGCAACCAACGAGGCGTTCACCTGGACGGCTGCTGCGTCGGCGGCGCTGTTCCGATCTGATGAGGCCATCGAGGGCATTGGTGCCTTCCGGGAGAGGCGCGATGCTTCCTGGGTACCCACCGATCGCACCACTGACACACCAGGGAGGGCCTGATGCTCCTCAGCGTTCTCGACCAATCACCCATTCCCGCCGGCCACGATGCGGCCACGGCATTCGCCAACACGATCGATCTCGCGGTGCACACGGATCGGCTTGGGTTTCATCGGTTCTGGGTGGCCGAGCATCACAACTCTGATGGCCTGGCGGGCTCTGCTCCCGAGTTGTTGATCGGCCAGATCGCTGCGGCCACCGATCGCATTCGTGTGGGATCTGGTGGCGTGATGCTCAGTCACTATGCGCCCTACAAAGTGGCCGAGACGTTTCGCACGCTGGGGGCGATGTTCGAGGGCCGGATCGATCTCGGCATCGGGCGGGCGCCCGGGTCTGATCAAGTCACCATGTATGCGCTGGCGACGAACCGACAGCCCACCCCCGTTGACGCGTATCCATCGATGGTCCAGGAATTGATCGGATTCCTCGACGACGATCTCGACGAGGACAACCCGTTTCGAGGCCGGGTACGCGCCGTGCCGGGGTCTGCCGCTTCCTCTCCCCCGATCTGGATGCTTTCGTCATCGCCCGGATCGGCTGGCTTCGCCGCTCATTTCGGGCGGCCGCTCGGCTACGCCCACTTCTTCGGCGGAGGCGACGGTGTCGCCATCGTCGACAGCTATCGCCGGCAGTACCAGCCTTCGGCGGCGCATCCCGAGCCCGAGGTCAACATCGCTGTCGGCGTCATCTGTGCCAACACTGACGCCGAGGCTCATGAGTTGGCGAGAAGCGTCGAGGCATGGCGGGCCGGTGGCTTGCGTGGGCCAATTCCTCACCTTGATGACGCCGTGGTGCCCGAACCGGGACCCCTGTCGATTCAACAGCCACAACGGCCGCGCACGATCGTGGGGTCTCCGAGCACCGTACGCGCCGGACTCGAGGAGCTCGCGGCTGAGTATTCGGTCGAGGAGCTGATGATCGTCACCATCGTGTGGGATCACGCGGCGCGAGTGCGCAGCTACGAACTCATTGCGGAGGAGTTCGGGATGTCTGCTCCTGTTGCGGCAGGCGCCGCACAGATCTAGTCGACGGTGGGATACACCGAGGGAGGCGGACCCATCAGGCCTGGCCCTTCACACACCCAACACGTCGAAACTGCCGACCCGGTCCAAGCCACCTCGCAAGGGAGGCAGCTCATACGTAGACCGGATCGGCGGTACCGAGGTGGAGACGTCATTGTCGCCGTGGTACTCATGCCCACCCAGTCGGTACTGGCGCCCCAGAGTTGAGAAGTCAGCAGACGTTTCGGTCTGCTCGCTGACGATCAGTGGGTGATGGCGGGGTCGAGGGTCTTGGCGTGAGCGATCCAGCGTTCCACTTCGGTGAGTGCGGGCGTGCGGCGCACGATGCTTCGCTTGGTCTTCTTCATGTGTGCGGCGTTGCATTCAACCATGGCGACGGTGAGGTTTTCAGCATTGCGGCGGCGGAGCTCTTTGACAGTATCGACCCCGGCTGCCTCGAGAAGGTCGCTGTATTCCGAACCCACGCCCTTGACCCGCATCAAGTCGGCTCGGTTCGCCCACTCGAGCAACAGGCCCTCGCCGATGCCGGTGGCCTCGGCCACAGCGACCCGGCCCCTCTTGTCACAACACGTGAGGAGCAGACGTGCACAGGTCTTGATTCCTGCGTCTCGCAGCTTCTTGCCGTTTGCTGATCCGATGCCTTCGATTACTTCGATGCTTGCCACGTGGACTTTCCTGTCGCCGGGGAAATCGGGAACCTACACGGCAAACCGATCGCCTACTCAGAACAACACGATGGCAAGCGTGAAGCTCGGTCAGCCGATGACGCTGTTCTCGCAGAGTTCGGTCCGCATGTCGACCGGCCGGGTGTCGACCTGCAGGCAGCGCATGGTGACCGTGTCCCCGTCGATGGTCCAGCTGGTGATGGCGCCGCTCACAGTATCGATGCTGTAGTCGGCATCGGTGCCGCTCAACTGCTCGGCGATCCGGCGGGGGTCGCCGGCCTGCAGCGAGGGATCAACAGCACTGAAATCGCTCTGTGCAACGCCGTCGATGTAAGCGGTGGCGAGCGTCAAGATGCTGGCCTTCTCCTCGCTGGGAACGTAGTAGAGCGACATGGTCTCGGCGCAGTCGTCGCAGTCCTGGTCGACGGTGAGGTACATGTACGGCAGTCGGAAGAGATCGCCCTCCGCTGCATCGAAAGCCGCCGCCAGCTCAGCTGAGGCGAAGTCGGAAGTGGCCGACGAGCTTTCCGGGGCTTCGTCCGCTGCGGGAGCGGTGGTGTCGACCTCGTCGTCGTCCTCGCCCATCGCGGCATCCTCGGTCTCGGCTGCATCTTCTTCGACCGCGGGTTCGTCGTCGGCCAC
>CAYGQE010000045.1:0-42777 GCA_964351995.1 uncultured Acidimicrobiaceae bacterium | reverse complement strand
GTGTCGACCAGGTCAGCCTCGACCACAGCGGTCACCAGGGTGCTCAGCAGCGGGTTGTTCGACGCAGCCGTTGCTGCGGTGTCGTCGGCCATGCCAGCGAAGGAACCTTCGCCATCGGCGGGGACCGCGCCACAGGCCGGACCGAAGGCTCCGAGCATGTCGCTCATGGCGTCGCCCTCCTCCATTGCTTCATCGTCCATGGCGGCTTCGGAGGTCGTCGGCTCTTCGACGGCTGCGTCGTCGCTCGAGCATGAGGCGACGAGGAGACCTGCGGCAGCAACGGCGGCGACGAAGCGTCGTCCGGTGCGGCTCTTGGGCTTGTTCTTGGTGGTGATGGTCACGGTGTTTCCTTTGTTGGAGTTTTCAGTTGGCGGGTAGGTACTTGCGGAGTCCGGTCGTCGGCGGGCCTGGGAGTTCATGTCAGGCTTCGTCGACCAAGACCACAACGGTGTGGTGACCGGCTGCTCCGTTTGGCAGTGGTTCGGAGCGCTCGGTGGTCTGGATGGATCCGTTTCGATCTTTTGCTCGAACCGTGATCGAGTGCCGTCCAGGAGTCGCCTCCCAGGGGAACGACCACTGGCGCCAGGTGATGTCGTTGACCTCGTCGGCGAGCTCGGCAGCCAGCCACGGGCCTTCGTCGATCGAGAGTTCGACACCGTCGATACCGATGGTCTGCGCCCACGCAACGCCGCCGATCACGAACGGACCAGCCAGGATGCGATCGAGCCCTCGAGGGGCGTCGATGCGGCTCTGCATCTTGATCGGGGCCTCCACCGAGTAACCGCGAGGCACCCAGTAGTGATCGAACGCCTCGAACGTCGTGAGCTCGATCTCACTCAGCCACTTGGTGGCCGAGACATACCCGTAGAGGCCCGGCACGATCAGCCTGGCGGGAAAACCGTGTTCGAGCGGAAGCGGCTCGCCGTTCATGCCAACCGCCACGAGCGCATCGCGCCCGTCAAGGGCAGCAACCGGAAAGCCGCAGGTGTAGCCGTCGACCGAACGGCCAACGATCTGCGTCGCCGCCGGGTCGATGCCAGCCTCAGCGAGAAGGTCATCCAAGCGAGTCCCGAGCCATCGGGCGGTGCCGATCAGCTCGCCCCCAATGGTGTTCGAGACACACGTGAGCGTGATGTCTTGTTCGATCAAATCCCGATCGAGCAGATCCTCATAGGTCAACGTGAGCTCGTTGTCGACCATGCCCGTGATCTTCATCGACCACGTTTCAGCCGGGACCTGGGGAACGACCAGTGCCGTATCGATGCGGTAGAAATCAGCATTCGACGTGATGAACGGCGCAGCACTTTCCGCTTGAGCTCCGGTGGGAATGACATCGAGTTCATTCACTGGCGCCGGCAGCTCGAGAGCAGCACGAGACTCCCGAGCGCTGAACCGCCCATCCAAGGCCCGGCCAACGAACGCTGCGACCCCGGCGCCTGCGGTCACCACGCCAGCGGTGGCAAAGAACCGACGCCGAGAAGACGGATGCGCCATCCCAGCGACACGGCGTTCGGCGAGCGTTCGTTCGAACACGACCAACGCCCCAGCGACAACCGAGGCACCAACCAGCGTGGGCAACACCGACCACCAGGGAGCGCCTGTGCGGTCGGTCAGTGCCGCGAGCGATCCAACGAACGCGAACAACGCCACCCCGGTCAGACCAACCGCCAATCGGCGGCGCAGCGCAACGACGCCGACCAACGCCGCGTAGATCACGAGCGTGACCGCGATGCCAACGAGCAGCGCAATCTTGTCGTTCGTGCCGAACAACTGAATGGCAATGTCTTTCAAGGCAGCAGGCACCAGATCGACGACTCGGTCGCCCACGGCAATGACCGGTGAGCGCAGCGTCCGGCTCAGGCCGGCAACGATTTCGGCGACGCCGAGGCCGAGCGCTGCGCTTGCCATACCCGCAAGTGCGGCGCCGGATCGCGAAACTCGATGGGTCGTTTCGATGGAATCGGTGGATGGGGCTTGGTCGGTGGAAGACATGCCTCCAGTTCGGAGCCAAGGCCTATCTGGATGGCCGGATCTCCCCCACGGCTCGTCTCAAACAGAGATCACGCCGTCTCGCCGATGAGCAGAATCGGCTCCGTTGGCTGATCCGATCCGGTGTCGGGCTCGATCGTGATGCCCCACGCGTCAGGGTCCCGACCATCAAGCGGCAACTCGATCGTCACGTTCCCATCGTCGTCCGGCGTGAACAGGCCCGTTGGGTTGGCACCGTCGGCATCGATCAACCAGAGCTCGTACGCCATGCCGTCTCCAGGGTCGTCGAGACCAGCGGCAATCAGCACCGCCCGATCCTCCGAAGCCGACCAAACCACACGGGCCTCGCCGGCATCGCCTTCGAGGGGAAGCGTGATGGCATCAGCGGCAAACACCACATCGGTGTCATCACCAGAACCAGCGAACTGGAGGCCGCCCACGAAACCGGCGACGGCAACGATCGCAGCAGCCACCGCAGCCAACACCCGTTGCCGGGGCTGGTTGCGTCGCTTGCGCTCGGCCAGATCGACCACACGCTCGGGCAGGATCGGAGCGATCTGCCGGGTGTCGCCGATCTCGGCCATCAGCCGAGCCTTCAGATCAGCGGGCGGTGGAACGGCCACCGACTCAGCCAGCAAGGCCGCCGTCTCTCGATAGTCCGCCACTTCAGCGGAACAAATGGCACACGTGGGGTAGTGCGCTTCGAACTCACGACGCTCGATCTCGTCCAGTGCGTTGAGTGCATAGGCCGCCGCCAGGTGATGCAGATCTTCAGTCATTGGTTCACCCCCAGGTGATCTCGCAGTTTGATCAGGCCGTCCCGTATTCGGCCCTTCACGGTTCCTTCGGCGGCTCCGAGGAGGACCGCCACTTCTCGATAGGTGTGTCCCCCGAAATACGCGAGCTCGACCGCAGCCCGTTGATCATCGGTCAACAACTCCATCGCCGCAATCACCCGAGTCCGGTCCAACCGGTCGAGCACCACCTCGGTCACTGAATCGTGATCGCGTTCGACCTGACGACCAACGACCTCGGTGCGATTGCGATGCGATTGCTCGGAGCGGACCCGATCGACCGCTCGACGATGGGCGATCGTGGCGATCCAAGACTTGACCGAGCCTCGGTCGGTTTCGTATCTCGGCGCCAAGCGCCAGATCTCCACAAAGACCTCTTGCGTGATCTCTTCGGCCTGCGACGGATCACGGACGACCTTCAGCACGATGCCGTGCACCAGTGCCGAGGTTGCGTCATACAACTCACCGAAGGCCGACTGATCGCCTCGCCCTGCTCGAGCCAGGACCCCAGCGAGAATTGTCGCCTCATCGAGTTGACCGGCTGGCCGCGACGGCCGGCCGCCGACTGACCGCAGCCGACCCAATGGATTCATGTCCCCCATCGTCGCCCTTCGTGATGCCGTCTCGGTCGATACCCGTTCATGTCGCCAGTTCGGAGCCGACGATGGCCTGGATGGGTCAACCCCGGGAAACGTCGCCTCGCCATTGAGATCGGACAGCCCGGAGGCAAGTGTTACCCTGCGGTAATGTCCCGAACGATTCGCTCCACTGACCTCTTCGACCTCGAGTTCGTCGGATCAGTCAGCACGCACGGCGAACGCATCGCCTACACGATCACCTGGCCAGACGAGGCCACCGATGTCAACCGATCCACCATCCATCTCTTCGAAGACGGCGAGAGTCGGCTGCTCCTCGACGGCCATCGAGACGTTTCCCCCACGTTCTCACCCGACGGCACCCGCCTTGCCTTCCTTCGCACGTTCTCGAAAGAGGAGCGGCCGAAGGCCAAGCCACAGCCCGCCATCCTCACCATCGCCACCGGCGAGGTCGAGCTGATCCCCGGCTACGAAGAAGAAGCAGTCGAGCAAGTCAACTGGATCGACGACGATCGCCTGCTGATTCGAGCCTCCCTTCGCCCCGAAGAGCTCCGCGGTCTCGATGACGACGAGCTCAAGCGTCGTCCCCTCGTCACGACAACGCTCGACTATCGCTTCAACGGGCGAGGCACCACGCTCAACGCCCGCCGCCAGGTCGACGTGTTGACCATCACCGACAACAGCATCAACCGCCTGACCACCCCCGGCATTGATCACGCTGCCGCTGCGGCCTCTCCCGATGGCACGAAAGTGCTGGTCGTGGCAACGTCAGAAGAAAACGCAGACATCACGGGCCGCAGCAGCGTCTGGATGCTCTCGGTCAACGGTGACGCGCCGGTCTTGATGACCGAGCAGCCGGGCAGATGGAGCGGCGTTGGCTTCACTGCAGACGGACGGCCCTACGCCGTCGGTGAGATCGACCCTGTCCAGCCCAACCTCTCTCGCCCCTTCCTGCTCACCGCAGGCGATGTCCCCCAGGTGATGGGCCCCCACGACGTCAACTGCTCGGCAGCCATCGGTGGCGGCGCAGCAGCCCGAGTCGCTCCCGGCGCCATCTACATGCCCGGCATCCGTGGCACCACGGTCAGCATCGATCGCTACGACGACACCACCGGCGACATCGAAACCGTGGCTGCTGGCCCGTTCGTCATCACTTCGTTCGACCTGATCGACGACGGCGAGCGCATCATCGCTGCAGTGAACACGCCGACCCGTCCGACCGAGCTCTGGGAGTTCGCCAACGGCGAGAGCAAGATTCTCGTATCACTCAACCACGACCTTCTGGCCGAACTCGACCTCGCCGTCCCCGAGATCATCACCGTTGCGTCGACCGACGGCGCAATGGTCGAGGCTCTGCTCGTTCGCCCGCCGGCGAGCGCCAACGCCGAAACTCCGGGGCCTGGTCTGATCTACATCCACGGCGGCCCGATGAGCGCCTACACCCAGAGCTTCTTCGACGAGTTCCAGATGGCGGCCGCCGACGGCTACACCGTCATCGCTGGCAACCCCCGCGGTTCCGACGGCTACGGCGAAGAGTGGGTCAGCTGTATCGCTGGCGATCTCGGCAACAAGGATTGGGAAGACGTCCAGGCGCTCACCGACCACCTGGCCTCACTCGAGACGGTCGACGAAGACCGGCTCGGCATCGGTGGTGGCAGCTACGGCGGCTTCATGACCTCGTGGGCGATCGGCCACACCCATCGTTACAAGGCCGCCTTGGTCGAGCGGGCCGTCACGAACTGGGAAACCATGGCCGGCACCAGCGACATCGGCAGCTGGTTCATGGGCATGCTGCTTTTCGCCGACTGGCACACCAGCCTCGACCGGCTGCGTGAACTCTCCCCGATGCACCACGCCGACAACGTTCGCACCCCCACCCTCGTCCTCCATTCAGAAGAAGACTGGCGCTGTCCGATCGAGCAGGCCGAACAGTTCTTCTCCGTCCTGCGCCGCAACCGAGTCGACGTCACCTTCGCTCGCTTCCCCGGCGAGAACCACGAACTCTCACGCGCTGGCTCACCAAAGCACCGGGTCGAGCGCCTCCGGCTGGTCCATGACTTCTACGCCACTCACCTGCTCGATCGCTCCAGCCAAGTCTGAACACACACCGCTGAGTGGTCAGCGGCGATCTACCGAAACGACCCGACCTTCGGCCATCATGATGACTTGATCGGCTCGATCGATCGCGAGCTGACGTTGTGAGATCGCGATCACCGTCGTCGATCCCATCTCGGCCAGGCGGTTCCAGAGCTCGCGCTCGGTGGCGACATCGAGCGCGCTCGACAGATCATCGACCACCAACAGCTCTGGCTGAGTTAGCAGACTGCGAGCAGTGGCCACACGTTGCGCCTGGCCGCCGGAAAGCCGTAGGCCTCGGGCTCCGACCACAGTCTCGAGCCCATCAGGCATCTCGTCGATGTCGAGCCGCAGCGTGGTGAGATCGAGCACGGCATCGAGGTCGGCGGTGCCCCGCCCGAGCGAGATGTTCTCGGCCAACGATTCGCTGAAGAGCCGAGGAATCTGGGGAAGGTGTGCTGACTGCGGAGGGACGAACCAGGCGGCGAGGTCTTCGATCTCTTCACCGTTCCACGAGATCGATCCGCTCTGCAGCGGGATCAGACCCACCAGCGCCCTCAGCAGTGTGGACTTGCCAGCACCAACGGGGCCGGTGATCACGGTGAACGAGCCCCGCTCGAACGCGAGGTTCACATCAGTGATGCCCTCCCCGTTCGAGGGGTAGCGAACCGTCAGATCCCTGACCTCGAGCTGCTCGAGCACCACCCGCTCAGGATCAGGCTGCCGATCGCGCATTGTCTCGTCTGGCTCGATGGTGACGTGCTGATCAGCCAAGATGTTGCTGAGACTGCCGGGGGCCACCATCTCCCCCATGCGTCCGTACGACACAATCGCCTGCTCTCGAGAGGTGATGACGCGAGCCAGGTAGCGGGGCAACTCGCCGAGCTGGGTCGAGTACGCAACGAACAACGCCAGGTCGCCGACGCTGAGATCGCCAGCCTGCACACTCGGCACGAGTACCAGCAGCATCAGCCCGATGGTCACATCAGCCGTCGACGATGAGATGCCGTCGATCGTCTGCTGCAGCACAGTGTCACGCACGGCCGTGCGGCGGCGCACGCTCGTGTACTCCTCGAGTCGACCGATGGCAGCCTCTTCCCTCCCGGCGAGCCGGAACGCCAACATGCCAGTGAAGGCCTCGCCCAAAAACGCGGTGACCCGTCCCGTTGCTTGCCGGTCGGCGGCTCGGGCCGCATAGAGGCGCGGCGTCAGGAGCCTCGTGATGATCGTGACGATCGCGATCGGGATCAACACGACGAAGGCCGCACGAGCGTCGATGGTCGACATCACGATGAGCGCACCGACGGCATAGGTGGTGTAACCGAGGCCGTCGAGCCATGAGTCGGTCCACATCACGGTGTCGCGGGCATCGTCAGTGAAGCGCGAGATCGCCTCGGACGGGCTGTCCGGCAGCGTGGCGGCGTCGGGCCCACCACTCACCGTCTGAGCGTGCAGCATGTTCGTTCGCAACAAGGTCAGCGCCGTCACCCACCAACGGACCACCACCCACACTGCGAAGGCGAACACTGCCCACCGGACAACCTCGCTGACGCCGAGGATGACCAAGTACTGATTGATCGACTCGGATTCGTCGAGCGCGTCGAAGGCCAGCTTCAGCACCCAGCCGGTCCACAACGGCATCAAGAAGAAGGCCGTCCAAGAGATCCACGACCACAGCCACAAGCGCGATCGGAACGTGCCGGTGCGCCACCCGAACCGGCCGGGGCGAATGGCATCGTTGCGGTCGTCGGGCCCGCCTCGCATGGGTTGCGCTGCCATCAGTTCACCGCCCCGTCATCGAGCATCTCATCGTCGAGGATTTCGTCCAGCGATTGCCTCGCTCCGACCGAGATCAGCTGCGAGTAGCGGCTGTTGGGATTGCTGCGCAGCACTTCGGTCGGCCCGTGTTCGGCAATCTGTCCGCCATCCAACACCAAGATCTCGTCGAGCCGTTCCACGGTCGACAGCCGATGGGCGATGACCACTGCGGTCCGACCATCGAGCAACCGGTCGATGGCATGAGTGACCCTCGCCTCTGTGTCGGGGTCGATTCTCGACGAGGCCTCGTCGAGCAGCACGAAGTCTGGCGCCCGCAGGAACAGCCGCGTCAAGGCAATGAGCTGGCCCTCCCCGCCCGACAGTCCGTCGCCGGACGGACCGAGCTCGGTATCGAGCCCGTTCGGCATGCCTTCGACCCAGTCGAGCAGGTCGAGGTCGGTCAACGCAGTGCGAACCTGCTCGTCGTTGATCGAACTGTCGAACAGCGTGAGATTGTCTCGGATCGAAGCGCCGAACAGGTGCACGTCTTGGGAGACCACCCCAGCACGCGCCCGAAAGTCGGCGATGGCGATGTCTGACTGGGCCACGCCGCCGAAGCGAATCTGCCCTGCGGTCGGTTCGACCAATCGCAGCAGCAAGCGAGCGAGCGTGGTCTTCCCCGAACCAGTTCGACCGAGCACACCAAGGGTGCGCCCCGGTGCCAGGGTGAGTGACACGTGATCGACCACTCGCTGGGGATCCTCCTCGTCGGCGTACTCGAAGCAGACGTCGTCGAGCTCCACCCCCAATGCGCCGGCGGGCAGGTGCGACCGGCCCTGGTCGGCGATCGCTGATTCCTCCGCCAGCAGTTCGAGCGTTCGACTCATGCCACCAGCAGCTCGCTGCACGCGCTCGGTCTCGTCGGCCAAGCGATCGAGCGGCGAGCGCAACACCTGGGTGTATTGAAAGAGCAGGTAGGCGGTGCCGAGCGTGATCGAGCCCCGCTGGAGAAGCGCAGCATTCACCGCGAGCATGGCGATGCCACCGGACACGAACACGAAGTTCGACATGATCCACAAACTCACGCCTTGCTTCTCGGTTGCCAGATTGGAACGAAGCACCGCAGCACTTGCCCTCTGGAACGTGGCCACGGCGTGGCTGCCACCGCCGTTGCTACGGAGGTCATCGGCTCCAGTCAGCCGCTCCTCGACCTCGCCCAGCATGCGGCCCTGCGCTGCTTGTTCGCCGGCAGCCTCCGACACCGCCTTGTTACGCAGCGACCACATCGTGGCCAGCGCCGCAGCCAGATACAGCGCCATCGCGATGCCAACCGACCAGCTGCGCCAGCTGACGACGACGAGCAGACCAAAGAGAGTGAAGAACGCCGCTGCGGCTCTGGCCAAGAAGTTGGAGATGAACTCGCTCAGTGCGGTTACGTCGCCGTCGACTCGGCTGACCAGCTCCCCCGGGCTGGTCGAACGGTGGAATGCGAGATCGAGCGCCAGCACATGTCGGGTCAGCGTTGATCGAAGCTCGTTGGTGACCGTCCATGCGAGATCAGTCGAGGTCCAGGCCACGACCACCGACAGCAGCTGCCGGGCGACACCCACCGCCACATAGACGCCGGCGATGAACAGCAATCGCGACTGTGTGGCGCCGTCGGCGGCTTCGTCGATGAAGGCCCCGATCAGAAGTGGACCAGCCAGAGGAAGCAGACCGGCGAGCGCGACGACGGCGGTCATCAATGTGACTCGCCCACCGTGGGGAGTCAGCAGCCCGAAAAGAGCGCGCCAGTGGTTGGTGCCTTCCATGGGCGAGAAGCTAGCTGCGTTGTGTTCTTCGCCCTGCTGAATTTCGGCCGCCCATTTCCCGCGATGCGGCTCACCGCTACGATCCCGCCATGACGACAGCGGTTCCCTTCCCCGACACCTTGCCCAGCGGGTACGAGTGGTTCGACGGCGAGCCGGCCTTCAACCCGGCCCGTCATCTGCAACTGGAAGCACCCGAACAGATCGTGCTGCTCACCGACCTCGGGTACACCCCTGACGAGATCGAAGGAAAGGCGACGTCCATCGCTGCGTCCGCTCCCTTCCGGATGCTCAGCAACGAAGGGGCCGAGATCATGCTCGACGTCGGCCGCAAGTTGCGGGCGTTCCACAAGCCGGCGGGCAACCGAATCGAGCGGATGACCAGAGGCGGGTGTTACCGCTCACGCTGGTTGCGTGACTTCTGCATCAGCCCCGACCTCACCGAACACATGAGTTCGATCTACGGGGTCAGCGTGCATCCCCATGCCATGCCGTTGCATCTCGGGCACCTCAACTTCGAGCCGACGAAGATCAACACCGCGGTCGACAAATGGCACCACGACACGCTCCCGCTCGACTTCGTTTTGATGGTCACCGACCCCAATGAGATGGCGGGTGGTGAGTTCGAGTACTTCCTCGGCACCAAGACCGAGGCTGCAGCGTTGGCTGCGAATGGCGAAACTCCGCCGGCCACCCGAGTCCTGGCGCCAACGTTCCCCGGCCCCGGCTATGCCATTGCCCTGCACGGCGACATGGTCGTGCACCGCGCCGCGCCGCTCACCAACCTCGCCGAACGCATCACCATGGTCAACGGATACGTCGCCGCCGATCGCTCGAGCGACGACCAGAGCCGCACCATCGATCTCATCGGCGTCGACGACCCGGCATGCCTCTGGACCGAGTGGGCGAAGTTCGCGGCCTGGCGCACCGAGGGTCGCATGAACAAGCTGATCGCCGACCTTCCCTTCACCAACGATCGAGATGCCGTCATCGCCGAGCTCCAGGCGTCGATCACCGACGTGCAACGAGCGATCGACGAGATGCAATCGAGCGCCGGCGAGGCCGCGCACTACGGCGGCTGAACGACCCGCGCTAGCTCGAGCTGAAGTCGGTGTCGAACACCGTCGGCCGCTTCACGACCACTTCGACGCCGAACGCTTCCGCCATCAGCTTGGACCGCTCGGCTGCTGCATAGAGCTCGACGTCGAGGTCGGCGCCAGGAGCAGCGATCGGCTCGATCTCGACTCGGCCCTCTTCGAGGAATACCCGCAGTGAGCTGACCGATGCGGCATGGCGCCGGTCGAGACCGATCGCCACTCGCAACATTCCCGCCAGCTTCCGGACCAGCTGCTTGTCCGACTCCGACAACGCCGCAAATTCAGCGTGCTTGTCCGCCGGCCGGCCCTTGCGGTGATAGCGAGCGATCAGAGCAATCAGCTCGATCTCGCGCTCGGTGAAACCAGTGAGTTGCTCGCTGTTCCTGATCACGTAGTAGCTGTGCTTGTGATGGCTCGAGTGGCTGATGAACAAACCAACGTTGTGCACGATCGACGCCGCTTCGAGCAGTTCTCTTTCGGCGTCGCCGAGGCCATGCAGCTTCCGTGTTCGGTCGAACAATTGCGTGGCCAGCTCGGCGGTGTGCTCGGCGTGGTCGCTATCGGGATCGAGATGGCGAGCGAGACGCAAGAGATTCGAACGGCGCAGATGCTCGAGTTGGGTGCCATCCACGGCAAACCGGTCGAAGAGCACACCTTCTCGAAGTGCGAACTCCGAGATCGTCAGCGCCTCGAGCGAGAACGATCGGCAGATCTCGTCCAGCAGGATGCCACCCGCCACGATGATGTCGACCCGCTTGGCGTCGAGGCCGTCGATCTTGTTCCGCTCGGCGGTGTTCTTGGATGTGACCTCGCGAACGACGGCAGCGAGCTCGTCGGCGGAGAACGTCACGCCGTTCATCTGGCGGACGTCGTCACCTCTCGCCGCAGCAGCGATGGCGGCAAGTGTGGTGGCGGTGCCCGAGCTGGCAATCGCCAACTCGGGTTGATGGCCGCCCAGCTCGTGAGCAACGGGACTGAGCGCAGCCCGAATGTAGTTGCGGCAACGCTCAACCGCTTCTGCCGACACGGCACCATCGCCGGCGACAAGATCGGGGAAGAACCGCTCGGTCAGCCGAATCGCACCGAGCTTCATCGAGCGGGCTTCGATGGCTTGCGCCCCTTCACCAACCAAGAACTCGGTGCTACCACCGCCGATGTCGATCACCAGCAGCCGCTTGTCGAACACGGGCAGGGCCTGCAGGACACCAAGATGAATGAGCCGGGCTTCTTCGAAGCCGCTGATCACCTCGACCTCGATGCCCACCTCGTCACGGGCGCGGTCGATGAACTCGTGTTTGTTCGTGGCTTCTCGCACAGCGCTCGTGGCAACGGCAACAAGTTCAACATCGCCGAAGCTCGCCGCCACCTTCGCCATTCGGGACAGTGTGCTGATGCCCCGCTCGATGGCATCGGGGGCGAGCTGCTTCATCTCACCGCCACCCTGACCGAGGCGAACCATTTCCTTTTCGCTGGTGAGCACCTCGAACCCACCGTGTTCGCCGAGCTTGGCAACCACGAGATGCATCGAGTTGGTGCCGATGTCGATGGCAGCCCGGTACGGCGATGGGTCGGATACGTCAGTCACAGCACACGTGATAGCAGCGACAGGACCAACTTGGGACTGTTCCATCCACCTGCGGAACGAAAGGGTCCCGAGCGCTGTCGTCGACTCGTAGCCTCGGGCCGTGGCATGGATACTGACCATCGATGTTCCGTCCGAGACGGTCGACGCTCTCTCAGACCAGCTGTGGACGCACGGCACCAACGGAGTCGCTGAGGTACCTGCAGCAACCGGTGCCCGCCTCCTCGCCGGTTTCGAAACCAAAGCAGCAGCCGATGCCGCTCGGGCCGCGCTCGGCGGCACGGTTGCGCCGATCGACCCATCTGCGTGGGCTGCGCCTGAGACCTCCACCGTCGAGATCGCGGGCCGCACCGTGACGATCGAGGCTGGCCACAGCTTCGGCCACGGCGCTCACCCCACCACGCAGCTCTGCCTTCAGGCGCTCGAACGCCATGTCGCCGAAGGCGACACCGTGCTCGACATCGGGTGCGGGAGCGGCGTCCTCTCCCTTGCCGCCGCCGTTCTTGGCGCTTCCAGCGTCACGGCCATCGACATCGATCCAGAAGCCATCGATGCCACTGCCGAGAACGCCCGAGCAAGTGAGATCGCCATCGACGTCTCGGCCACACCTCTCCGCGAAATCACCGGTTCGTTCGACATCGTCGTGGTCAACATGTTGGTGGCGGAACTCGAGCCACTCGCTGCCGACGTTCGACGCGTCGCCAGCGGTCTGATCATTCTCAGCGGTGCCCTGATCGAGCAAACAGAGCGATGGTCTGTCATGTTCCGTGGCAGCGAAGCGGTCGAAGAAACAGCAGACGGCGAGTGGGCCGGGAAGGTCATCCGAGTACATGAGTGACACCTACGTTTGGTACGCCGCGTTCGGCTCCAACCTGTCGTCCGAGCGCTTCGGCGTGTACCTCACCGGAGGACCGATCCCGTTCAGCACCACAGGGCGAATCCAGGACGGCGCCCGCAATCCATCACCGGCGACCGCCGACCAGCCCTTCACACTCGAACGGTCCTTGTTGTTCACCGGGTCGGCTCCCCAGTGGGGCGGGGGTGGCACAGCGATCATCGACACCGATCACAATCCGATCACGCCAACGATGTCGCGTGCCTATCGCATCACACTCGAGCAGTTCGAAGACGTGTTCGCCCAAGAGAACCGGCTCGATGCGCCCATGCCATTCGACCTCGGCGCCCTCCTCGCTGCGCCGATCGACTTGACCGAACGAAAGTACGGACGAATCGAACTCGTGGGCGAGATCGACAACGAGCCCGTCCTCACCTTCACCTCCCCAGGGCGACCCACTGGGTTGTCGCCGGCCGACGCCAGCTACCTGAAGATCATGGGCATCGGCCTCATGGAGACCTACGACCTCAGCGCTCGTGGAGCTGCCGACTATCTCGCTATGCGCCCGGGCAACGCCGGTTTTCACGACCCCGCCGCGCTGGCCACTACGTTTGGCTGATGCCTCGCACCTTCGTCAACCGCATCACTGAATCGCTCGGTATCGAGTTCCCGATCATCCAGGCCCCGATGGGTTGGATCGCTCGCAGCCAACTGGCCTCCGCCGTGTCGAACGCTGGAGGTCTCGGCATCATCGAGACGTCGTCTGGCGAGCTCGACAACATCCGCGAAGAGATCTTGAAGATGCGCGATCTCACCGACAAACCCTTTGGTGTGAACATCGCTCAGGCCTTCGTGCGTGATCCCGACATCGTGCAGTTCGTGATCGACCAGGGCGTCCGCTTCGTCACGACGTCGGCTGGCAACCCCATGGCCTACACGGCCCAACTCAAGGAAGCTGGCCTGACCGTTTACCACGTCGTGCCCACGCTCAAAGGCGCCCTCAAAGCCGTCGAAGCGGGTGTTGATGGTCTCGTGGTCGAAGGCGGCGAAGGTGGTGGCTTCAAGAACCCCGACCCGGTCGCGTCGATGGTGCTGTTGCCCTTGATCCGTTCGAAAGTCGACGTCCCGATCGTCGCCGCTGGCGGCATGCTCGACGGCCGTTCCATGGCCGCTGCCTTCAGCCTCGGAGCCGAAGCCATCCAGATGGGCACTCGCATGGTGTCGGCGGCCGAGAGCCCGGTGCACGAAAACTGGAAGAACGCCATCGTCGACGGCGGCGAGACTGACACCGTGTTCCTCAACCAGCGTCACTCCCCTGCGCTGCGAGCGATCAAGACCGACAAGTCAGAAGCGCTGCAATTCGTCGAGCACAACGTGTTCGGCGACTTCGGCGACCCACAATCGCTCTACTTCGGCGGCGACATGAACGGCGCCATCGCCCTCAGCGGTCAGGTGCAGGGACGGATCGAATCGATCGCCCCCGTGGCCGAGGTCATCAACGATTGTGTCGAAGAGTTCTATGCCGTCATGGACGACATGGCCGATCGATACCTCCAAGGCGACTGAGCACCATGATCGATCCCATCGTCTCCAGCCACTGGTTGCAGACCAACTACGTCAAGGCTTCAGTCTGCGACGTGCGACCCGGCGGCCGCGACTCCTGGGTCGGCTACCTCGACGGCCATCTGCCCGGCGCTGCATTCGTCGATCTCGACGCCGTGCTGGCCGGCGCACCGGCGCCAGTGGTCGGGCGGCATCCCCTGCCCGACCCCACCCAGTTCGCGAAGTCACTCGGCGCCATGGGCATCGGTGATGAAGCCACCGTGATCGCATACGACGACATGGGTGGCGCCTACGCCGGCAGACTCGTCTGGATGCTTCGGATCCTCGGGCAACCGGCAGCACTACTCGACGGCGGACGCGGAGCGTGGAAGGGCGTGATCGAGCGAGGCCAAGTGGAAATCGATCCGGTGGACCGAACCGTCATTGCGTGGCCTGCCGAAGCCATCGCAAATGCCGATGCCGTCGCTGAGCACATCGCCGCTGGCGGGACAGTCATCGACAGCCGAGCGCCGGAGCGGTATCGGGGCGAGACCGAGCCACTCGACAAGCTCGCCGGCCACATTCCCGGCGCCATCAACCTTCCCTTCGCTGACAACCTCGACGGTTCCGGGTGCTTCTTGGCCGCTGACGACCTTGCTGATCGCTTTGCGACAGTCGCCGATTCCTCACCCATCGTCTACTGCGGTTCGGGAGTGACGGCGTGCCACAACGCTCTCGCCATGGAATCAACGGGTCGGCCTCTTCCTCGGCTCTACGTAGGGTCGTGGTCGGGCTGGTCGACCGAAGTCGGGCGGGTCATCGCCCTGGGCGAAGAATCGTGAGATTCTCTTCTCCATGAAGAACCAACGGCTCCTTGGAGCCTGGATCGTCGTCGGTGCTGCACTGGTCGTTGCTGTCCTCGCCATTCGTGACAGCTCGCGCCCGGCAGACACCGACCTGACCGTCGACGCCAACGCGCCGCTCGCCTCTGTCGACGACAGCCCCGTCACCACCGCCAGCGTCGAAGCTGGTACTCCATCCACCACGGCGGCTTCGACAACAACAGCACCCACGACGGTGGTCCCCACAACGATCGCCCCGGACGCCCAAGAGTTGCCGACTTCCGCAGCTGACCTCGCGGCTGCGTTGAACGAGGCAGAGATGATGGTCCGATCAGCCGATAACCCCGCACCTTGGGGTCGTCGCCAACAGCAGCTCTACCGAGTGATGTCGGCCAATCGCGAATGGGCCGACGAGGCCATCGCCGCTGTCGACCCGACGATCAGGCCCGCGGTCGAGCTCAACTGGGATGCTCGCCTGAACTTGTCGGCACTCGTGTCGAGCGGCAACCTCAGCACCATCCTCCCCGCCTGGCGCATCAGCGCACCACTTCCGGCCGACGAGCTCGTCGGCTACTACCAGGCGGCCGAAGCCGAGACCGGCGTGCCATGGGAATACCTGGCCGCAATCAATTTGGTCGAGACACGGATGGGACGCATCGAGGGTCTCTCGACTGCTGGCGCAACCGGCCCGATGCAATTCTTGCCGACGACCTGGGCCGAGTGCTGTGAAGGCGATCCGACCATCGATGAGGACGCCATCTTGGGGGCCGCTGTCTACCTCACCATCCGCGGTGCTCCCGAGGACATGCCGGGTTCACTACGCGGCTACAACAACTCGGCTCGGTATGTGAACGCCGTGACGGCCTACGCAAAGGTGCTCGAAGCCGATCCAGCTGCGTACGCCGGCTATCACGCCTGGGACGTCTACTTCCTCTCGGCGGCTGGCTTGATTCGCATGCCCGTTGGCTACAACGAAACCGAGCCGGTCGACGCCGCTGAGTGGATTGCCGCCAACCCCGACGCCCTCATCGACTGACTTGGGAGGGGTCGGGTCCTCCCAAGCAGCCTAGGAGTGAACGATGCGTCGGCCAGTTCCAACTTGGGAGGACCCGACCCCTCCCAAGTTACTTTGAGCGGCGGCTGGACTCGACGTCGTTCAGGTCGAGATGGTTTCGCATGTACTGCTCGGCTGCATTCGTGGTCGGTTGGAAGTCCCACGGAGCGAACCTGCCTTTGCGGAGCGCATCATTCACGGCCCGGCGAGAGCGCTGGTTGTCGACAACGTCAGCCCGAATGGCAGCGGGGTCCCAACGTGCAAAGACCTCGGCTTCGAATGCAGCGACGGTGTCAGCCCACGCTGGATCCGTCGCCAGGTTGGTCAGTTCCGACGGATCGGCGTCGAGGTCATAGAGCTGGGCCGGATCCGGCTCACTCCAGACGAACTTCAGCCGGCCACGACGAAGCATGAAGACCGGGGCAATGGCGCCCTCACCCAGATATTCACCGACCACGAGTCGCTCGGCATCCTCTTCGCCAGACTCCGCTAGCGGCAGCAGTGACCAGCCGTCAAGGTCTGCAGCAATCGGAGCCCCAGCCAGTTCGACCAGCGTCGGCGCGATGTCGAGCAAGCTCGTGTGGGTGGCCATTCGTTTCGCGGCAAAGCGCCTCGGATGGTGCAGGATCAGCGGCACACGAGCGGCGTGTTCGAAGAAGCTCATCTTGTACCAGAGCCCACGCTCGCCCAGCATGTCGCCGTGGTCGGCGGTGAACATCACGACGGTGTTGTCTGCCATCCCGTGGCGATCGAGCGTGGCGAGCACCTTGCCGATCCAGTGATCGACATAGGAGCAGTTGGCCAGGTAGGCGTGACGGGCCGCTCGCACCTGCTCGTCGGTCACGTCGGTGACGTCGGCCGCGATCACATGGCGCAGGCGTTCGCTGTGGGGGTCGGGCTGGTCGAGCGGGCCAACGGCCGGCATCGCAATTGCCCCATGGTCATAGAGATCCCAGAACTCCTGACGAGCGACGTATGGATCGTGCGGATGCGTGAACGATGCAGTGACCATCCAGGGTCGGTCATCAGCGGTGCGGGCCAGGTCACGGAGCTTGCGGATCGTGTGGTGACCAACGTCGTCGTCGTAGTCCAGCTGATTCGACGCGTCGGCAATGCCAGCGTGAAGCACGCTGTCGAGGTTGTGGTACCACCAGTCGAAGCGGCCGTCTTCGTCTTCCCAGTTCGGTGTCCATCCGAAATCAGCCGGATAGATGTCGGTGGTGAGCCGCTCTTCGTAACCATGGAGTTGATCGGCCCCGACAAAGTGCATCTTGCCGATGAGGGATGTCTGGTAGCCAGCGCTCCGGAGGTAGTGCGCGAAGGTCGGCACCGTCGAGGCGAACTCAGATGCGTTGTCGTAGGCACCGATCTTGGTGTTGAGCTGCCCGCTCATCATCGAGAACCGCGCCGGAGCGCACAGCGGACTGTTGCTGTACGCCGACTCGAAGACGACGCCTTCAGCGGCGAGCCGGTCGATGTTGGGCGTATGTGCTCCGCTGACGCCGGCCTCCGCTCCGTAAGCAGCCAGGAACGGCGCTGCCATCTGGTCGGCCATGATCAGCAGGATGTTGGGCTGATCAGTAATCGATTGGTCAGCGCTCACGATGCACTCCCCCGGCGAGAGCCACCGGCAGGAGCTCGGTAGACCTCGGTGTCATCTGCCGGCAGCCGCTCGTTGCCGAGGATCATGTCGGCGGCGGTCTCGGCGATCATCATCACCGGCGCATAGATGTTGCCGTTGCTGACGTTCGGCATGACCGACGCATCAACGACCCGCAGTCCTTCAACCCCGTGCACTCGGAGCGAATCGGGGTGCACCACGCTCATGTCGTCCACACCCATGCGAGCGGTGCACGACGGATGCAGTGCGGTTTCGGCATCACGTGCGACCCAGTCCAGGATCTCCTGATCCGTCTCGACCGACGGTCCAGGCGAGATCTCACCGCCGTTGAACTCGTCGAACGCAGGCTGGCTCATGATCTTGCGCGTGGTGCGAATGGTCTCGATCCACTCTCGGCGATCGTCCTCGGTCGACAGGTAGTTGAACTGCACCGCCGGATGCTCACGAGGATTGGTCGAGCGGATCTTCACCGAGCCACGAACGTCGGAGTACATCGGTCCGACGTGGACCTGGTAGCCGTGACCCTTCGTCGGTGCGCTGCCGTCGTAGCGAATGGCGATCGGCAAGAAGTGGAACATCAGATTCGGGTAGTCGACCTGTTCGTTGCTCCGGACGAAGGCGCCGGCCTCGAAGTGATTGGTGGCGGCCGGCCCCTTGCGGAACAACCACTGCAAACCGATGATCGGCATCCTCCACTTGGCCAGTTGCGGCTGCATCGACACGGGCTTGGTGCACTCGTGCTGGATGTAGACCTCGAGGTGATCTTGCAGATTCTCACCCACCCCTGGCAGCGCACTGACCACGTCGATGCCGAGGCTCTTCAGGTGCCCGGGGTCGCCGATGCCAGACAGCTGCAACAGTTGCGGCGAGTTGAAAGCACCACCGCAACTGATGATCTCACCCGCCATGGCCGTGTGCTTCTTGCGGAACCGCGAGTACTCGACACCGACGGCCCGATTGCCCTCCATCACGATCTTGTCGACCTGAGCCAGCGTGAGCAGCGTGAGGTTCGGACGATCCAAGACCGGATGCAGATACGCCCGGGCAGCGCTCATGCGGCGGCCACGCACCAAGTTCTTGTCGAAGACGCTGAAACCCTCTTGCCGGAAACCATTGACATCGTCGGTGCGGGCGAACCCAGCTTGGGGACCAGCTTCGAGCCAAGCATCGAACAGAGGATTTCGAGCGGGCCCGGTCTCGAGTTGCAGCGGGCCGTCGGCGCCGCGGAACTCGTCGCCACCGACCAGCCGGCTCTCCATGCGCTTGAAATACGGAAGGCAGTGGGCGTAGTCCCACGATTCCATGCCGTCGAACTCGGTCGACCACCGATCGAAGTCCATCGGGTTGCCGCGCTGGAAGATCATGCCGTTGATCGACGACGACCCGCCGAGCACCTTGCCCCGAGCATGGAAGACCTTCCGGCCGTTCATGTGCGGTTCGGGCTCGCTCTCGTACTTCCAGTCATAGAAGCGACTGCCGATCGGATAGGTGAGCGCCGCCGGCATGTGAATGAAAACGTCCCACTTCCAGTCCTTGCGGCCTGCTTCGAGCACCAGCACCTGGTTGGAAGGGTCGGCGCTCAGCCGATTGGCGAGCGCACAGCCAGCGGAGCCGCCGCCGATGATCACGAAGTCATACGTCTCAGTCATTGTCACCATGCCCACAAGAGCGGTCGGGAGATTGCGAGCATGCCACCGATTGTCCGGCGCTTGACGGAGAACGCCCGACCATGTCGGTTCTCGAGCGGTGAGAGCCGGCCGAACAGTGGCCCACCGGCCGGCCCTCACCCGGTTGATCAGTTGCCGAACAGGCAGTCGTCGGTGATCTCGAAGACCTGGTCCAGGTCGGCTGGATCTCCTTCGTAGCCCTCGGCGATTGCTTCTTCGCCGAATGCGTCTGCGACACCGTTCACGATGCACTCGGCCTGCTCTCGACCCATGCCGTCGGCGACCGCCCGGTCGACTGCTGCATCTCGTGCCGAGGCTTCCCCGCCACAAGCGGCGAGACCGAGCATGACGACGGCAACCGCAAGGGCGCGACTCCGACGGGTGATTGTGTTGAACATGGTTCCCTCCAAGCTCTTGATGTGTACGTGGCACACAGTGCGCCAGCAGAGATCCTGACACACCTCGAGTTTGGCCACATCAGGGACATCCCCGATCGGATGCGGGGTAGGAGAGCCCATCGCACAGACGCAATGTGGGCCGCCCGCCCTCGCAACTCGCGTCCAGCGGTGGCTGTACAGACCTCGCACCGAAATGAGAGGCTTCATCGATGTCAAAGCGACTCGAAGAACAGCGTGCGTACCTCGAAGCGAACAACGGAATCCGAGGCCTCGAGATACTGCAGCCTGACCAGATCGATGACGCAGTTCGACTCGTTCGCCGAGATGGGTTCGTCGTCGTCGAGAACGCCCTGACGCCGGATCAGACGGCTTTTCTGCAAGCGGGAGTGCTCGACGTTGCCGAGCAGATCCTCGCTCTGGATGAAACGCGAGCCGGCAACCGCGGCTCGCATCGCTACTCGTTCGGTGGGTCGAGCCGGACTCGCAGCATGCTCCACCGGCCAGAGTGGCAGATGCTGGTCGACCTCCCAACGGTCACTCCGATCGTCAGCGCCATCTTCGAATCCGAGGACTACGTCCTGCGAGCCGCCAGCGGCGACTTCTGCCTGCCCGGCGCGACCCAGTACCAGCCGCTCCACGCCGACATGCACGATGTCCACCCGACCAAGCCGTCACCATTCAGTTCGTTCACCGACCCACGAGGTTTCCTCACCACACGCGATCTGCCGCTGCCGTATCTCTGCGTGAACTTCATGCCGGTCGACATGACGCCCCTCAACGGCCCAACCCGCCAGATTCCCGGCTCACAACACTCGAGAGCCCCGATCCCGACGCTCGAAGAGGAGCCCGAGTGGATGCGTCTCTCCACCGTGTGCCCCGCACCTGCGGGCTCGGTGCAGATCCGCGACGTTCGGGCCTGGCATGGAGGTACGCCCAATCTGTCTGATCACCTGCGGGCGATTCCCAACATCGAGCTGTATGCCCCGTGGTTTCGCGAGCCGATGATCCCAGGCATCAGCTTCGCCGACCACAAGAAACTGTCGCCTCACGCCCAGAAGATGACCGCCGGCTGCGTTGCCGACTCATCGGTCGAGCTCGAGACCGGCTTCCACCTCGGAGCCACTCCGGCGGCGAGCCGAGCCTGCCAGCCTGACCGGCCGGTAGGTTTTCGTCGTGGCTGAACTGCTCCGGAAAACTGCCAACGCCAAGCTCGCCGACGTGCAGGGCCGAGGACCAACTCGTTTCGTGACCGCCCTCTACAGCAGCGCCACCGGTGGCACCTGGGTCGGCGGCACCGTGGTGCTCACCGACACCGAGCTCAGCTTCAGCGCCAACAAGATGAACCGAGCGACGCAAAAGGGAACGCTCGACGTCAACTACCCGGTCGACGGCATCATCGGGGCCGCCATCACCGGCGGCATCGGCACGAAGATCATCGCTCTCCGCATGGCGGGCAACGAGGTCTTCGAGTTCCGCTGCAACAAGGCGAAGGACGTACTCGACACGATCGAACGCGCCGTCAGCTGAACGGTCAGCCGACAAGCCTCGTCAGCTCGTGCGGCACCCAACCGAGCGCTTCATCCACGTCGTGAACGCCAGCCGGCTTCCGGGTTGCTGTCGCGGCCACGATCCGCTCGAGCCGAAACAAGCGACCCGCACTCCGGGTGTGACACCAGCCGATCAACGACCAACCACCGTCGACGCCCAGAAACGCCACCGGGTCGACGGACCGATTCGTGTCGACGCCGTTGCGATCGGTGTAGCGAAGGTTGACCACCACCTGGTCTCGTACGGCGTCTTCGATCGTTGACCGGATCCGGGCATCGACGGAGCGGGCCGTGGTGTGGACTCGCAATCGCTCACACAGCGCGTGTGTGGCCTCTCGAGCGGGAACGTCCAACGCATCGGTCAGATCTGCAAGCGCGCTCTTGGCTGCTCCGAGGTAGGGAGCGCCTTGCGCGTTGTGCAGGGCGATCAAGAGACCGACGATCTGCGCGTCATCGAGCGTCACGGTGCGTCGACCACCTCGATCCACAGAACCGGTGCCACCCCGCCGTCCCATCTGGCTGTAAAGCGGCACGCCCGCCGCCCGCAACGACTCCAGATCTCGCTCGATCGTGCGCCGGCTCACCTCGAACTCTTCAGCCAGCGACGAAGCCGAGACAACATCGGGCCCCGCTCGCCGAATCCGCTGACTGATGGCATGCAACCGCTCGGCTCGCTTCATCGTTCGATGATGGCCCATCTCCAGAGTTTCACGAAACTCCGACAGTCCGCTGTCGCAGCTGACAGAGATGATGACCACCATGACTGAACCACACCCACCCCAACTCGCCTGGACCGTCCTCTACGTTTCCGACATCCCGGCATCTGTCGAGCTCTACACCCAAGCATTCGGACTGACGGTCGCCTTCGCCCATCCGGGCGGCGACTACGCCGAGTTCGCCACCGGGGCCACCGCATTGGCGTTGTGCCAGCGAACCCTCGCCGCCGCCAGCACCGGTCTCGCGCTCGAAGCGAGCGCCACGCCGAACAGCAACATCACGTTGGTCGTCGACGACGTTCGTGCCGCATTCGCCCATGCGATCAGCTGCGGCGCCACATCGATTGCCGAACCGGTGACCAAGCCGTGGGGCCAGGACTCCAGCTACGTCGCCGACCTCGACGGCAACCTGATCGAGCTCGCCTCCCGCGTCCAACAGACTTGAGCGCTCAGTCCAGCCGGTGGCACGTGACCACCGAACGAGCGGCACTACTGTTGCTGCCATGACCGGCACCTTCCACCTCGACCTGACCACCGAGATGCTGGAAGGCGCCACGCTGGCCATCGTTCCCGGCGATCCGGCCCGCCCCGCTCTGATCGCCGAGCATCTCGATCGCCCCCGCCAGCTCGCCAGCAACCGAGAGTTCACCAGCTGGCTCGGCTACATCGATGGGACACCGATCGTGGTCTGCTCGACCGGCATCGGCGGGCCGTCAACGTCCATCGCCGTCGAGGAACTGGCGCAGTGCGGCATCCGGACCTTCCTCCGCGTCGGCACGACGGGTGCCATCCAACCGCACATCGACGTCGCCGACGTGATCGTCACTCAGGCGGCGGTCAGGCTCGACGGCGCAAGCGGACACTTCGCTCCAATGGAGTATCCGGCGGCTTCCACCTTCGAGTGCACTCGCGCGTTGGCCGATGCAGCGGCAGCGTCCGGGTTCCCGGCTCACGTCGGCATCACGGCATCTTCTGACACCTTCTATCCAGGCCAGGAACGCTACGACACCGTCAACGGCCGAGTCGTCGCCCGCTTTCGGGGCAGCGCGGCCGAATGGGAGTCCCTCGGTGTTCTCAACTACGAGATGGAGTCAGCAACGCTGTTCACGATGTGCGCGTCCCAGGGCTGGAGTGCTGGCTGCGTCGCCGGCGTGCTGGTCAACCGCCATCAGCAAGAGACGCCCGATCAAGAAACGATGGAGCTGGCCGAGAAGCGAGCAGTCAGCGTCGTGATCGACGCAGCACGCTTGCTCGTGTGAGCTCCGTGCTCGTCACACGCGCTCCAGCGGGTGATGCGGTGTGGGCGGGAGGCCAACACCGATCGAGTCACCGGCTCGAATCGTGCCACCCCGGATCACCACACTCATGACCCCGCCCAGCCGCACGGTCGCTCCGGTCTCGTCGTTGTAGACGAGTTCGGGCAGCAGACCGTCGCTGAAGCCGTTGATCTGCCCGCACGGATTGCGAAGACCAGTGACGGCGATCAATGCATCGGGACCAATGGCCAAGGTGGCACCAGCGGGAAGACCGAGGAGGTCGATGCCTTCCGTCGTGATGTTCTCGCCGAGTGCACCGGGCTCGACGACAAAGCCCTTGCCTCGAACCTGCTCGAAGAGTTCGGCGTGCAAGAGGTGAACCTGACGCAGGTTTGGTTGGGTCGGATCTGCCGCCACGCGGGAGCGGTGCTTCACTCGTGCGCCAGCGTGGGCATCGCCCTCGACCCCGATGCCAGCAACCAACTCGATCGCATCGACCGAACGCTTGCTGAACTCGTGGGAGCTCGAGCAGTGAACAGCAACGACACGAGCGATCATCGGCTGAACCTAGCGCAGTGCCGTCAGAACGGAGCGGGGGCCGCTTCGCCCGCCTGTGCGTCGTTCGGCGACCAAAAGGCAACATCGCCAACCGCGATTCGAGCCGCATCGACACCGTTGCGTTCTTCGGTTGGCAGTGCATGGATCCAGATGCCCGAGTCGCCCAAGATCGCTCCGGCGAAGACGAAGGCAGAGCTGTCGGGGGCCCAGGTGGTGTGGCTCACTGCGTACTGGGTGAAGAAGGGCATGTAGGCCGCAATCGTGAGCTGGCTCGGGCGGAACGACGGGGTGACGCTGATCTCGCTCGAGGACTCGATGTCCCACACGTGGAGCTGCGCGAGGTTGGCAGCATCGGCGCGATCGAGGCCGGTCCACACCAGCCGAGTGCCATCTGGTGACCACTCCCACATCACCACCGGCTCATCGGTGACGGCCTCCACTTCACCAGTGGCGATCTCCACGATCCGAAGCCCCTCTGGCGCCCCGTCAGCAGCGGGCTCGAGGTAGGCGATGTGCGTACCCGACGAGTTCACGGTGAAGACCAGCTCACCCGATGCAACCGGAAAGAACTCTTGCGTCGCGCCCGTGAGATCGAACACCGCAAGGCCTTCCGGGCTGGCATAGACAAAACGATCGTCGTCAATCCACTGGGGGGTCGAGAAGTCGCCTGTGGGGTTCTCGACTTCGATGACCTCGTCGACGCTGACGAGCGCCAGTCGTGAACCATCGACGAACGACACCCAGAAATCTCGCTCTGGTGCCCACGAGAAGTAGTGCGGAGCGCCCCGGTCGTACACCTCGAGCTCGCTGCCGGGGCGAACGCTGCCCGCTTGAACGCCTGCGCCACCGGGATCGTTTCGGAGGTACGCAACCATCTGGTCGCTGGTATTCCACTGCAAGTAGAACGCAGGCGGTCCATCGATCGACGAGCTCAACACACCGCCCGATGCTGGATCGAAGATCGTGATCGCCGACGCATTCGGCGTTGCCTCACTCCACGCCAACAGCGCACCCTCGTTCGACCACGTCGGCTGGGTGGCGATCACTCCGTCGCCGCCGCCGACCACTCGACCACTCGACCCGTCGGGGTTCACCAGGGCAACGATGGGCCCGGCACCGACAGCGAGCTGGCCGGGCAACTGGGCCAGGACTTCAGCATCGGCTTCATCCAACGGAGGCAGCGTCGGGGTGGGGCGCGGAGCGCTGGTGGTTGGTGGTGCCGTCGACTGATCTGGTTCCGTGGTCGTCGTGGTGTCTTGCTGCTGGGCCTCGGTCAGGGGCAGCGAGCAGGCGGCAGCGACCATGGCGAAGGAAAGCAGAACGAACAACAAGCGGCGCACGCCGAAACCGTAGAGCCACCGCGCCCCGATGCAGTGGTCAGGCCCCTGGTCGGGGTTCCCGGGTCACGATGGACACGAGTCCCGCAACATGGCAGCTCAGCTGCCGTCGATCGCCGACGGGTGAAGAGATGAATCGCAACGCCGACGCCCAGCTGCTACCAATTCAGCCGTGACTGACGTGCGAGGCATCGACCGCGAACCCGTGACCGCATGGATGGAGGCGAACATCCCCGGCGCCACCGGGCCCTTCGAGTTCGAGTTCATCACTGGTGGACACTCCAATCTCACCTACCGGGTGACCGCTGCCGACGGCACCATCTTCGTGCTGCGCCGACCACCGCTCGGCGCCGTGATCGCTTCCGCCCACGACATGGAGCGAGAACACCGCATCATCAGCGGCGTCAACAACTCCAGGGTCCCTGTTCCTGACGCTCTCGGCCTCTGCACCGACGAGTCGGTCAACGCTGCACCGTTCTACATCATGAACTACGTCATCGGGACGGTGCTCGACACCGCCGAAGTCGCGGCGGCAACCACCACCTTCGAGATCCGTCAGACGATCAGCGATTCGGTCGTCGACGTGCTGGCCGCCCTTCACACCACTACGCCCGAGGCCATGGGGCTCGGCGAACTCGGACGCAAAGAGGCCTACCTCGACCGGCAGCTCAGACGCTGGCAGGGGCAGTGGGAAAAGACCAAGACTCGAGAACTCCCAGCGATGGAGCGGGCCCACGAGCTGTTGCTGTCGGGCAAGCCAGAGCAGCGCTACACCGGGGTTGTCCATGGCGACTACCGCCTCGGCAACATGTTGATCGATCCTGTGGCAGGCTCGGTCGAAGCAGTGCTCGACTGGGAACTGTGCACGCTGGGCGACGTGCTGGCCGACGTCGGCTACCTGCTGAACAACTGGGTACAGCCTGGTGAAGACTCACTTCGTGGCGCCACGGCCTTCCCGACTGAAGAGGGTGGTTTCTCCACTCGCGAAGAGTTCGTCGAGCGCTACATGGAGAAGACCGGCTTCGAGGTCGGCGACATCAACTACTACCGAGCCTTCCAGAACTGGCGCCTTGCCGCGATCGTCGAGGGTGTGCTTGCTCGGTACCTGCAGGGCGTGATGGGCGACGATCCCGTCGACACCGACGCCTACCGCGAGCAGGTCGAGAACCTCGCCAACGAAGCGCTCTCGCTCCTCGGCCAGAACTAGCGTCGCGTCAGGGCCCAAACCTCGGGTTCGGGACATCTACGATCGGGGCCATGACGCGGCAGCTCTACCTCGAAGACCAGACCATGCAGACCTTCGATGCCAAGGTCATCGACGTCGACAGTGAGGGAGGTCGGGTGCTGCTCGACCAAACAGCCTTCTACGCAACCGGCGGAGGTCAGCCCAACGACGTCGGCACGATCACCGCTGGTGCCACCACCTGGCACATCACCGATGTGCGGAAGACCAGCCTCGACATCTGGCACACGCTCGAACTGGGCGAGGCCCGGGCCCTTCCCGGGGTTGGGGCATCGGTGTGTGGCGTCGTCGAATGGGAACGTCGTTTCAAACTGATGCGCACCCACAGCGCCATGCACGTCTTGGGTGGGGTGATCTGGAACGAGTATCGATCGCTGGCGACCGGCAACAACATGGAACCCCTGAAGGCCCGCATCGACTACGAGTTCGACCCGTTGCCGGAGGGTTTCGCCGAGCGGGTGCAAGCTCTGGTCAATGCCGAAATCGCCGCCGACCGACCGATCACCGTCGAGTTCTTGCCGAGAGAGACAGCGGTCGAGGACGAAGAGCTCATTCGCACCAAGGTCAACATGATTCCGGAGAGCGTGAGCGAAATTCGAGTTGTCGACATCGTCGGCCTCGACAAGCAAGCCGATGGCGGCACCCACGTGCCGTCAACCGGTGCGATCGGCACGTTCACGATCACCAAGACCGAGTCCAAGGGCAAGGGCAACAAACGCATCCGCTTCGAACTCAGCGACGAACGGCAACGTTCAACTTGACGACACCGCTGCGTTACCTGGGCACACAGCCCCGCCTGTAGCGTCGGAGCCAATGCGTATTCTCCTCACCAACGACGACGGCATCGACTCGGTCGGCCTCCACGTACTCGCCACTGCCATGAAGCAGTTCGGCGACGTCCAGATCATCGCCCCTGACGCCGAATACAGCGGCGCCGGTGCTGCCATCGGCGCCATCTGGGAAATGACTCCCGAAGTGGAGAAACGCCACATCGAGGGCTTCGAGGACTCTTGGGCCGTCTCTGGGCCGCCGGCGCTTTGTGTGATGTTCGCCCGCATGGGCGCCTTCGGCCCGCCGCCTGACCTCATCGTCAGCGGCATCAACCCCGGTGCCAACGTCGGCCGCTCGGTCTATCACTCGGGCACGATCGGCGCCTGCCTCACCGGCCGTAACGGTGGCATCACGGGCGTCGCCGTCAGCCAGTCCGTCAGCTTCGCCGTCGAAGGTCAGGCGTGGGAAGACTCCATCAAGGGCCTTCAGTGGGAAACTGCAGCCGAAGTTGCCGCTGCGGCTGTTCGCGGCATCATCGCCGATCCGCCAGAGGTCGCCTCGGTGCTGAACATCAATGTGCCAGACCTCGCCATCGACGAGATCGAAGCATGGCACTGGACCGAAGTGGGACAAACCCCACCGCGGGCCATGTCCACGGCCACGCTCAGCCCCAAGATCGGCCACACCAGTCGCTTCCACGTCAACATGGACTACTCCGACGCCGTCGACCAGCCGGAGGGAACTGACACCGGAGCCATCGCCGACAAGCACGTGTCGCTCACCTGGCTCAGCAAGATCATCTCGAGCGGCCAGTCGACTCCCGCGGTCGATGCTGCGGTCAACTCCATCGTCGGCAAGTCGTAGGGCCCGTTCTGAGCAGCGAAGCCACACCACCGATCGACTCCACACCACCGATATTTGCCGTTCTCGACACCGGCACAACGGTCGACGTCGACGGAGGCAAGTGGCCGACCGCCGTCATCGACGCGAGCGGACATCCAGAAATCCGAGATCTCCCCAGGGTCCACGCCGTCGAGGGCATCGGCGACATCCGCACCGAGGCGTTGCGCATCCCGGGAGATGGCGGCGAACTCGTCCTGCTCGGCGTACGCATCACGCGACCGGTCTTGTGCGCCTTCGCTCTTGCGTTCTCGCTGCCGCCCCAACGCCACGTGCTCGACGAGGCCGCCGATGCCGGGCACCTGATGGTGGCAACGAGCCCGCCAGGTCGAGTGGCCAGCGATCAACCGCTCTGGTTAGCCATCGACCTCGACGCTGCTTCGCTCCGCGCCGCTCTGCCCTGACCCCAGCGCCGCGCTCCGCCAGCAACGGTCGGCCAGGTCTGTGAGTGAAATGGAGACCCGGGTGTGCATTTTGGTCACAAGCCGTGGACGAGCGCTTCGACGCGCTAACTTCTGCGGAGGTCTTACCGCATCGTGGGAGAGAGGTCAGCTCGACTGGCCCACCGAAGGAGCAACCGCCCCGGAAACTCTCAGGTACCCGTACCGCGATGAGTTGACCGCTCTGGAGAGCGCCGGCGCATGCGTCGGCCACCGAAGGGGAAAGAGATCACCCGATCTCCAATCTCTCAGGTCCAAGAACAGAGGGGGCACCCGACAACCTCGAGGTGCCCTTGACTTCAGATTCTGACGACCCATCTCCAACTGACCTGCGTCGAACCGCTCTGTTCGACCATCACGTCGCCGCTGGCGGCCGCTTGGTCGACTTCGCCGGTTGGGAGCTGCCGATCCAGTACGAGAGTGTGATCGCCGAGCACACCTGGACGCGCACGTCGGCCTCGCTGTTCGACGTCAGCCACATGGCCGTGGTCGAGATCCACGGAGAGAGCCCCGGCGTCAGCCTCGAGCGGCTCACCCCGGCTGGCGTGTCCACGCTCGCCGAGGGCCGCCAACGCTACGCCCTGCTCACCAACGACGAAGGCGGCATCATCGACGACTGCATGGTTGCGAACTGGGGCGACCACCTCACGATGGTGGTCAACGCCTCCCGCGCCGCCGTCGACATTCCTCACCTCATCGCCGGTCTGCCTGACTGCGACGTTCGCTTCAAGCTCGACCGTTCGCTTCTGGCACTGCAGGGTCCATCGGCTGCTGCGGTCATGGCCCGACTGGCTCCATCGTTGGCCAACACCGTCTTCCTGGATGTGCGGGCCATCGAGCTCGGCGGCGTCGAGGTCGAGATCTCACGCTCTGGCTACACCGGCGAGGACGGCTTCGAGATCACCATCCCCGGCGACAGCGCCGCGATTGCCGTGGCCGAGCTGCTCCTCGACCAACCCGAAGTGCAACTCGCTGGCCTCGGCGCTCGCGACACCCTCCGCCTCGAAGCTGGCCTCCACCTCTACGGCAATGATCTCGACGAGACCATCAGCCCCGTCGAGGCCGATCTCGTCTGGTCGATGCCGAAGCGGCGCCGCGAGGCTGGCGATTTCCCTGGCGCATCCCGCATCGAGCGCGAGCTGGCCGACGGGCCCGCACGCAAACGAGTGGGGCTCCGCCCCGAGGGCAAGCGGCCCGTGCGCGAACACACCACGCTGCGTTCAACCGACGACGAAGCTGCAGGCGAAGTCACCTCCGGCGGCTACGGACCCAGTGTCGAGCACCCGATCGCTATGGCCCTCGTGCCCCCTCACCTCGCCGAGATCGGCACTCCGCTGATCGCCGACGTCCGCGGCAAGGACGTGCCATGCGTTGTTGCCCCTCTCCCCTTCTCACCCCATCGCTACGTCCGGAGCTGACATGACCACCCCAACGACAGCCCTGCCTACCGAGGTCTTCGCCGACCGCCACATCTCCCTCACCGAGGACGACCGAGCGAAGATGCTGGCCGACCTCGGTTACGCCAGCGCTTCTGACCTGCTCGAGGCTGCGGTGCCGAAAGGCATCCAGATGACCGGCCCACTGCAGGTCCCCGATGCCATGACCGAAACCGAAGCACTCGCGGCACTTCGAGCGATCGCTGACAAGAACACCGTCGCCACCTCGCTCATCGGCACCGGTTGGAACGATTGCATCACCCCGCCGGTGATCCGCCGCAACATGATCGAGAACCCGGCGTGGTACACCGCCTACACGCCCTACCAGCCCGAGATCAGCCAGGGCCGGCTCGAGATGTTGCTGGTGTTCCAGACCATGGTCGCCGACCTCACCGGTTGCGACCTGGCCAATGCCTCGATGCTCGACGAGAGCACCGCCGCCGCTGAGGCCATGACGCTGCTTCGCCGGGCGGGCAAGAGCAAGAGCAGCGGCTTCTTCGTCGACGCAGACTGCCACCCCCAAACCATCGCTGTCGTGCAAACCCGCGCCGAGCCGCTCGGCATCGAGATCACCGTCGGTGATCCGTCGACCGACCTCGACGCCGCTGCGGTCTTCGGCGCCCTGCTCGCTCAGCCAGGATCCAGCGGTCGATTGATCGACGTCGAGCCGATCATCGCCGCACTCCACGAAGCGGGAGCCCTTGCGGCAGTCACCACCGACCTTTTGGCATGCACGCTGATCACGCCGCCGGGCGAACTCGGGGCCGATGTCGTCGTTGGCTCTGCTCAGCGTTTCGGGGTGCCGATGGGCTTCGGCGGCCCGCATGCTGGCTTCATCGCGACGCGAGAGAAGATGGCCCGCTCCCTTCCCGGCCGCCTCGTCGGCGTCTCGATCGACAGCGCCGGCGAGCCGGCCTACCGGTTGGCGCTTCAAACTCGAGAGCAGCACATCCGTCGGGAGAAAGCCACCAGCAACATCTGCACCGCCCAGGCGCTCCTGGCCAACGTGGCAGCGGCCTACGCCTGCTGGCACGGCCCCGAAGGCCTCACCCAGATCGCATCAAGGGTTCACGGCTTTACTGCCAACTTCGCGGCGATGATGCGAGATCAGGCCTACACCGTCACAGAACACTTCTTCGACACCGTCACCGTCACCGGCCCCGACGTGCGAACCGTCGAGGCTGCGCTCCGCTCCCATGGCATCAACGCCCGATTGAACGAAGACACAATCGGCGTGAGCTTCGACGAGACAACAACGGCCGAGCTCGTCGGTCTTGTCGCAGCATGCTTCGGAAGTGGAGCCGCCGGGTTCGGCTCCCACTTCACCGAACCCTCAACCATCAGCCAGCCCCGTACCTCCCCGTTCCTGACCGATGATCGGTTCCACGACTTCCGGTCAGAGCACGAGATGCTCCGCTGGCTCCGCAAGCTCAGCGACCGTGACCTCGCACTCGATCGCACGATGATCCCGCTCGGCTCGTGCACCATGAAGCTCAACGCCACCGCCGAGATGGAGCCGATCAGCTGGCCTGAGTTCGCGTCGATCCACCCCTTCGCTCCAGCCGACCAGACCGCCGGCTATCGCCAGCTGATCACCGAACTCGAGAACACCCTCGCCGAGATCACCGGCTACGACCGTGTGTCGCTTCAGCCCAACGCTGGTAGCCAGGGCGAATACGCCGGTCTGCTCGCCATTCGGGGCTACCACCACAGTCGAGGCGATCACGATCGCACGATCTGTCTCATTCCCTCATCGGCCCACGGCACCAACGCAGCATCAGCGGTACTCGCTGGCATGAAGGTCATTGTCGTGGCTTGCGACGAACGGGGTGACGTCGACCTCGCCGACCTCGAAGCCAAGATCGCCGAGCACGGCCCGCAGCTCGCTGCCCTGATGATCACCTACCCGTCAACCCACGGCGTCTACGAAGCAACCGTCGGCGACATCTGCGCCATGGTCCACGACGCTGGCGGTCAGGTCTACACCGATGGCGCCAACCTCAATGCGTTGGTCGGCATTGCTCGACCCGGACGCTTCGGCTCCGACGTGAGCCACCTCAATCTGCACAAGACCTTCTGTATCCCCCACGGCGGTGGTGGTCCTGGCGTTGGCCCGATCGGCGTTGGTGAACACCTTGCGCCGTTCCTGCCGGGCCACCCTGTGGTGACCGAGGCGGGGCCGTCCGACATGGGACCCGTCTCGGGAGCGCCCTGGGGATCGGCTGGCATCCTGCCCATCAGCTGGATGTACATCCAGCTCATGGGCCCCGACGGTCTGCGCCGGGCAACCGAGGGTGCTGTGCTTGCCGCCAACTACGTCGCCCGTCGATTGCAGGAACACTTCCCCGTGCTCTACACCGGCCCCGACGGCCTGGTCGCCCACGAGTGCATCATCGACGTTCGTCCGATCACCGAGGCAACCGACGTCAGCGTCGATGACATCGCCAAGCGCCTTGCCGACTGTGGCTTCCACGCCCCGACCATGAGCTTCCCGGTCGCGGGCACGCTGATGATCGAGCCAACCGAGAGCGAATCACTCGCCGAGCTCGAGCGCTTCTGCCAAGCGATGATCCTGATCAAGGCAGAGATCGATCAGGTGGCGTCAGGCGACATCGCCATCGACGACAGCCCGCTCCGGCATGCGCCGCACACCGCCGCAGTGCTGATGGCAGACGACTGGGATCGTGCCTACACCCGCCGCCAAGCGGCATTCCCTCTTCCGGGCATGGAAGCCGACAAGTACTTCCCGCCAGTCGGCCGTCTCGACAACGCCCACGGCGACCGTAACCTCGCCTGCTCCTGCCCACCCCTGGACGCCTACTGACAACTTGGGAGGGGTCGGGTCCTCCCAAGTCAAATGAGCGAAGCGAACGATGAGGACTTGGGAGGACCCGACCCCTCCCAACTTCAGGTCTGGCCGAACGCTCGCTTGAGGAGCGGGCTCGCCGCTTCGCCAACGTCGGCGGGCATGGCCGAAGCCCCACCCGGGTCGGTGGGGTCGTCATCCCACGGGAACGCCCCGGTGGAAGGCGGGCGGCGCAGAGCCGGGCGCTTGGCCGGCCCGGAGACGGTCGGCGCAAACGTGGCCGACCGCCCGTTGTAGATCATGGGTGTCTGTCGCCTCGGCCCCTCTGCAGCCAGCAAACGCTGCTGCTGGAAGGTGCGGCGATCACAAAGTGTCCAACCCATGGGAGCACTACGCGTGGCAACGTGCTTCCGGCACACCGGAATTCCCTCGACCGAGTCGGCGAGGTCGACGATGATCACCTGAGAACCCTCCGCGTCGAACTGCACGCTGGCCGCTGCCAACTCTCGACAGCTCATGCGGGCACAGAAGAGGGACAAGGCTCAAAACGCTAGTGGGCTGGGTGAGGCAGCTGGTGGATGTTCCCTCCCGACAACCAGGAGATCAAGTGCTCGCCTTCGCCAACGAGGCATGATGGGTGGATGGACGCTGCGGTCACCCCACTTCTCGAAGCGCTCGATGCGAACCATCGAGCCACGTTGGTCCGGATCACCTCGCTGCGAGGGTTTGGATTGCGTGATGCTGGTGACGGTGCCGTGATCACCAACGGCAAGCTCGCCGGGTCGATCCTCGGGGGGCTGGCGGACGCCACGATCCTGGCCGCCGCTGACGCAGCCAGGGATCGCCAGACCGTGCGTGCCACCATCACCGATCGTGCCGCCGATGAAGCTGGCATGGTCTGCGGCGGTTCCGCTCAGGTGCTGCTGTCACCCATCTCTGATCTGCCCACCCAGCTGGCGGATCTGCTCCGCTCCGCTCAGCCTCTGGCCATCGTCGCAGCAAGCGATGGCAGCGGGTCTGACGTCATCGTCACCAAGCGAGAGGTTTTTGGCGATCTCGGTTCGGACAGCGACGCAATCACCGAACTCGCCAGAGCGCAGATCGCAGCCGGCGCGACGTCGACCAGCGAACACGACCTGCCCACCGGCACCTTCGCTGTGGCGACGATCATCCCCACCACCCGCTGTCTCATCGTGGGCTCGGGCCCGATGGCCAATGCCATTGCGGCTCAGGGCCAACTCATGGGCTGGGAGGTCACCATCGATGAGTCCGTTGCGCTCGCCACCGATTTCTTGACCACGGCTGGACCCGCTGATGCCATTGCCATCCTCAGCCACGATGCTGCGGTCGACGTGCCGATTCTCGACGCTGCGCTCCACTCACCCATTGGCTACATCGGGGGGATGGGTTCCCGAGGCACCCAGACGAGGCGGCGCACATCACTCCTCGAAGCTGGCCATGCAGAAACTGCCCTCGAACGAATCCACGGCCCCATCGGCCTCGACCTCGGCGGACGAACCCCGGCCGAAACAAGCGTTGCGATCGCCGCCGAGTTCCTCGCCAATCGCTCGGGAAGGACTCCCGGACGCTTGACCGATGCCGATGGTCCTATCAATGGCTGAAACCTCCATGTCTGACACCCCCACTCCACGTATGACGCCCTACGGCTCGAAATGGGAGGCACCCGCCAGCCCTCGCAAACGAGCGTCGTTGCTGACCCAGCAAGGCTTCCGGCTCTTCGGCGCGGCGACCGCTTCGCTCCGGGTCGACCCGGACTACCTCGTCATCGGAACCAAGCGGGGCGGCACCACCTCCATGGCGCGGTGGTTGCTCGACCATCCAGACATACGCGGCCTCTACCCAGCGATCGAGAATCGCAAAGGCACCTACTTCTTCGACGTCAACTACGAGCTCGGCCACCGCTGGTACCGCTCCCATTTCCCCGTTGGCTTCGTCCACCGCAGCCTCGGCCGCAACAACGGCACCGTGCCACTCATCGGCGACGGCACCCCGTACTACCTCCATCATCCTCACGCACCAGCCCGGGCCAGACGCCACGCTCCCAACATCAAGGTCATCGCTCTGCTTCGACACCCGGTCGATCGCGCCCTCGGTCATTGGGCCGAGCGAACTCGCAACGGCGTCGAAACGCTTCCCTTCAGCGAGGCGCTACGAGCCGAAGCCGGACGGCTCGAAGGTGAAGAACAGCGGATGATCGACGATCCGACCTACGTGAGCTTTGCCCACCAACACTGGTCGTACGCCGACCAGAGCCGCTACGCCAAGGGCCTCCAGCGCTGGTTCGACGCGTTTCCCGCGGAGCAGATCCTCGTCCTTCGCTCCGAAGATCTCTATGCCGATCCATCACGGATCTACGGCCAGACGCTCGACTTCCTCGGCTTGCCCCCTCATGAACCCGAGGCGTTCGCGGCATGGAACATGAAGCCCAAGGATCCCATCGATCCAGCTGATCAAGCCTTCCTCGAAGAGGCGTTGCGTGACGACGTGGCCGAGCTCGAATCGTTGCTGGGCCGGTCGATGGCATGGGAAGGACTCAGCCGTGGCTGATTCAGCGAGTGAATCAGCGGCTTCTCAGACCCGGCAACGGGTGCTGTTCACCGGTGGCCTCGGCCGCTCGGGAAGCACGCTGGTCGAGAAGCTCATCAACGAGTTGCCTGCGACGTTCAGCGTTGGGGAAACCGTGCATCTCTGGGAACGAGGCGTGCGAGACCACGAGCGCTGCGGTTGTGGCGATGCCTTCACCGAATGCCCCCACTGGCTGGCGGTCGGTGAACACGCATTCGGTGGCTGGGACCAGGTCGACGTCGATCGGATGATCGATCTCCGTTGGGCCGAGGACCGCAGCCGCCGCCTTCCACAGATCTTCCAAGCGGTGAGATCCGGCAAGGTCAGCGACGCCCAGCAGGAATACCTCGACGGCATGCGTTCAGTGCTGATCGCCGCCGCAACCGTTGCTGCCGAAGACCGCAGCACATCAGAGGCCCCAGTGCTGCCGAGCGATGTCATCATTCTCGACTCGTCGAAACACCTCTCGACAGCAGCGCTGCTCGCTTGCGACCCCGCCCTCGATGTGCGGGTGCTGCATCTCCTCCGCGATCCGCGCGGCGTGGCGTATTCGTGGATGAAAACTGTCGAACGACCCGAGACCGACGGCGAGATCATGCCGCAGTACTCGGCGAAACGAACCGCCGGTCGATGGGTCACCGACAATCTCGGCTTCGACACGCTCGCCGCCCTGGGTGTCCCGACATTGCAGATCCGCTACGAGGACATCTTGGCTGCGCCCGAAGAACGGCTGCTCGACATCGCCCGATTCGCCGACGCGATCGACCCTGACGTCACCTCGCTCGACCTCATCGACGGCAACACCGCCCACCTGTCGACGCCGATGCATTCGATTGCCGGAAATCCGCTTCGATTCGGCGGCGACGATGTCGTGCTTCGCCTGGACGATGCCTGGCAGACCAAACTCCCCGCAGGCGATCGCCGAACTGTCGAGCTGATCACTCGCCCCGTTCTCGGCCGGTTCGGCTACGAACGCTAGGCCGATAGCGACAAACCGGGGGCTGCAGCTATCGAAACTGACGGCCAGGAACCCGGGGTTTGGGTGCGGGGGTCAGTCAGTGGGGAAGGACGACTCGACCGTTCTTGGTCTTGACGCCTTCGGCCGCAAGCCGTTCGGCGTGTTGTCTCGGGTCGTGGGGAATCAGTCGACCGTCGGAGGCAACAACACGCCACCACGGCAAACCGCCGACCTTCTTGAGCACCCCGCCGACTGCCCGAGCAGCCCCTGGCTTGCCCGCTTCAGCGGCAACTTCACCGTAGGACATCACATCGCCGGGCACCGTCGACTCGAGCACAGCCACAACCGCGGCCTGGAACTCGGTCAACTCCGGCGTGTCACTCACGCGTTCTCGGCCCACCACGTGTCGAGCCGGGCATAGAGCTCGTCGTCGTCGAGCTCACCTTCGGTCCGCTTGATCTCGAGCAGATGCTTCAGCGCCTGGCCGATCAGCGGACCACCGCCCACACCAAACCGGTCCATGACGGCCTTGCCGTCAATCTGAGGACGCTCCGCCGCTTCGGCGTCGGCCCGAGCCAGGTCGACAATGCGCTCCTCGATCTCGTCGATCAAGCGATGCAGGCGAGCTTCCTTCGAACGATTGCGGGTCGTGCAATCTGAACGAACCAACTGATTCAGTTCGCCGAGCAGGTGACCGGCCTCACGGGCATAACGCCGAACGGCGGCATCAGACCAGCCATCGCCGTAGCCCTTGAACCGTCCAGACAACCGAACGAGCTCAGCCACGTCTTTGACCATCGGCTTCTCGAATTCGAGCTCACGCAAGCGTTTCTTGGTCATCTTGGCCCCGACCGCCTCGTGATGACGGAAGGTGACACCACCGTGCTCGAACGAACGGGTGGCGGGCTTGCCGATGTCGTGGAACAGCGCGGCGAGGCGAACCTTCAGCTGTGGTGGCGTCTTCGCCGTCACCGCAATGGTGTGTGCCAGCACATCCTTGTGTCGGTGGATCGGATCCTGCTCGAGCTGCAAGCCAGGCAATTCCGGCACCACGATCGCGGCTTCACCAGAGTCGCAGAACTCCCACAACCCATCGGTCGGGTCGGTCTCGAGCAGGATCGAACAGAGCCGTTCCCGGCCTTCAGTCGGTGTCACCGGATCAGCATGGTCGCTTCAGACAGCAATGACTACTCGATTGTGTCAGCTGCCCCCGTTTGGGTCGGCGAATTGGATCGATACCGAACCTTCGGAACGAACAGAGATCAAGCGATCAGCGGTCAGTTCTGACTCGATACCGATCGCTGTTTCGGCGCCCTCAGCATCGATGACGTAGTCCTCGCTCGGTGGAAGTTCGATCGTCACATCGCCCTCACCACCCAGAACGGCGAGCACCGACGGTGGATCGAGATACGTCAGCGACACGTCGTCATCGACCACATCGACGGTGAGCTGCGCCGGGCCGAGGCTCGTCCCACTGACCGGACCGTTCGACGTGATGCTGACCGAACCCGTAACGGTGCCGAGCACCACTCCGCCTTCTCCAGCAAAGATCGACATCGCACCATCGAACGCATCAACTTGCACCAGATCGTCAGCAGCCACGACGCTGAGCGCAACACCGCTTGGAACGAAAACTTCAATCGACGCTCGACACGGCAAACGGTTGGGACACGTGATGCGGAACGCCGACGCATCGCCGTCGATCAGTTGCTCGATCTTCGGCCCGCGAAGCAGCCAACTCTCCGAGGTCCGAATGATCGCTCCCCCGCTCCTCTCCTCCGATTGGTCGCCGTCATAGCTTTCAAGTGATCGCACCCGGACCGGCCCAGCGTCATTCACCACCAGCAACTCGGCACTGACGCCCACGTCGTGGACGCCCGTGCGGTCAGACGCCAGCCAGGTCGTCCCGAAAACGAGCAGCACGATCAGACCAATCGCTGCGACTCCGCGCCGACGCCACCGAACGGTCGGTTCAACAGGCAACGCTGACCGACCCGGCAAACGCTCGGCTCGACGTCGCCGCGTGAATCTCGTACGTGCCCCCCGGCGTGTGCCATCCAGCTTCGTTCGTCCAGATCTCGAACGCTCGCTTCGGGACCGAGATGGTCACCGCGGCGGTGGCGCCGGCATCCAGTGAGACTGACGCGAAGCCACAGAGTGAGCGCAACGGTCGGCGATGGGTACCGACCGGAGGCTCGAGGTAGAGCTGGGGCACCGCCGTGCCGGTGCGATCTCCGGTGTTGGTCACCTCGATCGTCACATCGACGATGCCGTCGCTGTTGGCCGACACCTGGGGATCGCCGAACTCGAAGGTGGTGTAGGAGGTCCCGTGGCCAAATGGCACGAGCGGTTCGATGTCTCTGGCGTCGTACCAGCGATGACCCACGAAGCTGCCCTCCCGGTAGTGCAGTTTGGTCCCGTCGCCGGGGACATCAAGCGCTGTGGGCGCATCGACGAGACGCTTGGGGAAGGTCACCGGCAAGCGACCGCCCGGGTCGACGACGCCGCTGATCACATCGGCGAGCGCGCCCCCGAACTCCTGACCTGGGTACCAGGCCGTCATCACGGCGGGGGCTTCGTCGAACCACGGCAAGTCCACGGGCCCGCCAGCGTTGAGAACCACGACCGTGTTGTCATTGACGGCAAGTACCTTGCGGATCAGCTCGTCTTGACGTCCAGGCAGACCGAAGATGGGGCGATCTTGGCTCTCGGTCTCCCAATCGGCGTCGAGGCCAACCACCACGATCGCAGCGTCGGCCTCGCCAGCAGCGGCCACCGCATCGATCATCAGCTGGTCGTCGTCTACCGGTGCAAGCCAGCCGAAGCGAAGGCCGAGGAGAATTTGCTCTGGATCGCTGGTCCACTCGACCACGACGTCGATCGTTCCCGGTCGCAGTTCAACCGAACCAACGACTTCGGTCGACGCCATCTGGAAGAACCCGTCACCCGGTGTCGGGTTGGTCCAGTTGTCGACAACGACGGCACCGTCGATCAGTACACGACTGGGGCCACAAGCGAACACGCTGAACTGATGCGTTCCGGCCTCGTCGATCCGCAACGTGCCGCTCCACCGATTCGAGAAGGCATTTCGATCAGGCAGACCGTCCACGCCACCTTGGATCATGATGCCGATGCCAGATGTGTTCCTCGTCTTCACCGGAGCGGCAGCGAAGTCAGCCCCGGCGAAGATCTCGAGCGCCACGGGCCGGTCGAGATCAGACTCCCACGCGTCCTCGGGTACCAACGGTAGATAGCGGGCGTTCCGGCTGCCGGGTGCGGTGAGCACCTGGCCGTAGGCCTCGGCCAGACCGTCGACTGGACTGACGGAATGATGGGGGAAGAGCTGGGCCGAACCGCCGCCTTGGATCACACCAGCCGCTGCGTTCGGTCCGATCACCGCGATCGAACCAACGCTGGTTGGGTCGAGCGGAAGCACCCGGCGTTCGCCGACCGCATCGTTCTTCAGCAGCACCATGCCGCTGGTTGCGATGCGGCGGGCCAATGCACGATCCTCGGGGGTGTCGATGCTCTGTTCCGCATCTTCTTGGAGAACGCCGATGCGGCCGGCACGGAAGGCAAGATCGATCACCCGCTTGGCCCTGGCGTCCAGCACCTCCATCGGGACCTCACCCGATTCGACCGCGGCCAGGAGCGGAGCCCCCAGCGCCACCGGTGGACCGGGCATCTCGAGATCCTGGCCCGCCAGTACGGGGCGACTGTGATGGTGCGTGGCGCCCCAGTCCGACATCACAAGTCCGTCGAACCCCCACTCGTCACGCAGCACCTCGGTCAACAACCAGTGGTGCTCGGAACAGTGAATGCCGTTGAGTTTCGGGTACGAGGCCATGAGGCTCCAGACCCCTGCCTGCACCACCGCCTCGAATGGCGCCAAGTAGACCTCGCGCAGGGTTCGTTCGTCGACCTCCGACGACACCGTCATGCGGGCGAACTCGACATCATTGGCCACGAAGTGTTTAGCGCACGCACCAACGCCGTCGACTCCCTGTACCCCGTCGACATAGGCAACCGCCATGGCGGTGGTGAGCATCGGGTCTTCACCGAAGCTCTCGAAGTTCCGACCCCCGAGGGGGTGGCGCGCGATGTTGATCGTGGGGGCGAGGAGCACGTGCGCTCCCTTGCGAGATGCTTCGAGCCCGAGAAGGTGCCCCGCTTCGTTGACCAGATCTGCATCGAATGAAGCCGCCAGGCAGATCGATGCGGGAAGGCAAACGGCCCGCGCGCCCGTGGTGCTGTCACCGCGAGCACCGTTGGGGCCGTCGGTGACCTTGATCGCCGGAAGGCCCACTCGCTCGACAGCAAGTGTTCGCCACACATCACCTCCGGAGAGCAGGAACACCTTTTCTTCGGTCGTCAGCTGTCGCAGGAGATCGTTCGCGGTGGCAGGCACGACGACAGTCTGCCGCATCCTTCACCGCCGCCCAATGCGGGTTGGTGTGCGGGCTCGAGGCGAGCCCTCGTCAGAATGACAAAGCGAGCACGGTTGCCGCTGCGGCATGCAGCGTGCTGATGGCTGCGAACTCATCGACCCGCAAGGTGCGGCCCTCGAGCGCCACCACGGCGTTGCCGGCCAAGAACAATCCAGCGACCACCACACCGACCCACAACGCTCCCAGAACACCGGTCACCGCCAGAACCACACCGGCAGTCAGTGCCAGCGGAGTTCTTTGCGTTTGCACCGCCGCAACGAGTCGTCCCATTGCCGTCATGTGTTGGTCTCTCGACCCTGATATTGCCGCCATGGTGCCCTCCAGCCCCGTCTTGCCCGCCCGTCGACCATTTCACAGTCGTCTTGCGGCTGTCACGTGACGATCGATGGGGTCTGCGGTTCGTCATGCGTTCGACACAACGACCGGCGGAACCGTCACACAACTGGGATCTGTTGTGTGAGCTTGATCACAGACACCGATTTCCCGCGACTCTGCGGCCCGTTGATCCGTCATTCACTCGGTTGCTCATTCCAGAGCACCTCGAATCCGCAGAAAGGCTGCAGCATGAACAAGTTCCTCGGTGGCGTCGTCGCTGGCGCACTCTTCCTCGGAGGACTTGCCCTGTACTTGGGGGTCGCAAGCTTCCAGTGGCCTTGGAACGTCCTTCCCGAGTTCAACGAGGTCGAGGTCACGCTCACGTTGCCGAACGAGGCCCGGATCGTCGGCGTCGAACCGATCGCCCTCGATTGCCGTGCTCGCGTCTTTGCCGAGGTCGATGTGGATGGGCGACGCGAGCACGAACTCTTCGGTCGGGTGTATCGCACCGATCGAGTCGAGATGACCGCTGTCGGCGACGTCGACACCTGCGTCGAAGGCACGTCAGCCGAGGTGCAGTACCACGCTGACGGCACGACCGAAGTCATCATCCCTGCCGAGTCGATCGTGTTCGTCCGACCGCGGGTCGATGCGGTCGCTACCGCTGATTCAGTGACCGTCTCCAAAGGCTTCACCGGCCGTTTGACCGACGTCTTTCCATGGGTCGATACCGACCTGGGCCTCACACCCCTGGCCTACGCCTATGCACAAGACGTCATCGGCAGCAGCGAGTGCATGGAAGCTGCGTACACCCAAACCGAGCAGATCCTCATCGATGCGTACACGCAGCAATTCATCGACAGCGGCGCCGATGCCGCTTCGCTCACCGTCACGATCGATGGCCAGCCTGACTTCGGAGCTGGCGAAGCCTCGCCGTGGCTCGGTGATCTCGAGATGCACCCGACCGAAGGCGGCATCGCATGCACTCTGAGCGACGATGTCGGAGGCGTGATGGTCCTCCAGTGATGTCAGTCGCTGGTCGGACGGCGACGCCGAGCCTTGGTGTCGCTCCGGGCCTTCTTCGCCCGCAGACGGCGCTCCTTCGATCCCCGACTTGGTTTTGTCGGCCGCCGTTTTGCCTGCACCTTCAATCCGTCACGAACTCGTTCCGTGAGGCGTTCGACCGCAACCTCTCGATTGCGGAGTTGCGAGCGATGATCATCGCTCGCCACACGAATGCGGGGCCCGTAGCGTTCGATCAAGCGTTGCCGCTGGTGCTCGGTGAGTGTGTCCGATGCAGCGATCTCGAAGACCAACTCGGCCCGAGTATTCGCAGTGTTCGCGTGCTGGCCACCCGGACCACCTGATGGACCGAAACGCCAGATCAGCTCACCATCGGGCAGCACGAGACGGTCGTTGATGACCACGCCGTTCGGTTGCGACTCGTGCCTTCCCATCGGCAGGACCGTAGTGGTCCGAATGGCGGGCCGGTGAGCAAAACCATTGGATCATCGCTATCGCACGATCGAAGAGCCAAACTATGCAGACGAAGGAGTGGATGTGGCAGGAGATCGGCTGATGGCCGTGGCGCCGAGACGAAGAGGATTCATGCGAGCGCTTGCGGCCGTTCTGGCGGCCAACGTCGCAATCATCATCGCGTTTTCATTGGACTCAGCAGAGCCAGCCGTCGAGCGGATCTCGATCAACGTCGACGCTTCCTCCACCACTTCCGAGGCACCGACCACTTCATCCATTCCAACGTCCACCACAACGGCCCCCACCACAACGGCCCCCACCACAA
>CAYGQE010000044.1:3057-43041 GCA_964351995.1 uncultured Acidimicrobiaceae bacterium | reverse complement strand
CTCGGGGTCGACCCGCCGGGGGGCGGGGGGGGGCGATGATTCGGGGCGGGGCGCTCCGTGTCGAGTTTCTGGGTGACGAGCGCCGAGTGCTGCCCGGCCGTGCGCTGACGTTTGGCCGCCTGGGGGATGTGCCGCTTGATACCAATGAGGAGTTGCCGTCAGTTGTCGGGCGTCTCATCGATCTCGATGGGGTGTGGTGGGTGCAGAACGAATCGCCAGCACTCGACCTTCACGTGCTTGATGGCGGCTCTCGATCGCAGATGTTGGTGCCACCGCAGACCGAGGCGCCGATTGGTTTCGAGCGATTCACCCTGCGATTCAAGGCCGGGCCGGCCCGCTACGAGCTGACGGCGAGCATCGAGGCGATCGCGGCCAGCGGGGCTGAACCGCCTCGGCGACGAATGAGCGTGTCGCTGAATGCAGAACAGCGCCAGCTCCTTGCGGTCTTGGCCGAGCCCTGGCTGGACGATCGGCCAAGACCGCAGGTGTCCACCAACGCCGCTGCGGCGGCTCGGCTGGGGTGGAGCCTCACCAAACTGAATCGCAAGCTCGATCATCTGTGTGTGAAGTTCGACCGGCTGGGTGTTGCCGGCCTGCGAGGCTCACCCAAACACCTGGCCGCCGATCGCCGCCAGCACCTCGTCGCTTACTGCCTGGCCGCCGGCCTCATCACCGCCGAAGATCTCACCACGCTGCGAAACAGCGAAGGGCAATGAGTCGACAGCGAAGTCTGATGGGCAGGTTGTGCCGCTGCAATGAGCGTGACGCTGCGGAGCCTGGTCCTGGGAACAGTTCCTCACGGCGGCTGATCGTAGGGCTCCTAAGATGCGCCCGTGGCGCACGGCGTCCGGCGTAGCTTTGGGAGGCAACGGATGAAGATTGTTGCGACTCATTTGGGTGGTGTGTTTGAGTTGTCGACTCCTCGTTTTGGGGATGATCGTGGGTCGTTTGCGGTGACGTTCGAGGTGGGTGCTGCGGCGGCGGTTGGGATGACCGAGCCCTTTGTCCAGGACAATCATTCGGTGTCGGTTCCGGTTGGCACGCTGCGTGGGATGCATTTGCAGATGGCGCCGTTCGCGCAGGGCAAGCTGGTGCGAGTCGTTGCGGGTCGAATTCTGGATGTGGTGGTCGACTTGCGGGCAGGTTCGCCGACTCGGGGGCAGCATGCGTCGATCGAGCTCGATGCGGTGACGGGAAACCAGTTGTGGGTGCCTCGTGGTTTCGGCCACGGGTTTTGCACCCTCGTGCATGACACCGAGGTCGTGTACAAGGTCGACAACGCCTACACGCCTGCTGCGGAGCGTTCCCTGGCGTGGAATGACCCGACGGTGGGCATTGATTGGCCGGTCACCGCAGAAACGGTGACCTTGGCCGCAAAGGACCGTGAGGGTTTGAGTTATCAACAGATCATCGACGAGATCGATCAGCTGGCGGCGCAAGATCAGGCAGGGAGCAACGCATGAAGATTTTGGTGACCGGCGGTTTGGGGTTCATTGGTTCTGCGGTGGTCCGCCGTTTGATCAACCATTCTGACCATGTGGTGCTCAATGTCGACTGCCGGACCTATGCCGCGACGGACGGATCGGTGGCGTCTGTTGCCGGTTCGGATCGTTACTCCCAGGTTGATGTTGACATCACCGACGGGGCGGCGGTTCGTGCGGTGATGGCGGACTTTGCCCCCGACGCGGTGATCCATTTGGCGGCAGAGAGCCATGTTGACCGATCGATTGATGGTCCGGGTGCGTTCATTCAGACCAACGTGGTCGGCACATTCGAGTTGCTCCACGCCGCTCTGCATTCCGCTGAGTCTCGCGGCGTGTTGGAATCGTTCCGGTTCATGCATGTGTCCACCGATGAGGTGTTCGGTGCGTTGTCGCCGACGGATCCGGCGTTCGACGAGTCGACGCCGTATGACCCTCGGTCGCCGTATTCGGCGTCGAAGGCGGCGTCGGATCATCTGGTGCGGGCGTGGCACGAGACCTACGGATTGCCGACGATCATCACGAACTGTTCGAACAACTACGGGCCGTTCCATTTTCCGGAGAAGTTGATCCCGTTGATGATCCTGAAGGGTCTCGCTGGTGAGCCGTTGCCGGTGTACGGGGCGGGTGACAATGTGCGTGATTGGTTGTTCGTTGACGACCACGCCCGAGCGATCATCACGGCGCTCGAGTCGGGTGTGCCCGGTGAGACCTATGCCATTGGTGGCAATGCGGAGCGGACGAATCTGGATGTGGTGCACACGGTGTGTGACTTGTTGGATGAGCTCGTGGCGCCGTTGCCATCAGGCCCGCGTCGGAGCCTGGTCGAGTTCGTGACCGATCGGCCTGGCCACGATCTTCGTTACGCGATCGACGCGTCGAAGGCGCGGGCCGAGTTGGGTTGGGAGCCGTCGATCACCTTCGAAGAAGGTCTGCGTCAGACCGTGCAGTGGTATCTGGACAACGAAGTATGGTGGCGGCCGTTGGTTGGCGACCGTTACCAAGGCCAACGCCTCGGCACCGGTCCAGCGTCGTGACCTCGGTCCTGATCACCGGCGCCAACGGTCAGCTGGGCCGTGAACTCCGGCGGGCCCCATGGCCTGGCCGAGACACGATCACGGCGTTGGATTCGGCCGATCTCGACATCACCGACGCTGATGACGTGCACGACACCGTGCAACGAATCCAGCCGGACGTGATCGTCAACGCTGCCGCCTACACCGGCGTCGACACCGCCGAAGACGAAGAAGAGCAGGCAACGTTGGTCAACGCGACGGCGGTGGGCTACCTCGCCGCCGCCGCCGATGCCGTGTCAGCGGCGCTGATCCATGTGTCGACTGACTACGTCTTTGATGGTTCCAAGACCGGTTGGTATGTCGAGGGCGACCCGCTGGCCCCCATCGGGGCCTACGGCCGATCCAAAGCCGCTGGTGAAGCGGCGGCGCTCGAAGCCAACCGCTCCGTCGTGCTGCGCACCGCCTGGGTCTACGGGGCGTTGGGGTCGAACTTCGTGACCACGATGCTGCGACTCGCTTCGGAACGAGACGTGCTGGGTGTGGTCGATGATCAACACGGCTGCCCGACCGCAACTGCTGACATCGCCACGGCAATCGTGCGGTTGGCCGACGCGTTCGCTGGCGGCGGGACGGCTCCAGAGCGGGTGTATCACGTGTGTTCGCCCGATGATGCCACCTGGCACGAGTTCGCTTTGGCGATCTTCGACAACTCGGCGACCGGGTTCGGCGGCGTCTGCGACAAGCTGACCACAGCCGAATACCCGACCAAGGCCATCCGCCCGCCGAACAGCCGACTCGATTCCACCCGCCTCCAACGCGACTTCGACCTCACACTTCCGTCGTGGCGAGCATCGCTGCCGCTCGTCGTTGCCGAACTGCAACAGGATCAATCATGACTGACCAGAACCTCAACCCATTGGGCCGCAAGGGCATCATCCTCGCCGGGGGCACGGGCAGCCGCCTCCACCCGGTCACGTTGGCGGTGTCCAAGCAGCTCCTCCCGGTCTATGACAAGCCCATGATCTACTACCCGCTCACCACGCTGATGCTGGCGGGGATCAACGAGATCTTGATCATCACCACCCCAGAAGACCGGGCCGCGTTCGAACGCCTCCTCGGTAATGGTTCTGGGTGGGGCATGCGGATCCAGTACGCCACCCAAGACGCCCCGAACGGCATCGCAGAGGCGTTCGTCATCGGCGAAGCGTTCCTCGACGGATCACCCTGTTGCCTCATCCTGGGCGACAATCTGTTCTACGGCTCCGGGTTCAGCAGCCAACTCCAAGCGGTGTCGTCCCAAGACACCCCATGCGTGTTCGCCCAGAAAGTGTCGGACCCAGAACGCTACGGCGTGGTCGAGTTCGACACCGTCACCGGGGCGGCCCTCAGCATTGAAGAAAAGCCGGAACACCCCCGCTCGCCGTGGGCGGTCACCGGGCTCTACTTCTTCCCCGCCGACGTCGTCGCCATCTCCAAGACCATGCAACCGTCCGCTCGGGGTGAGCTCGAGATCAGCTCGGTCACCCAGGAATACCTGACCCAAAGCCGCCTCAACGTCACCCAATTCGACCGAGGATTCGCCTGGCTCGACACCGGCACCTTCGATTCCATGGTCGAAGCCTCCGAATTCGTTCGAGTGATCGATCAACGCCAGCAACAAAAGATCGGATCACCAGAAGAAGTCGCCTGGCGCATGGGCTGGATCAACAACACCCAACTCCTCGCACTCGCCGAACCACTCCGCAAGAGCGGCTACGGCGACTACTTGGCCCACCTCGTCACCTGACCTACCAAGCCGAGGGCGATCGACGCGCCGCTACGAGGAAGGACCCTCCTAGGCGGCCAATCGGTCCTCAAGATCCGGCGTTCTTGACGAGAACCGTGCGGAGCTGGCTGGAGCCGTTGAGGTGTTCGTAGCTCAGAACCTCAGTTGCATCTAGATCGATCGGCGGCAGCTCTGGCCAGAGACCGGAACCCAGCGCGACTCTCGACTGGCCGCCCGATCGCATGTCAGCGTTCTTTGGCGTGGCTCCCAGAGCGATTGTGTTTGTGATTAACAAGTACTTGTACGACTGGCAACCAGCCAGCAAGCGCTCAATGTCAGTGAAGGATAAATGCTGTAGAACTTCGCGAATGAGATAAAGGTCGGCGGCAGGTGCTGGGTCGTCGCTCGAGATCTGTTTGAGAATGAACTGTACGTGATCGTTTGCGTAACGTTCCTGGTTGTGAGCGATCAGGTCGGGCACGACGTCAATGCCGAGGTACGACACTTCGCGTGGCGCACCCTCGACGAGGGCGCCGCTGACCCTGAAATCACCACACCCGATATCGACCACCGAGTTAACGTTGTGCGTTCCGATAAAGGTTGTCACGTAATCTATGTAGGGTTGAGCGTTGGCCGCTGTGCTGCCGCTCCCCGAGTAGAACTCCTTTTTGTCGCCACCCCATAGAGAACTCGAGTAGACGTCTGAGAACACCTGACCTGGATCGTTTGGCTCGGCGCCTCGAGCATGTCGGCGGCGATTAATTGCGTACCGAAGCCCGCTGGGCAGACGGCTATACAGAGCACGAGCGATTGATAGGGAGTTCACTAACTCAGTCTAGAGCGTTCTGAGGATGTTGGACATGCCGCCAAACTTGTGGAGGGGTCGTATGATCAGATCTTGTCCCCTCGGAACTCAGGTATGAAACAGACTCGCTGGCTGCAGTTCGACAGCGCACCCCCCTTACCACCCGGATTGACAGTGGGCTACTCGTGGCCTGGCTAGCAGAGTTTCGCGCAGCGGAGCTCTCTCCGGGTCGTCGGGCGGTCCTGAGCGGAGTTGATGAAGTCCTTTACTCAGGATCGAATGTTCTGATGACTGTGGCCGTCGCTGCTTCCCTCGAAGGCAGAACAGCAGGGATGCTCAATCTCGGGTTGGTGGCCACGCTTGGTCTTGGCGGAATCCTGCGTGGTGCATTTGGTGAGTCACTCGCAATCGCGTTGGCCGGCAAGTCAGACGCAGCGATCCGCCAGAAGGAAGCAGTCGTCGCGACATTCGTGAGGTTGACGACTACGAGCTTCGTTGCAGGTCCCTTATTGTTGGTCTTCGGCGCACCTCTGTGGACAATCGTTCTGGTGGCCGCAGTGCCGCCATTCGCTGCTCACATGCTGTGGAGGTCGCTCGCGGCTGTCCTGAATCAGTCGATTGTGTCGCTCGCTTCGAGCGCCATCTGGCTTCTGGCACAATCGGCCTTCTTCTTGTTGCTATTGATCACCGACGGGAGTTCGCCGTTGTTGCTCTGTTTAGGTTGGCTGATCGGGGTCACTGCGGCGTTGGGGCTTGCGGTTGCGCTTTCGAATCCCGACGAGTGGATGAAGACACGGTTGCGAAGCTCCGTCTTGACTTCCAGAGCGTCGGACATTGTCTACGCAGTCGAGGGGACTCTGGCTTTCGCTGGCCCTCAGCTTGTTGTCGTTGTGGCCGCGGCTGGGCTCGGTGTCGAATTGGTGACCGACTTCAGGTTGATAGCGGTGATCCTCGGACCGATCGCGGTCGTTGGCTCCGGTCTGCGGCTCGCGTGGGTGGGGACCAGAGACTTGACGATGAAGCCGCTGAGGCTATTGCTCTGGACTGCGTTACTAATCGGTCCTATTTCTGCGCTTGGTGCAGTCCTCGTCCTGCAGGTGTTGTTTGTTCTGGGAGACGTCTTTGTGACAGGTCACTCTTCAACTCTGCTGTTGTCGGTAGGTCTCCTCGCATTTGCTCGCGCCGTTGGGGCTTCGGCCGCGCTACCGCTAGCGAGACTGCGGTCGACGGCTGCCCCATCGACCTTTCTCCGAGCGCGAATCCTGACTGTCGCTGCCTCAGCTTCGGGCGTGTTCATCGGCTCACAGCTAGCCGGGCTGAGCATGGCGCTCGTGGGCGCTTCTCTTGCGGCCTTGGCGTCCGCAGCGCTTTACTTCGTGTTAGATCTACGAGCCGTGCCGAATCATCCAGGTCAGTGATTGAGAACTGCTTCGGCGTAGAAGCCAAGCGTTTGTCTTGCGAATTCTGCGGGTGACTGCCAGTTCTCGTCGTACCAATCGCGAGCGTTTCCGCTCATCTCTGCTTGAAAACGTGGTCGGCCGAGTCTGGCCATGGTTCGTGCCAGGTCATGGGGATCTCCAGGTGCGAAAGTGCCGCCGAAATTGCCAGCGACTATTCGACGAGCAGCGTCGCTCCCTGCTGGCGCGATCGACGGCACACCGAGTCGAGCGGCCTCGTCGACTACGAGCCCATACGGCTCATCCCATCTGGATGGCATCACCAAGCAGCTTGAAGCCGCAATTTGATCCTCGGTTTCGCTGGTGTTCAGCCACCCAAGGAGGTTCACCTGCGGGTGCGTTGAGCTAATCTTGCGGCTGTCGCTCCCGGCGCCAACGATCGAAAATGAGGCTGGTTGGTCGAGCATCGACGCTGCCTCTGCGAAGATGTCCATCCCCTTCTCGGGGTCGACTCGACCTACCGCAATGAAGGCGGGCCGGTCGTGTATTTGCGGTTCAGCCGCCGGGAGCGGAGGAGGTCCTGGCGAAGCGATTACTGTCGTCGGCAGCAAGGCCAAGCCTGGATCAGCGATAGTTAGGCGATTTCCGAGGCGCTCGGAGACAAAGACCACCCCAGACAACGTGGCTGGCATACGCGCCACACGCTTCTGAGTAGCGAAGCGGACCAGCCGGAAACCCTTCACCAAAGGCCCCCGTGAATCACACTGTGTCGTGAGACAGCTCGATGAGAGCGGTCTTCTGTTGCATATCTCGCCGTCTGGATGATGGAAGAACGAACCCGTGGGACAAGCTAGAAAGTACTCATGCGCCGTGGTGATTACCGGGAACCCGCGCTTCGCTGCGGCGTCGACCACTGATGAGGACAACACTTTGGTCCACGTGTGAAGATGCACGATCGTCGATTTCGGATCCCTGTCGGCGAGGAAACGGTCCATTGCATCGCTCGCCTGCCTGTTCCAGATGTTGCGGACTGCCGGCCTGGGGTCAGTGGAGCTGTTGCCCGTGATCGGGTCGAGGTCACAGATCGTTGGATTCGTCGCCTCCCATCCGTCCGCAGCTGGCCCTGCACCAGCGAAGACATCTACACGGATCCCGGCTGACTGCAGGGCTAGAGCCGACGCCAGAGCAGCGCGGGACGCTCCACCCTCCACATACGCAAAATCGACCACGATTATGACGCAATCAGGTGTCGTCATGTGATGACCTACTACGAACGATTCGCGCTGGAACGCCAACGGCAACCGAGTGCGGGGCGATGGACTTTGTCACTACGCTGCCGGCACCGATGACGGCTCCCCGGCCGATCACCACGCCGTCGAGAATCTGCACACCGTTGCCGACCCAGACGTCGTCCTCAATGGTGATTCCTCGGCGTGTGACACCTGCTCCGTAAATTTCGTCAGAATCGGTCACGTGTTCCTCCGTGGCGAACATGACACCAGCCCCGAACTGGCACAAGCGGCCGATGGTTAGACGGCCACCTGCACCTAGGACGCAATTGGGACCAAGATAGGAACCGTCTCCGATCGTAAGCCCTTGGCCCGGGGTCTGGAAGTGGCTCGTGCACTGCAGCCACGTCCCTTCCCTGAGCGTGACGTTCCGGCCGAGCACAACCTTTGAGGTACCCAAGCAATCGATGAGCGAATGGCTCCCGATGTGACACCCTCCGCCTGTGAGCAGGTTCTTCCGCCCTCGGATGGTGACTCCGCTGCCGATGAAGAACGGAAGTTGAATATTGCGAGAGAACAACGCAACGACTGTGCCGCGCATCGCTTTGGTAGCGCCTCTACTGAGAAGAAAGGTTACGTAACCTTCTCCAACCGCATCGCCACCAGTGGCTAGGCTGGGGCGCAGTCTTGTCAGGAATCGATTGACTAAGGTCATCGAGCACCTGCGCGCGCTGTCATGTTGGCCATTGCGATGTCCAACTCCACTTTAGCTACTGGGTCAGCTGGGGCCATTCGGTTCGCTCGTTTCTGAACAAATAGTAGGAGTCCCGCTCCGAACAACAGGTGTGGTGCAAATGCAGCAACATAATTCTCGGCATCGGAGCGTAGAAGGCTTGGAATTGAGCCCTGATACAGAGCCCAAATGAACAAACTGCTTAGCGATTCTCTTCTTGCCCAGCGGTCTACTGCCGACGAACAGATTGCTAAACCAATCGCTGAGAGGGCCACACCGAAAAGGCCGAAGCTAAGGAACGCTTCGCCAAAATAGGAGCTGCCTTCGAATGTCCTTCCCCGTTCATAGCGATCGGGATCAGCAATTCTGGTTAGCACCTGATTCCCGCCGTCGGATTTTTCGAATCCGGGCAGGAGAATTGTCAGGGCCGAAAAGTACGTCGACGCGCCGTTGTTCGACGATCTAGCTTGCCGAAGTACGTATATCTTGTCGAAAGAGGAAATGTCTCCTCTCACGACCACTCCGAGCGGATCTTCGGTGATTTCAGATACGAGCGAGATTTGCTTTAGCTCCCCGCTGTAGAGCACCTCCCTCGTGGAAATCCGGTAACTTGCCAAAGTGAGTACCGCAACCGCTGTGACGGCAACTAGATAGCGCAACTTGATTCGAGGCGCCTGCAGGAGGGCAATCATTGAAATTCCTAGCAGGAAGGCGATTGAGTCGTTTCGCCCACCCGTCCACAACGCATGGATTGCGACAAACGGGAGACCAAGGGCGGCAAGGCGCCGGGGCTTTTTGTCCCAGACTCTCTCGCCACGGTAGTGGGCCACGACTAAGCCCGCCAGAATCGCTGTCATCGGAATGTTGACTAAGAGATATGTGTAACCCGATGTGAAATTCTGTCTCCCGAAACTCCCGCTGAACGCTGATCCGTCTCCAGATGCTTGCCTTGCGATCAGTGCCGAAACCGTCAGTATGAGTCCAGTCAGAAGAGTCCAGGAGCGTGCATTGCGCCAAGACGTAATATGGTTGATCGGACGTGCGTGGCCAGTGGGTGAGACGTCCTGTGCAAGTAAACGGAACAGTCCGAATGTTGCCGTGAACAGGGCAATCGCTGCCGTTGATGTGATGAGAGCGAAGGAAAAGCTTGGATCGTCGGGAGTCATTGGCGCAAAGGTTCCGGGATCCCAACCGATCTCGCCTCGATCCAGAATGTACAAAGGTCTTAGCGCATATTCAAGTGAAAAGAGAAGCGCAATTACTAGGCCAGTGGAGGGCCGGTTTCTGCGGAGGTCTGCCAGACTGATTGAAAGTAGAACCAGAATGCAACTCGTTGTTATGAAAATGCAGAGTGAGATCGTCGTCCAGGACATCGCTCTACCAGTCGCTTAAGTCGAGGTCCGGGAGGAGCTTTCGAACGCGCTGTATATCATTTTCAAAAAATGCTGCCCATGCGAGTCGAGCTTCCGGGCCGATTGAAAATCCCGATTGCTTCGATCCCAGAGATGCGGCACGATCGACGGCATGCACGGCGAGCACTGCTGACCGTCTCGTCTTTGAAGTTCGAATAGCTGTCCCTTTAGCGTTTAGAGCAAATCCGTCGACGCTGTCCCAACTAGCGGCAAATGGGAGTCGGGCACGAAGAATCTTTAGACGTCGCTGCCCGTAATAGTTGGCGTTTCTGACAAGGTCCTTGGCGGCGGGGGCTGAGTACTGGCTTGGCATTTCGAGGCCCAAGAACGACAGGGTCTCATGTTGAACGGAATGTGAGTCCTGCCGGACTGCACGGTTCGTGACGACGAACAAATTCTCCAGTCCGACCTTGCTCGACCATGCGTCTAGTTGCTGTCCGTAGAGCGAGTAGTTGACAAGGTCGGCATATCGACCTTCAAGGTTGCCTTGTTGCGCAGTCGAAAGTAGTCCCTCAAGAATAACCTCTGGCGGTTCAAGTTCGATCAAGCCGACGTACATGTACCAGTGGACGGCCGACACAAGCCGATCCACAGGATTCCGTAACGAGACGATGAAGCGCGAGACTCCAGCGTGCAACAGACGGTCAGCAAGCTCCGGCTTGCCGAGCAGGTCCGGTCGCTTGATGCCCCGAAGAGCCCGTCGGTCTGTTTTGAATGCCCTCGAAATCTCATGCAAGTCCGCTGTCTCGAAGAACGGGTCCTCAAAGATGGGAAGCTCAAGGTACGGCAGGTCTATCCCCGGGACGTGGTCGATGAGGGAGGCAAGGAAAGTACTGCCGCCCCGCTGCGCCCCGATGACGGCGAACTCCAGGTTCAGGGATCGGTATCGCTCGCTCACGCTATTCGCTCCGAACTTTGGCTGGCCACGAACCTGTCGCTGCGCTCAAATCAGCGTTCTTCAAGATCGACGCGCGGCGATCATACCCGTCGCTCGGGCACCGTAGTTGAGCAATACTGCGCCGAACATCCGCGGACTGCGGCGACGCAGCGCGACTGTCAGTTCTTCACCTGCTACCGCGAGTGACTCAACGATAGAAAGGTTCGACGAAGGAATCGGTGTTGTCATCGACTTCATTCGTTTGTGGGTCTGAGCGACACCGCCGTCGTGGCTGTGGTCGACGTCTGCCGACGGCTCGTAGACCACGTCCCACCCTTCTTGCTGCAAGTCGAACGAGGCGAATGAGTCTTCCCCGAAGTCGCAGCTCTCACGAAAACCTCCGACTTGCCGTAGTGCCTCGGTGCGGTATGCGGAAAAGGCGTTGGAAAAATAGTACTTTCGATATCCCGTCTGGTGGTTGGCGACATAGGCCAGGTCTGGAAAACGGGCCAATCGCATTGCTTCCTCAGCCGCCGGCGCTCCCGGGCGTGGAACTTGCCGTCCGAGCAGCGCTCCAAGTCGTGCGTTCGCAGCAAATCGGCGATCAACGACTGCAAGCGCGTCTGGGGAACGGAGATATGCATCCTGGCTCATGAAGACCGTGATGTTGGCTGGCGGACCGGAGTTCAGGCCTTGATTTCTTGTGGCCCCGTGGTCAAAGTTGGCAGGTTCAATAGACACGCACGGATAACCAGCACCTGAAAGTAGTTCGGCGGTTCTACCACCTGCCGGTGACGAATCGATGAACTCGATGAAGTCCGGTTGTCGGACTTGACGCTGGAGGCCGGCGATGAATCCGTTCACATGCCGATCGCCCAGATGCCACGGCACGACTAGTCGCATGGACAGGTTTGACTCGGTCATATCTGGGCTCCTAGCGGGCGACCGACGACCGTAGGTTCGAGCCGCACGCGCCTGGTGTCCTGCGCCGATGGTGCCTCGAGACCGTTAAAGCTGAAGCGATCGAGAGTGGCTCGTCGCTCGGTCGTGACGTTGGTTCGCTTGTTCCGGAAGCCGTGGAGCGCACGGTGACGCCACTTCGTCGTGAGCCGCCCGAGATCCGCCAAATCTCTCGGGTGACTTCGATTAACGAGCATCTGCATCGCTCCCAGTGCGGAAGCCGAGTGGGTTTGCTTGTTGCCAACGCCAGGCGTCAGCGCAGATCTCAAGCTCATCTCGGTAGGCGATTGATCCGAGGAGCTGTGTAGCACGACGCGTGTCCCCGTATAGCGCGGCGACATCGCCGGGTCGGCGGACCTGTCCCTCCACGGGGATGTGTCTCCCCGTTGCCGCCTCGGCAGCGGCATGAAGTTCCCGAACCGAGACGCCGACGCCGCGCCCAATATTCACTGCCTCGAAGCCGGTCGTGGCGGACAGAACGCCGAGAGCGCGGATGTGGGCGTCGGCGACGTCAACCACATGGATGTAGTCCCGAACGCCTGTGCCATCGGGTGTCGGGTAGTCGTCGCCGGTCATCTTGATGCCGGGAAGGTTCCCTACGGCGGCGTGCATCAGGACTGGTAGCAGATTTGAGAGCTGGCCGGTTGGGTCCTCCCCGATGAGGCCAGACGGGTGGGCGCCAGCCGGGTTGAAGTACCGGAGGGCGATCACCGACCAATCGGGATCGGAGTTGCAGAGGTCGGCGAGCATCTGCTCACCAATCGACTTCGTTGTCGAGTAGGGATTCGTCGGTCGATGCGGCGCGCACTCAGAGATCGGCAGTACGTCGGCGTCGCCGTAGACCGAGCCCGATGAGCTGAAGACGAGCTTTTTGACTTCGGCGCTTGAGGCCGCTTCCAAAACACTCGCCAAGCCTTCGATATTGTTTCGGTAGTACGAAATTGGTCTTTCCACGGACTCGGGTACGTGCTTAAGGCCTGCGAAGTGGATGGTCGCGTCGGAGCCGGAATCGCTTAGGACCTGGTTTACGAGGCCGGTATCCCTGACGTCGCCTTTGACGTAGTCAGGTCGCTGAGAGGTGATCTGCTCGATCCGGTCGATCACGAGAGAACCGTGTGAGTTCGACTCATTGTCGATGATGGTGACGTCATGACCAGCCTCGAGTAGTTCGACGACTTGATGGCTCCCAATGAAGCCACACCCGCCGGTAACCAGGACTCTCATCAGTACGCCCCGTTTTCAGTGGGCTGGAGTGCCTGGCGGGCGGTCTTTATGCATATGGCGACATCTGAGCGGAGCTTCCGATTGAGCGCGTACTCGACGTCAAGGAAGATGCGCTGGTCAAAAGTGAGGTCGCTGCGACCGCTGACCTGCCACAAGCCGGTGAGTCCAGGCTTGACTCTTAAGATCGTTGGCATCGTTGGACCGAAGCGTTCAGGCTCACTCAGAAGCTTCGGCCGCGGACCCACCAACGACATTTCGCCCGCGAGGACGTTCAACAGTTGGGGAAGTTCGTCAAGGCTGGATCGCCTGATGAAGCCGCCGATCGGAGTGAGCCGGGGATCGTTGCGGAGTTTGTGAGATCGCCCGTACTCCTCTCGGCTGGAGTCGTCTGTTGCCAGAAGTTCCTCGAGTAGCGCATCAGCATCGACGTTCATCGATCTGAACTTCAACGCATCGAACGTCTGCCCATCCTGGCCGATTCTCGGGCTTCGATAGATTGCCGGGCCCCGGGAAGTCACCCGTACGGCCAACCACGTTGCGATGATCACCGGCAGCAAGACGAGCATCAGCATCGAAGCTGCGGTCACATCAAAGATCCGAACTAGACCACGCTCACGCCGGGACGGCGGCTCGATGCTCAGTGGGAGGGTCTGTCGCCGAAAGGAGATCAGAGGTGGCTCGGTTGTGAGATCAATCGTGATCTCGTCACCGAGTCGCTCCACAAGTGATGCGACGTCATCGTTTGCCCGGGTCGTCGTAGCGAGCCCACCGCCCCGAAGGTCGATGACAACGTCGCTCTCGTGGCCGAGTGGCGCCGCAGAGCGCAAATCATCATCCGGATCGCGGGTCAAGTGGTTCTTCATTGCATCGCCCTTCGTTGGCCTTGTCATAACGCAACTCCCGCCGGGGAATGCTCTTGGAGCCTCAGTGGCTCGACTCGGTGCCTAATCGTAGACAGCCCGCATGAACTCGCTGTTTCCGCTGCGTGAAGTGGTCTGGGCATAGCGCCCCCACCTGCCTTCCTTGTCATGGTGGCCTCGCTCGCCTGCCTCACCGGGATACCCGCCAGCGCACCGAACCTAGCTCCTTCGACAAGCACTTCGTCACGGGTAGATGTGCCCGTTGGTTCTCGATGTTCATGTTGCTTCCGCCACTTCGTTGTTCTTCTCGGTGCCCGTCTCGAACAGATCGCCTGATGATCTCGGGGCCAGCGGCGCATCGTCGACATTGAGCCGTTCCACGTCGTCCTCCGACGCATAGGTGTAGTCGTAGGACTTCGCTGATTGCTTGACCCCGATCAACACAGCCCCAATCACTACCGCTCCCGCCTGTGTGAGACTAGCCAGTGCCCTGCCGAGATCGTCTTGTGACGTCCGCCCTGCGTCCACCACGATCAACACGCCGGAGACATGCTGGGCCAACGACAGGGTGTCGGCAACGGGGAGAAGTGGGGGACCGTCGATCACAGTGAAATCGCCCAGGCCAGTTGTTGTCTTTGTCGCCGCTGCGAATGCGGGGCTGGCGATGAAGCTGGCAGGGTGCGGGGGCAGCGCGCCGGATGGGATCACCACCAGCGATTCGGCCAGCAAGGGAATGGGCCAAGCTGACGCTGCAAGCGTCGAAGGGTCCATCACCACATTGGTGATGCCGGGCGATTGCTTGGTCTTGAACACTTTGTGGATGCGAGGCCGGCGAAGGTCGCCATCGATCAAGATCGTGCGCTTGTTGGCCTGGGCCATGACCGTGGCCAGATTGGCAGCCAGCGTGGTCTTGCCCTCGCCCTGAAGCGCACTGGTGATCACGACGCTCTTGAGATCCCTCTCGAGGGCGATGAACTCCAGCGCTGAGCGCACCTTGTGATACGCAGCGGCCTGCGGGCTCTCGGCATCGTCAAGTGCTGCAAGGGCCAATTCTCGCTTGCCGGGGTTCTTGGCGGCCGGGATGGAGCCGAGGTGGACGAGGCCGAGGTCTTCCAAGTCCTGAGGGGTGCGGACTGCGTTGTCGAGGTTCTCACGCAAGAGAGCGGCAGCGGCGCCCAAGATGGTGCCGACGACAAGCCCGAGCACGATGTTGCGAGACACTGGAGCGTTCGAGCTGTTGTCGGCCGGGGTTGCTTGCGTGATGATGCGGGGGCCGCTGCCGAGCGCCAGGTCGGCGCTGAGCGTCAGGTCGGTGATGCTCGACGCAGTGGCCGTGATCTGGGCGTCGATCAAGGTGATCGAGCCCGAGATACGGCTCGCTTCACGGTCGACCCGAAGCTGTGCCTGCTCGCGAGTGGCGTCAGTTGCGCTGGCGAGACGGTCCTCCAGCGTCATCAAGTCCAAGCGAACATCGGCCCGGTCGGCTTGTAAGTCGACCAGCTTGGATTCGAGCTGACTGACGGCACCATCGATGCTCGACTGCGTCTGGTCGGCCTTCAGGTCGATGTAGGCCTCGGCCCAAGCGTCGGCAACGTTGGCGGCGGTCTGGGCATTGTCTGACGTGGCCCGGAAGACCAGGATGTCGGCGCCATTCTCGGCAGTGACGCTGGCTTCGGGGGCTTCGTCAACGCCGAATCGGCGAGCGACCTCGGCCTCTGCGGCGTCGCCCGTGGCGAGCCGTAGCTCGTTTTCCAGGACACGGTCGCGGAACGCCGTGCTCTGGCTGCCGGAGTTGACGGCCTCTTGGGCCGCTGTGTCGCCAAGCAGCACACGGGCAGTGGAAACGAATTGATCTGGCTGACTTGTGGAGAGGAAGAAGGCCAGCCACGGGACAACCAGAACGGGAAGCAGGAAGTAGACCCAACGCCGCCGAAGGATTGAAACGTAGTCGCCGATTTCCAACTCTGGAGAGGAGTTGGTACGCACGACGGTCACCCTAAGCGGTCGATTCGCTGACGAACAGTGATCGGGTAGTTCTGCCACGACTCCCCGGTTTGTGTGGCGTTCGACTGGGTAGGTCCACCCGTGGCGCTTCGCTCGTTGTCGACCTTCTGGCAGCTGAAGGCGTCGCTGGTGACGCTTCTGGCTGCCAGAACGTTTCGGGCCTTGCAGTTCTTCTTACTGGCAGTAAGATAATTCGATGACTGATGCCACGACAAAAGAACGATTGACGCTGAGCGTTGACGCAGACATCAGTGAGATCGTGCGGGCCGAGGAGAACCAGAGCAGTTTTGTCAACCGTCACCTGCGCGAAGCGTTGAGGCGAGAGGCGGTGCTGAGCCACCTCCGCTCATTGGATTTCAGTCGATCCGAGATGACCAATGACGAAGAGCGCCGAATCATCCTCAACGCTCTGATCGACGCTGGCATCCTCGACGAATGACCGGAGGTGACTTCGTTGTTCTCGACAGCGGCCCGTTCTCACTCTTCTGCCTCGAGCGCAACGACACACCCACGGACAAGTTGATGACCTACATCAAGACCCGTGTAGCGATAGGGGCCACGGTCGCGGTGCCGGTGACCGTCATTGGCGAAACAGCACGGGGCCAGTACGCCGCCAGAGTGCGCTCGGTGCTCGATTCGGGCCGTGTGGTCACGCTCCCGCTGGACGTCTCGGCGGCGCTTGCCATCGCAGACCTCTTGCATCGCAACGAGCTGGGTAGCGAGCACTTCGTCGATGCCTCCATCCTGGTCAGCGCCGCCACATTGGACGGCACGGTCACCATCGTGACGGGAGACTTCTCCGGCCTCGACAATCTCTCTGCGGGCGACAAACGAATCAAGATTCGGGACGTGAACACACTTGACCAATGAGCGTTGCAATTGTTTCCCTAACGGGCGATAACGAAATAATGCTCTCTGTCTCGGTCACTCGTTTATGAATCGTGCGCATCTGACGCCAACTCTCGACGCCTTGCGTGTCTTTGGTCAGCAGTTGGCTGTCGCTCGCCGAGCCCAACGCCAAACCACCGCCGAGGTCGCCGAACGCGCCGGCATCAGCCTGCCCACGCTCCGCAAAGCCGAACGGGGCGACCCCGGCGTCTCCATCGGCATCATGTTCGACATCGCCACCATCTTGGGGGTGCCGTTGTTCGCAGCAACGGGTCGCCGGTTGGCTGAGCTCGCAGCGTCAGGCGAGCGCGAACTGGCGTTGCTGCCCTCGAGGATCGACCGACCCCGCACCGACGTCGACAATGACTTTTCGTGAGAGGACTTCTTACCAGCCGGCAAACCAGGCGTTTGTCTGGGTGTGGCTTCCCGAGGCAACCGAGCCGGTCGTTTGTGGACGGCTCGACAATGACAACGGCGTGTTGCTCTTCACCTACGGACGGTCGTACTTGGAGCGAGGTAACGCCATGGCGTTGCACCCGGCGCTTGCCAATGACATCGGGCTCGAACTCAGCGACCAAACGCAACGCTGCACTCAACCACGCAAGCTCAGTCGGCGGGGCCCGCCCGAAAGCAACGATGACCGACGCCGCAACAGGCGTGCAGCACATCGTGAAGTTCTCAGTGTCGAACGACGTGTTCCCATGGATCGAAGCCGAAGCCGTCGGCATGGAAATCGCTCGACGATGCGGCGTCGAGACTGCCCGATCCACCCTCAGTCACGCAGCGGGAAGAGCAGCGTTGATCGTTGACCGGTTCGATCGCCCGCCCCACGGCACACGGCGCCGCGCTGCGTTCTGGGATGGGCATCGTCTTTCTCTCACCCCGGCGTACGACGTGTGCCCCCAACCTCGAGACTACGGTGAGGCCAGCCAAGCCTTGCCCTACGGGCCGAACGGCCTCGCGGCAGCACGTCTTGGGTCCCTGCGCACTGCAGCGCATCACTACCGTCTGTCGCCCACTGCAGCATCAGCGATCATCGAGCGGTGCTCGGCGGTCGCTGGTGAGCAACTGCACGACATCTGCGCAGCCATCGGTGTCAGCGAGCAAACACACGAAACCCTGGCTGGCCGGTCAGTAAACAACCGCTCGATCCACTACCCGCACCAACGCTGACCTCCGCTCACGTTCTGGCAGCTGAAAGCGTCGCTGGTGACGCTTCTGGCTGCCAGAAGGGCTACATGCGCTCGAGGTCCTCCGCAGCCGAGTAGTAGCTGTACCCCGACTGGTTGTTGGCAGCGCCAAGCAGCACGGCGCCCATGATGTTGGCGCCGCTGTTCTTCAAACTGTCGACGGCGGCTTCCAGATCGTCTGACTTCGTCCCGTTGGCGTACGCCACCAAGATCACGCCGCCAACCATCTGGGCCAGCGTCAGCGTGTCAGCCACCGGCAGCACGGGGGGAGCGTCAAACACGGTGAAGTCAGACAACTTCGACAGTTCCTTCACTGTGTCGCCGAACCCGACCGAGGTGATGAAGCTGGCCGCGTGTGGCGGCAACTTGCCGGCGGTGACCACCACGAGACGATCATCAGATCCGTCGACCAAGTTCGAACAGCTGACCACGTCGGCGTCGTCGACCACCACCGTGGTGATGCCGGGCGACTGGGGCAGCTCGTACACCTTGTGCACTCGCGGCCGCCGCAGATCGAGGTCGACCAACACCGTGCGAACATTGCTGCGAGCCATCGAGATGGCCAGGTTCGACGCCAGCGTGGTCTTGCCTTCACTCTGAGAAGCGCTGGTGATCAGCACATTGCTGATCTCGTGCTGGCTGGCCAGGAACCGCACTGCGGCCTGGGTCTTTTGATGGGCTTGCGCCTGCGCTGTGTCGGGATTGGTCAGCGAAATGCGGGCCATCTCGAGGCTCTTGGCCAGCTTCTTTCGCGCCTTGGGAATCGACCCGAGGGGAATGAGGCCCAACCGCTCGAGATCCTCGGTGGTACGAACCTTGTCGTCGAGGTTCTCCCGCAGCAACGCAAGGGCTGCGCCGAGAATGGCGCCCACCACCAGGCCGAGCACGACGTTGCGTGACGCTGGCGCATTGGAGCTGTTGATTGGTGGATTGGCCACCGAAACAATGCGGGCGGTGCCTCCGAGGGCCAGCTCGCCGCTGAGCTCGAGTTGCGTGATGCTGTCGGCCGTGGCCCCGATCTGGGCATCGATCAAGGCCACCTGGCCCGAAATGCGGCTGGCTTCGCGGTCGACCCGCGCTTGGGCCGCCGGGCGGGTTTCCTCGGTGGCCCTGGTGAGCGCATCTTCCAACCCAATCAGGTCGGCCCGGACCGTTTCCCGGTCGACTTGCAGTTCTTGCAGGCGGTTCTCGAGGTTGGTGACTGCCCCGGTGATGCTGGCTGCGGCTTGCTCTTGCTTGAGGTTGACATAGGTCTCGGCGGCCACATTGGCCACCGTTGCCGCCCCGTTGGCTGTGCCGCTGTTGGCGTTGAAGATGAGCACGTCGGAAGTGGCATCGGCGGTGACGGTGAAGTCGGGAATGTCATCGACAGCTATGGCGAGGCTCTCGGCAATGTCGATCGAGGCCTGATCGCTGAGGGCCAGGCTGATTTCGTTTTCGAGGATGCGATCACGAAACGAGGTGCTCTGGCTGCCGCCGCCCACGGCGTCTTGAGCTGCAGAATCGCTCAGCAGCACTTCGGCGGTGGCGTCATAGCGGGCAGCTTCGATGGTCGTGAGGTAGAAGGCAATGGCCGGTAGGGCGATCAGGGGCACCAGCACCCACGCCCACCGGCGCTTCAAGATGGCGAGATAGTCACCGAGTTCGAGTTCGTCCTCGGCGTAGTCGCTCATTGGCGCAAGGTTATGGGTTGCGTTGCCTATTCGCTAGGGGCGAATTGCCCGGGGTGCGGCCTGCCACGAGTCCACGCCGTCGGGTGACCTTGCCGAGCAACTGAGACTGATGGTGGCGATGCCGGCGATCGTGGCAGCTCATCCCAATCTCGACCATCACCGGGCTGGCCATGGGGTCGGGATTATTCTCTCGATCGTCAGGCAATGCGGGAGGAGCAGGCTCATGAAGTCTGAGTTGCGGGGAATTGGTGCGAGCGGCTGGTCAAGTCAAACGCACAGAGTGAGTTATCTCACCCTGGGTAGTTTGGACCATGCGGGTTACTCCGGCCTCCGGCCACACTCCTCGGTCGAGAGTCACGGCGATTGTCGTGCTCAAGTGGAGGAGCGATACGAATGAAATCGACAGGGAAGGCGCGGCGTCAGCTGCGCCAACGGTCATGGGTGGTCTGTCTCACACTGGCGATGGTTGCATCGCTGATGGTGCCGAGTCCGGCGTCAGCGGACTTGTTGCCTGAAGGCTTCGCACAGGAGCTGATCACTGGACTGGGCGAAGAGCCAACTGGGCTGCGTGTTTCCCCCGACGGACGGGTGTTCGTGCTCGAGCACCTCGACACTGGGCCCACCAGCGGTGATGGCATCGTTCGCGTGATCGAGAACGGGGTGGCGGTGCCAGCGCCATTCATGACGATTCCCGTCGAACGAGGCGGCGGCCAAGAAGGTCTGCAAGATCTCGCCTTCCACCCCGACTTCCCGGCAACCCCCTACGTGTATGTCAGCTACACCAACAGCTCGCCGAGCCCACACAACCGCATCAGCCGGTGGCAGGTCAGCGGCAACACGGTGGTCGGCGCAGAAGAAGTGATCTTCGAGCTTCCCGCCTATCCGGGAACGACCGACACCCACTTCGGTGGCTCGATCGTGTTCGGAAGCGATGACAAGCTCTACTGGTCGATCGGCGATCACCAGGATCCCACCCTCGTCCAGCGCTTCGACACGCTCTTCGGCAAGGTGCTCCGCATCAACCCCGACGGATCCATCCCGAGCGACAACCCCTTCTACAACACGCTGACCGACGACTTCCGAGCCATTTACGCTCTTGGTTTGCGTAACCCGTGGAAGATGTCTCACGACCCCGCCTCCGGCGCGATCCACATCCAAGACGTGGGCGCCGGTACCTGGGAAGAGGTCAACGTCTTGTCAGCCGGAGCAAACTTCGGCTGGCCCATCGTCGAAGGTCCCGGAGGCGGCGGCACCTACGTCGACCCCCTGCGAGCTTTCAATCACACCACCGGCACTCCCTTCGCCTGCGCCATTGCTGGCGGCGACTTCTACAGCCCCGATGTGGCGACCTTCCCCGCCGAATACGTCGGCGACTACCTCGTCGGCGAGTTCTGCAACTCGTGGATCTACCGCATGGACCTCGCCACAGGAGACTTGTTCGAGTTCTCCGACGAGACCGAAGTGCTGCCGGGTGAGCGCTGCTCCAGTTGTGGTCAGTTCCTCGACCTCAAGACCGCGCCAAACGGCGATGTCTGGCAGCTTCGCCGAATCGACATCGACAACACCACCGAGACGCGCGTCTTCCGCACCACCTACATCGGCAACGGCATTCCGTTCATCGGTGCTCAGCCGGCTGACACCTCCGCCGTCGCCGGCACATCCGTCGAACTGACCGTGCTGGCGTTCGGACAAGATCCGCTGTCCTACCAGTGGCAGAAAGATCAAGTCGACATCCCCGGCGCCACTGACCGAGATCTCCTCCTCAACGGCGTACAGGCAGCAGACGACGGCTCGATGTATCGGGTCATCGTCAGCAACGCCCTGGGAACAATCACCAGTGAGGAAGCCACACTGAGCATCCTTCCCGGTAATGCACCAACGGGGTCGATCGACTCGCCGGCCGTCAACTCGACCTACACCGGCGGATCAACCATCTCGTTCAGTGGCAGCGGCACCGACGTTGAAGACGGCACGCTCCCGGCATCGGCGTACGAGTGGTCCGTCGTCTTCCACCACGATGAGCACACGCATCCATTCGTCGGAAGTCTTCCCGGCGTCACGTCCGGCTCGATCGTTGTGCCCGACATTGGTGAAACCGAGAGCACGGTCTTCTACCGGATCAACCTGACCCTGACCGACTCTGACGGAGCACAGACGTTCTACAGCCGTGACGTTCTCCCGCAGCTCACGCAGATCACGTTGGCAACCGAACCCGCCGGCCTGCTCGTTGCCCTGGACGGTCAACCGCAGGTGGGGCCAATCGTGAGCGAAGCCGTTGTCGGGGTCGAGCGAATCCTGACCGCCCCGCTCTCACAGTCATTTGGTGGCGAGGACTACGTGTTCGCTGGTTGGTCCAACAACAAGGGAGCGACGCACACGATCGCGCCCCCGGGCTCCAACTCGACCTACACCGCGACCTATCGCCTGGCTGTCGACCCACCGACCGTGCCGTTCATGCCGGGCCACGTCGTTCTCGACGATGATGCCGGTGAGCTGGTCTCCGCTGATCTTCCAAGCGATCTGACGGGGTCGGGAGACATCGACATTGTCATCAACATCGCAATGGACGATTGGACGCCAGCTTCCACGGTGGCCCTGTTCGGCTCGAACAGGTCGACCCTCAGTTTGCTACTCGCCAAGAACGGACGACTGGGTCTCCTGATAAAGCAGGACGGGGCGCGAGCCAAGGGCAAGTCTGACGTCGTCGATTTCCTCGACGGCCAGTCGACCTGGATCCGAGCGACCTACGACGGTGACACCGGAGAGGTCATGTTCTTCGAATCGCCTTCGACCGAGGTCGACCCACTGTTGGTTGGCGATTGGCAGCAGATTGGCACGACCGACACGACCAACACGAATGACCTCAAGAACCCGGTCGACGAGTTGGTCATCGGCAATCAGAAGCCTGGTGGCAACAAGGGCGCCGAAGCGAGCGTTTACGGCGCTGCGTTCTGGTACGACGGAACGCTTCGAGCCGCCGTCGATTTCACGTCGGCTGACGACCTGACATCCAACCCGCCGGACTTCACTGAATGGGGTGAGTGGACACTCACGAACGCTGAGTACCTCGATTCCGAGGGATCAGCGGGCCCCGGCTACGTATGGTTTGCCGGACTGTCAGGCGATCAAGCTCGCACGGCGGTCACGCCGGTACCGAACACCGACTCCGTCGACGCTCGGGTTCGGGTCAGCTTGCACGACTGGACCCCTGATGACATCCAGTCGATGATGGGTGCCAACTCGAGCAATCTGAAGTTCGAAGTCGCCACCAATGGCCGGCTCCGATTCCGGCTCGACACCATCAACGACAGCATCCAGACAACGTCGACCGCAGCGCCGACCATCCCACCTGATGGCGTGCTGTGGCTGCGAGCGACCTACGACGCCAACACGTCGATCGTTCGTTTCTACACATCGACGTCGAGTGAGTCGGTTGGTGAAAATGTTGCCAGCTGGACACAACTCGGTTCCTTCATCGACACAGGCAACACCGACCCGTTGGAGGGAAACACCGAGGAGATCATCCTCGGTGGCGGCAACACCAACGGTGCGTCGGGTGGCTTCAACCCGATGATCGGCCAGTTCTTCGGAGCCACGCTTCTGCATGAAGACACCGTGCTCACGTCGATCGACTTCACGAACGACGATGCGCTGACGACGATTGCTCCTGACTATTCCGGTTGGGGCGACTACGTTGTGCAGGGTCAGCTCTGGCAGTACATCCCCGAGTCGAACTGACTCGATGGGGCGGCCGCTTCCGAGGACGTCATGAGCCAATGAAGTGAGTAGGGGGCAAGGCAAACGCCTTGCCCCCTTTCGCGTGCTGCATCGCCGTGGCACGCCACCCCCACCGCCCTTCTGGCAGGCAAAAGCGTCGCTGGCCCGACTCGAAGCTCTCGAGGCACGGTGTGTCGAAGCCTTGCTGGCCATAGTCGTTCAGCGTCTCGAAGGCGTCGTCGTTTGGAAAGGTGCCTGATGGCAGCGACGTCTGGGCTGGATCGATGCCGGCCATCAACCAGAGCAAGAGCGGCGCCTCAGGATCGGTCTGGTCACTGAGGGCCACGGCCAATTCAACCGCGCCGAGGCTGGGGTCGATGGCAGTCCGCTCGAGCGAGGGAAAGCGGTTCTCGCCGCCACACAGCGCAACGCTTGGCAGCTGGCCACCAGGTTCGAGGTGGGCGAAGTGAGCTCGAGGTCAGACTCGGATCACGCCGAGGGACTACTGGGCGCCATGCCTTCCGTTGTGTCGCTATGCGATGGTTCGCTGTTGTCACGGTCGAGCGCCGAAGCGCCGGCGATCGCAGCGAACAAGAGCAACGCAATGGACGGGGCCGCCACCAGGTGTTCGGTCATCGACATCGTCAACAGCGTCAACGCAACGGCGATGCCAGCGTGCCTCGATTGCATCAGGCGCCACCCAGTCGCGACCATTGCCGCCAAGAAAAGCCCAGCTGCCGGCAAGCCGCCCATCGTCGCCAGCTCCACCAGAACGTTGTGGCCATGCGTCGGGCCCCAGTCGACTCGGCCGTCGAATGCGGCAGCAGCGAGAAGATCTTGGCTGCCCCACGGCCCGAAGCCGGTGATCGGTCGCTCGGCGATGCGATCGGCGAGATATGACCAGATGCCCGTGCGGCGATTCAGGGTCTTCAGCTGCTTGCCTTGTTCGCCGAGCTCTTCTGTATCCAGCACGACAACGACAGCGACTGCAACGGCATAGGCCGCACCGATAGCAACAGGTGCGAGCTGGCCCAGTCGGGGCCAGAATCGATGGAGTAGGGGAGCAGCGGCGACCGTCATGCCCAGCGCAGCGCCGAGAGCGGGAATCGCCGCTGCAGTTTGGAACAACACAAGCGTCCCCAACGCGACCGCTGGGAAACCCAACCAACTCCTGTTGACCATCATCGAAGCGCCCATCACGGCGGCGATTGCGGCCACTTCGCCGAGCGTGTTGGCTTCCTCGGAGAGCCCAAGCCAGCGGCCGTCGGCCGAGCCACGATCGCCCAGGATGGCGGCGACGGCCAAGACGGCCGTCAGACCAGCAACCGTTGCCGCTTGGATGTCTCGCCATCTCACTCGACGTCCAACAGCGATCCCGACCAGCGCGGTGCCCGATAGGGCAGCCGCCACCACCGTGCTCCTCCAGGGTGTGGGGCTCATCGGCGCCACGATCAACACCCAAGCAAACGACGCAATCAGAAGCCGCTCGCCCACTCGCAAGCGTCCGAAGTCAAAGGTTCGACCGGCCCACACGCCAGCGACGCTCAGAGCACCCAACACGATCCATCGGCCAGCAGCCGCCTGCGGGAAGCGAACCGGCGTGAGGTCCACCGAGAGGACAGCGGCGAGTGCACTCAGGCCCACCAGACACCGCAGAGACACGCGAATGCGGTCAGCCACGAGACGAGCGGCGCAATGGCGCGGCAACAAGACCGACCAACAAGCCAACCAGAGCACCGGCGCCCACTGCTGAGGCTCGGCCCACCACTTCTGCGTTCCCATCAGCCGGGTCGACCAACGTCAGTGGAAGATCGGGACCGGTGGCCATTTCTTCAGCGACAGCGTTCGCGAGAGAGGCAGCGTCATCGCCGGACCCGGCGCGTGCGGTGACCACAAGAACGCCTTCGCCCGGTCGTCGCTCCCGATCCAACGAGACGGCATCGGCATCGGCGTCGAGGCCGAGCTCAGCCTGAATGGTGGTGACGAGCGTCGGATCACCCAGTCTGGCGGCTGCTGTCGACAGATGAACATCGTGGAACGGCCATTCAGACTCGGCGGTGAGACCGATCACCGCCTGCTCCTGAACGTCACCGTACGAGATCTCAGAGCCGACCAGCGCAATCAAGGCGAACGCTCCCACGCAGCCAGCCACGACCAGGGCCGGCAGTGTTGCCGTGTTCGTCGCATCTCGCCGCTTTGCATCCACCACGGCAGGGTAGGTGGAGCCTGCCGGGTCGAAAAGGCTGAGGGGTACAACAGCCCCCGCCCACCTGCCATTCGGCTCTGTGGCTTCTTTGACGCGGCAGCGAAGTCCCCGTTGGAGTCCCCGCGACAGTCCCCTTGGGATTTCCGCAAACTTCTGCGAAGCTCGTCATCTCGAGCGCTGCGGTGCCGATGGTTCAAGGATCACAATGACTCTGGAGGGGCCGATGGCAGGGAAAGGCGTGACGACGGTTGCTGTGTGCGTACCCACGTTCAAGCGGCCAGTCGAACTCGATGTGTTGCTGAAGCGCCTGGCGACGCTCGATCTCGGGGATCGCATCACGATGAGCGTCTTTGTCGTCGACAACGACCTCGAACGATCCGCTGACGAGGTCATCGAACGCCACCGAGCCCTCGGTGCATTCGAACTGGTCAACTCCCACGAACCCGTACCCGGCTACGTCGCGGTGAGAAACCACCTGAAACGTCTCGTGCCACCTGAGATCGACTGGATTGCGAGCATCGACGATGACGATGTTCCAGCGGCCGACGACTGGCTCCTGTGCCTGCTCGACGTCGCCGAGAATCATGATGCTGAGATGGTGTGTGGTCCGAAGACACCGGCCCCCGGATTGGGCATCGGTTCGACCATGCTCGAGCGTGGTGCGGTGCATCACAAGAACGGCGTCAGCGGCTCGCCCATGCCATACGGATGGACCGGCAATCTCTTGATCCGCCGGTCGATCTTGCCTGAAGATCCATTCGACGAACGCTTCGCCTTGACCGGGGCCGAAGACACCGAACTCACCATGCGTCTCGTCGACCGAGGCCATCGCCTTGTGTACGCGCCCGACGCCATGGTTGTGGCATGGAAGACCACTGATCAGCTGACCGTCGAACGGACCGCATCGATCTTGCGAAACGGCAGCTCCGGCCTGGCGATGGCCTATCTCGTGAATCATGGCGGCCTTCCACCCCAACGTGTGCTGCGCTCTGCGATCCGCTACGTCGAATCAACAATGGATCGCCACCTCAGCGCGCTATTGGGACAGTCCAAGCGCTCTGACCGTGCTCTACTGCGTCAAGCCGGCGCAGCGGGCATCTTGACCACCGGCGTACTGCGTCGGCCAATGGCGCCTCGTATTGCCCTGGCCGAGCCAGCGCCCCTGTCCGACAGTGTCGGATGGGCGCCGTCGGAACGATGTTGAGCAACGCTCGAACATCGCTGAGTTGGTCGGCAACATCTCTCGCCATCCAGACCGTTTTCGGCGTTTTGTCGTTCGTGCTGATCGCTCGCATCTTCGGAGCCGAGACCTTTGGCATCTATGCCGGCACTATCGGCTTTGTCGGCATCGCCACCGGGTTTGCCGCCCTCGGCTCAGCCGAGCTCGCTGCACGCCGGCTGATTCGTGCTCGCGAAAGCAGTGAGTTCCCGGCCGACGAAGCGCTCGGACGACTCTTCTCGGTTCTTCTGACCATCGCCCCGTTCGTTCTGGTCGGCGCAGCTCTGGCCGGCGCAGCCATCTTCGACTCGATCGCCGACACGTTCGCCGAGCGGGCGCTGATTGTCTTGCTTCTCGCGTTCGGTGAGATCTGTGCCACCGGTTTCGGCAGTGCAGCCAACGGTTCCCTGCTCGCACTCGATGAAGACCGCAAGGCCGCGATGGTGTCGTCTTCTCGGGCAGTCATGCGAGTCATCGCGATCTTCATCTTCGGCACCGCATCGTCATCGATCCTCTTCCTAGGCTTCGCTGTGGCCTCGGCTGGTTTGGGCACGCTCATCATCGGCGGCACGATCTTTCGCGGACTCGGCGTTCGCCCTGCGCTGTCGCAGCGGTGGCGTGAAGACTGGCGTGAGGGCTTCGACATCGCCCTCGGTTCCACCGCCAGGAGCACCACCCAGGACGTCGACCAGACCATCCTCCTGCGCAATGACATGGTGCTCGACACCGGCCTCTACGGTGCCGGCGCCCGCATCTCCCACTACGCATTCCTCCCGGTCATGGCCGTCCTCCAGGTCACCTACCCCAAGTACTTCGAACACGGCAAGAACGGCATCGCTGCGAGCTGGAAGTTCTGTAAGAAAGTCGGCGTCCCCCTCGTGGGCTACGGCCTGTTCGCTGGCGTTGCATTGCTGATCGGACAGCTGTTTGTTCCCTCCGTCCTCGGCGAAGATTTCGAGGGCGCCCAGCCGATGATCATCGCCCTCAGCGCCGTGCCGCTCGTTCGAGTGTTGAACAGCATTCTCGGCGATGTGCTCATCTCCAGCGGTTATGTCGCAGCCCGAACTCGTCCCGTCGTGATTGGTGCAGTCGCCAATCTCGTGGCGAACATCATCGTCATTCCCCGCTACGGGTGGGAGGGTGCTGCCGTCACCACCTACGCCACCGAACTCGGCGTCGTTGCCGTCTACGTCGTGCTCATCCGTCGCCACATCGCCACCGAAGCTCGCAAACCGATCGACACAACAGCAGGAAACTCTCATGCCCGACAATCGTGAATCTCGCTCCGTCGGAGACAGCTTGCAGCTGCTCTTCCGCCACGCCCCGTTGATCTTGCTCGCCGGCATCGCTGGCGGCCTCGGGGCATACCTGGTGGCTCCGTCGGGCGGTGCCGTCGACGTGAGGGCCGAAGCAACACTGGGCCTCACCGAAGAAGTCGGCTTCCCATTCTACGCGCAGACCCGAGACCGGTTCGCAGCGCGAGCGCAAGACGACGGCATCGCCGATCAAATCCTCACTGACTTCGGCGGCACGGTCACCGAGTTGCGGGCCGAGCCGTCCATCGACGACAACACTCGATCCAACATCATCGCCGCTGGCTCTGACGAAGCCGATGTGCTTGCAGCTGCAGACCAACTGGCGTCCGAACTCGTCGAGCTCAGCCGTGGCGAACGTGAGGAGCGATTGACCGTCGAGCGTGATGCGCTCGTTGCTGACCAAGATGTGCTCGACGCAGAGATCGTGAGTCTCACCGCTGAACTTTCCGAAGCCGTGGCCGCAGAGGCAGCAGCTCGCTTGCTCGCCGACGAACAGACCCCTGCCACGTTCGAAGAGGACCTGATCGCTCTTCGTTTGGCCGAACAGGCCAGGGACTCTGCACGAAGCCGAATCGGGTCGCTTGATCGCGACTCGGAGAGCCTCACTGACAACATTCTTGCCGCCGACCGGGCCATTGCGTCGCTCGACAGCGATCTGGTCGTGGTGAAGGAGGCCGAAGTCATCGTTGCGGCGCCAGATGACCGCAGCACCATTGGCGTGCTCGGCGTGCTCGCCGGTGTCGTGCTCTCCGCCCTTGCCATCACTACGTTCATGGGCGGACGGGCCAAGGTTCGCCGTTCGACGCTCGAAGACCGCTTTCCATCCGCACCGGTACTTGGCGGGGACGGAGGCCAAGCAATCGCTCCCTTCAATGCAGACCTCTGGGATGCGATGATCGACGGGCCCGGGGATGTTGGTGTACTTCGCACAGCGACTGCTGCTGATCTCGACATCGAGTGGATGAAGCGGACCGAGCTCGAGGGTGTCATCGGCAGCCCTGCTGCAACCGACGTCCTTGCGAACGCAACCGACATCGTTGTGGTCTGCACGCCGGCCGATCGCGTCGCCACGATTGAAGCCATCGAGCGATCGGCGGCCTCGTTCTCCCGTCAGATCGCCATGATCGTGATCAATGCTGGCTGACGTCCGGCCAGCGGCTCGCCCCGCTCCGGCGATTGCCGCCTCCGCTCCGACGAGCGTGGGGTGGACGATTGGCACGGTGGTGCTCTTCGTGGCGTCGTCGATCGAACCGAGCCGTTTTGGCCTGCAGACCGAAGGCGACATCGACGTCCTGCGCTGGCTGTTGCTCATCCCCCTCTATGCGGGGCCGCTCGTCTTGATCGCGTGTTACCCCGGCGTTCGAACGCTCCTGCGAGGCCCGTTTGCTCTGATGGTTGCCACAGCGGTGGCCATGTTGGTGGTTGCGCCGCTTGGTGATTCGCCCCCGGGCGATGTCCTGGCCGCGATCGGCGCCCTTTCGCTTGCACTGTTGGGCGGTCTGATCTTTCAGCAGCTGGGCTTCTCGAAGGCCATGGATCTGCTCGGCAACGTGACGCTGGTTCTGTGTTTCTACAGCTTCTTGGATGGCACCGAGGCCATTCCTGGCCGTCTGTCCGGTGCGTACCCGGCATCGAACGCTCTGGGGATCCACGGTTCGCTTCTTGTCCTCGATGGTGTTCGACGTTGGCTTCGCCAGCCGACCAATCGATCGAGCAACGTTCGAGCGCTGCCGCTTCTGCCAGCGGCGTTGGTGGTGGTCGGCGCAGCATCGCTCGTGGCCGCGCAGAGTCGTGTCGCCATGCTGGCGTCGATCGTCGCAATAGCGATGCTGATCCGACCGCATATTCCCCGACGAGTCGGTCTGTCCATCGTCGGTCTCGGTGCTGCAGTCGTCGTTGGTGTGGTCGTCGGCGGCCTGACCGACACGATCGCTCGTCGATTGAGCCGGAGCGGCAATGTGGAAGAGTTGACGTCGTTCACCGGGCGGACCGGTGTGTGGGGCCGTGTGCTCGAGTTGATCGCCGAGCGGCCCATCAACGGCTACGGGTTCAATGGCAGCACGATCATTTTCGAGCAAGAGCTGTTGCTCGGAAACATCGACTTCGATGCAAGCGAAGCCCACAACCTGATTCTCCAGATCGCCATGAACGGCGGCATCGTCGCCGCGCTACTCATGACCGCTGCCTTCTTCAGCTACCTCAGCCGCAGCCGCTGGCGCCCCGACCCCGTCACGAGCTCGTTTGTGATGCTGGTCGTCGTGAACGGGCTGACCGAGTCGATCGTGCGGGAGCCGAAAGATCTCTGGATCCTGCTCGCTGTAGCGTTCGCCGCATCGTCGACCAAGCGGTCTGAACGCGGGGTGGAGCCACCGATCCGGATGGCACGATGACCGCGGCGCTGACGTCCGCCGTGACCTCGGCCACCGGTCGCGTGTCCGGCCGGCTGCTGGCCAAGCGTCTAGCGTTGTCGCTCGACCGGTTTGCCACCTGGGATGACCTCGTCGACGCGGTTGCTGCCCACGATCCGGCGGCCATCGGCCTCGACCTTTTCGACACCATCGTGATGCGTCGTGTTGTCGACGACGCCTCGGTGGAGCGGGCGATCGCCACTCGGCACATCGCCTTGGGACTCTGGGCTGCCTCGATCGACTCCTGGCGACGAGCCCGGCGGTCTGCAGTGGCCGAGATGCCAAACGGTTCCATCGCCCAGTTGTACTCGAGCGCCCCATTCGTCAATGTGCTTTCGGGAGCGACCGTGGCCGAGTTGGTGGCCGCTGAGGTCGCCGTCGAACGCGAGCTGATCGAGATTGTTCCAGGGGCGGTCGAGGCGGTGGCGAAGCTGCGAGCACTCGCACCAGTGCAACTCGTGACAGACATGCACCTGCCGGCCGACGCACTGGCCGACCTGCTCGATGAGCTCGGCGTGAAGGCCGACGGGTTGTTCGTGTCGAGCGATGTTGGCGCGTCCAAGTTCGGAGGGGATATCTTCAACCGAGTGTTCGGCTCGGCACTGGCTTCGTCGGATCGGCCCGTTGTGTTCATCGGCAACTCGGTCGAATCCGATGGCGTGCAGGCTCAGCGATCTCGTCTGCGGCCGGTGCTGGTCGGGCGGGGCAACCCCAGCCGCTACGAGGCGGCGTCGATGTCTGCTGCGCAGTCTCCTGATGTGTCGTCTGCGATCGCGGCGGCGTCTCGTTTCGCTCGCCTGAAGGCCGTCGAGCACGATCACGACCCGGTCGCTGCGATCGGTGCGCAGACCGTCGGGCAGATCATGTCGGCCTTCCTCCTTTGGCTGCGTGAAACGGCCGAAGCCGATGGCGTCACTGATCTTCGGTTCCTTGCTCGAGATGGCGAGTTGCCGTTGCTCATGGCCGAGGCCATGCCCGCCGATCACTGGTCGGGTTTCGGCCTCCACTACCTGCACTGCAGTCGTCGCACTTGGGCCCTGGCTGCGGCCGGGACCGTTGGTGTGAAGACGTGGCTCGAAGCCGGGACCAGCCGCGACGGCGCCTTCTTGATCCACTCGGCTGACAAGATCCCCTTCTCCGTCGTCATCGAACGCCTCGGGCTGACGTGGTCGGATCTGCCGACCAGCCTCCGGTTCGTCGGTGCCGACGACACGTTGGACGCTGCCTCACTCCAAGCATGGACGGCTGCGCTGCGTGCTGGCGACCTCGACACAGCAGTCGCCGAATCCTCCGCAGTGAAACGGCGCCCGTTGGTCGAACACCTTCGGTCGGCTGGGTTCACCGACGCCAAGGTGGGACTCGTCGACGTCGGCTGGACCGGCCAACTCGCTTGGATGGTGCAATCGCTCATCGCTGAAGCCACCGGGCAAGTACCGGTGCACTATCACTTCGGTGGTGAGGGCGTGACCGACGCCGTCGACCAGCACCTGACCGTTCGTCGCTTCGCCTTCGACGACTCGGTCGCAGAGACGCAGATCGCTGAAGTCGTCACCGCGATGGAGATCTTCCTCGGCAATGGCAAGCCCCGTTTGTTGGGCTACGAAGAGACCGCCCAAGGTGTGGTCGAGGTCTTCGAGGCCACCGGAAGTGGGGTGATGACCCCGGCACGTCAGTCGCTGGCCGATGGCGCCATCCGCACAGCGGGCGAGCTGCCGTCGCGCGCGGAACTGAGCTCGTGGGCGGTGGAGTCGGGCGACCTGGCCGAGTCGGCGCGTGCAGTGCTGGCGGCGTTCTGGCTGCAGCCAAGCCGATCAGAGATGGAACGATTGCGGGCGCTGCAGTTCGAGATCGATCTCAGCGGTGATCTCGTCGGGCCCATCATGTCGCCGTACACGATGCGTGAACTCGTGGGCCTGGAACGCGAGGAACGGCAGTGGCGAACTGGCTCGCTGCAGCTGACGCCACCGGCAACCAAGGCCCTGTTCAACGTCGCATTGCGAGCGCGAGATCTTCTGTCAAAGGTTCGGTAGGGCTGCCCCAGGTCGGCTGTCACAGGGCTTGTTGTAGGTTGGGCCAAATCCGAGCTCGGGCTCCCGAATGACTTGTCAAACCGATAGTGAGCACCGATCATGAGCGTGACCGAGAACGACCGATTGAGTTTGCGAAAGGGCTTTGCCGAGGTGTTCAACAGCGAACGCCTCGCCGAGATAGCGATGGAAGCCATGCCTCCAGTGGACTACGACAGTCTCGCCACCAAGCGCGATCTCGACGCGTTCAAGGCCGAACTTCGAGGTGAACTGAAGCTTGACCTGAGTGTGCTGGCCCGGTCGATCGGTCGACTCGAAGGTTCCATGGGCCGTCTGGAAGGGGCGCTCGACAAGCGACTGGGGCAGTTCCAGCAGGTGATGGTGTTGACGGTGCTGAGCGTGGTCGGAATGCTCGTGACCTACGCCCTGACCGTCCTGGGCTGACCCCGCAGTTCGGCCAGCTACGGACTGGCGATGGCGTTGACCCGAGCGAGGATCGTGGCGGTGTCGACTGCACGGGCTGAAACGTTGTCCCAACTGGTGTTGCCTGGTGCACCGCTTATCAGACCGGAGGCCGAGCCCAGGACATACAGGCGGAACTGCAGGTCACGCTCGCCAGACTCGAAGCTCTCCAGACACGGGTTGCCGAAGCCCTGCTGGCCGTAGTCGTTGAGCGTCTCGATCGCCCCCTCGTTCGGGAAGGTGCCCGAGGGCAGCAGGGTCTGAGCTGGGTCGATGCCGGCCATCAGCCAGAGCAAGAGAGGGGCCTCGGGGTCGGTTTGATCTGACAGGGTGACTGCCAGTTCGGCGGCGCCGAGCGTTGGGTCGATGGTGGTCCACTCGAGCGTGGGGAACCGATTGTCGCCGTCGCACCGGGCGACGCGAGGGAGATCGCCGCCTGGCTCGAAGTCGGGCGAGGTGAGCTCGAGGCCGGACTCGCCAGCCAGCTGCGGAGGTGCCGATGTCGGTGGCAGCGGGCGAGTGGTGGTGGTCTGCCAGTCTCGAGGCTCGGCGAGCTCGCGGCCATCGGCGGCGCACGCCGTTGCGGCGAGCACGAACGCAGTCAAGATGAGCCCGAGTCGAAACACCTGGCGAGACTACTGGCCCATGTCCCGGCGTTCGTGGCACCTCCCCGAGCCGCTGCTTTCGCCGTTCTGACCGGGGAAAGCGTCGCTGGTGACGCTTCGGCCGGTCAGAACGGGTGTCGCTGGGCATCGATCGGGCAGTGTCACACCTGGTGGTCAGACTTCACTCATGGCGCACACGGTGGATCAACTCATTCTGAACACGATGCAGTCCGGGGTGGTGACTCGGCAGGGGCTGCTGGCCGCAGGAGCGAGCCCGTCAGCGATCGATCGTCGGCTCCGCCGCGGTCTCCTCGAACCGATGAGCACCGGCGTCTACATCGTGCCGACCCAGGTCAATTCGAAGACGAGGCTGGTGGGTGCCCTGGCCGCGCTTCCCGAAGCAGCCGTCAGCCGCAGCGCCGCCGGGCGTTTGCATCGCTTCGCCGTCGCCGGTGACGCCGCTCAGGTCACCGTTACCCGCGGCCAGCGCCTTCCGGTCAAAGGAGTGTCGGTCCACGAAACTCGGCGATGGCTCGACGGCGACATCGTCGTGATCGACGGCCTGCGGGTCACCTCGCCCGCTCGCACGTTGATTGATCTCGCATCGGAGCTGTCCGCTGCTCGACTCCGTCACATCACCGAGTCTCAGCTGGTGAAGTCCACGCCCAACGACACGCTGCTGCTGGCCACGTTCTCGGCCCATCGTCGTCGAGGTCTCAGGGGAACAGCAAAGATGGCCGCGCTGCTCGCCGAGTTGCTCGACGACCAGCCGTATCCCGAGTCGGTACTGGAAGCCATGGTCTGGAGGGCGCTGAGCGACCACGGGCTGCCAGGCTTTGTGCGGCAGTTCCGGCCGAGCTGGTACGACGGACGTTCGGGCATTGTCGACTTCGCTCACCCCGAAGCTCGCCTCATCCTGGAAGCCGACGGTCGGCGCTGGCACACCGTCACCCAGGCGCGAGTCGATGATCGCCGACGCGACCGACGGGCGGTCGCTGCAGGGTGGGCGGTGGTTCGCGTTGGGTGGACCGAAATTGATGTGCGGCCGTGGGCCACCATCCAAGAGGTCGCCGACGTCGTCGCAGGTCGCCTTGCCGCCGCACACCCGGCCACCCCACTTGTCGTTTCTGGCAGCGGAAAACGTCAGCAGTGACGCTTTCCCCGGCCAGAACCGCTGTTCGGGCGCTGTTCGGATCAGCGGTCGTGGTGCTCCCGATACGCAGCCCATATCTCGGGTCGAAGCTTGCCCCGGTCAGACACGGTGAACCCGGCATCTGCCGCCCATGCCCGGACCTGCTTTGTCGTCGGTTCGGCCGGTTCGACTGGGCCAGCGGTGGCGAGTTCGCTGAGCCGGCCGGCACCCGCTGACTGATTGGCGGCGTGATCGATCGCCGCACCGAAGAAGCGATAGGTCCACTCCTGGGCCAGCTGACGAGTCTCGGCAAACACGATGGGTGTCGCTGGGTAGCGCACGGCGGCTTCGGCGAGCTGCGTCGTGATCGTCAGCGGCCGCACGTAGCTGAGCTTGAACAGTTCGGAGTAGCGAGCGTCAACGACGATGGCCGCGTGGGGCTGGTCTGATAGGGCGGCGAGCAACGTCCAGAGCTTGCCTCCCCGCATAGTCGACACCAGATCTTCGATGCTCTTGCGTTCGACAACGGCGATCGGCTGGTCGTTGACCTCGACGGCATAGTCGCCAACAGGGAGTGCCCGTTTGGTCGTGGTGGCTTGTTGCTTGGAGAAGTTCCAGGCGTAGCGCTCACGAGTGTCGACCACGATGTCGAGTTCGCGGCCCGACGCTCTGGCGGTTGGGGTGGCCACGTTCGGCCTCGACTGCTTGCGAGTGCGAGCCGACTGCCAGAAGATCATCTCCCGGTTGCGGGCGTTGGTGAACACAAACTGCGAGCGATTCTCCCTCGCCCGATCGAGCACGAGATCAATGGCAACACCGCGCCGCACGCACGAAACCGCCGGGATGCGCTCGACGACGTCGAGTTGGTGGTCAGCCGGCCACTCGACGGCGGGGTGGCAATAGATCTTTGACGTGCGAGGCCAGGTGTCTTTCACCTTGAGAACCACGGGGCGGGGGAGCGGCAGCCGGACGAGGTAGGGCAGCGACGAGTTGGCTTCTGGGTTCTTGGCGATGACGAACTCCACGGCCCTGATCGTATGGGATGAGCTAGCGTCGATTCATGGATGCAGAGACGTGGACAACCAGCCGTCGGGTCGATGCGATCGAGCGAGAGTTGCGTGACAAGGATCGTCGGCTCAGCACATCAGAGCGGCGCCTGAGCGAACTCGAACGCACGAACCGTCGCAGCGAGACGCGAATTGAACGTCTTGAAAGCGAGGTGAAGCTGTTGAAGCTCCAACGCCGACTTGCTCGGGAAACCATCGAGTTCACCCTTTGGGCAGTGCTGTTGGCCTCGTCGTGTTTCTTCCTGATAGCGCAACTCGCCAGGTAGACGGCCGAGCACGCCTGCGCTGTCCGATCGGCCGTTGTCACACAGCGTGCGTAAGGTTGTGGTTCTCGGAGCTGGTGCTCCCAACTACTTGCCACAACTGAAGCGAGCACCCATCATGTCTACGAACGAAGCCGACCGACTCGACCTTCGCCAAGCGTTTGAAGTCGTCTTTGGAGACGAACGTTTGGCCCGAATTGCCATGGAAGCCATGCCTCCTATCGACTACTCACAACTCGCCACCAAGCAAGACCTCGCAGTTCACAGTGCTGAGCTACGAGTCGACATGGCTGAGCTCAAGGGTGAGATGGGGATGTTGTTCGCCGCTCTGGACGGCCAGATCGAGGCAAAGTCGGCCGAGAGCATCAAAGTCACCGTGCTGACGATGCTCGCGATTGCCATCGTGCTCGGCGGCTACGTCACCACTGTTCTGGGCTGACCGATTCCTCAGCCCCTGGCGGGTGCGGCGGTAATACAGTGCCGAGGTGAATCAGCGACGAGGCCGTGAGCAACGGGGAGGCAAGCGGGCATCTGCCCGGCGTCTTGTTCCCGGCCGCCCGCACGTGCCGCAACGCCTGGCCGAGTCTCGGCTGTCCAAGGTCCGCCTTCGCCCGTTCGGCGGCTTCCTCGGCCCCAACCGAGCGGATGCTGCGCAATCGCTCGGAGCGTTGGCCTTCTCGGCCCTCACCAGTGTGGTCGCGGGGCTCACCCTCGCCTCCCGACAAGACCAGCTCGAGATGCTGCCCGGTCTCTTGCTCTTCGTGCCCGCCACCATTGGTCTGCGAGGCAACGTCTTCGGCCCGTTCGGGTCTCGCCTCTCGACCGCGATCCAAACCGGTCAGTTCAGCTGGAACGCCAAACTCGACTCACTGCTCGGCCAGAACCTGATCGCCGTGGTGATCAACTCGCTGGTGGCTGGCCTGGGCATTGCCTGCGCCGCGGAGATCTTGGCGCTTGTACTCGACCCACCCGGCGGCGTGGTTCCCATCGGGTTCGCCGACTTCATCGTGGTGTCGCTGGTCGGTGGCATGCTCGCGTCGATTGTCGTGCTCGTGGCGACCCTTGGCCTGACCCTGGCCTCTGTCCGCTTCGACTGGGACCTCGACAACGTGACCGCCCCGCTCGTCACTGCAACCAGCGACCTCATCACGCTTCCGGCGCTCGTCCTCAGCCTCGTGCTGGTCGACAAAGGCGACACCACCACGCTGACCGCCGTGGTGGCCGCCTTCATCACGATTGCCCTGACGCTTGGCTTGTGGCGCTCTGGACTGTCGATGGCCAAACGCATCGTGACCGAGTCGATCCCGGTCCTTCTGGCCGCCGGCATGCTCAGCCTTGGTGCCGGCGTGGCCATCGAGAGCTTCGAGAACCAGCTGACGTGGGTGCTGCTTGTGCTGCTGCCCGGCTATCTCGGCACCGCCGGTGCGTTGGGCGGCATCCTGGCCAACCGGTTGTCGACCAAAGTGCACCTGGGCCTCATCGACCGCACCTGGATCCCCACCGGCAAAGCCCGTTCCGACATGGGTTTCACCGTGGCGCTCGCGGCGCCGATCTTCTTGCTGCTTGCGCTGATTGCCGAGGGCACGGCACAGATTGCGGGGGAGGAAACCCCCGGCGTGCTGCTGCTCACCGCCGTTGCTCTCTCCGGTGGGGTCGCCGCCACCCTCTTCGCCCTGGCGATTGCCTACTACGGCACCCTGGCCGTGGTTCGCTTCGGCCTCGACCCCGACAACCTCGGCATCCCACTCGTGACCGCATCCCTCGACGTGGTTGGCGCCCTCACCTTGGTCGCCGCCATCAACCTCTGGGGCCTCTGACATGCCCGCCAACTTGGGAGGGGTCGGGTCCTCCCAACTTTGCCCAGCTTCTTTCTCCCTGTGACATGATCTTCAACCACCGAAAGCGATCCCGGAACCCCTGATGGATTCTCGAAATCTCCGTGAGATGTTGGCCGAGGCCAAGGACACCAGCGAGCTCATGGTCGACCTGGCCTACGCCGCGCTGTACTTCAACGACGCCGACATGGCCGACGAAGTCGACGAGCTCGAGTCCGAGATCAGCTCGCTCGTCCATGAGATGCGGACCTTGTGCATCATCGCCGTCCGGCACCCCCGCGAAGCCGAAGCGATGGCCTCGGTGCTCCAGGTGATCTCCGCCGTGGAACGCATCGGCAACGATGCGGTCGACATCGCTCGCATCGTGTCCCGCAAGCTCGGCATCCCGCCCGAGCTCGTGCTCGACCTCAGCGTGGCCGAAGAGGTGTCGCACCGTGTTGCGGTGGCTGAAGGTTCACACTTCGCCAACCGGCCGCTCGCTTCGTTCGAACTCCCCGTGGTCACCGGCATGCGCATCATGGCCATCCGCCGCGGCCGGGCGTGGATCGTCGACCCAAGTGGTGACGACATCCTTCATCCCGGCGACGTCATGTTCCTCCGAGGGTCGCCCGAGGGCATTCCCCGCCTGCGTGAACTCGCTGGCATGGGCGAGTACCAGATGCCTTCGGTTCCCGACGCACCAGCGTTGACCGACCTCGACCGCGCCGTCGACACCATCGTCGAGATGAAGAACCTGAGTGAGGTGGCGGTGGGCCTGGCCTACTCGGCGTTGGTGTTCCGTGACCGCTCACTTGCTGCCGAGGTGCGTCACCTCGAAGATCGCCTCGACGAGATGAAGCATCGTCTCGAGCTGTGGGTGTTGCGGGCTTCCCGCGACGGCGCCGACCCCGCCCCGTTGCGCGGCCTCTTGGCGCTCGGGCAAGCGGCGGAAGACCTCGGCGATCAGGCCCAGCAGATGGTGTGGCTGATCGAGGAGTCGACCGAGCTGCACCCCGTGCTTGGCATTGCGCTTGGCGACACCGATGACATGGTCGTGAAGCTTCCGGTGGCCGAGGGCTGCGAGGTGGCCGGCAAGTCGCTGGCGGAGCTGAACCTGCCGATCGAGCCCGGTTTCAACGTGTTGGCCATCGAGCGGGGCGGACGGTTCATGTACCGGCCAGGGGCGACCGCCGTGCTGAATGTCGGCGATGAGATCCTGGCCAACGGACCAGACGAAGGCCGTGCCGCCCTTGCCGAAATGCTCGGTTGGGAACTCATCGAAAACGACGACGGCGACTTCGAGTTGGAACCCCTGAGCTGACCTTCCGCGTGTCCCTGATTCGTGCCGGGGGTCAAGGAGGTGACGAGGTGAGCATGGTGTGTGGTTGAGCGTAATTGAAACGCGTTGAGTGTCGAGGGTGGTAGATTCACCCGTTCTCTCGCGGTGAGTCGTTGCGTAGGGTCGGCGGCGCGTGGTCGAAAGGATCGGTTTAATGAGAAATGCCCGACGCTGGCGTGTGGTGCTTGCCGGCGCTGCATTCGTAGTTGCCGTTGCGGCGTGCTCGAGCGAGCCCGAAGCCACGGCGCCGACACTCGAGTTGTCGACCACCACCGTGACGACACTGCCGCCAACAACAGTGACCACCGAAGCCCCGACCACCACGCTCGATCCCCGCATCGCCGAAGTCGAAGCCGCCGTCGCTGGCTTGCGAACCATCCAAACGGAAGTGTTATTGGTGCCAACGACAAACGTCGACACGCTCGGTGGGTTTGCGTCAGGCGAGCTTCTTGGGAGCCTGCAGAACAACACGCTCCAGTCTCGGGCGGAAGGGCGGACATTTGAGGGAGACTTTGAGCGACGAACTGTTGAGATCACCTGGCTGTCTGAGGCCGAGGCGAGCTTGATCGAGTGCGGGCACGATCGTGTTTCGGTCGTCGCAGCCGATGGTGAGGTCATTGTTGCAGCAGACGCTGAAGCGGTGCTCCGTGAGATTTTCGTTTCTCGGTCGGATGCCGATGGCGTCTGGAGAGTCACTCAGATCTCGTTTGTTGGAGAGGACAAGCAATCGTGCGGCCTCTAGCTGCGTTGATTCTAGTTCTGACTCTTCTTACGGGCGGGACGGATGCATTAGCCGGTGGGTTGGACGAACAGGGCGGCACTGACTTCAACGTCGGACGAAACGGCGACGTGTTGGAGATCGGAATCGATGCTTGGGACGGCGGAACAGGCGTCG
>CAYGQE010000044.1:0-2957 GCA_964351995.1 uncultured Acidimicrobiaceae bacterium | reverse complement strand
AACGGCGACGTGTTGGAGATCGGAATCGATGCTTGGGACGGCGGAACAGGCGTCGACTTCGGGCCGAATCCGTTGGCGGGGTGTGTGTTTGTTCCGGGGCTCACTGGAGCTGAAGCGATTGACTACGCAGGCGGCACGGGGATCACGATCGGGATCACCAATCCCGAGATGGAAAACGCGGTCGACACGACGTACGTATTTGTCAGTTGTCCCGGTCGGATCTTCAATGAGTTTGGTTGGGCGGTCTGGGAGGAAGGTGAGCCGGTGCCAGCGGTCGTCATCGATGCCCTTGCCGCTGCGGCTCGGGCCGACATCGTCATCCCGGCGCTCACCCCCGAATCGGCCCCCGACGGGCTCGACACACCCTTCCTCACCCAGCTCCCCGTTTGGTTGTGGGTGCCGGCTGACAGCTGGGTGCCCCTCACCGGCGCAGCGTCGATCCCCGAACTCGGCCTGACGGTCACCGCAACGGCCACCCCGGTCACGACCGACTGGGTCACCGGCCCCGACCAAGACGATGCATTCACTTGTGGAGCCGGAACCCCATGGGAGGTGGGTCTCGATGACGACGCCACCGATTGCTCGGCGACGTTTGGCACCACGACCCCACCCGGCACCACCATCGACCTCTCGGTCACCACCACCTACGACATCGGCTTTGCCTGCACTCCCGGCCTCTGCGACCCGGCGGCGATCGACATCGACGGGTTCGCCGTGACGGTCGCCCGACCCGTCACGATCACCGAAGCCCGAGGCGTGATCAGCAGCTGATCGTGAACGCTCAGTTGCGGCGGGGAACCACGACGACGGTGCCGTCGGGCTCGTGATGCACCGTCACCCTCACGCCGTAGAACTCGGCGAGCCGGTCGGCTTCGAGCACTTCGGTTGCCGACCCCATCGCGACGACGTTGCCCTCGTGCATCAACGCCAGTCGATCGCTGTAGAGGCCGGCCAAGGTCAGGTCGTGCATTGCCGACACGACGGTCAGCCCATGATCGCGCTGCAGCGTCGACACCAACTCGAGGGCCTGTTGCTGGTGCCCGATGTCGAGCGCGCTGGTCGGCTCGTCGAGGAGCAGCACCGGGGCTTCGGTGGCCAGCGCGCGAGCGATCACGATGCGCTGGGCTTCGCCACCGCTCAGCTCGCCGAGATACCGATCACGAAACGACGACAGCTCGAGCCGGTCCAGCACGTCGTCGACCATGGCCCGATCGTGTCGAGACTCCCGACCAAAGTACGTGACATGCGGGGCTCGGCCGAGCAGGACGTAGTCACGGCACGTCATGTCCGCTGGCAAGATCGGTGACTGCGGTACATACGCCAACAGCGCAGCCCGCCGTGATCGCGAGCGGAGGTTCAGCGATGCACCATCGACGAGCACGTCGCCGCCGTGCCCGACCAAACCGACGGCAGCCCGCAACAGTGACGACTTGCCTGCACCGTTTGGCCCGATCAGACCGAGCCATTCGCCCGAACCGACCGACGCATTGAACCCAGTCAGCACCTCGCGCTTGCCGTACGAAACGGTCACGTCAGCGAAGGTCAGCGAACTCATACCGCTACCTGCTTGGTGCGAAGCAAGTAGATGAAGAACGGCGCACCGATGAACGCCGTCACCACGCCGATCGGTAACTCTGATGGAGCGAGGGCAATCCGGCCAAGAATGTCGACCAGGATCAGGAAGCTCGCTCCGAGCAGCAACGACAGCGGCAGTACCAAACGATACGAAGCGCCGGCCAGAAGTCGAACGATGTGGGGGACGATCAACCCGACGAACCCGATCAGCCCGCTGACCGACACCACCGCTGCGGTGCCCAACGTCGCGGCCATCACCACAATGAGGCGCACCCGGGCGACGGGGGCGCCGAGCGTGGCCGCCTCGTCATCGCCCACTCGGAACAGGTCGAGGTGCCGGGCGTGCAGCAACAACACAACGGTTGTGACGACCACATAGGGCAGCACCAACCTGATGTCGGCCCACGATGCGTTCACGAGACGACCGAGAATCCACGTGTAGACCTCGCGCACGACTTCAGAGTTTCGCTGCAAGATGAAGGTCTGCAGTGCCGTGGTCAGCGACACCATCGCCACCCCGGCGAGCACCAGGGTCGCTCCGGTTCGGTTGCCGCCGAATGCGGCGCCAACGGTGTACGTCGCCGCCACCGTCGCCAGCGACAGCACGAAGGCCAGCAGGGGAGTGGGGTCGACGGGCCAGTCGGTCACGCCCCGCAGATGCAGGATGGCGATCGTGGCCCCCAGCCCGGCACCGGCGGCGGCGCCGAGCAAGTAGGGGTCGACGAGCGGGTTGCGGAACACGCCCTGGTAGCTCGCTCCGCCCAGCGACAACATCCCGCCCACCAACGCAGCCAACACCACTCGCGGGAAGCGGATCGTCCAGATCAGATTCCACTGAGCATCAGACACACCACTGTCGATCGAGATCAACGGAAGATGATCGATGATCGCCAGAGGTACACGCCACGGCGGCGGCCCCGCTGGGCCGAACATGGCACCAGCCAGCAGGGACACCACGAGCAGCCCGGTTGCACCAAGCAACCAAACCGCCGTGCGCTGGCTGGTGATCATGTCTGTTCGTCCCGTCCCGAGATCAGTTGGCGGCGACGCTGCTGTAGCTCTCGACCGCAGTAACGACCTGCTCGAGATAGTCGACCGAACGCGGACCCCAGCGGGACGCAATGTCGTCGTTCATCTCGATGACCAAGCCGCTCTGAACTGCGGTCAACGCGGACCAGCCATCACGGCCGGCGACCGATTCGGCGGTCTCACCGCAGTAGATCGTGCAGGCGAGGAAGATCATGGCCGGGTCGGCATCGACGATGAACTCTTGGCTCAGCTGCGGGAACGCATCGGCGTCGGCCGCGACGATGTTCGTGAGCCCGGCCAGGGTGTAGATCGAGCCGATGAAGGTGTTCGGTGAGACCGAGAAGAAGGTCGGA
>CAYGQE010000043.1:41150-43374 GCA_964351995.1 uncultured Acidimicrobiaceae bacterium | reverse complement strand
GGAACCGGCGAACTAAGTCGGGTAGGGGCTTCAGCGGGCCACTGCATATTCACGGGTCGTGGGTCCGCTTGTCACCCGTTCGTGTGTACTCAGCTCAGTGCTTGTTTGACGGTTTTGTTGGGTCGAAGATCGTTCGTCGACAATCGTCGGAGCCGTCGCAGAACCGATCGGAGTGACGGCAATCGGGATGCCTGCCGCTGTTGGCAGTCAAGTAGAAGGTGTCCCTCAGTGCGGCGCTGCTGGCGACACCACCGAGAACGAAACGGTGTTCGGATGCGTACTGGTGGATGGCGTCTCGGATCTCGGCGCCGCTGCCTCTGGGTGCTCGGTGGTGACGCACGAGATCGAGGCTGATGTGGTCGATGTGGTGCTGGAATCGCTTGCCTCGGTTCCATGCATCGGCGACAACGACGAGGCCGGTTGTTGTTGGGACGATGACAGCCAGCAGGATCGGCATAGCTGCCAGTGGCGAGATTCCCCAGGCCAGCCCGAGGTTGAGTAGGGAGACGAAGAGGCCCACGACGGTCGGGAGGAAAGCGACCTTGGCTGCGAGGCCATGGCGTTTGTTGACGGGTCGGAGCTTGACGCTGGCGTCGCCGGTGGTGAACCAGTGGCCATAGTGGTCGCCGAGCGCAAAGACGGCGGACAGCGCCCAGATCACCGGTCGCACGAGCCGGGGTGGGAGGTAGTTCATGTTTCCGGGTTGGTGACGCCAGGTCCGGTAGAGGCCGAGGTGGATCTCGTACTGCGACCGTGTCCGAGCCCAGAGTTGCCACCAGCGCAGCTTCCGTAACCGAGGCCCGTGACAAACGGTGACTGACGTGGGGTTTCGCCCGACGGTGGTGGTCATGGGAGCACCATCACGGCCCAGGTGAGAGCGAACCAGTAGCCGATCGACATGGCCGGCACGAACGGGATGAGGGTTTTGCGGGTGCCGGCGGCGTAGGCGAGTCCGGTGAGTAGGGCGGCGGTGAATCCGACGACGACGAACCCGAGGCCGAACCAGCCGAGGGTCCACCCGAACGGGAACGCGAGGCGGAGGTCTGCTCGTCCGATGAGGAGATCGGTTCGGCGTTGTTGCCACAGGTATGGCAGGCCTTGGAGGCAGGCGACGAGGGTGGTGCCGACGCAGGCTTGGATCAGCCGATCCCAGTCTCCAGTCACCGACGACAGCGCGGTGAGGCCGAACACGGTGCCGTAGACGACCCGGCGCGCCTGGACGACGGGGACCTGGAGGGTTCGGTAGTCGATCACCGCGAGGAGACTGAACCCGATGCCGACCGCTGCGGCGATGACGAACCCGACGATCTCGGTCATGACCCACCGACCAGTATCGCGACCAGGAACGCGACAGCGATCATCAGGATCACGGCGGTCGTGATGGCGATGCGGGTTCGGCGGCGTTGCGCATTGATGGCGTCTTGGGCTTCGAGTTCGGCCGCAGCCTGGCGGAGGGCTTCGTCGCGGTCTCGAACGGCGTGGGTGTGAGCGGTGACGAGAGCTTCAGCGACAGAGGTGGGCGTGGAGAAGTGCCGGTGGGCGACGTGGTCGGCGATGGTCGAGTCGGTGGTGTGGCCGAGTGCAGTCCAGACCGGTGTTTCGCAGGTGGCGATGGCTCGGACGATCGCTGGGTGGTCCCATGTCGAGAGGTCGGATTGGGCACCGCCACCGCGTGCGATCACGATCACATCCACCTGGTTGTCGTGGACCCGTTGAAGTGACGCTGCCAGCAGGTCTGGCGTACGGGGGCCCGACATTGGGACGTCGTCTTCGATGATGAGGGCCTGGTAGTCGCCGTGGCGCAGGGTCGCCCAGAAATCGGCTCGTCCGGCAGCGGTGGCGGAGCTGATGAGCCCGATCCTCTCCGGCACCTCCGGGACGACGAGACGTTGCTGCGTGGTGAGCAGCCCGCTGTGGTGGAGTTCGCCGAGGAGATGGCGCCGCTCGGTCGCATGACTGCTGGGGCTGATGCGGGGGCCGATGGTTTGGACGGCGAGGCGGAGCCGGCCATAGCGGCGGTCGCCTTCGAGGATCCCCTGCATGCGCAGCTCGACGCCTTCGGTCAGCACGGCCCCGGTGGCGGCAAGCTGTGTTCGGATGGTGGCCATGAGGGTGTGGTGGATGCTGAAGCTGAGACTTGCAGCGGCATGGCCGTCATCGCCGAACGCTGCGAGTTCGCCGTAGGTGTACCAGCGGCCCGTCGTGAGTTTGATGACGGTGCCGG
>CAYGQE010000043.1:34853-41050 GCA_964351995.1 uncultured Acidimicrobiaceae bacterium | reverse complement strand
GCGAGTTCGCCGTAGGTGTACCAGCGGCCCGTCGTGAGTTTGATGACGGTGCCGGTGACGCAAACGTCATGCAAGTTTCGGCTGGCGAACGCTGTGTCGACGGCGTCCCACAGGTCAGGCAACGCAAGTGCGCTGTGCCGGTTGTCGGAAATGGTTGCGATGGTCAAGGGCCGGTCCTTTCGTTGGCGCCACCGGTGGTGGCGTTGCAGGAGGACCGCCCATGGCCCGGGCGTTCAAGAGGCCGACATCGGTTCATTGGTGTCGTGGGGGTGACGGTAGAACACGACCGTGACACCCAATCGGTGGCAACTGGTCGGGTCATCGTGTTGATCCGATTCCGCTCGCGGCGGAGTAGTCGAACAGCCACCGGTCGCCGTCGAGGGTGAACGGGACAGTGGCGATGTCGGTGCCTTCGACCTCCAACGACGCGATGACCTGTGACGGGTTGATCTGGGTCCAGGTGTGCAGCCGACCATTCATGATCGCGGTCAGCTGCGTCGCGGTGAACACTGGCGTGGGGTCGTCGCCGGTGGCGCTCACCAGGGTGGCAACGGTGTCGAGGTCGCCAGCATCGAGCGCGTCGGTGAGTCCTGCCCAGCTCTGTTCGATTGCGAGCACAGTTTGTGGCGGTGGGGGGAGTGCGGGTGATCCGGGTGCTCTGCGGTTGACCACGGTCCACACTGCGGTCGAACCGTCGAGGAACACGAAGTCATAGGGATACTCGGTGGCTTCACCGTCGGCGGCGGTGACGGTCAGGTCGGTGCTGACGGATACCAGACCATCGCCGCGCACGATGCCGGTTTCGGTCGCTTCGAACCGCAGCGATCCGGGTTCGGATCCGGTGTGGGCTTGGTCCGTGAACAGTGCGTACTGGGGGCCTTCGCTATCGAAACTGTCGGCCACCTCGGCCAGGTCACTCGTGGCGGCGAAGCGTTCCCACGCTGCGACTGCGGCCAGCATTTGGGTGACTTCAGGATCGGGCATGGCTGCGGAGGTTGGTGTGTTCGGGGCCGGTGCTGGCTCGGTGGCCGGTGGGGGTGTGGCGGTGGGTTCTGCGTCGGGGCTGGAGAAGTAGCCGTAGCCGATGATGGCGGCGACGACGATGGCGATCCCGGCGGCGAGTTTCGGCCAGATGGGTGGGTTGTCGCCGTTGTCGAGGACGGGTGGGGGCGCGTGGAGATCGTCGTCGTCGGGAATGTCGATGTCGATGTCGAGGTCAGTCATGATGGGTTGCTTCTTTCGAGTCGGTGTGCGGCTCGTCCGGGACCCCAGCCAAAGAATCCAGAAACAGAAGAACGGTGGAACGGTCAGGGCATGGGTGTCATCCTCCTGTCACCACCGGGGTGCGGATCTCGATGACCTGGTAGTCCCGGGACACCACGATGGCGGCGACCCCGAGGTCATAGGTCAGGCCGCCAGCGGGGAAGCCGGGGCCGGTGATGGTGTAGGTCCCGGTCCAGTAGACGGTGTGGGAGACGAGGGCGTCGGCGGGTTCGGCGTAGATGTGTGAACCGGCTGGATCGTCGGCGGTGCCCGCGTTGTCTGCGGTGATGATGCGTTCGCCGTCGCGGTCGGGGGCGCCGAGGTCCCATTCGAACTGGAACGCCTGGATCTCGGCGGTGAGGTCGTAGCCCCGCAGTGTCAGGGGCGGGTTGATTGATCCCGTGGTGGCGCCCTCGTACCAAAGGAACGTTTCCAGTCCGACCAGTCCCCGCACGAAGGGGTCGAGATGGACGGCGGGTTCGAACGTGAGTGCCGCTCCCCACACCTCGTCGGGTGATGGCGGCCGCGGCGGTGCTGGGAGGGTCTCGTTGGGTTCGGCGCAGCCGAACTGGCCGGTGCCCGTTGGGGTGCCGTCGGGTTGCATCAGTTCGGCGAACCAGAGCCGGCCTTCGAGTTCGGCGAGGCGGGCTTCGTACTCTTCTGGTGAGAGATCCAGAGCTCTGATGGTGGCCACGGTCGCCACCCAGAGCGCTTCGAGGGCGGCAGCGAGTTGTGCGAAGGTGCCGTCGGTGATCTCGTCGAGCGGTCGCCAGTTCGTGACGCCGCCTTCAGCGCTGCAAACGATCGCTGTCGGGTACCAGGAATAGAACGGACCGCCACGGTTGTCGTTCACGTACAGCGGACCAGAGCCGGGTGTCGGCGGCAGAATGTCCTCGAGGCCGCAACTCGTCCCGTCGGCGGTGAGATCATCGCACCCGCTGAACCTCGCCGAGGCAGGAAGCGCTGTGATTAGGGTCATCGTGGCCGCAAGAACACAGATGACGACGAAAAGACGCAGCAGTCTCATCCGCCACCATCCGTTTCGTTGTCGATCTGGTCGATGCGGAAGATCCGCCACCCGTCTGAGCCGTCCTCGGGTTGCCCGAGTTTGAAGAGGCCGGTGCTGCCTTCGGGCCCGGTGCCGCCGAGGGAGGGGTTGACGACGGAGTCATCGGCAACCGACATGACCTGGGACGGTTCCCGGAAGAGCCGGACCCGTAGTTCGGTGAGGCCGCCGGTCTCCCGCGTGCGCTCGACCGAGATCAGGTGGGGGACGTCGCTGATCCGATACCAGCTGTTCTCGACGAACAGATTCTGGTTCTCGAACGCAACCTCCTCCGCCCAGGACTGGGAATAGACATCGAGCGGGTCCGTCTCAGCCGGATAGCGCGTGAGGAGCCAGTCGCGGGCGAGAAGATCCGCCATCACCGGAATCCATTCGGGGTCGCCGGTGGCGTTGGCGGCGATGAGGTCGGCGATGGCGGTTAGGTCGACGTCGAGTCCTGGGTTGTCGAAGTCGATGGCGGCGACGGGATCGGTGGTTGGGGGCGGCTCGGTGGTCGCCACGGTCGTTGGTGTAGTTGTTGGCTCGACCGTCGGTGCGGGCGCGCCGGTGGGTTCGGGGGTCAGTGGTGGTGCGGCGTTGTCGCTGCCGGTGCAGGCGGATGCCAGGCAGGCGAGGACGATCGCGAGAGCGGTGAGGGTGCGGGTTGGGTTCATGGTTCCCCGATTCTTGGGGCGGCGGTGGCGGTGACATCGACCGCGAGGGGTGGTTCTCCGGTCATGAAGATTCTGATGAGGGTGAACTCGACGGTGCCAGACAGGGTGACGCTGACTTCTTGGGTAGCAGGGTCGACTGACACAACAGCGTCGTCGATTAGATCCGTTTCGCCTTGGGTGGCGAGGTTCTCGACGGCGAGTGTTTCGGCCAGGCGTGGGTCGACGACGACGTCGCCGGTGTCTCGGAAGATGTCGAGGTCGATGCCGTTCGCACCGGCCGAGGCTGCGGCGTCGGCTTGTTCAGCGAGCGAGCGACGCACGGTGATGCCTCGCCAGAGGTCGAGGCCGAACCCGGCGATGAACAGGATGCACAGCATCCACATGATGATCCAGATGCTCACCGATCCCCGTTCAGAGTCCCGCCGCGTCACCGGGTTCATGGGGTGAGTCCTCGGTGGTCTTCGATGCGTTGGGTGGAACTGGTTGACCAGTCGGTGGCCCGCCACGTCCCGATGCCCGGGATCTCCAGGGTCGGCATCGTGACGGTGACGGTGACTGTGACTTCGGCACCCCATTCCCATTCGGGGGCGTCGACGGTCACGGTGACGGCGGTGTCGGGGACGTTGTAGTCAGCAGCGACCTGCTGGGCCACGGCGTTGGCTTGTGCGATGGCGTCGGCGTGGGTGGGGGCGAGGACGGCGGCGCGGGCGGCTTCACCGGCGGACGCTCTGGCGAGTTGTTGGTGTTCGGGCCAACGTGACACGCCGGCGCCGAGCATGACGACCGGGAGGAGGAGGAAGACGATGGCGAGGACCCATTCGAGCGCGATGAACCCAGCCTCGCCGTGGCGGTGTCTGGTTGTGGGTTCAGGGTTCGAGGAGGTCATCTTCGAGTTCCATGACGGCGGTGGATGCGGTGTTGATGGTGGCGTCGGGCAGTGGCGGGAGAGCGGTAAGCCTTCCGGTGGCGGTGACGGTGACGGTCGCCCCGTTGGTGGTGCAGGTGATGTTGATGTCGGCGGCGAGGGGACCGTCGAGCAGGTCGTCCATGACATCGAGGGCTGCGGTTTGGCAGTCTTCGGGGGTGCCGCCGGAGACGGCCCATGCGTGGGCTCCTTGGTCGGTGGCTTGGCGGATGACGCCTTGGGCGTAGCGGTGCATGAACAGGTTCGCGAACCAGGTGACCATGACGAGGGTGATGGCCATGGCGAGCATTGCCGACACCACCGTGAACCCGGCCTCGCTACTGCGGCCGGAACGGTTGGGGAGGTGTCGGGTCGCCACGTTCACATCCCGATCGAGCCAGCAGCATTGATGCCCGCTGCGTTGAGTGCGACTGCGATGAGCATCACGACAGTCAGTAGGCCCAGCGCGATTCCGGGGTGGCTGGTCTGGGTGGTCATAGGCCGAGTTGGGTGCGGATGCCGGAGATGACATCGACGCCGACGGCTTCGAGGGCGGTCGCGAACCCGGCGGTGACGACCAGGCCGAGGAGGGCGATGCCCATGGCTTGGGCGATCTCGAACCCGTCCTCGGTTTCGACGGCTCCGCGTTCGATGCTGTCGTCGTAGTGGGTGAGTCGGTTGGTGAGGTTGATGAAGTGCCGGTTCATGGGTGTGCCTTTCGTTTGACCCCGAGGTGGGGTGATTGGTCCTGTTTCAGCCGGTGCCGAACAGGAATCTTGGGATGGGGGCGACGACGTAGAGGAACACCACCGGCGCCATCACCAACAAGGTGGGCAGGATCATGGCGCCCTTGCGTTTCGTGCCGAGCCGTTCGATCTCCTCACGCCGCGAGGTGCGCAGGGTGGCGGCGACGGAGAGGAGGGAGTCGGCGACGTCGGCGCCTTGTTGGGAGGCTTCGCCGAGGATCCGGTAGATGCGGGCGGCGGCGGGTTCGACGGTTTCGACCGACAGCCGTTCCATGGCCTGGGCCAGGTTTAAGCCGCCGGCGATCCAGTGTTGGGCGTCGCTGAGTTCGTCGATGACGGGTCCGTGGCCTCGTTCGCAGACTTGGCGGATGGCCATGGCGGGGGTGTGGTTGGCTCGGGCGAGCATGGCGAGGGAGTGGGCGACGGTGTAGAGCTCGAGCCGCATTGCGGCAGAGCGGGCTTCGATGGCGGCGTTGACTTTGGAGCGGGAGGAGGTGAGTCCCCAGCCGACGCCGAGCCCGATGCCGATGACGGCCCAGAACGCTGGTGATCCCCAGACGGTGCCGAGCCAGATCCCGGCGAGGGTGCCGCCGATGACTCCGGCGAGGGCACGGGTGGCTTGGGTGATCCGGTATTGGCGGGCGTCGATGTCGGTCATGCCTGCTTGGCGGAGCCTGCGTTCGATCGCCCGATCATCACCAACATCGACGAGGGCGGAGATGGCCGAAGCGAATCGTTCAGTGATCGGCCCGAACACCCGACTCAGCGTTGTCTGACCAGCTGTGGAGTTGACGGCCAGGGCGGCGGCGACGTCGGCTCGTTGGCCGAGGCGGGTTCGGCGCAGCTGCACGTAGGGGCGGAGCCTCGACTCCAGACGTCGATGCGGCCTGACCGCGGTGGATGCGAGACCCGCGGCGGCCACGGCTGCGAGGAGGGCGGCGAGGACGATGCGGGGATCCATGTCAGACCCTGGCCTTGGTTCCGGCGAAGACTCGGGGTTCTTCGGGGAGCCGTCCGAGCCGGTTCACGATCACCATCCCCACCGCCGACAACACGGTCCCGAACACGATGACGAGAAGTCCGGCGGAGGAGGCGTAGAAGTCGCGTCCGGGTCCGGGGCGGTAGGTCATGATCAGCAGGAAAAAGAACGGGAGAACAAACACGGCCCGTGCGGTGAGTTTTTGTTCGAGGTGTGAGGTTTCGATGCGGTCGGCGACGTGGAGGTCTTCGATGGTGGATGCGGCGAGGTCGCCGAGGATGTCGATCACGATCGACGGCCCCTGCTCCAACGCGACCAGGAGGTCTTCGACGACACGGTCCGACACCGGATCAGCGAGTTCTTCTCGGATGACTTCGAGGGCGGTGCGGGAATCGAGCGTGTAGGAGAGTTGGGCGTAGCGGGTGAATACCGGCCGCAACTCGTGCGGCCCGGTCGTCCCCAACGACACCAAGGACTGGTGCAGTGACATCGACGATGACACCGATGCCACGATCGATCGCAACGCCTCGGGCCATGCTTCGAGCCGGGCACGAGCAACACGACGGCGTTGCTGCGCGAAGTAGAA
>CAYGQE010000043.1:0-34753 GCA_964351995.1 uncultured Acidimicrobiaceae bacterium | reverse complement strand
GCCATGCTTCGAGCCGGGCACGAGCAACACGACGGCGTTGCTGCGCGAAGTAGAAGCGTGGCAACAACGCGACCACGACCGCCGGGCCGAGGGCGACGATTGGTAGTGAGGTGAGTAGGACGATGAAGAAGAAGGTGACCGCGCCGGCGGTGACCGATGTTGCCCAAAACTGCAAGGGTGTGACGGGGACTCCGGCCTGGTTCAACCATTCCTGCCGCTTCGACTTCGTCGGCCGGTTCCGGTGTCGAGCGAGCGGGGCGACTCGAAGCCGGTCCGGGACGTACCCGACCGCGTATCCGACAGCGAGGTACGCAAACACCGCTGCTGCGACCGCAGCGACCACGGTCATGATTGGCCGCCGCTGTCGTTGGGGTTGCCGCCGTCGAGGATGTTGGCAACGCTGCCTCGGAGCAGATCAGAGGTGGTCGTGTCGTAGCGGCGCAGGATCGCGTCGAAGCGCTTCTCAGTGGCTTCAGGCAGATCGGTCTCGGCCCAACGCAATGGCCCACCGAACTCGTCACGAACAAACAACGGCTGGAGCAGGAAGTCTTCGCCTTTGGCGTTGGGCATAAGGGTGGCGACTTCCATGACCTGACGGCGGATCGGTTTCCCGGTCTCATCCAACGACAGCTGTTCACGGTCGACGAACACGACCAGTTGGAACATGCGTTGGAACGTGGACTGGACCTGGGCGGCGGGGACGTTCTCACCAGCCATGATCGCGGTGTCGCGTAGGGCGGCCATGGCGTCGGCGGCGGAGTTGGAGTGGACGGTGGCCATGACGCCGACGCCGGAGTTCCCGGCTCGGGTGAGTTCGTAGGATTCCTCGCCGCGGAGTTCGCCGATGACGATCACATCCGGTCGCATACCCAAACATTTCTTGACCAACGTTCGCAGTGTGATTTCCGAGTGTGAGTCGCCGTCAGCGCCAGCAGAACGTGTCTGATAGAAGCTCCCGGCCATGACGGGTGCGGAGAGTTCCCGGATCTCTTCGACGCACCGCACGACCATCGTCGGCGGGACGGCTCGGAGGAGGGCGTTGATGAGTGTGGTTTTGCCTGCGCCGGGTGGTCCGCAGACCAGGACTCCTGCTCGGGCTTGGACGGCGGTCCAGAGGAGTTCGGCGACGGGGGTGGTGATGGAGTCGTAGCCGACGAGGCGCTGGAGGGTTTCGTTGCGCATCGTGTACTTACGAATCGTCACGCTGAGCCGGTCGGCGATCGGGGGGATGACGACGCCGACACGGACGGTGCCGCCGAAGCAGCGTGCCTGCACGATCGGGTCGCGTTCGGTGACTTCGCGTCCTGCGTCTTGGAGGAGGCGTCGGATGATGTTCAACAACTCCGGCTCGGACACCACTTCAGAGACCGAGCGCATGATGCCTTTGTCGTCGATGTAGAAGATGTCGTTGCCCTCGATGAAGATCTCCTCGATCCGAGGGTTCGACAACAACGGGGTCAACGGCCCATACGCCAACACCGACAACAGGATCCGGGCGGCCATTTCCATGGGGTCTGACAGCAGCATTTTGTGGTCGAGGCCTTGGCGGGCGATCGACTGCCACCGGTTCACCGCTGCGTGCGTGGCGGCTTCGATGAGGGTGATGTCGTTGTCGGGATCGAGGTTGTCGGTCTTGATGGTCTCGGTGACCTGGGCCCGCAACTGGTCATACGGTCCCAGCGCCGCATCAACCTGCGCCCGCTGACGCAGAGGTGATGTGCCGTTGATGCGGGTCATCGGATCCTCAACTTCCGCCACCACGACACACCCGGACCGTCCGGCACCAACGCGGCAGCGAGCGAATCCATGGACCGGGCGAACCGGCCGGAGGTGACGAGCCGGGCATCCCAACAAGCGTTGGTGACGTGGCTGTCGAGGGGTACGAACACGATCCCGGCGATCAAGGAGTCCCCGGCTTCTCGACGCAACGTGTCGACCAGATCAGCCCGCTGCACCGATGACTTGGGGTGTCCGGCGAACGCGATCCAGACCGGCCGTCCGTGGCGGAGCCGTCGTGCTTCAATCAACCAGTCCAGGGCGTGGAGGATCCCGACTGGTGTCGGTTCGACCATCCCGATCGCCACGTCGGCGGCGGCGATTGCGGCTTGTGAGGCGCCGTAGCGTTCGACCCCGTGTGGCATTGGTTCGAGGCGTGGCCCACACACCGCAACAACGTGACGCCACTGGGTTTGGGTGGCTTCGAGGAGTTCATCGCAACGGGACCGGCCGAGGAGTTCCCAGTCGTCAGGGTTCGCTATCCCGGCGATCACATGGAACGGCACATGGCCTTTCGCCCCATCGGTCGCCGTGGTGAGGGTGCCGGTGAGGTCGGCGTCGCCGTGACGCACGATGTCAGAGGCGTCAAGCACGGTTGGCTCGAGCCGGTACCCCAACCTCGCCGCCACCGCGGGAGTGACCTCATCGACATCGACCACCACCGTCGAACGACCCCCAGCGGCGAGTGCTGCGGCGAGTCCGACGGCGACCTCGACAGCAGCCGTCGCGGCCGGGCCGCCGACAGCGAATAGGACACCTCGACCTTCACTGCTCGGGGTGTGGGTGGTGCGGGTAGCGATCGTGGTGGAGCCGTCAACGATGCGGGCCAGCTCGTCATCGTCTGGGAGGGTTCGTTCGATGTCGGTGACCCGCATCACCAACTCGACCAGCTCCGCAGTCGGGATGGAGGCGACGGCGACGTTGTCGATGCCGAGATCGTTCAAGTGTTTCTGGCCGTGGCCTTGTTGTTCGGCCGGGTCATAGATCCCGATGACCCGCACCCCGGCATCGGTCAACCGGCGCAGCGCCGCACGATTGAGGAAGGTGGAGGAGTCATCGATCAACACAACGTCGATGTCGTCGTCCACTGCCCGTGGGTCACGCAACACCCGGATCTTCAACCCGGTGACATGGTCCTGGACGTAGGAGGCCAGTTCGTTGCGCCACTCGCGATGCGACGCCACCAACCCCACGGTTCGGGTCTGTGTGCGACGCACCGCTGGCTCAGCCATCGCCCTCTTCCCCTGTAGGAGGAGCGGGAACGAGATTCTCGGTCGATGGCCCGGTCGTGGTGTCGAGGGTGGTTTCGCCGACCTCGACAGCGCCGGTGGAGCGCAGGACCGACATGGCGCCGTCGTCGATCGCCAACGCCAGGCGCAAAGCTGTCTGATCATCGACGGCGACCACAACGAAATACCCCGACAGCGAGGAAGTGTTGAGTGCCCCGGTCCGGGAAGAGGACTGCCGGGTGGAGAGCACTTCGAGATCAGTGGCGATGTAAGTCGCCGTCCCGGCGTCGACTGCGATCACATCGATCCGATCACCAGCACCCAAGTCGCCGCCGACAGCGAACTCTTCGTCGATCGGGATCGACATCGCCCGCAAACCCGACGGCGCCGACACCGGCGCCAACGCAGTGAGCGTGATGGGTTCACCGGCGGCGATGCGCTGCCCAGAGGTGACTTCGCCGATTGCGATGGTGTCCAGGGTGGCGACGTTGCCGATCAGTGGGCTGTCGGCGGGGACTTCGATCTCGACGATCATGTCCGCCGTCACCGTCGTACCCGGGAGGATCTCTTGTGAAGCGGTGGCGACCATGACGGTCGCGGCGCGATCGGATAGGACGGCCATCACCAACACGAACGCGAGCAGGCCGGCGGCGATCATCACCACGTGTCCGAGGGAGAGGCGTTCACCGATGCCCCGTCGTTTGGGCGGCGCAGGCCGCGGCGGCGGGTTCCAGTCGTCGGTCGGTGAAGCCCCGACCGTGGCTATGTCTGCCAGGGTCATTCTTGCTACCTCCTCGGTCCCCAGGGAGAGCAGAACACAGAGCTTAGGCTGCTACTTTCGCTACTGTCAATAACGTAGGTAAAAGTGACTAGGCAGTGATGGTTGCCTCAGCCGTGGATCTGCACTACCAATGAGTACCGCAAGGGTTGCCACGCCTACCATGGGCAAACCAGATCCCACGCACCCTGTCGAAAGGACCACCCCCGACGATGCCCGAAGAGCAGCCGGACCCCAAAGCAACGGCCGATCTCCCAGAGCTGATCACCGTCGCCGACGTCTCCGACTACCTGAAACTCACCTCCCAGGCCGTCATCGGGATCATCAAACGCGGTGACCTCCCCGCAATGAAACCGCCAGGCATGCGCGGCTATCGCATCCCCCGCCAAGCCTTCCTCGACTACCTCGAAGCCGGCTACGCCGCCGTCAAAGACGAAGTGATCGACGAAGAACCCGAACCAGCACCCGCCAAGAAACGGGTGGCCAGGGCGAAGAAGTAGTGCCCAGCCCTGGGGAGTCGAGGTGGCTCCGCTATGAGTATGGATTGAAGTCAGGCGAAGAAGAGATCGTCGCTTTCAGCTTCTGGAGGGCAGCATCCGAGTACCGCTGGATCGAACCCGTCGATGATGCCCGAATCTGCTGATGGTATTTGGGATTGCCCTTCAGCCCGAGTGTTGCTGCGGCCCTCGCTGTCCAGTTCTGAGATCGACCGATTAGTGCGGCGAGATCGCGCGTGAGGTACGGATAGTCAGCGTCGATATCCGTTTTCTTGACAACTATTGGGAGCGAGGCGTCGGCGGCGCTGCCCTTGCGCAACGTGATGTCGGCTGTGAAGTTCTTCGGAGCCTCGACCGGAACGACTCGCACCATGTCGGCTGAGCGGACGAAGTCCCCAAGCTGAAGATGTGGCAGGATCTTGTGCTTGTTCCGATACTTGGCTTCTACCTGTTTCTGGGTGAGGTACGCCCCGCCATCGAACGAGATCCCCCTTTCAAGTAGCCACACCAGGTGACGATCCGCTGGGCTGCGACGAGCGCGAGAAACGGACTTCTGAACTCGGTCTGCGTAGGTAGTCAGGTCTGTGAAAGACAACGAGAGGTAGTTGCCGGGGAGATCCTTGGCGTGGGAGGGGAACTGCTGCTCAACCAGCTCTCGGAAGAACTTGCATCCGTAGAACAGGAGATGGTGCATCACCTCCTCGGGTACTGGCGGCAGCACGTGATGAACGGAAGCGTGGCGGAGGGAAATGATCTGTTGGACTGTTGCCGCCTGATTGTCTGTCAGGAACTTGCGATCCTTCAGGCGGAGCAGGGCGTTCTCGGGTCCGATTGTCTCACCTCGTCGGCCTCTGGTGATCGGTTGATGATTTTGAACTAGAACAGCCTTGGCCAAAAGCTCCCACGCATTGGTCAGGAGAATGAGCGTGCTTTCGTTGCGGTAAGGATTTCGGACCCGATTGAAGCAGTCGACAGCCAATTCGGCTGCTGCCTTCGAGGCGTCGAGGAGCTGCAGATACTCCCTCCTGCTGCGTTGAGCCATCATTTCCTCGCATGTCTGAACCGTTGGGACGGGGAGTCGGCTGACCGCTGTCGACCCAACGAACGTTCTACCGGACGATTGCGTCTCGGCGATGTTCGGGTGGGCGGCGGACGACATAGCCGATTGAATCCATTGGAATAATCACATGAGCGTCGGCGGACGGCCGCAGTTCAATGTGGTCGCTGTTTGCGGTCTCAATTCGGCCGGTCAGCGACCAGTGACCGCCGCCGATCTCGACGAGGCGAGTCTCCTGCAAGGCCAATAGCCGTCCCCGTAAGGTCGCAGGTCTCAGCGTCACCGGAGCATGGCCCGGTGCGCCGTTTTGGCGGGCGACCTTGATGAAATCGATCGCCACGTAGGCGATGTCGAGGAGATTCCCTCCAGCGTCGCTGAGCCCGACGAAATCGTCGCCGACGTGGACGGCATGGCCGTCGAAGGTTCGCTCGCCGAAGCTGACGCTCCACAGCTCACCAGCCATCATCGCCTTCATGGCGACTCGGGGGAGGTCGGACTGCTTGGCTTCCAGACGGTCGGCCTCGTCTTCGAGCTCTGCGAGTTCCTGATCGCGCTCGAACCGCAGTCGGCGGAGCATGTCCGTCAGCTCGGGGTCGTCTCCCATCGGGTTCGAATCGCTCATCACTCCAGCATCCCGCACTCGGCGCACCAGCGCCCGCACTTGCTCATGGCCTGATCCATAGATAGAGTGAATAACGTAAGTAACGTGAATAGCAAGTCGGAGTCGATCGGAGGCCTGGCAGATGGCGATGACATCGTCACCCATGATGAACGTCGAGGCAGCAGCCGAGCGGCTGGGCTGCTCGGTGAAGCATGTCAGGAACATGATCTATGAAAGGCGCATCCCGTACTTCAAGGTCGGCCGGCTGATCCGCTTCGATCCCGACGTCCTCGAAAACTGGGTGCAGTCCAACAGAGTCGACCCCGAACCACCGCTCAAGCGGTAGCCCGCATCACCTGAAGAGGAACCGCCATGGCCCACATCATCAAGCGAACCACCAAGACTGGCGAGCCCCGCTGGGAAGTCGCATACCGGGGCCCGGACAACCGGCAACGCTCCAAACGGTTCGTCCGCCGTATCGATGCGCAGAAGTTCGCCTCCACTATCGAGGCCGACATGGTCCGCGGCGACTGGCTCGACCCGAACAAAGGCATGGCGCCCTTCGCCGAGTGGGCCGAACGTTGGTACGCCACCAAGAACGACCTCAAGCCGGCAGTCCGCCAGTCCTACGGGAGCATCCTCACCAATCACTTGGTCCCTGAGTTCGGCGACATGCCTGTCGCCTCCATCGACCACCCAGGCGTCCTCGCGTTCCTGTCGGAGATGGCGACCCGCCGAAAGCCCAAGACCGTCAAGAACTCCCGTGACGTACTCCGCCAGATCATGGAACTCGCAGTGCGGTCCGGGGCCATTAAGTCCAACCCGGTGGAGGGCACCAAGTCCGCCAAGGTGCAGCGCAAGGAGATGGTGTTCCTGACCTCGGACCAGGTTATGGACCTCGCCCAAGCTATCGAGCACCCACCCGTCCGCAGGGGTGGCGGGGAGCATCGTCAAGACAGCTACCCCGACTACGGGCTCCTCGTCCGCTTCGCTGCGTTCACCGGGCTTCGGGCCGGTGAGATCGTGGCCCTCCAAGCCCGACACGTTCAACTTCTTCGAGGTGTTGTCGAGGTGATGGCGGCGGCCACCGAGGCGTACGGCAAGCTCGACATCGGCGCTACCAAGACTTACGAACGGCGTGCCGTCCCGATGCCGCCTGCGCTTCGAGATGAGATGGCCGAGTTCATCGCCAAGCACCGGCCCGAACAGCACGTGTTCGCCGGCCCATCGGGTGCCCCGCTGCGTCATTCGAACTGGTACCCCCGCCACTACAAACCTGCCGTGATCGAGGCGGGGCTCGACCCGAAGACCCGCTTCCACGATCTCCGTCACACCTACGCAGCGCTGCTCATCGCCGAAGGGGCCCACCCCCGCGCGATCATGGAACGCATGGGGCACTCAACCATCAACGTCACCCTCGGCACCTACGGGCACCTCTTCCCCAGCATCGACGCCCAACTCAACGACGCCCTCGACGCCATCTACCGATCCGCCAGGCCCACCACCCGCAAAGTCGTCGACTTCCCGCTCGCCGCCGAGGAATAGCCAGCCACCACCGCTCCCGGCTCGTAGAATCTGACGGTGAGCGATCCCGGGCTCAACTCGATGACCGTCTACGACGACGCCCTGCTACTCGTCTACTCAGGCGGTGGCGACAAGGTCCACCTCACCGCAGAGGCTGGACCAGAGGACGACGCCGTTTCGCTCGGCGACATGGACAGCGAATTCGACCTCGATTCAGTGACGCTGTGGGCGACATCGACTTTGTGCGGACGTGCGTGGAGTCGGATGGCGCCAACCGAACCCACTGGCTCACTGGACGAAGCGGTCCACGCCCCGACCTGTCGCCGATGCCTGTCCATTCTCGACAAGCGTTTCCCTGAACGAGCACCCGCCGACGGACTTGTCGTCGTCGTCGATCTGGCCATCGAATCGATCGTCAAGAACGGCACCGTCGAAATCTACGGCTGCCCCGGCGACCAACTCGACCTCCTCCGTCAACGACTCCAGGCCCTCGCCAGACAACGCAACCTGGAATCGCTGCGAAGCCACAGCCAGGCCGACATCGTCGTCTTCTGGGACAACACCCCCACCCGGGAAGAAGAGGAGCGCCGCCTCGACAAAGCGCTCTCCCGGCTCAGCAGCGGCCAAGCCCGCGCCGACGGTGACATCCCCGACCACCGGATCTACTGGCGCCACTGGGCCAAGTGATGGGGTCTGGGGCAGCGGTCACCTTGTCGGCTCTTTCCGTCCAGACCCCCCTCGTTTAGAACCCGATTAGAACTTCAAGCCGAACCATCAGCCGATTTCGCCTGGTCAGAGCCGCGCGCTAGCGCCCGAAGCGGACCCGATTAGAACGGCGCTAGAACTTCGAACCTCTCGATCACCGCCGGAATCCGGCGAGAAACGAGACAACCCCGGTGCCGTGCCGCAGAATGGTGGCCGCCATGGGCGATGCAGCGAACCGACGAATTCCAATCCAGCAGTGTTGCGCCCCATGACCAAGGGCGTTCTCGACGACTACATCGACCCAGAGGACAGGGCACGCATCCGGATCGACGACATGTTGACCCGCGCCGGATGGATGGTCCAGGACTACAAGGCCGTCAACCTCTACGCCGGTGAGGGCGTCGCTGTCCGCGAGCTGGTCACCAACGCCGGCCCGGCCGACTACGTGCTGTTCGTCAACCGACAGGCCGTCGGGATCATCGAGGCAAAGAAACAAGGCACAACCCTCGCCGGAGTCGAGTGGCAGACCCTCAAATACCAAGCGAACATCCCTGACGAGCTTCCCGCTCACCGCACCCCCGATGGACGCCTCCCCTTCGGCTACGAGACCACCGGCGACGAGACCTGGTTCACCTGCCGTTTCGACCCCGAGCCCACCGCTCGCCGGGTGTTCTGGTTCCACAAGCCGGTGTCGCTCGGCGACATGATCGAAGACCGTGTCGAATGGAAGCGCGGCTCACTCCGGGCACGGCTCCACGACATCGAGCCACTCCCGACGAAAGACCAGACGCCTTGGCTCCGCGACGCTCAGCACGCTGCGATCGCAAACCTCGAACAGTCACTGCAGGACAACAAACCTCGGGCGCTAATCCAGATGGCGACCGGGTCGGGCAAGACGTTCGCGGCGGCGAACATCGCTGAGCGGCTGATCACTCAGGCCGGAGCACTTCGCATCCTGTTCCTGGTTGACCGGGCCAACCTCGGCAAGCAAACCCTCAAGGAGTTCCAAGGCTTCGACGTACCCGGCACCGGCCGCAAGTTCAACGAGCTCTACAACGTGCAACGGCTCGGCTCGAACCACGTCGACCCGGTGGCCAAGGTCTGCATCTCCACGATCCAGCGGGCCTATTCGATCCTGCGGGGTGACGACACCTTCGACGACGAACTCGATGAGCACTCCACGTTCGATCACGAACCCGAACGCACGGTCGAGGTTGACTACAACGAGCACCTCCCGATCGAGGCGTTCGACGTGATCATCGTCGATGAGTGCCACCGCTCGATCTACGGCGTGTGGCGCCAGGTCCTCGAATACTTCGACGCCTTCCTCATCGGGCTCACCGCCACCCCAGGAAAACAGACCTTCGGGTTCTTCAACCAGAACCTGGTGATGGAGTACGGGTTCCCCCAAGCCGTCGCCGACGGCGTCAACGTCGACTTCGACGTGTTCCGCCTCTCCACCGCAATCACAGAAGACGGATCGACCATTGAGGGCGGCCAGGGATACGTCACCACCTTCCGCAACCGCGAGACCCGCCAGGAACGCCTTGAGAACGTTGACGAAGACCTCACCTACGACGCCCGAGCCCTCGACCGCAAAGTCGTCGCAAAGGACCAAATCCGTACCATCGTCCGAGCGTTCCGCGACAACCTGCCCGCCATGTTCCCCGACCGCGAAATCGATGAGCACGGACGGCTGGTCAACATCCCCAAGACCCTGATTTTCGCCAAGGACGACTCCCACGCCGAAGACATCGTCCGCATCGTGCGAGAAGAGTTCGGCAAGGGCAACGACGTGATCGCCAAGATCACCTACAAGTCCTCCGACGGCAACAAGCCCGAGGACCTCTTGCAGGCGTTCCGCACCAGCTACAACCCCCGCATCGCCGTCACCGTCGACATGATCGCCACCGGTACCGACGTGAAACCGATCGAGGCGGTGTTGTTCATGAGGATGGTCCGGTCACGCAACTTCTTCGAACAGATGAAGGGCCGAGGTGTTCGCACCATCGACGACGCCACTTTGCAAAGCGTCACGCCCGACGCGGCGTCGAAGGACCGGTTCGTACTCATCGACGCAGTTGGCGTCACCGAAACCAAGCTCATCGATTCAACGCCGCTGGAACGCAAGCGCGGCGTTGGCCTCGGCAAGCTGCTGCATCAAGCTCGTCTCGGTCACGTGAACGAAGACCTCGTGTCATCGCTCGCGTCACGGCTCTCCCGGCTCGACGGTCGCATCGCCGCTGACGACCGAGGGCGGCTGGAGGAGATAGCGGGCGTGTCGCTGCGTGATCTTTCCCACCGACTGGTGGAGGCGATCGATCCTGACCGCCAGATTGTGGCCGCTCAGGAGGCCAGCGGCCTGCTTGATCCCGATGCCGACACCGTGGCTGCTACACGGCGGGAGATGTTCGAGCAGGCGCTACTGCCGATCGCATCGAACCCAGAGCTCTGCGAGGAACTCGAGAATGTCCAGCGCAGCGTTGAGCAAGTCATCGACGAGATCAGCCAGGACTCCATCACCCGAGCCGACTTCGTTATCGATGCCGAATCCCGGGCCAAGGAGACGGTCGAGTCGTTCCGGCAGTTCCTCGACGATCACCAGGACGAGATCACAGGGCTGCAGGTGTACTACTCCAAGCCCTACGCCCAGCGCCCCACCTTCAGCGACATCAAGGAGCTGGCTGACGCCATCGGCAAGCCCCCGCACCGGTGGACCCCAGACAAGCTGTGGTCTGCCTACGAAACCCTCGACGAGTCCAAGGTTCGCGGCTCCGCCGGAACAGTCCTCACCAACCTCGTCTCACTCGTCCGGTACACGCTTGGCCTCGATGATGAACTCGAACCGTGGCCCGAGCGAGTTGCAGAACGGTTCGACGCGTGGATGCTCCAACAACACCAGACCGGCCGCACCTTCACCGACGACCAAGTCGCCTGGCTCACCCTCATCCGAGACCACCTCGCTGCCAGCCTCACCATCGACCTCGCCGAACTCCAAGACCCACCCTTCAGCCAACACGGCGGCCTCTTCAAAGCACGCGAGCTCTTCGGACAGGACCTCTACACCATCCTCACCGACCTCACCGAGGCTCTTGCGGCATGAGCGCATTGCCTGAGGGGTGGCAGCTCACACGTCTCGGGGACGTATTCGAGATTGTTGGAGGATCAACGCCCAAGACCTCGACCGAGGAGTTCTGGGATGGCGACATCCCGTGGATCACCCCCGATGACATGTCGCGTCACTCCGGCAAGACGATTCGGAGCGGACGAAGGTTCCTCACGCAGGTCGGCTACGACTCGGCGTCAGTGCGAATGCTTCCGCCCGGGTCAGTGCTCTATTCGTCGCGTGCCCCAATCGGGTACACGGCGATCGTTTCGAGATCGGTCTGCACGAATCAAGGCTTCAAGAGCCTCGTCGTTCCCAATGGCGTCGACAGCGAATACGTGTACTGGTACATGAAGCACGTCACGCCCGAGGTGCAGAATCGTGCGAGCGGTACGACGTTCAAGGAGATCTCGGGCAAGGGGATGAAGGAGGTCCCGTTCCTCCTCCCCCCGCTCCTCGAGCAACGACGAATCGTCGCAGCCATCGAAGAACACTTTTCCCGCCTCGACGCCGCCGAGGCGTCATTGTCTGGAGTTCGCCGACGCCTAGCGCTCCTGGCCAATGCTCCGCCAGCGATGTCGGCAGACGACTTCCCTGCGGCTGAGCAAGAACGCGAGCGCATCCTCCTTGGTCGTCGGAAACGATTCGAGGCCGCAGAAGACGAAAAGATGAGCGCCCACTCGGGTGCCCGCCGGGCGTCGTACACCGATCCGTTGCCGCTCCCGCCAGGTTTGCCGGACCCTCCGGAGGGCACTGTGTGGATGTCACTCGATGAGCTGTGCCACTTCACCGTTGACTACCGAGGCAAGACGCCGCCTCGCTCGGAAACTGGAATACCGGTCATTTCGGCTGCGAACGTTCGACACGGCCGCGTGCTCATCGACACGAGTCGATGCGTGAGCCCGGAGGTCTACAGCGGCTGGATCTCACGCGGTGTACCGAGAAAGGGAGATCTCATCCTGACGACAGAGGCTCCAGTTGCAGAGATGGCGCTATTCCCGGACGGCGGTCCTTATCTTCCGACGAGACGGGTGATCGTCGCGAAGACCGGACTCGCGGACAACCGATACCTACTCAAGGCGCTCGAACACCCGGTGGCCCAAGAACACCTTCGGCGGCACATTCGCGGGACAACGGTTCCGAGAATCCTCAAGCCTGCGCTGCTGAGCACTCCGGTGCCCGTCGCCGCAGCGCACGCGCAGTCGGACTACGTCGAGAGGATTGAGCATCAGACTTTGATAGCCGACCGGGTTACCGCGGCATGCTCTGCGTCAGAGAGGCGATCGAGGAACCTCCGCCGCTCGATCCTCGCTGCAGCGTTCTCGGGCAAGCTCGTCCCGCAGGATTCGTCCGACGAACCGGTGTCCGTGCTGCTCGAGCGGATCGCTGCCGAGCGGGCGGCGACGAAACTATCTCGTAGGAAGAAGGCGGCATCGTGACCGACTCGAAGGCACTTGTCGACAAGCTCTGGAACTACTGCAACGTCCTGCGCGACGACGGGTTGTCCTACGGCGACTACGTCGAACAGCTCACGTACCTGCTGTTCCTCAAGATGTCTGAGGAGCAGCGCCAGCTCGGCCTGCCGAACATCGTCCCCGAGGGGCTCGACTGGCCGTCGCTGTTGAAGCTGTCGGGGGAGCCGTTGGAGGCGCACTACATCAAGATCCTCAACGAGCTCGGCACCACCGACGACATGCTCGGCGTGATCTTTCGCAAGGCGCAGAACCGCATCCAGGACCCGGCTAAACTTCAGCGGCTAATTCATGACCTGATCAATGGCGAGACGTGGATGGGCCTCGACGTCGACATCAAGGGCGACGCCTACGAAGGCCTCCTCGAACGCAATGCGGCCGACACCAAGTCGGGGGCGGGGCAGTACTTCACGCCACGCGCGCTGATCTCGGCGATGGTCGACGTGATGCAGCCGACGCCCGAAATGCGGATCTGCGACCCTGCGTGCGGTACCGGCGGCTTCTTCCTCGCCGCCTACGATTACATCATCAAGCACAACCCGCACCTCGACCGGGCGCAGAAGCAGCACCTCCGCTCGGGAGCGTTCACGGGCTGGGAGATCGTCGAGAACACGGCCCGCCTGTGTGCGATGAACATGCTGCTGCATGGCATCGAGACCCCGGAGAGCGACAGCCCGATCCGACTCGACGACGCGCTGCGCGACGACCCGGGTGAGCGGTTCGACCTGGTGCTGGCCAACCCGCCGTTCGGGAAGAAGTCGTCGGTGAACATCGTGAACGCCGAGGGCAAGGCCGACAAGCAGAACCTGACGGTAGTGCGCGACGACTTCTGGGCGTCGACGTCGAACAAACAGCTCAACTTCGTCCAGCACATGCGGACCCTGCTCAAGATCGGCGGCCAGTGCGCCGTCGTCGTACCCGACAACGTTCTGTTCGAGGGCGGCGCCGGCGAGACCATCCGGCGCAAGCTGCTCCACGAATGCAACGTCCACACCCTCCTGCGCCTGCCGACCGGGATCTTCTACGCCCAGGGCGTAAAGGCCAACGTGTTGTTCTTCGAACGCAAGCCCGGCTCCGAGACGCCGTGGACCCAAGACCTCTGGATCTACGACCTACGCACCAACCAACACTTCACCCTCAAGCAGAACCCACTGACCCGAGCCGACCTCGACGACTTCGTCGCCTGCTACCGGCCCGGCGTTATCGGCCAGCGTGAGGAGTCCGAGCGGTTCAAGAAGTTCGCCTACGACGAACTCGTCGCCCGGGACAAAGCCAGCCTCGACATCTTCTGGCTGCGAGACGACAGCCTCGAAGACACCGACAACCTCCCCGCCCCCGGCATCATCGCCGCCGAGATCGTCGAGGACCTCGAAGCCGCACTCGAAGAGTTCCGAGCACTCGCCGAGAGCCTCGAAGGCATCGGCATCAGCATCGACTCCCCGGAGAACCTGGACGCATGACACCAACCCTGTACAGAGACACTGGCTACTCCCTCACCCATCTGGTGGAAGACATCAAGCACGGCAACATCGCGCTACCAGACATCCAGCGCCCCTTCGTCTGGTCGGCGGCGAAATCCCGCGACCTGTTCGACTCGCTCTACCGCGGGTACCCAGTCGGCACTCTCATGTTTTGGGAAACCGGAGCCGACGTCGGCACCCGGCAGGTCGGCGGTGGCGACAACGACAAGGTCGCCAAGCTCCTCATCGTCGATGGCCAGCAGCGGCTCACTGCGCTCTACGCGGTGCTCACTGGCCGACCGGTTCTGACCAAGACATTCGAGGACAAGCGGATCCGGATCGCATTCCGTCCGGCCGATGAAACCTTCGAGGTGACCGACGCTGCGATCGAGAAGGATCCCGAATTCCTCCCCGACATCACCGCTCTGTGGGACGACGGGTATCGACCAACTCTTCGCAGGTTCTTGGCCCGACTCGGCGAGAGCCGCGTCGATGGGCTGACCGAGGCCGAAGAGGATGCACTCGAAGACCGCATCGACCGCGTGTATGACCTCCAGAACTTCCGATTCCAGGTCGTCGAACTCAACGCCAGCGCCGACGAAGAACAAGTCGCCGACATCTTCGTTCGCATCAACTCTGAAGGCGTCAAGCTCAACCAGGCCGACTTCATCCTCACCCTGATGTCGGTCCACTGGGAGAAGGGGCGCCAACAGCTCGAAGCGTTCTGCCGCGACGCCGTGGACCCGAAGGTCAAAGGCCCATCACCGAAAAACGCCTTCATCGACCCTGGACCAGATCAGCTCCTCCGAGCCGGCGTCGGCCTTGCCTTCCGGCGGGGCCGCCTCCAGCACGTCTACAACATCCTGCGAGGCAAGGACCTCGAAACCGGCGACGTGTCCACCGATCGCCGCACCGCCCAGTTCGATGAACTCCGCCGAGCGCAAGACGAAGTCATCGACCTCACCAACTGGCACGAGTACATGAAGTGTCTCACCCACGCTGGCTTCCGCAGCCGGCGCATGGTGACCTCCGAGAACGCCCTGATCTACACGTACATCCTCTGGCTCATCGGCAAACGGGACTTCGGAATCGACCTCAAGACCCTCCGAGGAGTCATCGCCCGATGGTTCTTCATGGCCCACACCAGCGGCCGGTACACGTCCTCGCCCGAGAGCCAGATCGAAGCCGACCTCGGACGCATCTCCGCACTCGAACCCGGCGACGGCGCTGCGTTCTGCGCCGACCTCGACCGAATCGTCCGTTCAAACTTCACCGGCGACTATTGGGACATCTCACTCCCGAATCGGCTCGACACGTCCTCGGCCCGATCGCCGGTCTTGTTCGCCTACTGGGCAGCCCTCAACCTTCTCGATGCCGAGCTGCTCTTCAGTGACCTGAGAATTCGCGAACTTCTCGACCCCACGGTGACGGCCCCTCGTTCGATCGAACGCCATCACCTCTTCCCCAAAGCGTTCCTCGGCGCCAAAGGCGTAACGACGACTCGGCAGATCAACGCAATCGCCAACATGGCATTCCTCGACTGGCCCGAGAACGCCACGATCAGCGCCGATGACCCGCTGGAGTACTGGCCGGTTATGACGGCCTCGATCGATCCCGAGCGCCTCAAGCGGCAGTCGTACTGGCACGCACTGCCAGTCGGCTGGGAGCAGCTCGACTACCCGACGTTCCTCGAACGCCGGCGCGACCTCATCGCCTCGGTCGTACGCGACGGCTTCGGCCGCCTCTGGGAGGACAAGCCGACACACGAGACAACCATGTCTCTTGCCGATCTCCTAGCGGTCGGCGAGTCCCAGACCGTGGAGTTCAAATCCACTGCCAGGTGGAACGTCCACACCGGCCAGCCCGACAAGAAGATGGAGCACGTCATCACCAAGACCGTCTGCGGCTTCCTCAACGCAGAAGGCGGCGCCCTCCTGATCGGCGTCGACGATGACGGCCACGTGCTCGGACTCGACAGCGACCTGACGACCCTCGGCAGCAAAGCGAACGCTGACGGCTACGAGCTGTTCCTCCGTCAGCACCTCGACAACACGCTGTCCATCCAGACAGCAGGCATCGTCCGCATCGCGTTCGAGACCCACGAGGACAAACAGCTCTGCGTCGTCACCGTCGCCGCATCTGGGAAACCCGTGTTCGCCAAGCCGATCGATGGCGGTGGAGGCACCTCGCAGTTCTGGGTTCGGATCGGCAACGCCACGAAGCAGATCCACGGTGACGACATGGTCGACTACCAGTCGAGCCACTGGGGCTGAGGTCGCGGCATGCGCTACGTGACCGTTGGTACGCAGTGACGACGCCACGGAACGGAGCGCTCCTCCCCGTAGGTGTCGGGGTCTCCGTCACGGTCCCTGCTCGACCCGACTGGTTCCTCTGGTGACCAAGTTCGTCGAAGTGTCAGGCAACCTGCTCGGAGCCGATGTGGAAGCGCTCGTCAACACTGTCAACACGGTCGGCGTGATGGGCAAAGGGATCGCCCTGCAGTTCAAGAATGCCTATCCCGCCAACTTCAAGGCATACGAACAAGCGTGCAAAGCGGACGCCGTCCAGCTCGGTGACATGCTCGTCTTCGACATTGGAGCGCTCATCGGCGCTCGGTGGATCATCAACTTCCCCACGAAGGGACACTGGCGATCCAGCTCCCGGCTCTCCGATGTTGAGAACGGTCTCGACAGCCTGCGCGCAACGATCGAAGAACTCCGGATCAAGACCATTGCGGTTCCGCCCCTTGGGTGTGGCAACGGTGGGCTCGACTGGTCTGAGGTTCGACCGTTGATCGAGAAGAAGCTCGACGGCCTTGATGTGCAGGTGCACATCTACGGGCCAGCCGGAGCGCCGGCGGCGGCCGACATGGTTGTCGCCACCGAGCGTAAGCCGCTGTCTCCTGGCAAGGCTGCGCTTGTTGCCATGGTCGCCCGATACTCGGCCATGGCTCTCGGGGCGTCTCTCATGGAGATCCAGAAGCTCATGTACTTCCTTCAAGAGGCTGGCGAAGATCTTCGACTGAAGTACAGCCCCGAGCTCTACGGACCGCACGCTAACAACCTTCGCCACGTCCTCACGGCGCTTGAAGGCCACCATCTGAGAGGGTTCGGTGATGGCTCTTCCAGTGTCCGACAGGCCGAGCCGATCGTTGTACTGCCGGGTGCGCTGGGGGAGGCGGAGGCCGCTCTGGCTGCGAACGCAGACATCACTGAACGGATCGAAGCTGTCCTTGAACTCGTGGATGGATTCGAGTCCGCCTACGGGCTGGAGTTGCTTGCATCAACTCACTGGGTGGCGACCCACCTCGACGGGGCGGCAGACGACGACGCTGTCGTGGCAGGCGTTCAAGACTGGAAGCGCCGCAAGCAACGCGTGTTCACTGAGGAACATATCGAGGCTGCGCTTCGCCGCCTTCGGGATAAGGACTTGCTTGATCGAGCGCCAGCGTTGAGCTGAACTGCCGATCGGCCGCATCAAGCGTCTGGGACTTGAACGCCGGGAGGGGTCGGCGGATGCCCCCGTGTTCGCTGTCATACCGGCATGCGATAGTGCATTAATGAGCCTGCTGATGTTCCTCGTCGATCCCGCTGGTGGCGCGTGCGTGCTCACCGACACCCTGGTCACCGATGCGACCGGTACACCGAATCAGTTCACCACGAAGTGCCGACTGATTCCCCACATGAACATGGCCATGGCAGGGACCGGGAGCGGAAACCTCCTGAATGCCTGGGCGAGTCGACTCGTGGACGGGATGATGGCCGTCGACGTCGACATGGTGGCCTCCCACGCCCAGGTCCCACTTACCGAATTGTGGAAAGAGATCTGCGAGGAGCATGGGCTCGACGTCACGAGCACCGAGGATGGGGCCGGTTCAACCGCCACCATCTACCACTTCGGCCAGGACAGCAAAGGCGCCTTCGTTTGGTACGTCTTTCGCTCGACCTCGGCATTCAAGCCGGAGCGGTGGGATCAAGGTGGGTTCGCCGTGAAGCCTCATCCTGCGGAGCCTTTGGACGCGTTAACTGGCACGCCGGAAACTGTCGATGCGATGGTCGAACTGGCTATCCAGATCAGGTCCGAGCAGGATCAGCAGTCCCGGGTGGAGCGGATCTCGATCGGTGGCGAACTATGGCTGACTTCACTTCAACCCAACTCGTTTGGCCAAGCCCGAGTTCACCGCTTTGACGACTGGCTGGACCACTGGAATGAGATGAACCTGCGCCTCTCGTGACTGCCGCCCAGTGTCGGAAGCACAATGTCCTTCGCCGGGACACAGTTCGGGCCTCGGAGGGGACGGCAGCGCCGTCCTCACCAGGGCAGCGCAGATGCGTCAGCGAACGTGGCGGTGGACTCCTTTCGTCGCATCGTGAACTCGAGTTCGCCCCGGCTGGGGCGGTCCGTCCAGTAGTGGCCCTCAAGACGACCCGCGCCGCTGTCAATGTCGAGTGCCACAGCACCGCTGTGGGCGGTGCTTCGATGGTCCACGTTCATCTTCGGTTGGTTCCGAAAGACGTACTCCAGGGTGATGCCGGTTCCGTTCTCCGAGAGCGCAGCTGCCGATGATTCTGAGCGAGACTCGTCGGTCAAGAGCGCGGCCCGAATCGTGGATGCCGTTTGGCGGACCACGAGATAGCAGACCTTCGTAGGGGGAATCTGACCAGTGACGGAATCAACCCAGTGCGTCGTGAGTGTGCCCGTCCAGGTGCCGCGGAGGTCTGGCTGTTTCGATCGACCCAGCGGTATCAGAGCCCACAGCCACTTCTCGTAGGCGGCCTCAAGCCCGACCGCAGCGAGCGTCGCCAGAGATACGAAACGAACCCAGTCAGCAGACACGTCCTCGCCGCCCAGCCACAAGAGGGCAGTGAATGCTGCGATCGCCGCTCCTGCAACGATCCGGGTCCGGTTCATCGATGTCCCGTCATGAGATCAGGACTCGCGTTGCCCGTGCCACGAAGTCGATGGCCTCGTGGGTCGTCCATGGCTGTGCCGCTGTGAAGAGGTACTTGAGTTCGTTCACTTCGACCCATTCTCGGCGTCCTGATGTCGATGCCAGGTTTTCGTGCAACCAGACCAATGCGGTCAAAGCGTTGACGTAGTTGCTCGGCGAATCGAAGACCTCGTCGGGCACGTTGTACACCAGACACTCAACGAGCCAGGACGGGGTCTCGGGCGAGCCGGACTCGGCCATGCGGTCCTCGAGCGCCTTCAGCCCTCGCACGACGCGTTTGTAGCGGCGAGACGTTCTGGCGTTCTTCGCAACGCCGTTGTCGTGATCCTGCTGGGGCCAGTTGATGATGGCCGGCCCGTGGTCGGGGGTGATGTGGATGCCATCGCTGGAGATCGTTTGTGAGTCGTACCGGCGGTGTGTTGTGCACGGGACGACGTCAGCGGGCAGCGTCGTTGACTTCTCGCTGATGGTGATGCATTTGTTGTGTCGCTCGACCATGGTCGGGCCGAATGCATCCACAAGCGCATCGAGGCAGTCGTCCTTGAAGGTGGCTCTCGCCCGGGAGTACTCGGGTGGGGCGTCCACCAGGTTCAGCTCTGCATCAGTCAGCCCCGCAGCATTGAACTCCTTCCTCACGATGAAGGAGTGGTCCATCGGCGCGGCGCCGAGTAGCTCAACGGCGAGGTCGACGTCGGCGCCCCGGCGGACGTTGGTGTCTCTCCAGTAGGAGCCCTTGACGAAGACCCGGAAGTTGCGACGGGCGAGCGCAGGCCAGGCTTGCAGAGCGTTCCTGACTTGTTTTTCGGTGCGGTCGCGTTCGTCGATTTCGGTATCGCTAGGAGGTTTGGCCCACGAATCGAAAAGGGATTGCCAATCGGTGGTCATGTTCTGATTCTCCTGTCGTTGCGGAGAACCAGCTGGGCGCTTACGATCCGAGGTGCGAAACACGAGCGTGGCGGCCAGCTGGTCTCCAGGTTCTGAGAGGGGTCGGCTTTCGGGCTGGCCTCTCTTTTTCGTTGGCCCGAAGTTGGGCAACGATCATCACAGCATTGTAATTACGCTCATGTCAAGCGCGAATCCCTGATTTCTTAGATTTGACTGGCATTTTCGCAAGTTTTCTGCGAGAATCGAGCTGTGAACGACAGCAGCGCAGCTTCTCAGCCCTCAGTTCTGTTGACCTTTCGCGCCGAGAATGTCCGGTCCTTCCGGGATGAGATGGAATTCTCGCTGCTCGCAACCGGAGTTGCTGAAGGCGCGTACGTTCGATCAGTGCCGTGGCGACAGGGCGGCTCACCTATCGATGTCTTGCCGGTGGCCGGGGTCTTCGGGGCCAACGGCTCAGGAAAGAGCAACCTGCTCAAGGCAATGGACGACATGCGCAACCTCGTCCTTCACTCCTTCCGCTACGGAGACCCTGAGGGTCTGATCCACCGACGCCCCTTCATGCTCGACCGGGAAGCGCGTGACCGGCCGTCGCGGTTCGAGGTCGACCTCGTTCTCGATGGTGTGAGGCACGAGTACGGCTTTCTGCTCGACGACGAGAAGGTGATCGAGGAATGGGCCTACCGCTATCCAAAGGGCCGTGCCGCTTTGATCTTCCGTCGTGAAGGTGATCACGTGGAGGCCGGTTCGACGGATCGGCAGAAGACCCGTGCCGTGCAGGAGCTGATCCGACCGAACGCTCTGTTCCTGTCGACCGCGGCGTCGGCCAAGCATGGAGCGCTGCTTCCTCTGTACCAGTGGTTCGGTCGCAACCTCCATCTTGCCGAAGGTGATTCGAGGCCGTGGCGCCAGGCACTGACCACCGAGATGCTTGGCAGCGAGCGCCATCGCCACCGCGTGCTCGCCTTGCTTCAAGCGGCCGACCTCGGAGTGACGGCTGCTCGCAAGCGTGAGCCCGATCCCGTCATGCAAGAACGGCTTCGTCGCGCCGTGAAGATCCTCCAAGGAGTGGAAGAAGAACCCGAGAGCGACGAAGGTCCAACCTTCGATGAGCTCGGAGTCGAGCTACTGCATCGCGGCGTCGATGGAGAAGAGGTCGCCCTGCACGCTGAGGACGAGTCCCTCGGTACCCGTGTCTGGTTCGGTCTGATCGGACCAGTCGTGCAGGCCCTCGAGTCTGGATCAGTGTTCCTGGCCGACGAACTCGACGCGAGTCTGCATCCGTCACTCGTAACGGAGATCGTTCGACTCTTCCAGGATCCTGACACCAACCCGGAGCGAGCCCAGCTGGTCTTCAACTCCCACGACCCGACACTGCTCGGAGACTCCAGCGGTGACCGGCTGTTGGGGCGTGACCAGATCTGGTTCACCGAGAAGAGCAATGACGGCAGCACACGCCTCTACCCGCTCGTCGACCTTGAACCACGCAAGCAAGAAGCAATCGGCAAGCGATACCTCGAAGGGCGTTACGGGGCGACTCCGATTCTTTCCCACGAGGAGTTCGTCGCCGCCATCGAACTCGTCGGTGCATCAAGCCGGTGAAACGGCGAGCCACGGGTGCTCCAAGGCGAACGAAGAATGCAGTTGTTCGACGAGAGATTCTGGTGTTCACCGAAGGCGAGAAAACCGAGGACGGCTACCTGCTTCCGTGGCGACGCCACTATCGCGACAGGGTCTTGGTCAGCATCGATCCCTTCCACGGAACGCCACGCTCTCTCGTCGACAGGGCAGTCCAGACGAAACGACAAGAGGCGAGGGACGACAGGAAAGGGAGAGGTCGCCCCCACGACGAGATCTGGTGCGTGTTCGACATCGACGAACACCCGAACATCCCTGACGCCATCCAAACAGCCGAAGCTCACGGCATTCGACTGGCGATCTCCAACCCGTGCATCGAGCTGTGGTTCATCCTGCACTTCGAGGACCAGACCGCCTACGTGGACAGGCGCGCAGCGCAGTCGCTATCGTCGACGCTCCTGAACTGTGGAAAGACCCTCACGCACGAAGCGACCGGCATTCTCTACGAAACGTTCGAGCCAGCGAGGGACCGAGCAATCGCTCTCGACCGCAAACACGAAGGGGATCGTTCTCCGGTCGGATCCAACCCAAGTTCGGGTGTCTGGACGCTCATCGAGTCGATCAGAGCGTGAGCGTCCTGACTTCGGTTGAGCGGGTCGCAGCACCCTGCGGCGGGGCAGCAGTTTCGCACCAGCAAGAAACCAGCAAGAAACCAGCGAGACCTCTGACCTGTGCTTGCCCCGAAAAAACCCGCGCCGCCGCACCAGCGAGACACCAGCGGGAGAGCGCGAAACAGGGGGTAACCCGGGGTAGTGGAGGGTAGTCGAAAAGCCACCCTGACCTGGGGAAACGTTGTCTGAGCTGGGAATACGAGAATCGGGCCATTGGGCTCATAACCCGAAGGTCGTAGGTTCAAATCCTACCCCCGCCACCAACTTGAAGGCCCGGAAACTCAACGTTTCCGGGCCTTTCCTGTTCTAGGCAGGACTGCGTTGAGAACCCAGATGGCACAAAAATGGCACCTCCATGGTGCGACGGGTCCAAGAGGCACCTTTGAGCTCTAGACGAGATCGAGGTTCGCGACAACGGAGGAGCCGCCACTACTGGCGACTGTGTACCGTCGGTCGAGCGCGTCGTCGAGCTTCTCGTCGATGCTTGGGAACATGTGGCCGTAGGTGCCGAGCGTGACGTTGATGCTGCTGTGGCCCATGCGCTCCATCATGGCCCGCGGGTGGGCGCCCTCGGCGATGAGAAACGCGGCGTAGGTATGACGCAGGTCGTGGAACCTGGTGCCGTTCGGCAGGCCCGCCCTGACCACCGCTGGCTTGAAGTGGCGCGGGTACCAGTTGGAGTGGCGCAGCGGTCCGCCGTCGGGCCCCTCAAAGACGAGATCGTTCTGCTTCCTAGCGGCGAGGTGCTCGGCCAACTCGTCAGTAAGTGATGCGGGGAACCCCAGAGCCCGACGTTGGTAGGTCTTTGTCGGGCCGATGTTGAACTTGCCGTTCGCCTCGTCGGCCGATTGCGACACCTCGACGCGCCGCCGCATCAAGTTGATCCGAGAAGTCTTGAGCGCACCCAGCTCTCCGGCGCGCAGCCCAGTGAAAGCTGCGAATCGCACGAGGAGGCTGTAGTCGGGATAGCCGCCTTCCCGATGTTTGTGTCCACGTTGCAGCGGCGGAGGATCCTGGATCTCCTCGGCGAGCGCCATCACCTGATGCTCGGTGAGGAAGATCATCTCGGCCTTTTCAGCCCGAGGCGCTTTCACGCCATCGACGGGGTTGTTCTTGATCGCTCCGGACTTCACAGCGAGCTTGAAGACCAATCGCATCACGTCGCGGATGTTGCGCACGGTTCCGGCGCCCTTGCCCTGGTTCGTGAGCCCTGAAAGGAACGCCAAGACTTCGGGGTGGTCGATCGATCCAATCGCCCGATGCTCGAACTCCGGTAGGAGATGGTTCGTGAGGATCGAGTCGTAGCTCTCCCGGGTCTTCGGCTTCAGATGAGTTGTCGTGGCGCTCCACGCTCGAGCCCAATCCCCAAACGGTTTGCGGCCACGTTGAGGGTCGACCCAGTCATGTCGTGCGAGGTCGGCTTCAACCGTGCTCGCGTAGCGTTGAGCGTCCGTCTTTCGCTTGAACGATTTCTTCCGAGCGCGACCGTCAGTGCCTCGGTATCGAACGTCATATCTTGTCTGGCCACCAGGGGTGACTCGCGCATCGATCGATGCCATTGCTCTACCTTTCGTCCAGCCACGTTTGGGCGGCAGGATTTCCTCGGGCGTTAGGTCGCAGTTGCGACGAGTGTCAACGGTCGTGCGAGGGGAAGAAAGCGTGACCTTCTCGACCCTAGTAGTCGTTGACTTGCTCGACTCGCTGGTTCCGCACCCACTCATCCACGTCGTCGGGATGGAAGCGGACGAATTTGCCGATCTTGTGGAACGGGACGCGACGCTCCTCAACGAGACGGCGGACAAACCGTTCTGTCACACCAAGCTGCTGCGCAAGCCCAGCGATGTCGAGAAGCCTCGGCGGAGGACCCTCGGCATTGCTGGTTCGGCGTCCGCCTCGAGAGGCTCGTTGAGTTCGCTCGGCCGACTTCATGGCGACTCTCCTTCGTTTGATGTCACGAGCGTCGCTCTGTCTCGGAGCCACGTGGCCCAATCCGTCGTGGACTCGCCGCTGATACAACCCGAGCTCGGCGCGGCCAACGGGTTGATTGGCGTACCGAGGAGAATCGCCAGGATGACCGGTTGAGGGCAGAGGGTTCGACCTCCGCCCTTCATCGAGAGGTGGAGGTGAGGTCCGGTGGTGTTGCCCGCTCCAGGAGTACCTGGTTGACCGCCGGTGAGACCGATCTGCTGGCCGGCGACGACGCTCTGGCCGGTCTCGACGTTCACGACCGTGAGATGGCAGTACGTGTATCGAACACCATCGACACCCTCGATGGCGACCGTGCTGCCGCATCGGCCGGTCGAACCATTGAAGACCTCGTTTGACTTGAGGGCGACTGCGACCGTTCCTTCGACCATGGCAAATGTTGGCGTGCCAGGGCTGAGCCCGATGTCGATCGCTGGGTAGTCGTGGTGTGGTCGAGTGGCCTGAGCAGCGGTCAAGCCGTTGATTGGGGGTGCATACCCAGCGACGGGTATTGCGGACACAGCGCCCGTGTAGGTGTTGGCCCACTCGAGAACGAGCTGAACATAAGAGGACGAGCGGTTGTAGGCGAAGATGGCGGTTTCGAGATCGGTCAGTTGTCCGTCCGGACAGAGGTGGCGGACCGCGGCGGGGACAGCGTCAAAGACGTTGTGCGGGTCTTTCGCCCCGTCACCGTTGCCATCGACTCCGAAGATCGCCCACGAGCTCGGAATGAACTGGAAGGGCCCGACTGCTCGGTCCCACAAGACGTCGTTGTCGAGCCGGCCGTCGTCAGTGTCGCGGATGACAGCCGTGCCGTTGGCTCCGTTGAGCGGAATGCCGATGATCGGAGGCGAGATCTGGCCGTCGGCTCCGATCGTTGCTCCGCCGTATCGGCCGTGATTTGATTCGACTTTCCCGATTCCTGCGATGACAGTCCATGGCAGGCCTGGGCAGGTCCGAGCCGCTGTCATATAGATCGGTAGGAGAACGGCGGGAATGTCTTGGATTGCATCGTCTGATGGTCCGATCGCCAACACGCCGAGGGCAGCCTCGGTTCCGGCAGCATTCGTGGCAGCGATGGTCGGAATCAGGAATGCCAGCCCGAGGAAGAGCGCAACGACGGAGATCGCTGTCGAAGCGAGCATGGCTTTCGCAAGGAAAATCATGATCCCGAGATCGTCAGTTCGACGATCTCCCACTGCGTCTGCACCAAGTGGAGGCGCACCTCGACGAAGACGAGGTCGACACCCAAGTGCTCGCTGCTGTTGCTCGATTCCGATCGTTCGAAGACGAGATCGATGTGGACAGCGGTCGTCGTGTTGCGGGCCTCATCGAACCGAGCGTCGATCAGGACCATTGGTGGGAGAGGCCCTTCCCGGGTTGAGCCTCCTGAGTCGGTGAATTGTTCTGCAAGGGGCTTCGCCATGAACGAGGCTGCGGTGGATTGGTCCTCGCTGCCCGAGGGAGCGGAGAGAACGACGTCTGCGACCCACACGGCGATATCGATTGGCGGACCGAGCTGATTCGGAGGATCCAGCCGTGCGATGCTGCGGGCAATTCTGCTTTCATGCAGATGGAACGACGGCTGCTCTTCGTTTGGATGTGGGCCATACGGACCATCAGGAATCGTGCTCCGGGCGGATTCGATTGTGCGCCTCTCAAGTGGAGCTTGCGAGCGACTGTCTTGGGCGTCCACGGTTGTCGGTGAAGCGACTTGCGTCGATCGACTATCCCAAGAGGCAACTTGTGGCAGCGCAGTGCGCTGAACAGGGGGAATGTCAGGCTCGCCGGTAGCGGTGCAGCTGACGAGCAAGGCGGTCAAGGCGACGAGGGGTGGGAGCTTCATGCCGAAGTGAGGGACACCGCCTGTACCGGTCTTGGACACAGCCGCAAGCGGCGGTTCAATCGAATCGGTTGTCCAAGAACCGACCCCTTGGTGTCCCTCTCTGTGGTGATGAACACCCACGGGAGCATGGCCGTTTGGCCCCTTGATGTGACGAACGTCTCGTCTCTAGCGTTGATGCTTGTGACAAGGCATTCACGATTCGGTGGGCGGCCGCTCACGGGGGACGGAGATGGTTGTGCGACATCTTCCACGACGCCGGGCAGCGGTACTCTCAAGGTTGAGACCCGGTTGAAGACGCGGGCTGCGCACCACCGAGCCGCTTTGTTGGGCAAGAGTCTTCCTCTCCAGACACGTTTCCCGAGAGGTTCGACTCCCATGCTTTTCCGCACCCTGTTCCTGGCCGTTCTGTTTGCTGCGGCCGCAGCCTGCACCTCCGACGAAGGTTCGCTTGAATCGACTTCCGACTCGTCAACGCCGACGACGTCAATCGAAGTGACGGCGACGACGGACGCGATGGTCACGTCGACCTCGGAACCGACAACGACCGAAGCTGTGCCTGAGGTCAGCGACGAAGTAGCCGTCGCTGCGGTTCACACGCGGTTCATGACCGAGGTCTTCGATCGCGATGAGCGCATCGAAGGAGAAGGCGATCGGGTGCTTCAGCTCGTGAATGAGCTAACCACCGGGCCGCTTCTTGCTCGGTTCCAATCCGACACGCCCGAGCGGATCGCAGCGGGCGATCTGATTGTCGGCCCTGGCTACGACTCCAACGTGGTGGCCATCGAGTTGGTCGGAGACACGGCCAACATTGTCGATTGCTCGCGGGACCGGAACGAGGGCTACGACGCCGCTGGTCAGCTGACGATTGAAGCCGACGACTTCTTCAAGCTGCGGAGTACGCGGCTTGTTCGCATCGACGGGGTATGGCTGGTCGAAGAGTTCTTCACGGGAGGGGATGACCGGTGCGACCCGGACGACTCGTAGCTGCCCTGTCGATTCTGCTCTTCGGTGTGGCGGCAATGCCCTCTTCCGCATGGGCGGGTCCGAGCGATGGCATCGGTGGCGATGGCACACCCGTCGATCTCGTCGGCCCGTACATCGAGGACGGTGAACTCAAGATCGAGGTGACCGGATCGGATGGTGTGATCACAGTTGTTGGTGGCCAGCTCCCGGAGTGGATGCGTTCTTGCACGTGGGAGATCTTCTCTTGGTACGAGCTGGAGTTGTACATCGCAGAGATCCTTAGCGGCGATCTGGCTCCGCCCGAGGAGTACGTCGCTGATGGGGTCGAGGTCGATGCGGAGTGGAATGTCGTGTTCTGCCCCGTGAGCAACGAATCGAAGGGACTGACTCCCAGCATCATCATCACGGGAATTCTCGAGTCCTTCCCGGTCGGAGGAGCTCCGCCAGCGATCGTTCAGGAGTGGATCGTCGCCCGAGCGATTGCCGCCATTCCCGTTCCCGTACAGGTCGGCCAGTCGGCACCGTTCGGTGACGAGGCCGCCCCGATGATCACGCAATTGCCGACGTATCTCTGGGTTGAAGAGGGTGTGTGGCAACCCGTGTCTGCGACACCACCACCGGTGTTCGGCACGACGGCGACCGCAACGGCCACTCCGTACCGGGTCGAGTTCTTTGGCCCGGAGGACGAGTACGCAGACTGCGGTAACAACACCGGCCCTGCGTATGACTTCTCGCTCCCAGACGAAGCCCAACCATCGGACTGCACGGTCACCTACGAGCACTCGTCCTCGGTTGGTGAGTTCGAGCTGGTCTCGAAGATCTATTGGGAGATCACGTGGATCTGCACCGCCTTCTGCGGCTCCGGCACGCTCGACGCCCCGTTCACCACGACTCGCACCCGCACTGTCCGCGTTGCAGAACTGCAAGCCATCGGCACCTCCATCGGAAGCGACTAGCAAGATGACCTCAACGATCAAACGGCCCACATCTGCGAAGACGAGGAGTCCGAAGAAGGACGTCGGGCCCGTCGGAGTATCGACCGGCGGGACACCTCAACGCCGCAAGCAGATGCCGTGGGCCGTGCTCGGTGTCTTGTTGGCATCAGCATCGGTGCTTGGGTTCTTCCTCTGGTCTCAGCAACAAGCCGAGCGAACACCGGTGGTCGTCGCAGCGAACGACATCGACGCTGGAGCTGTCATCGAACGCGGCGATCTGCGCCTGGTTCCGATCGGCTCCGGCCCAGGGGTCGTGTTGTTGCAGCAAGGTCAACAAGACCTCGTTGTTGGCCAAGTCGCTCGTGGTCCGATCCCTGCAGGCACGCCGCTCAGCGAGTTGCTGGTGGTTGAGACCAACGCCATTCCCATTGGCCAGAAGGTTGTCGGTGCCACGCTGTCGCCGGGGGAGTATCCGACGTCTGCGTTGCGGGCTGGCGACCAGGTTGAGATGGTGCGCGTCGTCCCCAGATCTGGAGCCGAAGACCAAGCGATCGAGGTCATAGGTGTCGCCACGGTGTGGACGATCGAGGATCTCTATTCCGGCAGTGAACCTCGCCTGTTCATCTCGTTGCTCGTCGACGAGGCCCAGTCGGCAACGGTGGCCAACGCCGTCAGCCAGGACCAGTTCCGACTTGTGCTCGTTCGGGCTGATTCATGATCGTTGCCGTCGCAAGCCGCAAAGCCAGTCCCGGGGTCACCACCCTCACGACCCTCCTCGCCGCCTACTGGCGAGAAGAAGACACGACACGGCTCATACTGGAGGCAGACCCGTCGGGCGGCAGCATCGCTGCCCGGTGGAAGCAGGCACACGATCTCAGTTGGGACCCTGGTCTTGTTGCGATGTCGGCCAACCGGGGCGAGCTGGATGCTCCAGCCGTTCATGTCGTGAGCCAAGCCATCGCCGAAGACCTACGAGTCGCTGCGGCACCTCCTTCGCCCGTTCAGGTTGCTGCTGCGTTGAACGCGATGGGTGAGCGGGCCGCAGCGTCATTGGCCGGAGCTGCAGGGTTGCGGGTCTTTGTCGACTGCGGGCGACTTCATACGTCGTCCCCATCGATGCCACTCGCACGACGTGCTGCGCTGACGGTGCTGGTTTGCCGTCCCTCTCTCGAGGAGATTCATACGTTGATGCCGGGGGTCGCCGAGTTGCGAGACTCTGGCTGCGCCCTTGCCTTGGTGACGATTGGGAACGGCCCGTATCACCCGGCGGAGATCGCCGAGAACGCTGGGATTGAGCTGTTGGGCCACGTGCCCGACGACGAAGGCGCTGCCGCAGCATGGGCAACCGATGGACTGAACGCCGGGCGTTCGTTTCGCCGCAGCCTGTTGGCTCGGACCATCAACGATCTGACGGCACTCGTCGCTGACCGCTGTGCGCAGGTCGTGGTCCCTGATGCACTCGTTCGACCGACGGATCAAGGTAGTGCGAATGGGCCTACTGCGGAACTCGCACCGCTGCCGGCGCCAGTTGGGTTTGCAGCCCTCTTCGACGGTGCGGCGACCGAGGCCAAACCACCGTTGAACGGTGTCGCAGCGAACGGAGTGCGCCATGACTGAGCTTCGTCATCTCACGGGCGAGGTCCGGCGCAACGTCGCTCGCATGCTCTCGGACTGGGAAGCGAACCAACAAGCCCACACCGGTCGAGCGCCGACCAAGGACGCGAGCGCCGCATGGGGTGAGCAGGCCATCATCGAAGCGGTCGAAGCAGCCAACCGATCCCGCATCGCCAGCGGGCAAACAGGACTCAGCGACGCCCAGGAAGACAGCATCATCGATGCGGTGCGGGCAAGCATCTTCGGCAATGGCCGTCTCGATGCTCTGTTGTCAGATCCAGAGAACGAGAACATCGTGGCGAACGGCTACGACAACGTCACGATCACCAAGGTTGGCGGTCGCCGGGTTGCAGGGCCACCGCTTGCCGAGTCAGACGAGGAATTCGAAGACCTGATCCGTCGCCTTGCTGCAACCGCTGGCAAGACAGAACGTCGTTTCGACGACGGACAGCCCTACCTGGATCTTCGGCTTCCTGATGGGTCACGGCTCCACGCCATCAAGCTCGTGACATCGAAGCTGTGCGTCTCGATCCGAAAGCACCGCCATATGACGATCACCCTTGATGACCTCGTCACCCTCGGCACGATCGATCCTTCACTCCGCCACTTCCTGGACTGCGCTATCAAGCCGCCGACACCATGCTCGATCCTCATTGCCGGTGGCACCGACACCGGCAAGACCACCTTCGCCCGTGGCCTGATCTCCGCGATCCCCTTTGATGAACGTCTTGTTGTCATCGAAGACAACGCTGAGATGGGGCTCGAGATGGATCCGAAGCGAGCCCCGTTCGTCGTCGAGATGGAGGTGCGTCAGCCCAACATCGAGGGCAAGGGCGGCATCGGAATGGATGTGCTCGGCAAGCAGGCACTGCGTATGCGGCCCGACCGGGTCATCGTCGGAGAAACTCGGACGGGGCATGAGGTGCGAACCATGTTGGAGGCGATGAACTCGGGGCACGAAGGCTCGCTGACCACCATCCACTCCGACTCCGCCCTTTCTGCGTTGACGAAGATGCAGACCTACGCGCTCACCGGTGGCGATGCACTTTCGATGGAGGCTTCGGCCCACCTGATTGGGCTTGTCCTCCACCTCGTCGTACACCTCTCCAAGCTGCCGGACGGCACGAGGGCTGTGACCTCCGTTCGCGAAGTCATCGGTGCCGATGCCAGCAGGATTGTCTCCAATGAGCTGTTCGCAGCCGGTGCCGACGGTGTTGCCCGGCCGACACAAACAGCGCTCTCGCCTCGGTTGATGCAACGCCTTCAAGCTTCGGGGTACGACCACAACTTGACCGTTGGGAATGCAGCATGACGGTCCTCGTCGTTCTCGGTTGCGGGCTCGGATTCGCGACCGGACTGTTGCTACTCCTTGCCGGTCTGCATGGCGTCGAAGACACCCCTGCTGCGCCTGCTCGCCTCGGCCCGCAGGTCTTTGATCCCCTGCGCAACATCGACAAGCTGCGTCTCCGTGCGGGCTTGGCTCTCAGTTTCGCTCTGGTGATGTGGTTCCTTGCCCCCTGGCCCGTTGCCATTGCATTGGCTGGGCTCGGCGGGTTCTCGACCCCGACACTTGCTGGATCGCAGAAGCGACGCCAGGCTTCGGTCGCCAGGACCGAGGCGGTTGCGACGTGGGCTGAGCAACTCCGAGACACGATCGGGTCTGCTGCTGGCCTCCAAGAAGCCATCACCGTCACGGCCAGGGTTGCGCCGAAGGACATTCGGGCTGAGGTCCAATCGCTTGCGTTGGGGATGCGCCGCCAGCCCGTTTCCACGCTTCTTCGCCGATTCGCCAACGACGTCAATGATCCCGCCGCCGACCAAGTTGCCGTTGCGCTGATTCTTGCGTCAGAACGGCGCGGCCAGAACCTGACCGGGTTGCTGTCCGATGTCGCCGAAGCGGCACGTCAGGAAGCAACGATGAGGATGCGTACTGAGACTTCTCGAGCGCAGACCTACTCCGATGCGAAGGCCGTCACGATGATCGTCCTCGGTGTCTTTGCTCTCCTCCTGTTGCTGAGCGACGGCTACCTGTCGCCGTTCGACTCCTTCGCTGGGCAGTTCGTGATGGCCCTTGTGGGAGGCATGTGGGTCGTCGCTGTGTACGGCCTGGCCAAGCTCTCCGTCGTCCGGCGTGGCCCCCGGATTCTGTCGCTCAACCAACGAGATCTGGAGATGATCTGATGCTCACACCACTCATGCTCGCACTACTCGGCGCCTTTGGCGCCTGGTGTGTCGCTCGGGCTCTCATCAGAACGACCCCGCCCCTCGATGCGGCGCTGGCGTCACTCGCAGAGCCCCGCTGGTCTGACACCGAGCTCGGTCCGGCCGGAGTCGAAGGCCAAGCGCATCGGCTTGGGCGATGGATCATGGATGTCACCGGCACGGACCTGGGCGATCTCAAGACCGATCTCGCTGTGCTCGACCGCAGCGAGGAAGTCCATCTCATCGAACGCCTCAAGACTGGGGGATTCTGGGCGCTCGTGCCCGTGCTGTTTGCAGCCTTCTCCTTCGCTGCCACAGGTGAGATGGTCTTCAGCCCGGGACTTGTCGCCGTCGCCGCCGCCGTGTTGCTTGTCGTTGGCTGGTTCGGGACAGATGCTCAAGTTCGGTCGAAGGCTTCCGAGCGTCGAAAGGAGTTCGAATCGGCGCTCACCGTCTACCTCGGGTTGGTGTCGATCTTGCTCGCTGGAGGCGCAGGCATTCAACAAGCTCTTCAGGACGGCGTGGAGCAAGGAGAAGGGTGGTCATTCTACGTCTTGCGCCGAGCATTGACTGACGCCCGAATCCGTGGGATCTCTCCTTGGGAAGCCATGGAAGAGACGGGGGAGCGGCTCGGCCTCGAAGCCATGACCGATCTCTCCTCCACGATGGAACTTGCCGGAACGTCGGGTGCAGTCATCCGTGAGTCGCTGATGACCAAGGCGAAGGCGCTTCGCAACCACCACATCACTGAGATCGAGCGCGAGGCGTCTGGCCGCACGACTGCGATGGCAGGGCCAACCGGGCTGATGATGGCCGGCTTCGTCATTTTGTTGATCTACCCGGCCTTGACAGCCGTGCTCAATCTCTGACCTCGTCCGCGCCGGACTGAGGTTCACGCTCTGGCCGACCGGCCAGTCAATACAAACATCAATAGGGAGAAACTGACATGCAGTACCTCATGCTCCGGAGCACGCTCCGGGCTCACACGGCGGGCACGCACGCCACCAACCGAATCAAGGCTGGCCTGGCCCAGCGCCTCGACTATCGAGATGAACGCGGCGACGTGACTCCCCGCACGGTCGGCATCGCAGTGATGAGCGCGGCGGCCGTCGGCGTCGGTGTCGCGATCACCCAGAAAATCACGGACAAGGAAGCGTCGATCACCCTCGACTGAGGGCGCATCGAGGAGCAATCGTGATCGAGCCAATCAGGACGCGGCTGTCTGCGCGTGCCACACCCACGTGGTGTCGGTCCCTGGCGGGACCCGTTGACAGCCGCGCCCTCGGCCCGACACAAGCTCGTCGCGAGCAGCGAGTCAGGCGATGCCAAGGCGAACGAGGCGACGTCACCCCCATGGTCCTGCTCGCACCCATCGCTGTGTTCTTGATCATGTGGGTGGTCCAGATGGGTCTCTACTTCCACGCCCGCTCGATCCTTTCCGCCGCGGCCCAGGACGGTGCCAGGGCAGCACAGATAGAGAACGCCACCAGTGCCGACGCCACAGCCGCTGCGAACCAGATCCTGGCCGACAGCCAGAACCTGCTGATCAACGACTCGATCGTCGTCGCAGTGAACGCCGAATCCGTCACGGTGACCATCACGGCTGAAGTGCAGAACGTGCTGCCGTTCTGGGGAGGAGGGGCCATCACCGCAACCGCCTCAGGCCCGACGGAACGCTTTCGTCCGGAGGCAGAGCGATGAACCCTCAACAACGTCGAAGGAGACTCAGTGGGGAACGAGGTTCAGCCGCTACCGAGGTGGTGATCCTCGTCCCATTGGCGGTCCTCATGGTCGGATTCATGATCTTGGTTGGCCGCCTTGCGACGACGAACCAAGACATCATCTCCGCATCGAGGGATGCAGCCCGCGCTGCATCTGTGCGCCAAGACCCGTCGGCCGCAATCTCGGACGGCACCGCCGCAGCCGAAGCGACGCTCGCTGCCCGCGGAGTCTCATGCGAGACGCTCACCATCGAGATCGACACCACCAACTTCCAGCCAGGCGGCCAGGTCACAGCGAACGTCACGTGCAGCATCGGACTCAGCGATGCGGTCGGCCTCGGCATCCCCGGTGCCAAGACGGTAAGCGCCAGCTCGATCGCTGTTGTCGATTCCTACCGAGGAGGCGACACACCATGATCCGGCCTGACTCAGAGGAGAAGGCTGTGCGGCGTCGGTGCCGTGGCGAAGACGGGGTCTTCACTCCCTGGTTTCTCGTTCTGGTCGTGCCGATGATGATGATGGCGGGTTTGGTCTTCGACGGCGGCCATGTCTTGGCCGAGCGACGAGATGCGCTCGACCTCGCTCAAAACGCTGCTCGAGCCGGAATCCAAGGCATCGACTCCGCTCAGGTCCGCCAAGGAAGTCCGACCATCGACCCCGACCGGGCCCGAGCAGCCGTCACCGGCTACCTGCACGCCGCAGGCTTCGCAGGAACGATCGAGGTCACAGTCACTGCGACCGAAGTGTCGGTGGTGTTGACCCAAGACGTTGAGATGCAACTACTGAGCGCCGTCGGCGTCGATGACAAGACCGTGACCGGAAGAGCAACAGCACGCATCGTGCGGGGCGTTGAGGGAGCAGACACATGACCATCGCAAGCACATATCGACCCCTCGCTATCGCAAGGGGCGTTGCCATCACCTTCGGAGCCATTGCGTTCTTGCTCGGAATTCCCTGGGCGCTGGTGCACTTCGTGGGCAATCCAATGCCAGCTGCCCTTCCATCGCTGCAAGACGTCCAATACGCCATCACAAATGGCCAAGTTGACCAGTGGAGCGTCGCAAAGGGCGCTGCCCTGGTCGTTTGGCTCTCTTGGGCGCACCTCGCAACCAGCCTCGCAGTGGAAGTCGCTGCCGCCGTTCGCGGTGGTACCGCAGCAGCCGTGCGCGGTCTCGGTGCAACGCAGTGGATCGCCGCCAAGATCGTCTCGCAGTTCAGCC